>NZ_DATBDV010000015.1:0-72641 GCF_036269755.1 Sphingomonas sp. | reverse complement strand
ATGACGCGCTTGGCCTGGCCAAGCATGGCGACCGTGACGTTCTCGAGCTTGATGCCGAGATCCTCGCTGATCATCTCCCCGCCGGTGAGGATCGCAATATCCTCGAGCATCGCCTTGCGGCGATCGCCAAAGCCCGGCGCCTTGACCGCCGCGACCTTGAGGCCGCCGCGCAGCTTGTTGACCACCAGGGTCGCCAGCGCCTCGCCCTCGATATCCTCGGCGATGATCAGCAGCGGACGGCCCGACTGGACGACGGCTTCCAGGATCGGGAGCATCGCCTGCAGGTTCGACAGCTTCTTCTCGTGGATCAGGATGTAGGGGTCCTGAAGCTCGACGGTCATCTTCTCGGGGTTGGTGATGAAGTACGGCGACAGGTAACCACGGTCGAACTGCATGCCCTCGACGACGTCGAGCTCGAATTCGAGACCCTTCGCCTCTTCGACGGTGATCACGCCTTCCTTGCCGACCTTCTCCATAGCCTCGGCGATCTTCTCGCCGACGACGGTGTCGCCATTGGCCGAGATGATGCCGACCTGGGCGATCTCATTCGAGCCCGAGACGGGCTTCGAGCGCGACTTGAGGTCCTCGACGACCTTGATCACCGCGAGGTCGATGCCGCGCTTGAGGTCCATCGGGTTCATGCCGGCCGCGACCGACTTCATGCCCTCGCGGACGATCGCCTGCGCCAGCACGGTCGCGGTGGTGGTGCCGTCACCGGCATTGTCGTTGGTCTTCGAGGCGACTTCGCGCAGCATCTGCGCGCCCATGTTCTCGAACTTGTCCTTGAGCTCGATCTCCTTGGCGACGGTGACGCCGTCCTTGGTGATGCGCGGCGCGCCGTAGCTCTTTTCGATCACGACGTTGCGGCCCTTCGGCCCCAAAGTGACCTTGACCGCGTCGGCGAGGATGTCGACGCCCTTGAGGATGCGCTCACGCGCGTCCCGGCTGAATTTTACGTCCTTGGCTGCCATGGTGGCTGTTCCTTAGTTTGAATGTTCCGAATGTTCGCGGTGACCATGAGACGGTCGCCCGCTCCGAAAATCAGCCGACGATCCCCAGGATGTCGCTTTCCTTCATGATCAACAGCTCTTCGCCGTCGACCTTGACCTCGGTGCCCGACCACTTGCCGAACAGCACGCGGTCGCCGGCCTTGACCTCGAGCGGATGGACCTGGCCCTGTTCGTTGCGGGCGCCGGTGCCGGCGGCGACGACTTCGCCTTCCTGCGGCTTTTCCTTGGCGGTGTCCGGGATGATGATCCCGCCCGCGGTCTTTTCGTCGGCCTCGATACGGCGGACGAGGACGCGGTCGTGCAACGGACGAAAGTTCATTGCTGTGTACCCTCTTTGGCTAGATGAAATGACTTGGCACTCGACTCATGCGAGTGCCAACACGCGCCATATGTGGAGGACGCCGCCGAGCGTCAATGGGCGCCGTAACAATTTTCAGGTCAGGCGGCGGGCAAGAGCCCGAGCTTCGCGCGCATCGCCCAGCGGGCCACGAGCAGCGCCGATACGACGAGCAGCCCGACCGCGAGCCCGATCCAGATGCCGACGCCCTGCAGCTCGGTGTGGAAGCCGAGCACGATCGCGGTGCCGAAACCCGCCACCCAATAGCCGAACGCCGCGACGTACATCGGCACGCGCGTGTCCTGTAAGCCTCGCAACGCGCCCGCCGCGACGGCTTGGGCGCCGTCGAACAGCTGGAACGCCGCGGCGACCGCGAGATACTGCACCGCGAGCGCGACCTCGCGCGCGCGCGCCGCTTCGCTGGTGTCGACATAGATGCCGACGATCAGCCGCGGCGCGAGCCAGATGACGGTCGCGGTCAGCGCCATGAACCCGGTGCCGGTGACGATCGCCGCCCAGCCGGCGCGGCCGATCCAGGCGTGGTCGCGCGCGCCATAGGCGAGCCCGACGCGGATCGTCGCGGCCTGCGCGATGCCGAACGGCACCTGGAACGCGAGCGCGGCGATGTTGAGCGCGATCGCATGCGCGGCGACTTCGGTCACACCGATCAGCCCCATTAGGAAGGCTGCGCCGCCGAACAACCCGCCCTCCAGGCTGAACGTCAGCGCGATCGGCGCGCCGAGCCTCGCGATCTCGCCCATCCGCCGCCAGCGCGGCAGCCACCATTTGCCGAACAGCCGATAGCGCCGCAGCTTGGGGTCGAGCAGCAGGATCGCCGCATAGGCGATCATCATGCCGGTCGCGGTGATCACGCTCGCGGTCGCCGATCCTTCGAGGCCCAATGCCGGAAACCCGCCATGCCCGAACACCAGCAGCCAGTTGCCGAGCGCGTTGACCCCGACCGCGCCCGCCGTCACCAGCATCGCCCAGCCGGGGCGGCCGAGCGCCGCGGCGACGGTGCGCATCACGCCCGCCCAGATGTTGGGCAGCATCACCAGCAGCAGGATGTCGAGGAAAGCGCCGGTGCGGACCGCGACTCGCGGGTCCTGCCCGAGCCACAACAGGATGCGCTCGCCGTGCCAGAGGATTAGCATCGCGATCACGCCGGTCAGCGCGCCGAGCCACATCGCCATGCGAAACGACCGCCGCACCTGACGCACCGCGTGGGCGCGCGCGCCGAGTTCGGCAGCGATGATCGGTGCGCAAGCCCCGGTGAACCCGATCAGCGCCCACATGATCAGGCTGAACAGGAACACGCCGAGCGTCGATGCGGCGAAATCGATCGCCGACAGCCGCGCGACGAACATTACGTCGATCGCATACACCGCCATTTGCAGCAGGTTGGCGCCGACCAACGGTCCCGCGAGGCGAGCGAGCGCGCCCAGCTCGTCTCGCATCGTCGCGAGAGGCGGGCCGGCCAGCGGCATCGGGGCGGCTGGATGGGCCATGCGCGGGCGGATAGCGGAAGATGGGATACCGTCATACCCCGCTCCCCTTGCGGGAGAGGGCTACGGAGACTTGGCAGCTCGCTGCCTAGTCGAAGTTGGGTGAGGGGTAAGCGGTCCATAGGACCGCGCGGAGCTGTGCTCCGCACCCCCTCTCCAAGCTACGCTAGCCAGCGAGCTGCCAAGCTTCACTTTTCCTCTCCCGCAAGGGGAGAGGAAAAGCGCGTCGCGTATTGCTCCACCACAACACTTGCGGCTATCGGTGGCGCGAGCGTGCGCCAATCGCCGGCGCCGGGGAGATATTGCGTGAAACTGGTTCGGGGCGCCTGGAAAATCCTGGTCGGCATCAAGGACTTCCTGGTCCTCGTCTTCATGCTGCTGTTCTTCGGCGCGCTGTTCGCGGCGTTGTCGGCGAAGCCCGGCCGCGCGATCCATGACGGCGCGCTGGTGCTCAAGCTCGACGGCGCGATCGTCGAGCAGCCCGCCGACGTCAGCGCCTGGGCGGCGGCGCAGGGCAACGCCCCGCACGAATTCCGCCTGCGCGACCTCGTTCGCTCGATCGACGCGGCCAGGACCGACGACCGGGTCAAGCTGCTGGTGCTCGACCTCGACAGCTATGGCGGCGGCTATCCCGCGGCGGTGAGCGAAGTCGCGAACGCGATCGGCCAGTTCAAGGCGTCGGGCAAGAAGGTGCTCGCCTACGCCACCGCATACACCGACGGCTCCTACCTCTTGGCGTCGAACGCCAGCGAGATCTGGGTCAACCCGATGGGCGGCACTTTGTTCATGGGGCCGGGCGGCAGCCAGCTTTATTACAAGGGGCTGATCGACAAGCTCGGGGTCAATGTCCACGTCTATCGCGTCGGCAAGTTCAAGTCGTACGTCGAGCCCTATACGCGCGACAGCGAGTCGCCCGAGGCCAAGGAAGCGCTGACCGCGCTCTACGGCTCGATCTTCGGCCAGTGGAAGGATTTGATCCACAAGGCGCGGCCCAAGGCGCAGATCGACGCGTTCCTCAGCGCACCCGACCAGGCGATCACCGCCGCGCACGGCGACATCGCGCAAGCCAATCTGGCGGCGGGGCTGGTCGACAAGCTCGGCGACCGAGTGGCGTTCGGCAAGCATGTCGCCGAACTTGCGGGCGAAGCGCCCAAGAAGGTCGCGGGCGATTTCGCTACGATCAAATATGACGACTGGCTCGCGGCCAATCCGATCAAGACCGGCGGCGACCAGATCGGCATCGTCACCGTCGCGGGCGACATCGTCGACGGCAAGGCCGGCCCCGGCACCGCGGGCGGCGACACCATCGCCACCGCTGTGCTCGATGCGCTGGCGAAGAAGGAGTTGAAAGCGCTGGTGGTGCGAGTCGATTCGCCCGGCGGGTCCGCGCTGGCGTCGGAGACGATCCGGCTCGCGATCCTCGAAGCCAAGCGACAGAAGCTGCCGATCGTCGTGTCGATGGGCGGGCTCGCCGCGTCGGGCGGCTATTGGGTATCGACCGCAGGCGACGTGATCTTTGCCGAGCCCAACACGATCACCGGGTCGATCGGCATTTTCGGGATCATCCCGACCTTCGAGAATTCGTTGAAAAAGCTCGGCATCACCGCCGACGGGGTCAAGACGACGCCGCTGTCGGGGCAGCCCGACGTCTATGGCGGCACCAACCCTCAGTTCGATACGATCCTGCAAGCCGGGATCGAGCACGGCTATGCCGAGTTCGTCGGGCGCGTCGCCGCGGCGCGCAAGCTCAGTCCCCAGCGCGTCGACGAAATCGGCCAGGGCCGCGTGTGGGACGGCGGCACCGCGCGACAGATCGGTCTGGTCGACCGTTTCGGCACGTTGGACGATGCCGTCGCCGAAGCGGCGCGGCGGGCTGGGCTCGACCCCAAGACCGTTTCGACCGTCTATCTCGAGAAGAAGCCGAGCTGGTTCGCGCAGCTCGCCCAGGGCTGGGCCGGCGATGGCGACGATGACGACGATGTGGTCGACGGTGCCCGCGCGCGCGACGTGTTCGCGACCGTCGCCGCCGAGCGCCGCGACGTGCTGGCGCGCGCGATCGGCGACGCCAAGCGGCTGGCGAGCGCGAGCTCGGTCCAGGCGCGCTGCCTCGAATGCGCCGGGTTCAGCGATGCGCGCGCGAGCAAGGCCGATCTCAGCCTGGCGGAGATGCTGATCAAGGCGTTCTGGTCTTGATCGCGCTGCGCCCGGCGCGGCCCGACGATGCCGCGTCGATCGCCGCGATCTACGCCCCCTATGTGCTGACCGGCACCGTCTCGTTCGAGACCGAGGCGCCCGACGCGCGCCAGATGCGCGGGCGGATGGCGGCGTCGGCGGGGCTGTATCCTTGGCTGGTCGCGACCAATGGCGAGGCCGACGGCGACGCGGTGCTGGCCTATGCCTATGCCGGGCAGTTCCGCGACCGCCCGGCGTATCGCTATGTCGTCGAGACGTCGATCTACGTCTCCAGCCCGGCGCAGGGGCAGGGGGTCGGCAAGCTGCTCTATCGCGCGCTGGTAGATACGCTCCGCGCGCAAGGCTTCGTCCAGGCGCTCGGTGTGATCGCGCTGCCCAACGATTATTCGATCGGGCTGCACGAGGCGAGCGGGTTCCGTCGCCAGGGCGTGCTGCGCGAAATGGGATACAAGCAGGGCCGCTGGATCGACGTGGGCTTTTGGCAATGCGAGCTCAACGACGCGACGATCCCGCCCGCCGAGCCGAAGCGATTCAGCGACGTCGGGCTGGTCCAGCGCGGCTAGGCCTCGCGCCCGGCGCGATACGCCGGCAACGCCAGCTTCCAGCGGATCGCCGCCGCGCGCAGCGCGAACCCGGCGAGCGCCGCGACGGCCGCGGCGACCGGGAGCGGCACGCCGATTTGCCCGAGCGCGACGTACGATCCCGCCGCCAGCGCGGCTGCGGTCACGTAGAGCTCGGGGCGCAGCAGGATCGACGGCTCGCCCGCCAACACGTCGCGGATGATCCCGCCGACGCACGCGGTCACCACGCCCATCAGCGCGGCGGGCACCGGGGGCACGCCATAGCCGATCGCCTTGGCCGCGCCGAACACCGCATAGGCGGCCAGGCCCGCTGCGTCGAACCAGTCGAGTGCAGCCCCGCGCCACCATGCCGCGGGCGTCAGCCACACCGCGAACGCCACGGTCAAGCACGCCGCCGCGGCGCGGCTGTCATGGATCCAGAATACCGGCGCGCCGATCAGCAAGTCGCGCACCGTGCCGCCGCCGACCCCGGTGACGAGCGCGAAGAAAGCGAGCGTGACGATCGTCTGCCCGCGCTTCGCCGCTGCCAGCGCGCCCGAGGCGGCGAACACCACCAGCCCCGCGAGATCGAGCCACGGCGCGAGCACGGGGAGCCATTGCGGGGTGTTGGGCAGCATGGCCGCGGGATATGCCAAGGCGACGGCGCGGCCAAGTCCGTCGCGGCCGCCCCCAATCCTGGCTTGATCGTTGCGCGCGCAACCGACATGCAGGGGCGTGATCGGCGCCGCGCAGTGACTCCCCCTTCCCGCGACGAGCGCAGCGCGACCCTGTGCACGGCGCAATCGGCCAAAATGGCGCGATCGGCGCATGCCTTCGTGCGCGGCAACACCGCCGGATTCTACGAGCAACTCGCCGCGCTGCCGCGATCGAAGCGGCCGCCGACCGGTCCGGCGGTGTGGATTTGCGGCGACTGTCACCTCGGCAATCTTGGGCCGCTGTCGGACGGCGAGGGCCGGGTCGAAATCCAGATCCGCGACCTTGATCAGACGGTGATCGGCAACCCTGCGCACGACCTGATCCGGCTCGCGCTGTCGCTGGCGTCGGCCGCGCGCGGGTCCGATCTGCCGGGTCTGGTGACCGCGCGGATGCTCGACGCGATGATCGAAGGCTATGCCCAGGCGCTCGCCGATCCGGTCGATGGCGATCCCGGCCCCGAGCCCGACGTGGTGCGCACGGTCAAGCGGCGCTCGCTGGGGCGGCGCTGGAAGCATCTCGCCCGCGAGCGGATCGGCGATGCCGACCCGCAAATCCCGCTCGGCAAGAAGTTCTGGAAACTCGAAGGCGACGAACGCGAGGCGCTGGTCGCGCTGTTCGACGACCCCGCGCTGCGACATCTGATCCTGTCGATCGGCAAACGCGACAGCGACAACAGGATCCGGCTGGTCGACGCGGCGTATTGGATGAAGGGGTGCAGTTCGCTCGGGCTGCTGCGCTATGCCGCCGTGTTCGCGGTCAAGGGCGCCGAGGACCGCGACGAGTTCGGGCTGGTCGATATCAAGCAAGCCACCGCGCCGCTCGCGCCCGTCGCGCGGGGTGGGGTTATGCCCCAAGACGACGCCGAGCGCGTGGTGGCGGGCGCGAAAGCGCTGTCGCCGTTCCTCGGCGAGCGGATGGCGGCGGGGCATATGCTGGGGCGCCCGGTGTTCGTCCGAGAGTTGGCGCCGCAGGACCTCAAGCTCGAGGTCGGGCAATTTTCCAGCGGCGGCCAGGCGGTGAAGGCGGCGCGATACCTCGCGTTCGTGGTCGGCCGCGCGCATGCCCGGCAGATGACCGCGCGGGTGCGCAAGGCGTGGCGCGCCAAGCTGCTCGCCGGCGACCCCGGTGCGCCGCCCTGGCTATGGAACAGCGTCGCGGCGTTGGCGGCCGAGCACGAAGCCGGATATCTCGAGCATTGCCGGCGGCACGCCGCGAGTCTCTGAAGCGCTCCGCGGTCCTAGGCCGAGCGGGCCACCGGCCCCACATAGAGCATCGCGACATTGCAACGTTCGTAACGTTTGCCGAATTCCTCCATGATCCCCGCGTCATGGACGAACCCGGTTTTCTCGTAGAGGCGGACCCCCGCCGCGCCCTTCGAATTGCTGAGCAGATAGAGCCGGTCGCAGCCAATTTCGAACGCGCGCGCGATCGTCGCGGCGAGCAGGAACGCGCCGGCACCGCGTCCGCGCGCTTCGGGGACGACGCCCATCTTGGTCAGTTCGAACTGGCGCTCCCCGGTCTTTTGCAGCGCGCAGGCGCCGATGATGCCCAGCTCTGCGTCGCGGACGAACAGGATGTCGCCGCCCGGTTCGACGATCCGTTCGCGCGGATGGTCGAGCACATCGCGATCGGTCGGCTCGAGTCGGTACATGTCGGCGATCCACTGCGCGTTGATGCGATGGAAATCGCCCGCGAGGTCGTCGCTGAAGCCGACGATGCTGAGTTGGTTGCCCACGAATCCTCCTGAACGCCCGTTGCGCTTAAGGTGCGTTGCCCGGGCACAACATTCTTTTCTTTCGCTTCGCGACGCGACACAGTGCGAGCGACGATTTTTCCCACGGAGTGCCACCATGCCCGAACTGTCCCGCCGCCAGGCCCTGGCCGCCACCGCGCTTGCCGGATTGGTCGCGACGCTTCCCGCCTGGGCGCAGGACGCCGCGGCGACCAGTGCGCAATGGGACCTGACCGATCTCTACCCCAGTGTGACGGCGTGGGACGACGCGCGCAAGAAGGCGCTGGCCGAAGTGCCGAGCCTGACCAAATATAAGGGCCGATTGGGGGAGAGCGCCGACACGCTGGCCGCGTTCCTCGTCGCGCAATCGGATCTCGGCAAGACCGCGAGCCGGGTGTTCACCTATGCCAGCCTCAACGCGGACGCCGATTTGCGCGTGTCGGCCGCGCAGGAGCGCCAGGCGCAGGCGATCGACCTCTACACCGCGCTCGGCGAGGCGACGGCGTGGGTCAGCCCCGAATTGCTCGCGCTCGGCAAGGCCAAAATCGACCGGTTCGTCGCGTCGAATGCCACGCTCAAGACGCGCTTCGATTTCGCGCTCGCCGATACGCTGCGCCAGGCGCCGCACACGCTGAGCCCCGAGAGCGAGAAATTACTCGCCGGCGTCGGCGCGCCGTTTTCCGGCCCAGGCGAGATTCGCGAGCAACTGGTGGCGTCGGACATTCCGTGGCCGACCGTGACGCTGTCGACCGGCAAGAAAGTTCGGCTCGATGATCAGGCCTATACGCTCAACCGCGACGCGCCCAACCGCGCCGACCGCAAGCTCGTGTTCGACACCTTCTGGACCGAATACGGGAAGTTCCAGAATTCGCTCGGCGCGGCGTATCTGAGCCACGTCAAGGCCGACGTGTTCCGCAAGAAGGCGCGCAACTACCCGACCTCGCTTGCCGCAGCACTATCGGGCAACAATGTGCCCGAGGCGGTGTACCGTTCGCTGGTTGCCGAGACCAACAAGGGCTTGCCGCAGCTGCACCGCTATTTCGAGCTTCGGCGGCGGATGCTCGGCTGCCCGACATGGCCTATTACGACATCTATCCGCCACTGGTCGCGCTCGACAAGCGCGTGACGGTGCCGGAGATGCGCGGGATCACGATGGCAGCGGTCACGCCGCTCGGGCCCGAATATGCCGACATGTTCGCCAGGGCGACGGCGGGCAAGTGGATGGACCCGCTGTCGCGTCCCGGCAAGAAATCGGGCGCGTACATGAACCCCGGCGCGGCGTACGACGTGCACCCGTATCTGCTGCTCAACCTTGGCGAGAATTATTCCGGGCTGACGACCTACGCGCACGAATGGGGCCATGCGATGCACACCCTGCTCGCCAACAAGAACCAGGTCTACGAAAAGTCCGATTACCCCATCTTCACCGCGGAGATCGCCTCGACCTGCAACGAGATGCTCCTCGCGGCGTACATGGTCGCGCAGGCCAAGACCAAGCAGGAGAAGATCTTCTACCTCGGCCAGCAGCTCGAAAGCATCCGCGGCACCTTCTACCGTCAGGCGATGTTCGCCGAGTTCGAGCTCGCCGCGCACGACAAGGCCGAGGCCGGCGAGGGGCTGTCGGGGGAGAAGTTCAGCGGGATCTATCTGGACCTGCTGCACCGCTATCATGGGCCGAAGGTGGCGATTTCCGACACCTACGCGTCGGAATGGGCGTATATCCCGCATTTCTACAACAGCTTTTACGTCTACCAATATGCGACGTGCATTTCGGCGGCGTCGTACTTCTCGCATTCGATCCTGACCGGCGGGGCGAAGGATCGCGACAATTACCTGAGCGTCTTGAAGTCGGGCGGGTCGGATTATCCGTACGACATCCTCAAACGCGCCGGGCTCGATATGGCGTCGCCGGCGCCGTATCAGGCGGTGGTCGCGGCGTTCAAGGACACGCTCGATCAGGTCGAGGCGTTGATCGCCTAGGCCGATCGAAGGTACTACGCCTCCCCGGCGAAAGCCGGGGTCCAGTTGGGGTAGGGAAGTGATGACGGTTATCGCGCCATCGCGGGAGTCTTTCCAACTGGGCCCCGGCGTTCGCCGGGGAGTAGCGGTGGTAAGGACCTTGCCGACCCTCGCACTCGGCATCGCGATGTTCGTTGCGTGGATGCACCCGTCGGTGCTCGACCCGAGCAATGCCGGCTGGCTGCTCGACGGGCAGGACCATGGCCAGAACAGCCTAGGGCTGGTCGCCTATTTGCGCGCCGGTTCGTGGCCGAGCCTGCACGACCCGCTCCTGATGGCGCCCGAGGGCCTGCCGCTTGCGCTGACCGACAGCAATCCGCTGCTCGCGCTGATCCTGAAGCCGCTCGGGTTGCCGGTCGGATGGCAGTTTGCCGGAATGTGGCTGCTCGCGTGCGTGCTGCTCCAGGTGTTCTTCGCGCGCGCACTGGTTGGGCGCTACGTCGCCGATCCGCTGGCTGCCTTTATCGGTACCGCGCTGCTCGCGTTCAGCCCGGTGCTGATCGCGCGCTACGGCCATATCAATCTGTGCGCGCAATGGCTGATCCTGTGGGCGCTATGGATCTTCGTCGATCCCGACAAGGCGCGCTGGCCGGGATGGTGGGCGGCGGTGCTCGGCGTGGCCACATTGGTCCACCCATATTTGATGGTGATGGTCGCTTCGATTTGGGCGAGTGCGATCCTGCGGCTGCTGACGCTCGAGCCCGAACGCTGGCGGCGAACCGTGGCCGGGACGCTGGCGGTGGCCGCGTTGGTCGTGCTGCTCGGCTGGTGGATCGGGCTAATCGGGCTGTCGGCGCTGTCGACCGGCAGCTACGGCCAATTCAACATGGCGCTCGACGCTTTGTGGAATCCCGGCAATCCTGATTATTCGGCGCTGCTGCCGGCGAGCGCGCCGGGCTCGGCGCAGGGGTTCGAGGGGTTCAACTATCTCGGCGGGGGGATGCTGCTACTCGTCGCGGTGGCGGTGTGGGCGTGGATCGTGCGGCGGGGCGACCGGCCGGATTTGCCATGGGTTTGGCTGGCGCCGGTGTTCGCGGTGATGACGCTGGTCGCGATCGGGCCGGACCTGGTGCTGGGCGGGCAAGTCGTCGTCTCGCTTCCGCTCGCGCCCGGCTTGCGCGACGCACTCGACCCGGTGCGCGCGAGCGGCCGGCTGTTCTGGCCGATCGGCTACATGATCGCATTGAGCGCGATCGCGATTGCCGGGCGGTTGCCCCGCGCGCCGCTGATCCTCGGCGTTGCGCTCGCTGTGCAACTCATCGACCTCGCGCCGATGGTGTCGGCGGTGCGCGCCACCACCACCCGCGCGGACGAGCGCCGGCTCTACGCGCTCACGCGTGATCCGCGCTGGGACGCCTATGTCGCGCGCGCGTCGGCAATCGCGTTCGTGCCGGCGCGCGCCTACCTCGAACAGGGTGTAACCGAGGAACTCGCCTGGCGCGCGATCACCGCGCCGCGGCCGGTGCCGTTGCGCTTCTTCTACGCCTCGCGCGAGCCGGCCGCGATCCGCGCCCGGCTCGATGCGGACGATGCGGACTTCCGTGCCGGGCGGATCGATCCGACCCGGCTCTACGTCGTGCTCGACAATCGCGTACCGGCCGCATTGTTGCCGCGGCTGCAGCTGCTCGACGGGCTGCTCGTGCTCCCGCCGGCCACGACGGACCTTAGTCCTTCATCGCCGCGATGAGCTTCTTCACTTCCTGACTGCGGCCGCGCGGCATCACCAGGACGTCCTTGCCGTTCGCCACCACGATCAGGTCGGTGACGCCGACCAGGGCGATGCGGACGCCGTCGGCGCGGACCAGGCAATTCTCGGTCTCGATTGCGACGACGTCGCCCTTGCAAGCGTTGCCGGCGTCGTCGCAATGGCTGATCGTGTGGAGCGCATCCCAGCTGCCGACGTCGCTCCAGCCCATGCTCACGGGCACCACCGCGACTCGATCGGCCTTTTCCATCACCGCATAGTCGATCGAATCGGACGGCGAGGCGCCGAAACTGACGGCGTCGGGATGGATCCGCGCACCGTCGCGCCTTGCCGCGGCCATCGCCTGACGCGCGGCATCGAGGATGCCCGGCGCATGCGCCGCCAGCGCGGCAAGAAACGCATCGGCGCGAAACAGGAAGATGCCGCCGTTCCAGACGTGGTTTCCGGTCGCAAGCATGGCCTCGGCGCGATCTCTCGGCGGCTTTTCGACGAATTTTGCGACGCGGTGGACTCGCGGGGCGACGCTTTCTCCGACTTCGAGCCAGCCATAGCCGGTCTCCGGCGCATGCGGATCGATCCCGAACGTCACCAGCCAGCCTTGCTCGACCATCGGCCGCGCGGCCTCAACCGCAGCGTGGAACGCGTGCAGGTCGGTGATGACATGGTCCGACGGCATCACCAGCAGCGTCGCTCGATCGCCCGCCGCGAGCGCCGCGAGCGCGATCGCGGGCGCGGTGTCGCGCGGCATCGGCTCGAGGATGAGCGCCTGCGCCGGGCTGCCGACCGCGGCGAGCTGCGTCTCGATCTCTTCGGCATGGCGGGCATTGGCGACGACGATCGGTGCCCCGAACGCATCGCCGCCGGTCCGCCGCGCGGTCAGCTGAAGCATCGTCTCGTCCGCAGTCAGCGCGAGCAATTGCTTGGGCGTGTCGGGCGTCGACATCGGCCACAATCGGGTGCCCGACCCCCCCGACAGGATAATTGGAACGATCGGCGATGCCTCGGGCATTCACGAGTCCTTTGCTGCTTGCGATGTATCTAGGGCCTTCCCCGGCTTTGCCCAAACGCGGGGAGGGGCGGCGGGTTTCCTTGGGTTGAGCAGCGGCCGGCGCGGACGTAAATTCCGCCCCTACGTCGGACGGGCTCGGCTGCGCCGACCCGCCGGCCGGGGCGGCTGCGGTGAGGCGCACCGGCGAATAGCGGACTATTCGCCTGCCGCCGCCCGTTCACGCTTCGTTTGTCAATTTCTGCGACACCCCGTTTGACCGTGTCGGAAAAGCTTACACCGGCCGGCCGCACGAGGCGACGACGATGATCAGGCTGTTCAAGCACTACGTGCCGCATGCCGTTCTGTTTCTGGGGTTTCTCGACGTCGCGTTGCTGATCGCGGCGATGGAAATCGGCTATTCGTTGCGCCTCCACCAGCTCGGCAGCATCGTCGAGCCGATCCACACCCGCCTGCCGCAATTGCTGGTCTATGCCGGGTCGCTCGAAATGGCGATGATCGCGGTCGGCGTGTACGGGGCTGACGCGCTGCAGTCGCTTCGCCGAGCGACCGCACGGCTGCTTGTCGCGATCTCGCTTGGCGTGATCTTCCTGTCGGTGGTGTTCTTCCTGTCGCCGCAGCTCAGTTTCTGGCGATCGAACCTGCTCTACGCGATGGGCCTGTCGGCGGTCGCGCTGGTCGCGTTGCGCATCCTGCTCGGCAAGCTGCTCGGGAGCCATGTCTTCAAGCGCCGCGTGGTGGTGCTCGGCGCGGGCGCACGCGCGGCGCGGATCAAGGCGCTCGCAGCCCAGCCCGGATCGGCGTTCGTCGTCGTCGGCTATCTGTCGATGAGCGAAACCAACCGAGTCATCCCCGAAGCGATCGCGCGCGACGCGATCTACAACCTTGCCGACCATGTCGTGCTGTTGAACGCGAGTGAAGTGGTGCTCGCACTAGAGGAGCGCCGCAATGCGCTGCCGCTCAAGGACTTGCTGCGGATCAAAACCACGGGGGTCCATGTCAACGAAATCTCGACCTTCCTCGAGCGCGAGACGGGCCGCGTCGACCTGCAAAGCGTCAACCCCAGCTGGCTGATCTTCTCCGACGGTTTCTCGTCCGGGCGGATGCTGTCGAGCGTGTTCAAGCGGCTGTTCGACATCACGGCGAGCCTCGTGCTGTTGATTCTGACCGGGCCGGTCATCCTCGCCACCGCGATCGCGGTGAAGCTCGAAAGCAAGGGTCCCGCTTTCTACCGTCAGCGCCGCGTCGGGCTCTACGGCGTCGGCTTCGACTGCATCAAATTGCGCTCGATGCGCGAGGATGCCGAGGTCGGCGGGCAAGCGGTGTGGGCCGAAAAGGACGATCCGCGGATCACCCGGGTGGGGCGTTTCATCCGTAAGGTCCGGCTCGATGAACTCCCGCAATGCTGGAGCGTCTTGAAGGGCGAGATGAGCTTCGTCGGCCCGCGCCCCGAACGTCCGCAATTCGTCGAGGATCTCGAGCAACAGCTCAATTATTATGCCGAGCGGCACATGGTGAAGCCGGGGATCACTGGCTGGGCGCAGATCAACTATCCGTATGGCGCGTCGATCGAGGACAGCCGGCAGAAGCTCGAATACGACCTCTATTACGCCAAGAATTATTCGCCGTTCCTCGACTTGCTGATCATCCTCCAGACGATCCGCGTCGTACTGTGGCCCGAGGGCGCGCGCTGATGTCGGTAAGACCGCACCGGCCCGCTCCCCCACCCGGCCTCCCATCTACGGTACTCTGTGGGAGGCCGGGTGGGGGAGCGGGCCGGTGCCGCCCGAATCCAGCTCAGCTGGATCCCGCAAGATGACCGCGACGATCATCCTGTGGAGCCACGCGCTCGCCGCCTTGCTGTTCGCCGGGCTCGCGCTGTCGCAATTGCGCGACGGCGGCGCGAGCGTGCCGCGCACCGCGTTCCTCGTCGCGCTGGGGCTGACGGCGTTGTGGGCGTTGGCGACGGCGGGGATCGGCAGCGGGGAAGCGGTGACTTGGGTCGCGGAGAGTCTGCGCAACCTCGGCTGGCTGGGCTTTATGTTCGCATTGGTGCGCCGCGATCCCGCCGCGCGACGCGACCGCGCGGTCAAGACGATCTACGGGGTCGTGGCGCTCGTCGCGCTGGTCGGAGCAGGGCTCGCGATGCTCCAGGTATCGGTCCCGGCGGACCTCGTGGCGAGCGTCGCTGCGGTGCGCACGCTGCTGCGGATGATGATCGCGGTGGGGTCGCTGGTGCTGGTCAACCATCTCTATTCGGTAGTGGCGCCTGCATCGCGCGGCGGCATCCGCCTGGCGGTGATCGCACTGGCGACGATGTGGCTCAACGATTTCGTGCTCTACACCGCCGCCTATCTCGGCAATGGCTGGCCGCTGGACCTGATTGCAGCGCGCGGCGTGGTGATGGTGGCGCTGGTGCCGGTGCTGGCGATCGCGGTCCACCGCAACGGCGACTGGACGCTCAAAATCTCGCGCACGGTGACGTGGCAGTCGCTGACGCTGGTCGCGCTCTCGGCCTATGCGTTGGCGACGGTGCTTGCGATCAGCGCGATCGAGACGTTCGGCGGCGCGCATGCGCGGGTGGCGCAGACGGCGTTCGTGTTCGGATCGGCTGCGGCCTTGCTGACGTTGCTGTCCTCGCCGGCGGTCAAGGCCTGGATGCGCGTGATGGTCGCGAAGCATTTGTTCCGCCACCGTTACGATTATCGCGCCGAATGGGTACGCTTTACCGAGACGCTGGGAACGCCGGGCGAGGGCGCGCCGCCGCTCGAAGCGCGGATCGTCAAGGCGGTCGCCGACCTGACCGATTCTCCCGGCGGGCTCTTGCTCGTTGCCGATGGCGGCGTGCTGTCGCCCGGCGCGACGTGGCAATGGATGGGCGGCCCCCCGGCCAGTGCCGCGGGCGACGAGCTAGCGGCTTTCCTCGCCGACGGTGGGCGGATCGTCGAACTCGACAGCGTCCGCGCCGGCCGCGTCGCGCCCGCCGAACTCGCCGCGGTGCCGCAATGGATGCTCGACGACGGGAATGCCTGGGCGTTGGTGCCGTTGCTCCATGTCAATGCGTTGATCGGCGCGATCCTGCTCGCGCGGCCGCCGGTCGACCGCAGCCTCGACTGGGAAGATTTCGACTTGCTCCGCATCGCCGGGCGTCAGGTGGCGAGCTACCTCGCCGAGGCGCGCGCGCATGACCAACTTGCGGACGCGCGCCGGTTCGACGAGTTCAACCGCCGCTTCGCCTTCATCCTGCACGACGTGAAAAACCTGGTTAGCCAACTGACTCTGGTCGCACGCAACGCCGAGCGGCACGCCGACAATCCCGATTTCCGTGCCGACATGGTCGCGACGCTCAAGGATTCGGCGGGGCGGATGAACGATCTGCTCGCGCGGCTGTCGCAACACCATTCGCGGCGGGTCGACGAGCCGGTGGCGGTCGAGCTGCTGCCGCTCGTCGAACGAGTCGCGCGGCGGCACGGTGGCGGGCACCCGGTGGTCGTGTCAGGTGAGCGCGGCGCGCTCGCGATGGCCGATCCGGTGCGGCTCGAGCAAGCGCTCGGCCATCTCATCCAGAACGCGGTCGAGGCGAGCAGTGGTGGCGAACCGGTGACCGTCGCCGTGGCGCGCGGATCGATCACGGTCGCCGACGGCGGCGCCGGCATGAGCGCGGGGTTCGTCCGCGATCATCTGTTCCGGCCGTTCGTCTCGACCAAGCCGGGAGGCTTTGGGATCGGCGCGTTCGAGGCGCGGCAAGTGGTTCAGGCAATGGGAGGAACGCTCGACGTGGTCAGCCGCGAAGGGGAGGGCACGCGCTTCACGATCGCGCTGCCGGCGGCGATCGCAGCGCCTGGCCTGGAGCGTGCGGCATGACCAAGCCGAAGCTGTTGATCATCGAGGACGATGCCGGGCTGCAGCGCCAGTTGCGCTGGGCGTATGACGGCTATGAGGTGATCCTCGCCGGTGACCGTCGCGAGGCGATCGACGCGGTGCGCGCCGAGGAGCCCGCGGTGGTGACGCTCGATCTCGGGCTGCCGCCCGATCCCGACGGCGTGACCGAAGGCTTCGCGACGCTGTCGGAGATTTTGCGGCTCAAGCCCGATACCAAGGTGATCGTCGCGTCCGGCCACGGCGCGCGCGAAAGCGCATTGCGCGCGATCGGCGAGGGCGCGTGGGATTTCTACCAGAAGCCGATCGACATCGATGCGCTCGGGCTGATCGTCGCACGCGCATTCCACGTCCACGCGCTCGAAGCGGAGAACCGCCGTCTCGCCGCCAGTCCACAGGCGGCGCTGGGCGGCTTGATCACCGCGGCGCCCGAAATGCTCAAGGTGACGAGCATGATCGAGCGAGTCGCCAGCGCCGACGTGTCGGTGATGCTGCTCGGCGCGAGCGGCACCGGCAAGGAAGTGCTCGCGCGCGGGCTGCACGAACGCTCGGGGCGCAAGGGCCAGTTCGTCGCGATCAACTGCGCCGCGATCCCCGAGACGTTGCTCGAAAGCGAATTGTTCGGGCACGAAAAGGGCGCGTTCACCGGGGCGGTCAAGACCACCGAGGGCAAGATCGAACTGGCTGATGGCGGCACGCTGTTCCTCGATGAAATTGGCGACGTGCCGCTGCCGCTCCAGGTCAAGCTGCTGCGGTTTTTGCAGGAGCGCGTGATCGAGCGGATCGGCGGGCGCAAGGCGATCCCGGTCGACGTGCGGATCGTCTGCGCGACGCATCAGGACGTCGATGCGATGGTCGCGAGCGGCGCATTTCGCGAAGACCTTTACTACCGCCTCGCCGAGATCGTCGTGCGGATCCCGAGCCTCGCCGAGCGCGCGGGGGACGCGGTGCTGCTCGCGCGGCATTTCCTGCATAGCTACGCTAAGGCGATGAACCGCCCGGTATCGGGTCTGGCGCCCGACGCAGTGGCCGCGATCGACGCCTGGGGTTGGGCGGGCAACGTCCGCGAGCTCGAAAACCGTATCAAGCGCGCGGTGATCATGGCCGACGGCAAGCACGTCACCACCGCCGACCTCGACCTGGGCGGCGCGGACGAGCCCGAGGCGATCAACCTCAAGGCCGCACGCGAAGTCGCCGACCGCAAGGCGATCCGCCACGCATTGGCGCGCGCCGAGGGCAATATTTCGAACACCGCCAAGCTGCTCGGGATCAGCCGCCCGACGCTCTACGATCTGCTCAAGAGCTACGACCTCCATGCGTAGGACCAAACGATGAAGACCCTTGCCAAGGCAACGCTAGCCGGCGCCGCCGCGGTGGCTGCCGTCGGCGCACTGGCCGTGAGCCTCGCGAGTCCCGCGCGCGCCGATGGAACCGCGGCGAAGCGCGAGATCGTGTTGAGCCTGGGCTTGCTCGCGGACGGCAATTTCAACGCCGCGCGGGCGCACGCACAGGCGGCGATATCGGCCGACCCCAAATGGGGGCTGGCGCATGCGGTTTTGGCGCGGACCTTCCTAGCGCTCGGCGACGGGGTCGGAGCCGAATCGGAACTCGGGCGTGCCGCCGCCACCGGCTTCGACATGAAGCGTGGGCACCAGTTGCTCGCCGATGCCTGGTTGATCGAGGGCGATCCCAAGCGCGCCCTGGTGGAGGCGGCAAAGGCCGATCCGCGCTTTGGTGCTTACGCCACGCGAGTCACCGCCAAGGCGCTCGCCGCGCAAGGCAAGATGCCCGAGGCGATTTCCCTGTTCGCCGAATTGCTCAATGCCGATCCCGGCAATTCGCTCGCCTGGTCCGATCTGGCGCGAGTTCGCTACGATGCGGGCGATATTGCCGGCGCCAACGCCAACGCGCAGCGCGCGGTCGCCGCGGACCCCGCCAATCTCGCAGCGCTGACGCTTCGCGGCGAGCTGGTGCGCGATCAATACGGGCTCGCTGCCGCGCTGCCATGGTTCGAGGCGGCGTTGCGGCACGATGCCTATTACCACCCGGCGCTGATCGAATATGCCGCGACCTTGGGCGATCTGGGTCGCTATAACGACATGCTCGCGGTCACGCGGCGCGCGCTGGCGGCGCGGCCGGGGAGTCCGCAGGCGCTTTACCTCGAGGCCGTGCTCGCCGCGCGCGCGGAGAGTTACGACCTCGCGCGCAGCCTGATGCAGCGCACCGGCGGCGCGATCGACGATTTGCCGGGCGCGCTGCTGCTCAACGGCACGCTCGACTATCAGGCGGGGGCATACGAAGAGGCGATCGGACATTGGCGCGAGCTGGTGGGACGCCAGCCGATGAACGTCACCGCGCGGCGGCTGCTCGGTGCGGCGCTGCTGCGCTCGGGCGATGCCAAGGGCGCGCTCGACGTGCTGCGCCCGGTGGCACTGCGCGGCGATGCCGACAGTTATACGCTGGCATTGGTCGGCCGCGCGTTCGAGGCGACCGGCGAGCGCGATTGGGCGGGCAAGTTCCTCGACCGCTCGGCCTGGCCGGCCGCGCAAGGATCCGCTCCGTTCGGCAGCGACGACAATCTTGCCGTGCTCGCGAGCGCCGCCGCCAACGACCCGGGCAATCCGGTGGCCGCGGTCGGCATGGTGCGCGGACTGATCGATGCGGGGCAGGCGGGCAACGCGCTCGATCGCGCGAAGGCGCTGGCCGCCGCCAGCCCCGGCGCCCCCGCCGCGCACTTGCTCGTCGGCGATACGCTGATGACGATGGGCCGCGCCGGGGAAGCCGCGGACGCGTATCGCCGCGCCGCGGACATCCGCTTCGACGAGCCGACGATGCTCAAGCTGGTCGATGCACTCGACCGCGCGGGGCGGCGTCCCGATGGACTGAAGGTTCTGTCGCTTTTTCTTTCGCAGCATCCCGAGAACGTCGCTGCGTTGCGCCTCGCCGCGCATTGGCAGATCGCCGCGCGCGATTGGGACGGGGCGATCGACACCCTCGAGGATTTGCGCTCGCGCGTCGGGTCGCGCGATGTCGGGCTGCTCGCCGAATTGGCCTATGCCAATATCGGCGCGGGCAATGTCGACGACGCGCTCGATTATGGTGCCGCGGCGTATGAGCTCGCGCCGATGAGCCCGGCGGCAAGCGACGCTTACGGCTGGGCGTTCTACGCCGCCGGCGACAGCGCCAAGGCGAGGGATTTGCTCGAAAAGGCGGTAATGCTCGCGCCGCGCCAAGCCGCTTTGCGCTGGCACCTCGCCCAGGCCTATGCGGACCTTGGTCATAACGATTCGGCAAAGGCGCAGGTCGCGATCGCCCTCGCCGATCCCGCATTCGCCGAACGCGCGTCCGCACAAGCCTTGCTCAAGACCTTAGGCTGATCCCACTATCTTTTCTTACTAATCCCGATCAATTTGGTCCGGATCGGCTTGACTTGTAGGGACGTAACGATGTCGACATCGCTGATGGCGCGGCTTGGCGAACTGGATCTTCCCGATCGGCTGGCGCCGGCAGTGCCGCGCTGGGCGACTCAAGTCGCGGTTGCCTTGCTGTGCGCGGCGGGTGTCGAAATTGTCCGGGCGGGGGTCAATGCGATCGTGCCTGGGTCGGCGGCGTTCGCGCTGGTCTTTCCCGCGATCATGGTGGCGACGCTGTTCGCACGCTGGCAGGCTGGTCTGCTGACCGCGACCATTTCGATTTGCTACACCCTTTTCATCATCTATTTGCCAGCGGCGGCTACCCGCACCGTCGTGAATCCGCACCTCGCGGTCTTCGCGGTAGGGATCGCCGCTTTGCTGACGATCGCGCTCGCGGAGACGTTTCGCCGTGCGGTCAACCGCGCGACGCGCGAGCGCGACAGCGAGATCGCCGATCGCGACTTGATGCTCACCGAGTTCGAGCATCGCGTGAAGAACAATTTCGCGATCGTCGCAGGGATGCTCGATATCCAGCGGCGGCGGACCGGCGATCCCGCCGCCGCCGAGGCGCTGGGCGCGGCGATGATGCGGGTCGACAGCATCGCGAGGGCACATCGGCACCTGTACCGCGACGGGCAGGGAAGCGAGGTCAACGTCCGCGATTACCTCGAGGACTTGTGTGGCGCGCTCTCCGACGCGCTGCTGCTGCGCGGCGGGGTGACGCTCGATTGCGATGCCGACGCGGCGACGATCCAGCGCGACCATGCGGTATCGATAGGGCTCGTGCTCAACGAGCTTGTCACCAACGCCGCCAAACACGCCTTCGAAGGACGCGAACGCGGATCGATCCACGTGTCGTGGAAGCGACGCGACGATGGCTGGCGGCTGACCGTGGCGGATGACGGCGTCGGCATGCCGCCGGGGAAGAAGCCGGCGCGGCGCGACGGCGGGCTCGGCCAGCGGCTGATCGAGGCATTCGCGAAACAGGCCGGCGGAACCCTGAGCACCGTGAGCGATGCCAACGGCACGCAAGTCACGATGGACTTGCCCGATTGAGCCAATCGCGCGCCCGCGCGTTGGTTCGCCCATGCAACGAATCTGGTTCATCACCAACCCGGCATCGGGATCGTCCGACGCGGCCAAGGCCGAAGCCATCGAAGCGGTGTGCGTCGAGCGAGGGCTGGCGATCGTAGGCCGCACCAATTTCCCCGAGGCCGGGTTGCCGACGCACGAGGAACTCGACGCCGCCGGCGCGGACACCGTCGCTCTGTTCGCCGGCGACGGCACGATCAACGCCGCGGTCTGTGCGCTGGCTTCGTGGGATGGGGCGATCCTGATCTTGCCGGGGGGCACGATGAACATGCTTGCCAAGGTGCTGCACGGCGATGCCGACCCCCACACGATCGTCGCGGCGGCGCATGAGGGCGGCCGCCGAGTCGCGCTGCCGTTCGTCGAGGCGGGCCAGCACCGCGCGCTGGTCGGGATGATCGTCGGTCCTGCCGCTGCCTGGTACCGCGCGCGCGAATTCGTCCGCGCGGGCCGCTTCGGCGCGCTATTCCCCGCGATCCGCACGGCGTGGCGGCGGACGTTCGGGCGCGGCGTCCGACTGGCGGGGGCGCCGGGCTTTCCGACCAACGCGCAGGCTGCGTTCGTGCGCGCCGAGGGCGATCGGCTCAAGGTCATGGCCGTCGAAGCGCGCGATCTCGGGTCGATCGCCGATCTCGGCTGGAACCTGATCACGGGCGACTGGGTTGCCGCGAATGCCGTGACCGCGATCGACACCGACCGATTGACCCTGGCCGAGCGCCGGCCCGTGCTCGCGCTGTTCGACGGCGAGCCAGTGACGCTCGACCCGGCGACGGCAATCAGCGCCGGCCGCACCGCCGAACAATTGATCGCGACCGCGGAGGTTGGGGCATGACTCGACTGTTCCACGTCAGCGACGTCCATTTCGGCCGCGAGGACAAGGCGGCGGTTGCCTGGTTCGACGCGTTGGTCGCCGCCGAGCAGCCGGATGCGGTGGCGATGACCGGCGACCTGACGATGCGCGCGCGCAGCCACGAATTCGACGCGGGGCTCGATTGGCTGAAGTCGCTCGGCCGGCCAGTGACGCTCGAGGTCGGCAACCACGATCTGCCGTATTGGAACATGATCGACCGGATGTTCCGGCCGTACCACCGCTACCATGCGATCGAGCGAATCATCGAGCAACCGCTCGACCTGCCCGACGTGACGATCGTGCCGCTCAAGACGACCAGCCGCGCGCAGTGGCGGCTCAATTGGTCGAAGGGCTATGTCAGCCGCAAGGCGCTGGCGAAGACGCTCGCGCTGATCGCCGACGCCCCCAGGGACCGGCCGATCTTCGTCGCCGCGCACCACCCGCTGATCGAACCGCACACCAAGGCCTCGGCGCAGACGCATCGCGGCGCGGAAGCGATCGCCGCGCTGGCCGAAGCGGGGGCCGACGCGGTGCTGACGGGGCACGTCCACGACGCGTTCGATATCGCGCATGACGTGGCGGGGCGGACGATCCGGATGATCGGCGCCGGCACCTTGTCCGAGCGGACCCGGGTCGACCCACCGTCGTTCAACGAGATCCGTATCGCCGACGGCGCGTTCGAGGTGATCTGCCGAAAGATGGGGTCGCAATCCGACGAGGTGCTGCCGGTCGAGGCGCCGCAGCCTGCTTAGCTCCCCTCCCGCTGCGGGAGGGGCTGGGGGAGGGCTTGTCGAAGATGCGGCGAACCCGTCAGACCCTCCCCCTAACCCCTCCCGCAAGCGGAGGGGGACTTGAGGAACCGGTGTGAAAGGCTAGTCTCCGGCGATGCGCATCGCTCTCGCCCTCATCCTCGCCGCGCCGCTACTGGTCAGCGCCGCCCCGTCCTATGATGCGCGCGTCGCCGCGGTGCTCGCGCGGACGCCGCTGATCGACGGGCATAACGACTGGGCGGAGACGCTGGCCGACAAGGCCGGCGACGCGCGCTGGACGATGGACCTGAATCGGCTCGATCCCAAGGAATACAATACCGACATCGCGCGGCTGCGCGCGGGACATGTCGGCGGGCAGTTCTGGTCGGTTTATGTCGATGCCGGGATGCCGGGGCCGGAGCAAGTCAAGGCGACGCTCGAGCAGATCGGGCTGATGAAGGAAATCTTCCGCCGCTATCCCAGCGTGTTCGCGCCCGCGGTCACCGCCGCCGACGTGCGCCGAATCCACGCTTCGGGGCGCATCGCCAGCATGCTCGGTGTCGAGGGCGGGGGCCAGATCGACGGCAGCTTCGCGGTGCTCCGCGCCTATCGCGCGCTCGGCGCGTCGTACCTGACGCTGACGCATTCGAAGACGATCGCCTGGGCCGATTCGGCGACCGACGATCCCAGGCATGGCGGGCTCACCAAGTTTGGCGAGGCGGTGGTGCGCGAGCTCAACCGGCTCGGCATGCTGGTCGACCTGTCCCACGTCAACGAGGACACGATGATCGACGCGATCCGCGTGTCGAAGGCGCCGGTGATCTTCTCGCACTCCTCGGCGCGCGGGCTCGACGACAGCCCCCGCAACGTCTCCGACAAGGTGCTCAAGCTGCTCGCGGCGAACGGCGGCGTGATCATGGTCAATTACGCGCCGGGCTACGTGTCCGAGGCGCGGCGGCGGTGGGATGCGGACCGCAACGCCGAGAAGGGCCGCTATTACTCGCCACCCTATGGCGGGCTCTATATCGGCCAGCCCGACCGCGCCAAGGCGGCGTTGGCGCAGTGGGAGCGCGAGCATCCGCGCCCGGTGGTGACGCTCGCCCAAGTCGCCGACCATATCGAATATATCGTCAAGGTCGCGGGCATCGACCATGTCGGGCTGGGCGGCGACTTCGATGGGGTGGACGGCAATCTGCCCGAGGGGCTGAACGGCGTCGACACCTATCCGGCATTGCTCGCCGAGCTGATGCGGCGCGGGTGGAGCGACGACATGATCGCCAAGCTGGCCGGGGGCAACGTGCTGCGCGTGATGGAGGGCGCCGAGCGAGTCGCGGCGAGCATGGCCGATGTCGCGCCCGCGACCGCGACGATCTCGATGCTCGACGGCCCGTCGCCGACGACCAAGTGAGCATCGCAAGGATTGTTCTCCGGCGAAGGCCGGAGCGTTGGATGCAATCTCGATCGATGCCGATTTGGCCAGCGCTCCGGCCTGCGCCGGAGCACGGTAGGCGGTGAGCTTCTCGACCCGGATCGCAACCGCCGCGGACATTCCAGCGATCGCGGTGCTGATGGACCGCGCGATCGACGCGTTGCAGCGCGATTACCTGACGCCCGAGCAAATTGCCGCGAGCCGGCTGAGCATGGGGCTCGACACGCAATTGATCGCCGACGGCACCTATGTCTGGTCGAGGACGATGCCGGCCGCATCGTCGGGTGCGGCGGGTGGAGCTGGCGATCGACGCTCTATGGCGGCGATGCCGGCGCGGTTGCGCGCGACGCCGCGCCGCTCGACCCGTCAAAGGACGCGGCGCGAATCCGCGCGATGTACACCGACCCCGATTTCGCCCGGCGCGGGATCGGGCGGATGGTGCTCGCCGCAAACGAAGCGGCGGCGCGAGCGGCGGGGTTCGA
The DNA here is from genome assembly GCF_036269755.1 of Sphingomonas sp. GTDB lineage: Bacteria > Pseudomonadota > Alphaproteobacteria > Sphingomonadales > Sphingomonadaceae > Sphingomonas. The sequence continues at coordinate 47,966 of NZ_DATBDV010000015.1, read as the reverse complement.
GCGCGCCGAACTGATGGCCACGCTGCCGGGCGAGCCGTTCTACCTGGAGTGCGGCTATACGCCGATCGAGCGAGTCGCGAGCATGGCCGATCGCGGCGTGCCGGTACCGGGCGTCAGGATGGGGAAGGTGCTCGGCTGATCGGCCTTAAGTTGACACGAAGTCGACACTATCAGCGCCGTTCGCGGCGCGGCTGGACCGAGCGGCGAAAGTCACGAAGGTCACGGAACGTCGCTGGCGGACTGCGACGAACCGAATGGACAGCCGGCCATGAGAAAGAGCGTGGGAAGGCTGACAGACGAAATCCTACATTGGGGGATTATCCCCTTGAAACAAGTAAGGCGTTGTGGCATACAATCCGTATGAGCAACAAAGCCCCCACGCTTCGCCAGTTTCAGGACCGCTTTCCGACCGAGGATTGCTGCCTAGAGCATCTGAAGCAGACCCGTTACGGCGCGCGCCATGACTGTCAGGGATGCGACCGCGAGGCCACCTATTACCGCGTGAAGGGCCGTCGCTCATACGCTTGCGAGCATTGCGGCTATCAGGTCTATCCGACCGCTAGCACCCCGTTCGACCGCACCCGCACGTCGCTCCGCGATTGGTTTTTCGTGATGTTCCAGTTCTGCGCTTCGCGTAACGGCGTCGCGGCGAAGGAAGTCGAGCGGCAGCTTGGCGTCACCTACAAAACCGCTTGGCGTATGTGCCACATGATCCGCGAATATATGGGCGCGGTTGACGGCAACGATCCGATTGGCGGGCTTGGCGGCGTCGTGGAACTTGACGAGACTTTCGTTGGCGGTCGCTACGCTCGCGGCAAGCGGGGCGGCGATCCTGCGGAAGGCAAGACCATTGTGTTCGGCATGAAAGAGCGTGGCGGCGAGATTATCACGCACGTTGTTCCCAACCGCACGCGCGGGACGATCTTCCCGCTGGTCCGTGGCTCCGTTCAGGCGCGTACCGAAATCCACACCGACGATTACCGCACCTATCTGACGGTCGGTAACATGCCGATGTGGCCTACACGCACAAAGCGGTGAACCACTCGGCCAAGCAATACCTCTCGCCGCAAGGCGCGACCGTGAACTCGATTGAGGCGTTCTGGGCATCGCTAAAGCGCGGGATCAACGGCACTCACATTCACGTCAGCGCGAAGCATCTTCCGAAGTATCTGGCGGAGTTTGAGTATCGTCATAACATGCGTCAGGCACCTCACATGATGCTGTCTCGCTTGATGACTTCTTTCGTTCGCTAGGGGGGACCATAGCCTCTAGAAGGCGGTCGAATTTGGCGTTGGGGTCACGATCCATGGTCAGTCTCGTTAATGATGTCGCGGATACGCAACCCATTCCATACGGTGAAACCCAATCCTGCGATACCTAATGCGATTGCGGTCCACCCTGCCGCCGTCTGCCAAGCTTCCCAGTAAGCCTTTACTTCGGGCTTCACGACATCGGCAAAAGCTAGACCCTGCACAATGCCGAGCCACACAGTGAAGGCCGCTGACGCTCCAGAAAACGACAGCGTTGCGAGGAAGCTGCGGCTGGCAAGCTCGTTTAGCTCGCCCTTTGTCAGCGGATACTCCCTCATAGGACGTCGCCCGCTGACGCGATCAAAACCGCTACCTGTAGGCCGCCGCCGACGCGGCGGGGTTGGGGCCGTGCTGTCTGCGCCCGCTCCGTTATGCTGCCCCTTGCCGGCCGCACTGGAAGTGCCCGCCGCGATTCCTGGTCCGGGCTGATCCGCTGTTGCCAGACCGTCCTTAGACATCGGGATTTTGATTTGTGGTGGACGGCTTTGGCGCCAAGGCAGCCCCGATCGCTTGATCTTGCTCCCACTTGCGGAGCGCCTGCTCTCTCGCGATCCGCGCTGCTGCTTCGTGCTTCGCTGTGTCCATGCCTAACCGGTAGATCAGCTCGCCAAATTGCGTCGCTTGCTCCGCTGTCACAACAATAGCGCTGTGATAAGAAGGATCGTCCGCGTCGATGATCTCGCCGAAGTTGATCCTCACCATTCCGCTGCCCAACGGCTGCACATACACGCGATTGGCATACAGCCCATTCAGCTTTTTGGCCGCTTCGCGGTCCATCCAGCTGTCGTCGTCCGGATCGGTTGGCACGTCGGTCTCCCAGCGCCGACTCATTATTGAGCGGCCTCATATCAGGTTGCCCCGATACAAGATTTGGACATACTTGTCCAAAGGGGATAACTGCCCTACATTGCAACCGAATGTCTGCTATTGGTGGTCAGCGGTCTGGCAGCTTACAGGCGCATAATCTCGAAAAGCAGACGGTCTCAATCCTCCTCTTCGACCCAGAAAATAAACGCGCGCTCGTCGTCAAATCCGATAACGCCGCAGTCGAATGTCGCGGCGGTGACGGGATTCCAACCTTGGGACGAGCCTGCTTGCCAATGGCCGTTGCTCAAAAATATGGCGTCACCCTCGAGATCAGCTAGGGCGCTCTTTGCTTCTTTCAGCGCTCCGGGGGATGGCAGTGGCTGACCATAAGCTAAGCTCGTTGCGCCCGCCACAGCGAGAACATGTGCTGCTTCCGACCTTTCCAAGCGGACCATGCCGCCATTGGCAAAAGGGTCCTGAGCTGCCGTAGGCAAACCAACCTGACCGGCGATGGTCTTTGCCATTTGGCCGTCCCGAACATCGGGTCTCCTACCCACCCACCAGCGGGCATCGGTCCGATTGGCGAACGACCTCAACACTGCTTCTAATGTCTGCATAGAGTGAATAGACCAGACGCACTGGACGTCCTCAATTGGGCCGTTAGCAGGCGCTCAGCCGCCTACTCGCAATCCGCGCACTTCCCGCGCACCTCGATCACCGGGCGCACCGGCGAGAAGCCCGCCGCCTCGGCTGCGTGCCGCACATTGTTGGCGATCTTGTCGTCGTCGATATGCATGGTCTGGCCGCAACTGTCGCAGACCAGGAAGATGCAGTCGTGCAGGCAATCGGGATGCGCGTTGGCGATATAGGCGTTCGAGCTTTCTACTCGCCGCGCGAGGTTGGCGGCGACGAACACGTCGAGGATACGGTAGACGCTGTTGGCGGCGACCCGACGACCTTCGGCCTTCGATACCGCGTCGGCGATGTCATAGGCGCTTGCCGGCTTGTCGAATTTGGTCAGCGCTTCGAAGATGCTCGCGCGCATACTGGTCCACTGCTCGCCCGATTTCTCGAGCGTCGCTTGCGCCGCCTCGGCGAGTGCGGCGCCGGAGGGCTCGTGGTGATCGTGATGATGCGCGTGGGCGGCCATGAGAGGGATTTAGGGCGTTCGACGGGGGAGGGCAATGGCGGCCCCGACCAAGCTCCCCCTCCCTAAGAGGCAGGGGAACGTATCAGCGGGCGGCCCTGCGGTTCAAATCGTGGCCCAGCGCGAGGATCGCGACGCCGATGATCGTCCACAACGTCTCGCCGCCATTGCCGTGCGGCAGCTGCATCGCGCCCGCCATGATGCCGAGCCCGAACGACCCGGTGACTGCGGGCATCATATAGCCGTGGGTGAAGATGCCGCGGCCAAGCGCGAGCGCGCCAAGCCCGATCGCGATGGTCAGCCCGACTTCGTGGAAGATCGGATTGAGCAGCATCCCGCCGGCGGTCGATGCCAGCGCCACCAGCACCGCGCTCGCCAGGCAATGCACCGCGCACAGCCCCGACAACCCCATCGCATAGCGATCGAGCGAATGGTCGTGATGGACCAGGGTAGAACGAATCGCGGCGATCATCGTGGCAACCATCTAGGCGCATCGGCGCGAGGTTACAACATTACATTGCAGCCGAGCGCGCGTTGCCGCTCCGATACCGTCAGAAACTGAGCCCGATCGACGCGACCACGCCTGCGCGCGCCGCATTCTTGCCGTTGGCCAGCGTGAACACGCCGTCGGTGTCGACATAGCTGATCCCAAGCACGATCTGCTTGAAGGTTGCCGTCGCGCCGACGCCATAGTCGGTATATTCCTTGCCGAGCGACAGCCAGCTCGGCCCCCAGGTATGGCCGATGTGCGCGGTCAGGCCGATCGGCGTATTCGGGATCGACGCGCTGAGATCGCCCGCCAGATATACGTTGTCGTTCTTCCTCAGCAGCCCGCTCTGCCCCTGATCGAGCGCCAGCGCCTTTTGCTTCGGGGCATAGTTCACCGTCACCTTCGCGGTGACCGGCCCGAGGATGTAGGAAAGGTCGGCATAGGGCTCGATGAAGTTCGCGCTGCTGCGGTCGCCGGCCGGGCGCGAGCGGGGGTAGACGTAATAGAGTGCGCCGACGTCGAACGTGGCGCCGCCGGAGGTCTTCTTGAACCCGGCGATCAAGTCGATCTCCTGGCTACCGGTGCCGGATTGCGTGACATAGCCGGAGGTCGATGAACTCCACACCGAAGCATAGAAGCCCGAGGCATGCGTGACGGTGATCGATCCCTGGATCGCCGGCTGGAGATTGGTCTGCGAAATGCCGCGGAAGCGGTAGTCCGACACCAACGTCACGCCGCCGCTGATCGTGAACGGTTTCGGCGGCGCAGTGTCGCCATCGGCGGCGGGCGCGGCGGCGTCGGTCGGGGTGCCGGGCGCCGGCGTGGCCGGAAGCGGGTCCGCCAGCGCGGGAGTCGCGAGCCCGAGCACCAGTGCGCCTAGGTTGATATGGGAGAAGCGCATGATCTTCCTTTCGAAGCGAAAAGTGCGTTCGTCCCGCCTGCCGGGTGCCGGGCCGCCCCTATACCGGCATAGCCGGTCGGGGTCGTTGAACCGACACGCGCCCAAATAGTGCCCATTTTCGCTGCAACGCACAATAGTGTTTTCGGTCATCCGGCGGGCGCGGACCCCAACTCGTCGCGCACGATCCGCACGTCGCGCTGCGGATAGGGGATGGTGATGCCGTTGTCCTTGAACAATACCCATAGACGATTGAGCACGTCGGACCGGACGCTGCCAACGCCGCTCTGCGGATCGTTGATCCACACCAATATCTCGTGCTTGACGCCGTTGTCGCCGAACTCGGTCAGCCAGATGTTCGATTTGGGATCGTCGAGCACGCGCGGGCTTTCGGCGGCGGCGCGCAGCATCAATTGCTGTGCGAGCTTGAGGTCGCAATCGTAGCTGACCGCGACGGGGATCCGGATTCGCACGTTGCGGTCGGTGTAAGACCAGTTCTCAACCTCCTTGGTCATCAGATCCTCGTTGGGGATCAGATGCTCCTTGCCGTCGCGGGTGATGACTGACACTGCGCGGACGCCGATCTTGTTGACCCAGCCGACTTCCTTGTCGGCGACGACGATCACATCGCCCGGCTTGATCGAACGGTCGAGCAGCAGGATGATCCCGGCGATCAGGTTGCCGACGGTCTTCTGCAAGCCGAACCCGACGGCGAGCCCGAGCGCCCCCGAGAATACCGCAAGGCTGGTCAGGTTGATGTCGAGCAGGTCGATTCCGACGAAAAAGGCGAGCGCGACGACCGCGATCCCGGCGAGCTTTTGCGTGAGAAGCTTTTGCGTCGGGTCAAACCCGGTCGCGCTGAGGATGGCGTGCCCGATCAGCCGGTTGGCGAGGCGGACGCCGGCGAGCAGCCCGACCACGGTCAACAGCGCGACGATCACCGAGAATACGGACAGATGCGTCTTGCCGACGTCGAACCCGATCGCGGTCAGCGTGGCGCGGATCGGCGCGAACCCACCGAGCGAGTGGCTGAAGATCGCGACGAACAGGAAAAACGCGACGCTCCACGCCATCCAGCGCGGGATGTTCAAGCCGCGCAACAGTTCGATGCTCATCCGCGCGACCGCGGCGCCGAGGAAGAAGCCGATCACCCCTTCGGCGAGCGGCGGCCAGGCTCCGCCGACGAGGAGGATCGCGAGGAGAAACGCGGCGACGCCGTGGCGGATTACCGCGGCAACCCGCCCACCGAAATGCTCGACATGATGACCCAAGTGACGCTGCCACAGCGCCTCGGCATGCGGGCCGAGCCAGCGCCCGGCGAAGAGCCCGATCGCGAGCGAAACGATGATCAGCGCGACGACGATGCCGGTCTCGATCGCTTCGGCGCCCTGCGGCACGTCGAGTCCCTGCGCGTGCGCCCAGGCGAGCGCGGGGCTCATGCGCGCGCTCGCCCGTAGGTGGCGAATGCCTGGTCGAGATCGGCGATCAGGTCGTCGGGATCTTCGAGGCCGATATGCAGGCGGACCAGCGGTCCGCCATGGTCGGGGATGCCGAGCGCGCGCTTGGGGTCGACGGGCAGCGCGAGGCTTTCATAGCCGCCCCAGCTATAGCCGATCCCGAACAGCCGCAGCGCGTCGATCAACGCGGCGCGCGAAGCTTCGTCGCCATGCTTGAGCGCGAAGGCGAACAGGCCCGACGCGCCGTTGAAATCGCGGAGGAAGACCTCATGGCCGGGACAGCTCGGCAGTGCGGGGTGGAGCACGGTCGCGACCTCGGCCCGCTCGGCGAGCCAGTGCGCGACCTTGAGTGCGCTCGCCTCGTGCTGCTTCAACCGCACCGCCATCGTGCGCAGCCCGCGGCTGCCGAGCCAGCAATCGTCGGGGCTCGCAACTTGGCCGAGCTGGAAGCTCACATTGCGCAGCTTGGCGAAATGGCCGGGGCCGGCGGTAACCGACCCGAGCATCGCGTCCGAATGCCCGACGACATATTTGGTGCAGGCGAGCACCGACAGGTCGATGCCGTGCGCGATCGCGGGGAACAGCAACGGCGTCGCCCAGGTATTGTCGAGGATCGTCGTTACCCCGCGCGCCTTGGCGGCTGCGACGATCGCGGGCACGTCCTGCACTTCGAAGGTCAGGCTGCCGGGGCTTTCGAGCAGGATCGCAGCGGTCTTGTCGCCGATCAGCTCGGCGATTCCAGCGCCGATCAGCGGGTGGTAATGCCGCGTCGTGATGCCGAAGCGCTTGAGGAACCCCGCGGCAAGGGAGGTCGTCGGGTCGTACGCGGAATCGACCAGCAGCAATTCGTCGCCCGGCGCGAGCACCGACAGCAACGCAGCGCTCACCGCGGCGGCGCCCGAGCAATAGAGGAAAGTGCCTTCGGCGCCCGGCTCGAGCTCGGTCAGCGCGTCGGTGAGCGACCATTGCGTCGGCGTGCCGCGCCGGCCGTAATAGAGCTTGTGGTGGCTGTCGCCGCGCGCCGCCTCGCGCAAGTGCGCGACGTCGTCGTACAGGATGGTCGAGGCGCGCCACACCGGCGTGTTGACGATGCCCTGCGTCCATTCGGCTCGGCGGCCCGCGCCGACGACGCGCGTGGCGGGTTGGTCGTTATCGTCGTGGTCGGCCATCGCGCGACGCTAAGGTGACAGGGGCGCTTCGACAAGTCAGGCGGGGCCGGTCGCCTTAAGCGAGGCCGGGTCGGCGCCCCATTCGGACCAGCTGCCGTCGTAGAGCGCCGCTTCGTTGCCGAGCAGGTGCGCGCCGAACGCGAGCACCGCGGCGGTGATGCCGGAGCCGCACGTCGTCACGAGCGGTTTTGCGAGATCGATCTCCGCGGCGTCGAACTCGGCGCGGAGCGCGTCGGCGGTCTTCCACGTGCCGTCGGGGTTGAACAGTCGAGCGTACGGCAAGTTCTTTGACCCCGGAATGTGGCCCGACGCGGTGCCGTGATGCGGATCGGGCTCGTCACCCGTGAAGCGCGCCGCGCCGCGCGCGTCGAGCACTTGCTCGGCGGCGGTGTCGAGGTTGGCCGCCATTTGCGCGAGATTGCGCACGCGTTCTTTGTCGGGATGAGCGGCGAAGCGGCGCCGGGCGGGGCGTTCGGCGCCGCGTGTGACTGGATGACCCTCGTCCTGCCACTTGGCGAACCCGCCGTCGAGGATCGCGACTTCGCTTTTGCCGAACGCTTGCAGCATCCACCACGCGCGCGCCGCCGTGCGGTAGGGCGAGCGGTCGTAGAGCACGACGCGGTCAGCGTCGCCGATCCCGAGCGCGGACATCGCCGCTGCGAACTGGTCAGCCGGAGGCAGCATCGAGGGCAAGTGCGTGTCGCGGTCTGCCATCGCGGCGAGGTCCATGAACACCGCGCCCGGGATATGCGCCGCCTCGAATTCCGCGGCGGCGTCGCCGATGGGGGCGCCGGGGACCGCCGGATAGAAGGTCGCGTCGACTACGCGCAGGTCGTCCGCGCCCAGTTCGTCCGCTAGCCAATCGGTCCTCACCAGCGCGTCCATCGGGTGATCCTAGGCCTGCGCGATCACCAGGTCGAGGCGAAGCCTTTGCGAAGCCGGGCGCGAGGCCTATGTGCGGCGCATGACCCCAAAGCATCTCGGCCAGGCGAGCGGCCTGCCGGCATCGCCCGAAGCGGCGGTGCTCGACTATGTCCCCAATCCGCGCCCCGGCCGGCCCTATCTGGTGCGCTTTACCGCGCCCGAATTCACCTCGCTCTGCCCGGTCACCGGCCAGCCCGATTTCGCGCATCTGGTGATCGACTATGCGCCGGGCGAGACGATCGTCGAATCGAAGTCGCTCAAGCTGTTCCTGGGCAGCTTTCGCAACCATGCCGCCTTTCACGAGGATTGCACGGTGGGGATCGGTGAACGCCTCACCGCCGAGATGAAGCCGGTCTGGCTGCGGATCGGCGGCTATTGGTATCCGCGCGGCGGGATTCCGATCGACGTGTTCTGGCAATCGGGTCAGCCGCCTGAGGGGCTATGGCTGCCGCCGCAGGACGTGCCGGGATATCGCGGCCGCGGCTGAGATTTCGCGACTGCGGCACGTTTCGTCGCTTTTTCGATTCGAATCAGTCTCAATTTGCATGTTGCAATGCAGCATTGATGCAACCATATTCCTGTCAATCCGTTCATCCGGCGAATGCGGGCGCGATCCCGCGCTCAATCGGGACGTGAGAGGCAAAAAAATGGCGGCGAGCGCCGGTTTCCCCAGCACCAACCATGTTGCGCTGATCGGTAATTTCCTGCCGCGCCGCTGCGGGCTCGCGACCTATACGACCGACACCTATACCGCCTTGACCGACCGCTTCCCCGGCATGCGGGTCGACGTCTACGCGATGAACGACCGCGCCGAAGGCTATGACTATCCGCCTGAGGTCACCGGCACGATCGCGCAGGACGATCGCGCGGCGTATCTGGCGGCGGCGCGCGATATCGAGGCGAGCGGCGCGCAAGCGATCTGGCTGCAGCACGAATACGGCATTTTCGGCGGGCCGGCGGGCGAGCATATTCTCGCGCTGCTCGGGCGCGTGTCGGCGCCGGTGATCGTCACGCTCCATACCGTGCTCGAAAACCCCAACGACGATCAGCGTCGCGTGATGGATGGGCTATTGTCCCGCGCCGCCAAGGTGATCGTGATGGCCGAGGTTGGGCGCGAGATCCTAGTCCGGGTCTATGGCGCCAACCCCAACGCGATCCTGATGATCCCGCACGGCGTCCCCGACCGTCCGCTGGTCGATCCCGACGCGATGAAGTCGCGTTTCGGCTGGGAAGGCCGCAAGGTCCTGCTGACGTTCGGGTTACTTGCGCCGAACAAGGGCATCGAAAACGTGATCGAGGCGATGCCCGCGATAGTCGCCGCGGACCCGCAAGCGCTCTATGTCGTGCTGGGCGCGACGCATCCCAATCTTGTCGCGCGCGAGGGCGAGGCATATCGCGACCGCCTGAAGGCGCTCGCCACGGACAAGGGCGTGACCGATCATGTCCGCTTCATCGACGGCTTCGTCGAGCACGAGGAACTACTCGACTACCTCCAGGCCGCCGACCTCTACGTCACGCCGTACACCAACCCGGCGCAGATCACCTCGGGCACGCTCAGCTATGCGGTGGGCGTTGGCAAGGCGGTAATCTCGACCCCCTATATCCACGCGACCGAGATCTTGGCCGACGGGCACGGCGTGATCGTCGATTTCGGCGACGTCGATGGCTTCGCGCGCGAGATTTCACGGCTGCTCGTCGACGGCGACGCGCGCGCCAACCTGTCGCGCCACGCTTATGACCGCGGCCGCACGATGATCTGGCCGCGGCTTGCCGAAGCGGGGATGGCGGCGATCGACGCGATCGTCGCGGCGCGCCCGCGGCGCCTGCGCAACGCGGGTGCGCCGCCCGCGCTTCGCCCGAGCATCGCCGCGGTCGAGCGAATGAGCGATTCGACCGGCATGCTCCAGCACGCGATCCTGTCGGTGCCCGACCGGCGGCATGGCTATTGCATCGACGACAATGTCCGCGCGCTGATGCTGATGACCGCGATCGACGACCTCGACGAGGAAACGCGCGACAAGTGGATGACGATCTACGCCGCGTTCATCCAATATGCCTGGAACCCCGACAAGCGTCGGTTCCGCAACTTCATGCGCTTCGACCGCAGCTGGTGCGAGGACGAGGGGTCGGAGGATTCGAACGGACGTACGCTCTGGGCGCTCGGCGTCACCGCCAAGCGCGCCGGCGCCGCCAAGCATCGCGACTGGGCGCTTCGCCTGTTCGACGAGACCGCCGGCCTGGCGTTCGAACTGGTCAGCCCGCGCGCGCAGGCGTTCGCGATGCTCGGCGCGGCGGCGGTGGTCAGCGCGCATCCCGGGCATCAGCTCGCGTGCAACATCCTCGAACGTTTTTCGAGCGACCTCATGGCGCTGCTCGACGAAGCGCGGCGGCCCGAATGGGAATGGTTCGAGATCGTGCTCGCCTACGACAATGCCAGGCTGCCCGAGGCGTTGATCCGCGCCGGCATGGCGCTCGGCCGCGACGACCTGCTCGCGAGCGGCCTGAGCACGCTGAACTGGATCGTCGCGCAGCAGACCAGCCCAGAGGGCCGCTTCCGCGCGGTCGGTACCGAGAGCTTCGGCCGTGCCTACGAGGAGCCGCTGCCGTTCGACCAGCAGCCGCTTGAGGCGCAGGCGACGATCGATGCGTGCGCCGCGGCGTTCAAGGCGACCGGCGATGCGCATTGGCGCGACGAGGCGATGCGCGCCTATCGCTGGTATCTCGGACAGAACGACTTGGATCTACCGCTGGCGACCGCGCAGGACGGCGGCTGTTTCGACGGGCTGATGCCCAACGGGCTGAACCGCAATCAGGGCGCGGAATCGATTTTGGCGCTGCAATTGGCGTCGTGCGCGATTTCCGCTCTTGGAAAAGCCGCCGTAACCGTGGCAGGGACGAGCCGCGCCGTCGCGTAGCAACGAAACGCGGCGCCGCTTGGACGAATTACAAGCGGGGCCGGCTCGTTGCTCGACATCTTTACGCACCGCCTCCGGCTGAAGGCCGATCCGTCACGAGTCGTGGTGCGCCCGTTCCATATCGGCTGGGCACCGGGCGGCGTGTCGTCGGGGCGGACCGAGCGGCTGGTCGGCGAGGTGATGGCACTGTCGCCGAAGGAAACGCACGACGAGCTCGAGATCGTGCTCAAGGACTTCGAGACTCGCCATTGGCAGACGCGGCGCGTGTTTATGACTCGGTACGACGAGATCGAGGACATGCTCGGGCTCGACGGGCACGATATCGGGGACGAGAAGCGCCAGTTGATCGGCGCCTATTTCTGCCACGAATACAGCTATGCCGCCGCGGCCTTGATGAACCCCAGCGCAGTGCCGCATTTCGACCAGTCGGGGATGCCCAAGGGATCGATGCGGATCCTGATGTCGTTGCGCGCGGTCGGTGAGGGGCACATTTCGTCGGTCGCCTTCCGCGAAGGCATCATCACCGCGCAGAACCAGTTGAAGCTTGCGCCCGAGCCGCCCTTCGCGACCGCCGCCGACGTGCGAGGCAGCGACGAGGAAATGGTGCCCTCGGGCCCGGTGACGGTGCACCGCCACCGCGATTCGACGCTGTCGGGCACGGTGATTTTTCCGATCACCGAAGCGCAGTCGAAGGGGCTCGAGGATCTGCGCCTCGTCCAGTTCCACCACGACGACGGCGCGATCGAATGGCTCGGCACGTATACCGCGTATAACGGCTCGCACATTCAGTCGGAGTTGCTCCGGACCCGCGATTTTCGCGCGTTCGACCTCGTGCCGATGACCGGGCCGGCGGCGCGCAACAAGGGCATTGCGCTGTTCCCGCGCAAGATCGGCGGGCGCTACCTCGCGATCGGGCGGCAGGATGGCGAAAACCTCTATCTGCTCGATTCGGATCGCGTCACCCATTGGGAAGAGGGAGCGCGGATCCTCGAGCCCGAATATCCCTGGGAGCTGGTCCAGATCGGCAATTGCGGCCCGCCGATCGAGCTCGACGAGGGCTGGCTATTGCTGACCCACGGCGTCGGCGCGATGCGCAAATATTCGATCGGCGCGGTTCTGCTCGACAAGGACGATCCGGGCAAGGTGATCGGCCGCACGCCGCATCCGATCCTCGCCGCCGCCGACCAGGACCGCGAGGGCTATGTCCCCAACGTCGTCTATTCGTGCGGCGCGATCCGCCACGGCGAGTGCCTATTCCTGCCCTACGGCGTCGCCGACAGCTCGGTCGCGTTCGCGTTCGTGCCGATCAAGGAGCTGTTGGAGTCGATGGCCTAGCGCGACGCTCGCTTGGCGTAGCGGTAAAGCAATGCGAGGATTGCGATGAATAGCAGCGTCCCACCGATCAGCGCCTCGGTCTCGTGCCCCACCCTCAGCCGCAGTGGCGCGTCCTTGTTGGTCAGCCACACGATCAGCGCGAACACGACGCCCCACAGGCTCTCGCCGACGATCATCCCGGTCGCGGTCAGCGTGCCCATGCGTTCGGCGACCTCCGGATTTGCCGAGCGCCGCGCCCAGCGATCGTAGAACCAACCGAGCACCGATCCGAGCACGGTCGGCAGGATCACCGCCATCGGCAGATAGATGCCGAGCGCAACGCCGAGCGGCGGCAGGCGCAGCAGCTTGAGCATGCCGAGCACTTCGTCGAGCACGATCAGCCCGACCCCTGCCAGCGCGCCATACCCCAGCATCGTCCAATTGGCGTCGCCCGACAGCACGCCCTTGGCGAGCGCGGAGATCAGCCCGGCCTGCGGGGCAGCAAGCGCGTTCGGGCCTGCGCCGGGCACGCCGACGAAGCCGATCCCGCTGTTGAGTACGTTGAGCACCGGCGGGATGATGATCGATCCGAACCCGACGCCGATGATCAACGCGACCTGCTGCTTCCACGGGGTCGCACCGACGAGCTGCCCGGTCTTGAGATCCTGGAGGTTGTCGTTCGAGATCGTCGCGACCCCGAACACGATCCCGGTGACGATCAGCGAATAGGCGATCAGCGCGCCGGTCATGTCGCTGCCAGGATGCTGGCCGAACAATCCGACGAGCATCAGCGCGGACGCCAGCACCGACAGGATCCCGATCCCCGACACGGGCGAGTTGGACGCACCGATCAGCCCGGCCATATAGCCGGTGACCGCCGCGATCAGCAGGCCGATCACCAGCACGAACACCAGCGCGCCGGCGATCAGCGCGATCGCCGATCCGGCGAGCGGGCCGCCGTGCACCACATCCCACAACAGCCAGGCGATCGGCACCAAAGTCAGCAGCGATCCGACGACCACCCATTTGATCGGCAAGTCCTGCTCCTCGACCGCGAGCGCCTGCCCCGCGTGGCGCGCAGCGCTGGCGGCGATCGCCGATCGCACGCCGCCGATCACCGGCCCGGCGATCTTGACCAGGGTCCAGATCGCCGACACGCCGATCACCCCGGCGCCGAAGAAGCGAACGTCCTTGGTGAAGATCGCCCCGGCCCAGGCGCTGATATCGCCCGGCATCGGCTGTTGCGCGGTCAGGATCGGCAGTAGCACGAACCAGCCGATCACGAGGCCGAGGCCCATCGCGGCACCGACCGAAATGCCGACGAGGTGCCCGACGCCGACCAGGGCGAACGAAAGGCTGCCCGAAATGCCGGTCGCGCCGCGCCCGACGCGGAAGAAGGTCGCGGCGGTGTCGGTGACGATCTTGGTCTGGGTGAAGATCGCGAATGCCGCCGAGGCGAGGCTGTTCCAGATCAATACCCAAAGGCCGCGGCGGCTTTCTTCTTCGCCCTCGCGCGATCCGGCGCCGATCTCCAACACCGCCGCCGCGGCGACCCCTTCCGGGTAGGGCAGATCGGTATCGATGACGAGCGCGCGGCGCAGCGGGACCGAGAACATCACGCCGAGAATACCGCCGGTCGCGGTGATCAGCGCAGTCTGGACATAGGGAAAACCGTGCCACCAGCCGATCATCACGAGCCCCGGCAACACGAAGATGATCGCGGCCAGCGTTCCCGCCGCCGAGGCGACGGTCTGGACGATGTTGTTCTCCAGGATCGACGAATCCTTGAACATTCGCAGGATCGCCATCGAGATCACCGCCGCCGGGATCGAGGTCGCGAAGGTCAGCCCGACCTTGAGCCCGAGATAGACGTTCGCCGCCGTGAACAAGAGCGTGATCAGCCCGCCGAGCAGGACGCCGCGCAACGTAAGTTCGGCGAGGGGGCGGGTGGGGGCGGTGGTGTCGGTCATGCCGGCACCGTGGCACAGATTTATGGGCTGCGCGAGACGGTGGTGTAGTCGCTGTGCAGCGACCAGCCGAGCGTTTCATAGAGCGCGCGCCCGGCCGGGGTCGCGCAGAGCACGGCGTCGGCGATGCTCTGGCGTTCGGCCTCGGCGGCGAGCGCGCGCATGATTGCGGTGGCGAGGCCGTGGCGCTGGTGCGCGTCGGCGGTGCGGATGCGATCGAACACGACGAGATCGCCCATCGCGACGATCCGTCCGCGCGCGGTTTCCTCGTCCGCCGGGTCGCGGATGTGCGCGAAGGTGACGGGGCCGTCGTGCGTGGTGGCCAACGAGTAACCGGCCGGCAAGGCGAACGGCCGGTCGAGCATCGCCGCGACCGGCGCGGTCATCATGTAGCCGGGCGGTGCGACCTCCCAGCCCGCCGGCAGCAATGGCGCGACTTCGGAGGCCGGGGCGCAGACCTTGAGATAGAGGCGCGGGCGGTCGATCTTCGCGGCGAGCGCGCGGATCGCGTCGCGGTCGAGGGTCGCGAAGATATAGCGGCCAACCTGCTCTTCGCTCGCGACATGGATATAGAGCCCGCCCTCGCGCGACACCGGCGGCGCGACCCCGCGCGAGATCGCCCACGCTTCGGCCCAGCGCGCGATGAGGAGGGGGTCGGCGTTCACTTACTCCCCTCCCTTCGCGGGACGGCTGGGAATGCGGGGACGTGTTCGCTACGGTTGCGTTCTGCGCGGATGCCGGACCGCCGCAGCCGGACCCACCCCCAGCCCCTCCCTTGCGGGGAGGGGAGAGACATCACCCGAACCCATTCTCCAAAAACCGCTCGGCATAGGCGCAGTGCATCGCGATGCCCTTGGCCATCACCGATTCCTCGATCGTCATCCTGGTGTTGTGGAGCGGCGGGTTCTTCGACGGGTCGCTACCGTCGGGCGCGACGCCGATGAACGCCATCGCGCCGGGCACTTCGCGCAGGACATAGCTGAAATCCTCGCCGCCCATGATCGGCGCCGGCATCGGCTGCCATTGGCCCTGTTCGAGGCTGTCCGAAACCTGCTCGACCAGCGCCACCGCGCGCGGATCGCACATCGTCACCGGATAGCCTTCGTCGATCCGCACCTCGGCCGTAAGACCGTGCGCCTGCGCGACGTGCTCGACGATGCGGGTGAGGCCGGCGCGTGCCTTTTCCCGGGTCTTCGACGACAGCGTGCGGAGCGTGCCGATCATCTTCACCTCGCCCGGCACGATGTTGTACGCGCTGCCCGCCTCGATCTTGGTGATCGACAGCACCGCCGGGTCGGTCGCCGGAATTTGCCGCGCGACGAACACCGACAGCGCGGTGACGATCTCGGCGGCGACGGGGATCGGGTCGAGGCAATCGTGCGGCATCGCGGCGTGGCCGCCCGCGCCCTTGACGGTGATGTTGAGCGCGTCGGTCGAGGCGAGCAGCGGGCCTGACCGAGTCTGGATCGCGCCGGCGCGGGCGTTGGGGGTGATGTGGAGCGCAAACGCGCTGTCGGGCCGAGCGATATCGAGCAGCCCGTCCTCGATCATGAAGCGCGCGCCGTGATGCCCTTCCTCGCCCGGCTGGAACATGAACACGACGGTGCCGGGCAGCTTGTCCTTGCGAGCGCTGAGCGCGCGCGCGGCGCCGACCAGCATTGAGCAATGGCTGTCGTGGCCACAGGCATGCATCGCGTTCGGCACCTGGCTGGCGAAGTCGAGCCCAGTCTCCTCGGGCATCGGCAGCGCGTCCATGTCGCCGCGCAGCAAGACAGTACGGCCATTGTCGCCGCCGCCGCGCAGGATCGCGACGAACCCGGTGGTCGAGGTCGATTCGTGAATCTCGAGCGGTAAGCCCTCGAGCGCGGCGCGCAGTTTGGCGGTGGTCCGCGGGCAATGGTTGCCGATTTCGGGATCGGCATGGATTGCGCGTCGCAGCGTCACGATCTCGGCAAGCTCGGCCTCGCCGGCGGCGGTCCAGTCGGTGGTGAATTCGGTCATGCAGAAACTCCCTCGTCCGGCTGGGACGAGGGAGTTCTAGCGGGCGCTCGGTCCCGAGTCAGCCCTTCAGGTTGGCGGAGCCTGGAGGATATCGCGGCTCAGGTGCCGATGCCTTCGTTCAAACCATCGGCGCGTTATCAACCATTTCTTGGGGAGTGACCATTCCGTCTTGATTTCCATCAAGTGCTTGAAACCAAGCACCGGTCTGAAGAGGGTTCATCCCATGATCCGCTCCCCAATTCGAAAATTCGCCGGGATCCAATGCCCCATTGTGATCCGTATCCCAGCGATCAATACTCGGAGGGGGCGGAGGATTAACCGGGGTCTTCGTACTCGCCATCACCGGCGCGGATTGCGTCAATACGACAAGCGCTGCCACAGCAGTAATAGACAATCTTTGCATCACATCTCCTGGGTTATCATTTGCATTCGAGCAAATAATTTAAAGTAGATGCCAGCGCAAGGGTTTAGACGTAACTATAGAAACGCTACTTCAGCTTGACCGCAATGTAGAGCGACCCCTGCCGCGCGCGCGTGATGTAGAGCAGCACCGTCGTCCGCCCCGCCGCCTTGGCGGCGCTGATCTGCGCGGCGAACTGCGCCGGGGTCGTCACGTTGACGCGATTAACCGACGAGATGATGTCGCCGCGCTGCAGGCTCTTGGCGGCCGCATCGCTCGACGCATCGACATTGGTGATGACGACACCCGCTACGCTGCCCGGCTGAATGCCCAAGCTGTTGGCGATGCCGGGGGTGAGCGCGGTCACTTGGATGCCGAGCAGGTTGGCGGATGCGCGCAGTTCGGGTGCCCCCGGGGAGCCACTGCCGTCGTCCGGCGCGCCGCCCGGTACCAGCTTGGCGAGTTCCTCGTCGGTCGGACGCGTGCCAATAACGGCGTTGAGCGTCAGCGGCTTGCCGTCGCGGATCACCGACAGGCGCGCGGTCGAGCCCGGCGCCAGATTCGCGACCAGATATGACAGCGACTGCTGCGAGTTCACATCCCGGCCGTTGACTGCGGTGATCACATCACCTTGCTTGATACCGGCCCTGTCGGCGGCTTGGCCCGGTTCGACCCGCCCGATTAGCTCGCCCTTGTCCTTAGGAATGCCGAGCGACTCAGCGATATCCTCGGTGATCTCCTGACGGTTGACGCCGAGATAGCCGCGCTGGATCTTGCCGCCCTTCATCATCGTGTCGATGAGCGGCTTGGCTACCTCTGCCGGAATCGCGAAGCCGATGCCGACGGAGCCCTCGCTCGGCGAAAAGATTTGCGAGTTGATGCCGATCACGTTGCCATTCATGTCGAACATCGGGCCTCCCGAATTGCCTTTGTTGATCGCGGCATCGGTCTGGATGAAGCGGTCGTACGCGCCACCTCCCGGCGTCACGCGATTGAGCGCTGAGATGATTCCAGCAGTCACCGTGCCGCCGAGTCCAAAAGGCTCGCCGATCGCAACCACCCAGTCGCCGACGCGCGCGCGGGTCGAATCGCCAAATTTTACGAACGGTAGATTAGCGGCGTCGATCTTGAGCACGGCGAGATCGGAAGCCGTGTCAGTACCGATCACGCGCGCGACATATTCCTTGCGGTCGGCAAGCGTGATGGTGATCGATTCGACCTTCGCGCCCTTTGCCGCCGCGGTGATGACGTGCGCGTTGGTGACGATGTAGCCGTCGGGTGAGATGATGAAGCCCGACCCCAGGCTCTGGCCTTCGCGCGTGACTGGCTGACCGTCATCGCCGCTGCCGTTGCCGTCGCCGAACAGCTGCATCAGCGGGTTTTGCTCGGCGGCTACCTGCACCTTCTGCTTGGTCGAGACGTTGACGACCGCTGGCTGCAGCTTGGCGACCATGTCGGCAAAGCTCATCGGCGCGCCGGCACGCGGGACGGCGGCGGCGATCGTACCGGGCTCGTTCTGGGCGGTCTGGGCGCTGGCGGAGGGCTGGAGCACGAGCGTGGAGGCGGCGCCTCCGAGCAGCAAAGCAGTGGTAATGGCGTAAGCGTAGCGCACGTGAATGTCTTCCTCTCGTCTCGACGGCAGTCAGTCTTTGCCCCGGTTTGGGCCGGCTTATGCCGCGGTCTGGCTGAACGGCGATTGAATATGAACGGATTGCAAGAAAAGCGATTGGCCGAACCCGACAGCTCAGCCGATCATTTTCCGCCGCCTTCGAATTGCTTCAGATAGGAATTGTCCGGGTTGAGGATAAGGTTGGTGTCGCCCTGCGGCATCTTGCCGTTCGAGTCCGGCCCGAACGTGTAGCGGTACGACTGCATCGCGCGATAGAAGTCGTAGAACGCCGGATCCTGATTGAACGCGTCGGCAAAGATCTTCGCGGCTTCGGTATCGGCGGCGGCGCGAATGACCAATGCATCGCGCAAACCCTCCGAGCGGATCGTCTGCGCTTGCTGCAGACGCGTGTTCTTCATCCGGTCGAGCGCCGATTGCAGCGGCGATCCGTCGGGATAGTCGGCATGCTTAATCCGGACGTCGATGATCTGGACCCCGTAATCGCGGGCGAAACTCTGCAAGCCGACCTGAATGTTATCCATCAACTGGCCGCGCTCGGGGCTGAGCAGTGCCCGGAAATCGACCTTGCCGAGCTCGGAGCGTAGCGCCGACGCGAACAGCGGCGACAGTTTGTCGGTGACTCGCTGCTCGGCACCGTTGCTCAGGCCGACCGCGCGGACCAGTCGCAGCGGATCGACGATGCGGAACCGCGCGAAGGCATCGACCTCGAGCCGCTGCTGGTCGGTCGACAGCACCGGCTGGTTGTTGAGATCGAGGTTGAGCACACGCTTGTCGATCCACACCAGCCGATCGACGAAGGGAATCCGCGCCATCAGCCCGGCACCGGTCTGGCCCAGCATCTGCCCCGGCTGCCAGCGATTGACGGTGCCCTGCGGCTGTTCCCAGCGGACGATGACGGCCTGCTCGGTTTCCGGCACGATCGCGAAGGTGCTCGCCGCGACGATGAGGACGAGCAATGCGGCGATGCCGAGCGAGATCGGGTTGCGGAGCCAGGCCATCATTGGCCTCCCGCCGCGGGAGCTTTAGCCCCCGGATCGGTCAGAACCCTGCCCCCCGGCAACGGCAGCACCGGCGCGATGCCGCGTGGCTCGACGATGGTCTTGTTGGTTTTGGACAGGATCGATTCCATCGTCTCGTAATACATGCGGCGGCGGGTGGGGTCGGGCGCGAGCTTGTATTGTGCGTAATAGCCGTTGAAGCGCGCCGCCTCGCCCTGCGCGTTGGCCACCACCTGCAAGGCATAGCCGCGCGCCTGGGTGATATTCGACTGGCGCTCATTCTGCGCGGCGGTGACGTCCTTGAACGCGTCGCTGACTTGCGATGGCGCGGCGGCATTGTTGAGCGCGACGCTGACGATATGGATACCCGACTGATAGTCGCTCAGGATCTTTTGCATCGCTTCGGCGACTTGGGTCTGGATCGACAATTTGCCGTTGCCCAGCACCTCGTCGAGCGTCGAATTGGCGATGATCGCCCGGATCGCGGTCTCGGCAGTCGCCTTGACCGCATCGTCCGGGTTAGCCAGCTCAAAGGCGTATTTCTGCGGATCGGAGATGTTCCACTGCACCGAATAGCTGAGATCGACCAGATTGCCGTCGCCCGTCAGCACCAGATTGGGAGCGCTGTCGTTCGCATCGGGAAAGGCAAAGGTCTGGATGCCGGTGACGTTAATCTTCTGCACGGTGGCGATCGGGGCCGGGAGCGTCATCCGGATGCCGGGGGAGAGCGTCCCCGAATAGCGTCCGAAATAGGTGACGACGCCGATTTCCTGCGTGCCGATCGTGTGGAAGCTGGTCAGCAGCAGCCAGGCGATCACGACCAGCCCGGTGCCGAGTCCCCACAAGGTACGGGCATTGCCGCCGCCGGGTAGCTGAAACCCGCCGCCGCCACGTCCGCCGCCACCGCTGCCGTTGCCGCGCGCGCGCTTGAGCAAGTCGTCGAGCGCGGTCGGCTTTGCCGCGCGGCGCGGGCCGCCGGGGGGCTGCGCCCAGGGGTTGCGCGGGCCAGCATCGTCGCCGCCGCCGCTCTCGCCCTTGTCGTCGCTGCCGTCATCACTGCTGCTGCCGCCGCCCCAGGGGCTTTTCGGTTTGGACATGAAGAAGGGGAAGGGGCGCCGCCAGGCGCGGGATGTCGTCATGCCTGCCCTTATAGGTGCGCGTGCGCGGAAAAACAGTGGCAAGCGGCGGCATCGGGCCTATCTCGCCGCGATGATCGACGACAAGGGATTGGCGGCGCGGATCGACGCGGCAGCAAAGGGACGAGCGACGACTCGGATCGATGGCGCGCGGGCGAGTGTGATCCTCGACGCGACCGGGCTCGGCGCGGCCGAGCGCCACGCGATGGAGGCTGCGGTGCGTGCCGCTGCACTGGCCGACCCGGGCGTGGACGAGGTTCGCGTCGCGCTGACCAGCGAGCGCGTCGGCCGCCGCTTGATCGCGGTCGCGAGCGGCAAGGGCGGGGTCGGCAAGTCGACCGTCGCCACCAATCTCGCGGTCGCGCTGGCGCGCGGCGGGCGCAAGGTGGGGCTGGTCGATGCCGATATTTACGGTCCCTCGCAGCCGACGCTGATGGGGGTGGAAGGTACCAAGCCAGAGGCGCGCGACAAGACGATGATCCCCGTCGCGACACCCTACGGCGTGCCGATCCTGTCGATGGGGCAGCTCGTCGCACCCGGCCAGGCGATCGCGTGGCGCGGGCCGATGGCGGCGAGTGCGTTGGGGCAGTTGATCGAGGGCGATTGGGGCAGCGCCGATACGCTGGTGGTCGACATGCCGCCGGGCACCGGCGACGTGCAGCTGACGATGATCCAGAAATACAAACCGGCCGGCGCGGTGATCGTCTCGACGCCGCAGGACCTCGCGCTGATCGACGCTCGCCGCGCGATCGATTTGTTCGCCAAGGCCGGCGTGCCGGTGATCGGACTGGTCGAGAACATGGCTGGCTATGCCTGCCCGCATTGCGGCGAAGTGTCAGACCCGTTCGGGCAGGGTGGCGCGGAGACGGCGGCCAGGGAGCTCGGCGTGCCGTTCCTCGGCAGGGTGCCGCTGGCGATGGCGATCCGCGAGGCCTCCGATGCCGGCACGCCGCCTGCGGCAGGGAACGCGTCCGAAGGGGCGGCGTTCGGTGATATGGCCGCGAAAGTAGAAAAGTGGCTGAAGGAGTCCCGCTGATGCCGCTCACCGCCGATCAGGATATCCGCGATCTCCTCACCAACGCCCGCACGATCGCGATGGTCGGCGCGTCGGACCGGCCCGACCGGCCGAGCTACGGCGTAATGGCGATGCTCCAGCGCCACGGCTATCGCGTGATTCCGGTCAACCCGCAGATCACCGGCGAGCACGTCCATGGCGAGTTCGTGTTCCGCGAGCTGGCGCAGATCGGGGTGCCGATCGACATCGTCGACATCTTCCGGCGGCCGCTGGCTGCCGGCGAAGCGGTCGACGAAGCCATCGCCGCCGGCGCCAAGGCGGTGTGGATGCAACTCGGCGTGATCAACGAAGAGGCCGCCGCGCGCGCCGAGGCGGCGGGGCTCAAGGTGGTGATGGACCGCTGTCCCGCGATCGACATTCCGCGGCTGGGCGTGCCGCGTATCACGCAGTAAACAGACCCAAATCCGCCGCAATCGCATGGCATTGCGGCGGCACAATTCGGCGGGAGTCGAGCATGCTGTTATGGTTCGCGTGGCAAGCCGTTGGCGACCTCGATGCCGCGATGGCGCGCTATCGCGACCGCACGCGCGCAACCGTCGAGTGCCATCCCCAGCGGGTCGACGACATCGTGATCTGCGATCGCCGCGCCGCCGACCGGTATCGGCTGCCGCTGATCCAACTCGACCCCGACAATCCCAAGAACGAGCCCGTCGCCGTCGAGCGCGACCGGCTGCTCGCGCGGACCAACAATTGCACCGAGAAATCGACCTTTCTGGTCGGCTGCGGCAAGGTCGGCGTAACCGCGAGCACGCGCTCCGGTCTGACCGGTGACGGCCAGCGCCCGATCGCGCCATGATCGCATTGCTCCTCCTCGCGCTGCAGACCGCGCCGGTCGGCGCGAACCCGCCACCCGCGCCGCCGAAATCCGAACGCTGGTCGATCCTGGTCCCCACGCCCGACCAGCCTTGCGTCCCGGCGTCGGACCGGGAGACCAAACGCGACGATATCGTCATTTGCGCCACCAACCGGCCGTCGCCGCGGCTGCCCGATCCGGCGTCGGTACCGTCGTCGGGCCCGGTCCCGTCCAATCGCTATATGACCGGCTCCGGCGCGCTCGCGGCGCAAGCGACGCCATGCCCGATCAGCCGCGAGTGCGTGGTTGGGTTCGGACCGCCGATCGTGCCGATGATCAAGGGCGCGGTCGATCTCGCCAGGCGCGCCTTTGCCAAGAAGCCCGACAAGACCGGCCGCGTGCCGATCCCGCTCGACGACAGCGACCCGCCGACGGGGCGATTACTGCCCTGACTGGCACGCAACCCCTTCGATCCTCACGCGTTTTGGCATGGGGACAATCGAGACAGGGGTCGTCCGATGTTCATGCCGTTGGTCGCGTTACTGAGTACCGCCGCAGGGCAGTCGCTCGCGTATACTTTGCCACCCCCGCCCAAGCCCGAACGCTGCACCGGGCGATGCGCGGCGCGCTATCGCTTGCCGGGGTCGAGCGACGACGATGCATCGGCCAAGGATCGCGCGCTCCGCGACGATGGCAGCAAGTGTGACGTGGTCGGCGCGCAGCGTTGCCTGTCGGCGCGGCACACCATCCTGCGATCGGACGAGGATCCCGAGGATACGTGGCGAGCGATGCTTGGCGGCGATTAGAGGATGTGCATCCATAGCGGATCGCCGGCCAGGCTCGACGATCCGCGCAATTTGTCGAGCGCGTGCGCGACCGCGCGTTCGGGTCCTTCGTGCGTGACGATCGCGACCAATACGCTGCCGTCGCCATTGGCACCGCGCTGCATTAGGCTTTCGATCGACACCCCGGCGTCGCGCATGGCCGCCGCGATCTCCGCGAGCACCCCAACCTTGTCCGCGACCATGAAGCGCAAATACGCGCGACCGCGCCGCTCGCCGCTGTCGGCGGGGGCGAGCGCCGACAGGCTGGCGGCGGGCATGGCGTAGGGCGGGCCGAACTCGCCGCGCGCGATGTCGATCAGGTCGGCCACGACGGCGCTCGCGGTCGGTCCGTCGCCTGCACCGGCGCCCTGGAACAGCAGCCGCCCGACGAAATTGCCCTCTGCGACGACGGCATTGAGCGCGCCCGATACGTGTGCGAGCGGATCGTCGGCGGCGACGAGGTGCGGGTGGACTCGCTGGAACAGGCCATTGGGACCGGCCTCCGCCACGCCGACCAGCCGCACGCGATACCCGAGCGCCGCCGCCTCGGCGATGTCGGCGGCGAGGATTTGGCGAATGCCGCTGGACTGGACGTCGGCGAACGCGGGGCGCGTGCCGAACGACAGGCTGGCGAGGATCGACAGCTTGTGCGCGGCATCGACGCCGTCGATATCGAAGCTCGGGTCGGCCTCGGCGAAACCCAGCGCCTGCGCTTCGGCCAGCACATCGGCGAAGTCGCGGCCCTCGGCCTCCATCTTGGTCAGGATGAAATTGCAGGTGCCGTTGAGGATGCCATAAACCCGGTCGATGCGGTTGGCGGCGGCGCCGTCGCGCAAGCCCTTGATCACCGGCACGCCGCCCGCGACCGCAGCTTCGAATTTGAGCGCGACGCCGGCCGCTTCGGCGGCCTCGGCGAGTTCGAGTCCATGATGCGCAAGCAACGCCTTGTTGGCGGTGATGAGGCTCTTGCCCGCCTCCAGCGTAGCGCGCGCCAGCGCCAGCGCGGGCCCGTCCGATCCGCCGATCAGTTCGACGACGACGTCGATGTCGGGATGCCCGGCAAGCCGCGCGGTGTCGTCGACCCAGGCGAAGCGCGCGATATCGACGCCGCGGTCCTTGGAGCGGTCGCGCGCCGACACCGCGACGATCTCGATCGCTCGGCCTGCGCGGCGTTCGATCAGCTCGCGATTGGCGTCGAGCAGCCGAACGACCCCGCCACCGACGGTGCCGAGGCCGGCCAAGGCGACGCGAAGAGGATCGGCGGTCATCGCCCGCCGCCTACGAAGCGAGCGAGCGATTGTCTATGTCAGGCGCGCGGCAGCGCGATCCCAAGCGCGCCAGCCAGCGCCGCGCGCCGAAGCACCGCGCTGGAAGGGCCGGGGACGCCCGAACCGGCGAGACAGCCCGCGAAGATCGGATCGAGCCGGCGCGCGGCGGCATAGGCGTCGTCGGAACCGAGTTGGGCACGGACCAGCATCAGGCTGGCGTTGCGATCGCGCCCGATGACGCAGCGCGCGACCCCGGCCCAGCGGCGCATCAGCCCGGCCTGCGGCATGCCGGCGCGATCGGTCTGGCGAATCGCCGTGTTGCCCTGGAGCTGCATGTCGATCCCGGGCCGCGCATCGGCGATGGTGGCGAGCATCAGCCCGCCTAGCCCCAAGCAAATACTGATCGTCGCGCGACGCATCGAACCCTCCCGCTGCCTCGCGTCCATAGCATGAATCGCTCAGGCTTTCACCAGTCCGATTTCGACCAGCCGTTCGTGCAGATAGTCGTGCGACGTGATCGGGGTCGGATAATAGTTGGGGTTGTCCGTCGAAATGCAGCTCGGCAGCGTCTCGATCAGGAATTCCGGATTGGGGTGGAGGAAGAACGGCATCGAGTAACGCGAGAATCCGCGGCGCTCGGGCGGCGGATTGACGACGCGGTGCGTGGTCGAGGGCAGCACGTTGTTGGTCAGCCGTTGCAGCATGTCGCCGACATTGACGACCAGCGCACCCTCGGGCGGGTGGATCGCCAGCCATTCGCCGTTACGGTCGAGCAGTTGCAAGCCGGCTTCCTCGGCGCCGAGCAGCAAAGTGATCAGGTTGATGTCCTCGTGCGCGCCGGCGCGGACGCCCTCGGCATCGGCGGGGATCGGCGGATAATGGAGCAGCCGCAGGATTGAGTTGCCGTGATCAACCACGGTGTCGAAATAGGATGGGTCGAGCTTGAGATGCCGCGCGATCGCCGACAGCAGGCGAAGCCCGGCGCGGTCGAACGCATTCCACAGATCGGTCAGCGCTTCCTTGAACTCGGCGGGCCGCGACGGCCAGACATTGGGCATCATGTCCTTCGCCGCCGGATGCCCCTCGGGCAGATCGCGGCCGACATGCCAGAATTCCTTCAGGTCGACGTGCTTGGCGTCCTTGGCGATCTCGGTCTTGAACGGCGTGTAGCCGCGCTGGCCGCCGAGTGCGGCATCGTAATAGCTCTGCTTTTCCTCGACCGGCAGCGCGAAGAATTCTTCGGTCAGCTTCCAGGCGCGGGCGATCAGTTCCGGCGAAATGCCATGGTCGGCGATGACCGCGAAGCCGAACCGTTCGAACGACCCGCCGAACGCCGCGGCGAATGCGTCGGGATCGCGCGCCTCATCCGCAAGGCTGAGCGCGGGGACTTGGGCGGAAGGGGTGTCGAGCATGGCTGGTATCCGAAAATCTCTTGTGCGAAAGATCCAGGATAAACCCTAAAGCGCCGCGCGAACAGGGTGGTTAGTCGTCCGACGCCACGGCGCCCATGTCGATCGTCCCCTGCGACTTATTCGCGCCATCGTCAGCGAGCTTCATCGTGAAATCGGCATCGTCGTTGGTCTTCCCGACCAAGCCGTTGCCGTCGGGCGCCAGTTTGAAGCCGGCTTTGTCGAGGCGCGGCTTGAGCCACTCGCGCACCGTCGCGGCGCTGGCCGGGCTGGTGAACGCGACGACGACTCGACCGCGATTCTTGTTGCCGTCGTCGTCATCGGCGTTTTCGACGTTGAGCGAGGTGATCGTCGACCCCGGATAAAGATGCACGCCGTTGAGATCGAAATCCTTCGCATCGACGGTGAATTTGGGGATTTTCAGGTCGGCCTTGAACCCGCCCGCGTCGATCTTGAGGTTGCCGTCCTTGATCGTTCCGCTCGCAGTCCCGTCGGACGTATTGCCGCTGATGCTGATCGCGGTGCCGTTGCCGCTATTGTCGCCGTCCTTGTCGCTGCAGGCGCCAAGCGCGAGCGCGGCGCTTGCGAGTAGCGCGAAGCGGATCATGGCAGGCTCCAGGTGATTTATCTCGGCAACACGCTAGGAGCCCGCCATCATCGGGTCAAGCGATACGCTCAACCGTTCATCAGCCGCTCCATCGTCTTCTGGTGCAGCCACACGTTCATCGCCGCGCTGTCGTTGGTGTCGCCGGTATAGCCGAGCTCGCCGGCGAGCTGCTTGCGCGCCTCAAGGCTCGAATCCTGCCCGATCGCCTTCATCAGATCGACGATCGAGGTCTTGTAGTTGAGCTGCTCGCCGCGCGCCTGCGCATGCTTTTCGAGCACCGCGTAGATTTCGTCCTCGCTGAGTTTGGCAGGCGCGGGGGCGGGAGCGGGGGCAGGTGTCGGGGCTAGTGCAGGCGCCGCTTGCGGTGCCGGGGCCGGCGTTGGCGTCGGGGCCGGGGCGGGTGCCGGCGCTGGCCGGGGTGTCGGGGTTCCCGACCCGAAGATCGCGTTCTTGATCGCGCCGAAAATGCTCATCCTATTTTCCCTTGGATTGGTCGGGGCGTAACGCGTGGATGCCGCCGCGGCTCCCGCGCCCATTTTCGGGGCTGACCTCACTCGCCGTGTCGGGCATGGGGGCCGAATGCAGCAGGCCGAGCTTTCCCCGCGCGACGCGCCGTCGTCGCCGATCCGGTTCGTCGAATTCGTCGCGCTGATCGCGGCGTTGATGGCGGTCGGCGCGCTCGGCATCGACACGATGCTTCCCGCGCTGCCCGATGTCGGGCGCGATCTCGGCGCGACCGCGCGCGACTTGCCGCTCGTCATCGTGATGTTCTCGACCGGGTTCGGCGTCGCGCAATTGGCGCACGGCCCGCTCGCCGACCGTTTTGGCCGCCGCCCGGTGCTGATCGGCGCTCTCGCCTGGTACGTCGTGATGAACCTGGCGTGCGCCGCCGCGAGCAGCCTCGACATGCTGTTGACCGCGCGAGTCTGCGCCGGGCTCGGCATCGCCGCGACGCGGGTGGTGACGATCGCGCTGATCCGCGATTGCTATTCGGGGCGCGCGATGGCGCGAGTCACCAGCCTCGCGGTGATGACCTTCATGGTGTTCCCGATCATCGCCCCGAGCATCGGGCAGGCGATCCTCGCGTTCGGATCGTGGCGGCTGATCTTCAACATGATCGCGGTGGTCAGCACGCTGATCGCCGGCTGGTTCATTCTGCGCATGCCCGAAACGCTGGCGGCCGAGAACCGCGTCCCGCTCGAATGGCGGCGGCTGGTCGCCAACTGGCGCTTCACGCTCGCCGACCGTCAGTCGGTCGGATACGCCGCGGCGGTGATCGGGCTGCAGGGCGCGCTGTTCGGCTACATCACCAGCATCCAGCCGATCGTCGCCGATGTGTTCCATCAGCCGCACCGCCTCGGCCTCGTCTTCGCCTTGTGCGCGGGAACGATGATGGTCGGCAATCTGCTCAACTCGCGGATCGTAATGTGGCTGGGGATGCGGCGCATCTCGCACGGCGCGATGCTGGTGCTGATCGTCGCGGCATCGTCGAGTTTGCTGATCGAGCATCTCGGCTTGGAAAGCCTGTGGACGTTCGTCGTGCTGCAGGCGGTGACGATGATGTGCTTCGGGCTCGCCGCGTCGAACTGCTCGGCGATGGCGATGGCCAACATGGGTGCGATCGCCGGGACAGCGTCGAGCCTGCAGGGGTTCGTGATCACCACCGGCGGCGCGCTGATCGGCGGGGTGATCGGGACGTCGTTCGACGGCACGACGACGCCGCTTCATTCGGGCTTCCTCGCCGCCGGGCTGGTCGCGCTGACCTTGGCGGCGATCGTCGAGCGCGGGCGGCTGTTCCGGCCGACCTGAGCTTTCGTCGCACGCGCGGGAACCGCCGTGCCCGTTGCGCCGTTCGTTTGTCGATCATTACGGGAGACGAAGCATGGGCGGTTATCAGGTGCCGGGGCTGGGGCCAGGCGACGACGGCTATGACGAGGAAGGCTATGACGAGAGCCAGCGCGCCGAAATTCTCGAGGCGACTCGCGACGGCCCGACCGACGGCACGCTGATTACCGACCTCCAGCCCGATCTCGGCGACGATCCCGAGGACGACGACATCGAAATGAAGGATAGCGACGTCGGCGAGGAAGACGACGATGCCGACCAGGACGAGGACGATATCGACGAGGACGAAGTGCAGGACAGCCTCGACGACGATGATGTCGAGGATGACGATCTTAGCGACGCCGACGATGAGGCGCTCAACCCCTGAGGCGTTGACCGTGCCCGGCGAGCTTCGATAGACTGGCGGCTTCGAGGGGGGAACCGCCATGTCCACCGATCCGCGCATCGACGCCTATATCGCGGGCAAGCCCGAATTCGCGCGACCCATCCTCGACCATATCCGCGCCCGGCTCCACGCCGCCTGCCCCGAGGTCGAGGAGTCGATCAAGTGGAGCATGCCCGCATTCCTGTATCGCGGGCGGCCGCTCGCCAACATGGCGGCGTTCAAGGCGCATGCGAGCTTCGGGTTCTGGGATCGGAGCGCCTTGCTTTCCGCCGGGGAATTCGCCGACGTCGCGGCGAGGGGCCGCGATGGGATGGGCTTGTACGGCAAGCTGACATCGATTGCCGACTTGCCCGACGACGCGACGTTCGAGGCGCAGATCCGCCAGGCGGTTGCCTATGCCGAGCGCGACGATCGGCCCAAGCGCGCGGCGCGGCAGGCCAAGCCGGAAGCCGAAGTGCCTGCCGCGCTCGCCGAAGCGCTCGCCGGTGACGATGCGGCGAAGGCGATTTGGGAGGCGTTTTCGCCGAGCTGTCGTCGCGAATATTGCGAATGGGTCGCCGGCGCGAAGCGCGATGAGACTCGCGCAAAGCGCGTGGCCACGACCGTCGAGCAGCTTCGCGCGGGCAAGAAGCTCAACTGGAAGTACGAAAACTGCTGACCGCGGCAGTGGCGTAGCGACCACGCACGGGTAGCTGCATCGACACTTGCGTCTTTCCTCGGGTGTGATACGTTATTACATGACGATAAGAGGAGGATGCGATGGTTTCACGCGTGCAATCCGAACCGATCGCGACGATCAACATCACGCCGTTGATCGACGTCATGCTCGTTCTGCTGATCATGATGATCCTCACGATCCCGACGATGACTCACAAGGTGACGATCGATCTGCCTGTCGGTGAGCCATTGCAATCGACTGCTCCGGAGAAAATGCACCGGCTCGATATCGCGGCGTCGGGGGCACTGACGTTCGACGGCGCCGCGACCGACGAAGCCAGGCTGACCGCGCAGCTCGAGCCGCTGGTCGGCGACCATCAGGCGCTGCTGACGGTCAATGCCGACGCCGAGGCGCGCTACGAGACGTTCGACCGCGTGCTCGCGACGATCAAGCGCGCGGGCGTGACTCGGCTGGGCTTTGCGGGCAACGATCGGTTCGCGAACTACGGCGCGCCGTGAGGCTCCGCCGGAACGTCGCGGTGAGGGAGGAGGGTGTTCAGCGAGGTTCCTGACATGCGCATGATTCTGCTCCTTTCGATGGTGATGCTAGCCGCCTGCGCGCAGCAGCCGTCAGCGAGCAGCGGTGCCACCGGCACCAGCGGTGCTGCCGGCACGGCTCAAGGCGACACCCACCTTGCTGCCGCAAGCTCTGCGACGCCACAGGTCCCCACCGTCACGCCCAGCCCTGCGCCGTCGCCCGCTGAGCCAAACCAGCCTAGAGGGTTGCCCGACGAGGGGACGTCGGTCGCCGAACAGCCGGTCGTCCCCGACAGTCCGCAGGGCGCGGCAAAGGTCGTCCAGAGTTATTACGCGATGATCGAAGGCGGTAAGTATAGCCAAGCCTGGCTTCTCTGGGCGGGGCGCGGGGCGGCGAGCGGGATGTCGGTCACCGCTTTCGAAGCGAGCTTCGCGAAATACCGTGACTATCAGGCCGCTGTCGGTGCGCCGGGACGCGAAGATGCCGGCGCCGGTCAGCGCTACGTCTCCGTGCCGGTTCAAGTCCATGCGCGGCTCAAGACCGGGGCGCCGGCCGATTTGCGGGGGCAAGTCGTTCTTCACCGAACCGCCGACATCGACGGAGCGACCGCCGAGGACAAGACGTGGCGAATCCGTTCGATCAATCTCAAGCCGGCCCCGGCGGCAAACCCCAAGTGACCGGCAATCGCGCTGCCGCCTGTTGCAAAGGCGTTTCCTTCATGCTGACGACAGGTGATATCGGCTAACCGATCCACCTTCACGTCCGATTCAGAGGAAACTCGATGGTCCGTTTGTTCCCGATCGCCGCGATTGCAGCCATCGCGATCGCCAGCCCGGTCTTCGCCAAGATGCTGACATTCCGCGCGACACTGACCGGCACCGCGGCGCCGACGATCACGGGGTCGCCGGCGCGCGGCACCGCGACGATCAAGGTCGATACCCGATCGAAGCGCGTGTCGGTCGATCTTGACGTCACCGGCGTGACGCTCGACCAGCTCGCCGACGCGCTGGTCGCCAAGCCGATCGGGCCGGTGCATTTCCACGAATATCGCGGTCCCGACGATGTCGAGCTGGTGCTGCCATTGCCCTATGGGTCCGATTACCGTGCCACCGAAAACGGCTTCCACGTCACGATGCGCGACTACGATTACGACGCGGGCGCCAAGCTGGTAAACACCGGCACGACGTTCGAGGAGTTCGTCAACGGACTGCGCGGCGGGCGGATCGTGCTCAACGTCCACACCGACAAATTCCCCGACGGGGAGATCAGCGGGAAGGCGATGCCGCGCTGAGCGAAGAAGGCGCGGGCGGCTCCCCCCGGGGCCGCCCGCGCGTCGCCCGGCCGCCACTAGGGTTGCGGTCGGCGCCGAAGCGCGACCATGAAGCCAACGCGCGGCGAAGGCTTGTAAATTTACGACACGTCGGCGGCGTCGCACCATGGCAGGCGGCGCCCGGTCCAGCGCCGCGCCAGTCGCTCGCCGACCAGTTGCTCGCCGAGCGATTGCCCGTCGCGCTCGACGATTCGGAGCAGTCGTCCATAGCGGTCGGTGTCGCGGTCGGCGGGCGCCAGCGTAACCGGGCCAGCGTTGAGCAGCTCCTGCAGCCGGAGCGTCGCCCGGTCGCCGAGATCAGCTTCATGGGCGCAGCGCGACGGGTGAGTCTCGGGCGCGTCGATATCGGCGACTCGGACCTTTTCGCCCTGGATCCAGAAGGTGTCGCCGTCGACCACGCAATTGGTCCCGCCGCCGGTGTGGCACAGCGAGAAGTGCGCCACGACCGGCGCAGGCCCCGCCGCGCTCGCCGCGCCGGGGTTGTGGCCGACGCTGAGCCACGCCGCCGCCAGCCCGGCGAGCGCACCGCCGCCGAGCACCGCACCCAACTGGCGCCATGTGTTGCCGTCCTGCATCGGGCGAGTCTGCCCGCCGACGGTAAGCAATACGTCAACGAGCCGGCCCGAATCGGCGCGAACCGGGGGTTATCGCCTCCGGAACGGTTACTTCGGCTTGGCCGGTTTGCAGGCGGCGCCGGGCGTCGCGCAATAGTCGGTCCATGCCTGTTTCTTGAAGTCGAACCCGTCGAGCGCCCCGGCAACCGCCATCATCGCCCCCGGCTCGGCCGCGCGCCACGCCTTGGCCGAGGGGGTCGCGAGGAATGCGGCGGTGGCGCGCATGTCCTCGATCGACATGGTCGCCGCATATTGCCGCGCGATCACGGTGTAGATCCGGTCCTCGACTCGCGCGAGCGTCGCGGCGGCGCTGGCCCGCAAGCGCGCCCTGGCGGCCGCGTCGAGTCCGGGGTGCTGGTCGGCGAGTTCGCCGATCTCGCGCGCCGACATCGCGCCGATTATCGTGGCAAACGCGCCGTTCGCGGCGAGCTGCCGCCCCAGCGCCTCGGCCTCCGGGCTCGCAGGCGGGGGCACCGGCGCGGGCAGCGGCCGAGTCTGCGCGAGCGCCGGCGCCGCGATCATCAGCGCGGCGAGCGCCAGCCGCTTCGTCATTTCCGATCCGGCTGGCGGTATCCGTCGTGGCATGCCGAGCACGTGCCGCGCACCACCGCCCATTGCGCCGCGATCCCCGGCTTGTCGCCCGCTTTGGCGAGGTCGCCGAGCGTGCGCGCCGCGGCCTCGTAATTCGCCGCCGCTTTCTCGAACCCGGCGCGGTCGCTCCACACGCTCGGAAGCGCCTTGGTCGTGCCGCCGTCGCTCCCCGCCGGGAACAGCCCGGGCAGCGCGTGCCCCCAGGCGGCGAGCGCCCTCGCCGAAAAGCCCAGCTTGGTGACGTCGCCGCCGCCGTCGATCGCCGCCTTCATCCCGCCGAAGGTCGCCCCCGACAGCGCCATCGCCGCCTGCCGCGCCGCGATCAGGTCGTCGGCGTCCGCGCGCCGTTTCTGCACCGCCGCGGTCAGCAGTCCCGCCGCCGCCACCAACATGATCGCCGATATCGTCCTGCTCACGCGCGCTCTCCCTGTGGTTTGCCCGGATGCTATGCCGATGCGCGGCGGGCGGCAATCCCGCCGTTAACCGCATCCGCAGCACAGGCGTTAACACTGCCGTGCACATAGATGTCGCCATGTTCTCGTCGAAGATCTTCCGCAGCCGCTGGGCCGCCTTGTTCTGGGCGGGCGGGATCATCTGGACGGCGTACGACGTCGCGGAGGCCAACGTGCCCGATCCGGCGGCGAACAATGTTGCGGCGGCGGACACCGACGCGACGGGGGTGGCGGTCGACAAGGCCGATCTCGCCGTATTGGCTAATGCGGTAAGCGCAGAGTAAATCTGCGCCTTCGGCCGGATCGAGCTGCGCTCGTCCGTCGCCAGCGGGTCGGTGCGAGACGCCGATTGGCGGGACTGATCCGCTCACCTCCCCACGAACACGAACGCCACCGCCCCCACCATGCACGCGAACGCGCCGACGTACCGCCAGCCGATCGGTTCCCCCAGCACCGTCACCATGAAGATCGCGAACACCAACAGCGTGATCACTTCCTGCGTGATCTTGAGCTGTCCGCCGCTCCACCCGCTGGCATAGCCGATCCGGTTGGCCGGCACCGCGAGGCAATATTCGAACAACGCGATCCCCCAGCTGATCGCGATCACGATCCAGATCGGCTTGGTCATCCCGCCTTTGAGGTGCCAGTACCAGGCGGTGGTCATGAAGCAGTTGGAGACTGCGAGGAGGGCGATGGTGTACATGTCGAGCTCCGGGCCGGAATAACCGGGTTATTCCGCCCCTCGGAGCCGACCCTGCCGGCGGACGGCGCAGCCGGTCCGGCCGAAGGCGCGGATTTACTCCGCGCCTTATCCATACGGGCACGGTGGCGATAGTGGAGGCGTTCCTGGAAAACGCTGCCCCGCCGCGGCGAAGCCGCGTCGTCGGACGAGCTGCGCTCGCCGGCCGGGCCGGCCGCGCGTAGCGAATAGCGGCGCTATTCGCTCGGCGGTTCGGCCGAATGTTCCCAATGTTCGCAGTGACCATGGGCGTTCCCCGCGAGCCCTTTCACCCCGGCAAGTCGGCCAGTTCGTCGAGTTGCCCGGCAAACCCCTCGCGCGCGGCGGCCTGGGGATCGGCGCCGTCGCTGCCGCGCTGTTCCGATGGGGCGGCGTAGCGGCGGGGATCGAGCCGGGCCAGCAGCCACATCAGCAGCTTGTCGCTGGGCAGGCGCTTCTCGATCATCAGCTCGCCGCGATGCCAGACCTGTTCGGTGCGGCCGTGGATCGCGCGGTCGAACGCGAGCGCCGACAGCCGCCCGACCGCGAGCTGTTCCGCGGTGTCCCACGCAGCGGCAAAGGCCGGCGAACGCATCCGCAGCCGATATGCCGAGCGCGCGGAAAGCCGCGCGGTGGCGCTGGCGAGATGAACCGACCCGGTCTCCGCCAGATTGGCGAGGAAGTAACGCTGGCGGACGGCGCTCCACCCCGCGAGCCGGTTGCGGCTGTCGTCCAGCTCGACGCCGTCGAACGGCGTGGCGGCAACCGGCTCGGTGGCACCTTGCGCGGCGTCCGCGGGATCGGGATCGGCGGCGGCGTCGGTGGTCTCGCGCTCGACATTCGCCGCCGCCGCAGCGGGCGCCAGCAAATCGGTGGGCCAGACTTCCTGGCGATCGGTGATCGGCACGAGCGAGAGGCTCGGCCCGCCCTCCTCGTCGGCCGCCTCCGCGATCGCCTCATGCCGCTTGGTCGCGGCCACCCAATCGTCGAACTCCTCGAGCGACATTTCTTTGGCAGGTCTGTGGCGCATACATAACTCCTATCGGGGTTGAAGGAGCCAAGCCATATAACCAAAAAGGTTCGTGTAGGAAAATGCTTTGGGCAGCGGATCAGCGGAGCTAATCCGCGGTCGGCGCAAGCGCCGAGCCCAAAGCACTGCCGGCGGGTGGGCGCAGCCCAGCCCGGCCGAAGGCGCGGATTTACTCCGCGCCAGCTCCCTTGGACGTTCGCACTTTGCGAAGATGGCAATCAACTATATATCAAAGACCATGAAGCACACGGCCATCACCGACGAGAAGGTCGAAGCCGATACGGCGGCGCAAGAACCCGGCTATGCTGCGTGGAAGCGCGCCAAGGTCGAGCGCGGTCTGGCGCAAGCCAAGGATCGCTCGGCGATGATCCCCGCCGATCAGGTGCTCGATGCGCTGAAGCTTGCGCGTTAGCTTCACGCCGCAGGCGCAGGACGACCTGAGGTCGATCCGCGACTGGATTGCCGAAGACGATGAGCAGGCCGCCGATCGCGTTGTCGCTCGGATCGTCCAGACCGCGATGATGTTCGGGCAGTTTCCGATGCTGGGGCGGAGCGGCGCGGTCGATGGCACGCGCGAGTTTTCGGTGGTCGGGCTGCCGTATCTGATTGTGTATGAAGTCGCGTCGGAGGCCGAGATCGACGTGCTGACGGTGCTGCACACGCGGCGGCGGTATCCGCCGCTGGATTGAGTGCATTTAGTAAACTGTCACCGTACCTAATTCCCCGAAGGGTCCCGCCGCGGCAAAGCCGCGTCGTCGGACGGGTAGCTTCGCCACCCGCCGGCCGGGTTGGCCGCTGAATCCGAAAATAGCGCCGCTATTTTCTGGCGGCCGCCCAGTGCTCGCGCTCGACCTTGCCCTCGATCACCGCCTTGCCGAACGCCTTGCGCATCGTCGCGGCGTCGTCGGGGTTGGTCATCACCACGCGCGTGCCGGCGCCGTTGGGCAGCGTCTCGATCGCGCTGATGCTGGTCTTGTGCTTGGCGCACAGCGCCTCGACGTCGGCGCGCGCGGTGGTGACGTTGATCGCGCGCGAGGTGCCGGGGGTGCTCCAGCTGTCGTGGCCGTTGGTGGCGGGGACGTTGATCGGCATCATCGTAATCAGGCTCCTTGCATAGCGGGAGCATGACGACTCTCAGTCGCGCCGATGCTGGTGGCGGGGACGCGATGGCGAAGCACGTAGGGTGCGCGCCGAGAAATAGCGAACGCTATTTCGCGCAGCAGCGCGCACCGCTGCCGGCGGGCCGGCAAAGCCGAACCCGGCCGAAGGCGCGCTCGGCGCAGTCGAATAGCGCCGCTATTCGGCGTCGCGGCGCCGAGCCCTGCCGGCGGGTCGGCCACGCCGAACCCGGCCGAAGGCGCGGATTTACTCCGCGCCGTCATTATATTGGGATGATTATTCTGTGGACCCGGCGTCGAACTCAGCGTGAGAACCCGCTCGGTTTAATTCGCCTGCGATCCAATATTTTAATGGAAAGCCTTTGCGAGCTTTTAACGCCTCGACCCGAAGCACTACCGGTTGACGTTTCTCGTCGAGCAGCGCGATAGCCTTATAGCCGCTTTGTGTGGTGATCGCCTCCGATGAAATCGGATTACCGCCTTCTACGCGCAG
This sequence comes from Sphingomonas sp., assembly GCF_036269755.1. Classification (GTDB taxonomy): domain Bacteria; phylum Pseudomonadota; class Alphaproteobacteria; order Sphingomonadales; family Sphingomonadaceae; genus Sphingomonas. Next base: position 11,656 of record NZ_DATBDV010000015.1, on the reverse strand, counting down.
AATTATGGGCTCGCAGCGATGACGCTGCTTTTTATACCAAACGACTGAAAGCTCGCTGTTCGTTAGAAATTTTTGCCGGATTAATGTTGGGCGGAGGCTGGCGACAAGGGGCTCGGCGTCTACGGAGAAGCCAAGGCGCTCAATTTCCATGATGTACATAGCGATATCAGATGCACGCATCGCCTTGTGACCCCAAACTTCACTTAGTTTGCTCACCGGGCCACGATAGCGCGACTCAAAATGCAGATTGTAGGGAGCGAGAAGACATTCAAAATCGTCGTTATGCCTTGCTAGCATATCGGCCCGATCATCTGTTTCCCACAAAACGTCTTGAATGTCGCAGGACACGCCCCAGCCGTCGCTAATAATATCAACGTGCGCGGTCCGTTCTCCGTCCGAGCGCCCCGGGCGATGATTGGTATTTAATTGCTCCCATATGCGCGCAAGTGCGCCGCCAGCGACATCAATTTCCATCGTAAGGCTCCAGGTTGATCTGAACTCGCAACCCCGAAAAAACGACTAAAGAGCTTCTATTCGGATGACTTTTCGGGCTCTTTTCCCCCACCGCCGCCGGTCGGCGGAGATCCCACCTCGCTTGTTTCCGGCTGATAACCACCCCGAACTTCTTCTGTGGGAATCTCCAACGGGATATGCCCCTTTTGCAGGTTCTCCCAATCCACAGACCGGTCTCTTCCCATGTCTAACTCCTGTCAAAAAACTCCACCCACCTTATGTCTCTACCGCACAATAGGACAGATCTTTTTGGTTCTTTAACCTTCCAAGGGCCTTTTTCCTCGATCGACCAAACTTGTTCAATCAAGACATCTCTTTCAGATGCTGCAGTAGAAGCAAACGACTGCCGCCCCATTATTCCGGCATAAAGCGTCCCATCGGTCAGTCTGACAAGCACAAATGTTCCCTTTACAACACGCGAGAACGCGTAATCCCAAGCAGCCGGAATATGATGACTAACTCTAAGGCCAGCTAATTTGCATATTCTATAAAATAAATCGCTCTGATCTAAAAATACTACAGCAACTCCGACTAAGCACGGCATAATAAAATATTGTAAAAGCTGCCATTGCCAGTCCCACAATATCACACCGTTATGGGCATGGAAAATTGGGTATGCGGCTGCGTAATATGCCGAAGAGGCTACCCCATACGCGAGCAACTTGTCCTTCAGATCGGCCACATCTCCGCTACGAAAGCGAGACCGGATAGCAATAATTATTAATCCGGGCGCCAAGAGGCCGACCAGTTTTGTTAGTTCGCTCGCTGAGGGTAAGTCGGGCAACTGCCGATCGTCCTATTCCGCCGCCATGCCCGCCTCGCCAAACATATCCCCGCTCTCGCCATCCCCCGCGGCATCCTCATTCGCCGCCGGCCCAGCCTTCGCCTTCTGCCGCTTGTCGAACGAATCCCAAACGTCGTTCCACTGCCCGCGCGTCGCGGCCTTCGAATATTCGGTCGCGCGTTGTTCGAAGAAGTTGGCGTGCTCCACCCCGTTGAGCAGCGGGCTGAGCCAAGGGAGGGGGTGTTCGTCGATCATGTAGATCGGCTTCATGCCCAATTGCCCCAGCCGCCAGTCGGCGATGTAGCGGACGTATTTCTTGATGTCCTTTGGCGCCATGCCGTTGACCGGGCCCTGTTCGAACGCGAGGTCGATGAACGCGTCCTCGAGCCGGACGGTGGTTTGGCACTGATCGGCGATGTCGTCCTTGACCGCCTTGGTCAGGCAGTCGCGTTCCTTCACGAAGGCGTGGAACAGCCGGATGATGCCTTCGCAATGCAGGCTTTCGTCGCGCACCGACCATGACACGATCTGGCCCATGCCCTTCATCTTGTTGAAGCGCGGGAAGTTCATCAGCATCGCGAAGCTGGCGAACAATTGCACGCCCTCGGTGAAGCCGCCGAACATCGCCAGCGTGCGCGCAATGTCCTGGTCGGTGTCGACGCCGAATTGCTGCAGGTAATCGTGCTTGTCCTTCATTTCCCCATATTCGAGGAACATGCCGTATTCGCTTTCGGGCATGCCGATCGTGTCGAGCAAGTGGCTGTACGCGGCGATGTGGACCGTTTCCATGTTGCTGAACGCGGTCAGCATCATCTTGATCTCGGTCGGCTTGAACACGCGGCCGTATTTGTCGTGATAGCAATCCTGCACCTCGACATCGGCCTGGGTGAAGAAGCGGAAGATCTGGGTCAGCAGGTTGCGCTCGTGATCGGACAGCTTTTGCGCCCAGTCGCGGCAATCCTCTCCCAGCGGCACTTCCTCGGGCAGCCAGTGGAGCTGTTGCTGACGCTTCCAGAACTCGAACGCCCAGGGGTATTCGAACGGCTTGTACTGCTTGCGGGCTTCGAGAAGGGACATGGGGGGTTTAGCCTTTCGGACCTAGAAAACTAACAATACCGACAATAGCGACCAAGAGTAAGAACGCGCCCAGCAGGCGCGGGAAAATCAGCCGCTTTCCGAGCAGCGGCCCGGCCATGCGCGGCCACAAAAGATACGAAATCCCCAGCGCGGTGAGCATGGCGGGGATGATCGCTTTGGCCCAATGGGGTGGCTGCCCATCCCGCGCCATATAGCTGACCACCAGATAGGTAGCGCCCAATACCGCACCGAGCATCACCAGAATGTTGGCGATCAACGGGGGCTTACCGGGAATTGCTTCGCTCATGCCGCCCCCCAACTCGCCATCGCGGTCGCGAAACCGCCGAGGATCAGCGCGAGCATGAGCAGCATCGTAGCACCAATGCGGCGGGCATAGACCGCGCCTTCGCTCGACCCGCGGATGCCGACCAGCACGCCGGCCCCGCCCAGCGCTGCGACGGCGGCGACGGTGCCCATGATGATCGGCGCACGAGTCATGCGACCAACTCGGCTTTCGCGCGTTTCGCAAGCGGAACCATCAACCCCATAGGAGCACGCGCATGGCCGACATCAGCCAGATCAAGGAACATATGGAAGTCATCGGCGCCGACGGCGTCCATGTCGGCACCGTCGACCATGTCGAGGGCGACCGCATCAAGCTGACCAAGAAGGATTCGGCCGCCGATATCAACGAAGGGCAGGGCAGCCATGCCGGGCACCACCACTACATCTCGACCGGGCTGGTCGCCGACGTCGAGGGCGACAAGGTGCGGCTGAGCGCCAACGCCGACGTCGCGGTGACCTTCGAGGAAGAAGCGGGGGCGTGAGTCGATAGCCCGCGCGCGGAGCGTCCGCGCGACGGTTGAGCGAGCCCCGGCCGCCGCGAGGCGGACCGGGGCTTCGTTCGATGGGCTGTCAACGTTCTTCATTCTCTCCTCAGCCGGTCCCCACCGGCCTTCCGCGCCACGCCGTCAGACGGAGCCGCTGCGCGGCACCGCTACCCGCCGTGGCGTCTCCCGGATTGCTCACGCAATCCGGGTGCGCCCGCACCTCACTGACAAGCCAGGCACTCGTCATAATCGGTCGTCTCGGCCAGCTCGAACCGCGGCGCTTCGATCGTGTTGTCGGCCTCGACCCCGCCGGCGAAGCCCGCGCGCTGGACCGATTTCGAGCGCAGGTAGTAAAGCGACTTGATGCCCAATTCCCACGCGCGGAAGTGGAGCATCAGCAAGTCCCACTTCTCGACATCGGCGGGGATGAACAGATTGAGGCTGGTCGACTGGTCGACGTACGGCGTGCGGTCGCCCTGGAGTTCGAGCAGCCAGCGCTGGTCGATCTCGAAGCTGGTCTTGTAGCAGTCCTTTTCCTCCTGGGTGAGGAAGTCGAGGTGCTGGACCGAGCCGCCGCGCTCGAGGATTGAGCTCCACACCGCGTCCGAGTTCTTGGCCTTCTCGATCAGGATCTTTTCGAGGTGCGGGTTCTTGACCGAGGTCGATCCCGACAGCGTCTTGTGCGTGTAGATGTTGGCCGGGACCGGCTCGATGCACGCGCTGGTGCCGCCGCAGATGATGCTGATGCTCGCGGTCGGCGCGATCGCCATCTTGCAGCTGAAGCGCTCCATCACGCCCATGTCGGCGGCGTCGGGGCAGGGGCCGCGCTCGACCGCGAGCGCCATCGACGCGGCGTCGGCCTGGCCCTTGATGTGCTTGAACATCTTGAGGTTCCACGACTTCGCCATCGCGCCCTCGAATGCCAGCCCGCGCGCTTGCAGGAACGAGTGGAAGCCCATCACGCCCAGCCCGACCGACCGCTCGCGCATCGCCGAGTAAGCGGCGCGCTCCATCCCCGGCTCGGCGCGGTCGATATAATCCTGCAGCACGTTGTCTAGGAAGCGCATCACGTCCTCGATAAAGCCCTCTTCCTTGTTCCACTGGTCCCAGGCTTCGAGGTTGAGGCTGGAGAGGCAGCATACCGCGGTGCGCTCCTGGCCGAGATGGTCGGTGCCGGTCGGCAGCGTGATTTCGGAGCAGAGGTTCGAGGTCGAGACCTTGAGACCGAGCTCGCGGTGATGCTTGGGCATCGTCGAGTTCACGTGGTCGGCGAAGATGATGTACGGCTCGCCGGTGGACAGCCGAGTTTCGACCAGCTTCTGGAACAGCGCGCGGGCATCGACCTTGCCGCGCTCCGACCCGTCTTTAGGGCTGCGCAGCGTCCATTCCTCGCCCTCACGCACGGCTTCCATGAACGCGTCGGGGATCAGCACGCCGTGGTGGAGGTTGAGAGCCTTTCTGTTGAAGTCGCCGGAAGGCTTTCTGATCTCGAGGAATTCCTCGATCTCGGGATGCGAGATGTCGAGGTAGCAAGCCGCCGATCCGCGGCGCAAGCTGCCCTGGCTGATCGCCAGCGTCAGGCTGTCCATCACGCGCACGAACGGGATGATCCCGCTGGTCTTGCCGTTCAATCCGACCGGCTCGCCGATGCCGCGGACGTTGCCCCAATAGGTGCCGATCCCGCCGCCGCGCGAGGCCAGCCAGACATTCTCGTTCCACGTATCGACGATGCCGTTGAGGCTGTCGGGGACCGAATTGAGGAAGCACGAGATCGGCAAGCCCCGCCCGGTGCCGCCGTTCGACAATACCGGGGTCGCCGGCATGAACCACAGCCGCGAGATATAGTCGTAGATGCGCTGCGCGTGCGCGGCGTCGTCGGCATAGGCCGAGGCCACCCGCACGAACAGATCCTGGTACGATTCGCCCGGCAGCAGATAGCGGTCGGTGAGCGTGTCCTTGCCGAAATCGGTCAGCAGCGAATCGCGCGAATGATCGACTTCGAGCGCATAAGGCTGTGGCACGATCGCCTTCGAATCGCGCTTCTTGGACGCTTTGGCGGTGCTCGCCGCCTTGGTGGTGGCGGTGCTCGCTGTCGCTTCGATCGCGTCGGTCGCCATGTTCTCGCCCGTTCCCTCGGTGTCTCTGAAATCCATCATCCGCCCCTGCCTTAGCGCGCCTTAAACGCCGCTTTGCGTATCGACTCGGGGGCGAACCCCCATGCTACCATCCGGGTGCGACCGGCCAAGAACAAAAACAGTCCACAGCCTGTGCATCGGGCGCAGGAAGACGCCTTCCGCGATATGGGGTCGCGGCCGATCGTCTACCAGTGCTTGGGTTCGCCCCCGAACTGAACCTCAACAGATTGTGCCCAACTGCCTCCGGACGCAATATACTAAATGACGTTTTAATGACTCGGTTCGTCGCTATTTTGAGTCGTTTCGTGGAAGGTCCGGACCGGCCCATTCGCCGCGACGCGCGGGTTTCCGCGGGGTTCGCCAAAGGCAAGGGAACGAACGCGGAACCGGCATAAATTTTTTTCGGCGCGCTGGACCCGATCAACCGGTTGTGGTCGAGTCCGCGACGATGAGCGAGACGGCGATTCAACCGAGCGAGATTCGGGGGCTACGCGATCTGTGGGCGCGGATGCGAGGTCGGCCCGATCCGGGCGACCCGCGCGGCGTGCCGTTCAGGTCGTTGCTCGATTCGGTCGGGCTGGGGCTCGAACAGACGCTGACTCGGTTGCGCGATCAGCCCGACTGGCCGGAGTTCGCGGATTGGGTGACGGCGACGGCGGGGCCGATCGATCGCGCCCGGATCGCGCGCTACCACGCCTGGTATGACGACGCGCCGCCGCCGGCCGCCGAGGTCACCCGGCGCGCGGCGGTGATGGCCGCGCCGCCGGTGTTCGCTTCGAACGATCTGGCGGCATGGGAGCGCGACGGCGTCGTCGTGCTGCGCGAAGCGATCACGCGTGACGAGGCTGCGGCGATCGCCGACCATCTATGGGCGCTGATCGATGCCGATCCGGACCATCCCGCGAGCTGGTACGGTCCGCGCACCAACGGCATCATGATCCAGCATTTCCAGCACCCGGCGATGGACGTGCCGCGGCGATCGGCGCGGATCGCGAAGGGGTTCGCCGAATTGTACGGCCATGCCGACCTGATCGCGTCGACCGACCGGCTGAGCTTCAACCCACCCGAGCGCGGCGGCTACCGATTTCCCGGGCCGCATCTGCATTGGGACAACAGTCTCGCGCCACCGATCCCGTTCGAGACTCAGGCGATCCTCTATCTGACCGACACCGCGGCCGACCAGGGCGCTTTGCAAGTCGTCCCGGGGTTCCACCATCGGCTCGCGGAGGGCTGGCTCGAGTCGCTCGACGGCGCCGATCCACGCCAGGTCGATCTGTCGGGGCAAGCGGTGACGGTACCGGCGGGCGCGGGCGACCTCGTCATCTGGCGCCACGAAATCCCCCACGGCGCCAGCGCCAACCGCAGCGGCCGGCCCAGGCTGGCGCAATACGTCAATATGTATCCGATGGCGTGGCCCGACGGACGAGAGTGGATTTGATTCGATGCTCTATCTTATGCTCAAGGCGGGGATATCGGGGGTGCTGATCGCGGCCGCCTCGACCTTGGCCAAGCGCTACCCCGGGTTCGGCGCGTTGATCGCTTCGCTGCCGTTGGTGTCGGTGCTCGGGATGATCTGGCTGTGGGGTGAGAAGCCTGATGCGGAGAATATGGCCGCGCATGCCGGCGCGACCTTTTGGTACGTGCTACCGTCGTTGCCGATGTTTCTGCTGATCCCGGCGCTGCTTCGGCACGGCTTGAACTTCTGGCTGGCGCTGGCGCTCGGCTGTGCCCTGACCGTCGCGCTCTACACGCTGATGACGTGGATCGGACCGCGCTTCGGGCTGAGCCTTTGATCCGCTCAGCGTATAGGCGGCACCAGCCCGCTCCCCCCACCCGACCGCCCACACGATATTCTGATTGGGCCGGTCGGGTGGGGGAGCGGGCTGGTGCCGCACCCGAGCTTCAGCGTAGCTGAAGCCGCAAACGGTCAACCCGCCTTGCGCAGCCCGCGATTGGGCGCCGCGGCGTTGAGCCGCTCAAGGTTGAAATATTCGCTGAACTCGACCCCGGCGCGGCCGTCCTTGGCCCAGCGCACCGTCGCCGGGAACATCTGCCCTTCGAGCAATTCGAGCTGGACGTCGACGCCGACCGGGTCGCCGGGGAATTCGATTCCGTCGATCATCGCGCCGGTGGACGAGATGTTGCGGATGCGCACCTCGCCCTGCGCGATGCCGAGGTCGAGCATCGCGGTGCGCAGCATCGTCGAGCGCGGGCTGCGGCTCGCTTTATAGCCCTTGGCGGTGGCCTGACCGCCCGCGGCATTGAGCTGGAGGACGACGTCCTCGCACCGCATCGCCTTGCCGTAGACATAGCCCTGGATGTGGCTGCAGCCGAGCTCGCGGATCAGCTCGACCTCGTCCTGATGCTCGACGCCTTCGGCGGTGGTTTCCATATACAGCGTGTTGGCGAGCGTCACGATCGCCTTGATGATCGCGGCGTTGCGGTTGCCGGGGACGGCGGCGCCGCGCACGAAGCTCTGGTCGATCTTGATCTTGTCGAACGGCGCCTTCTTCAAATAGCCCAATGAGGAATAGCCGGTGCCGAAATCGTCGAGCGCGAGGCGGACGCCGAGCGATTTCAGCTTGGCGAACATATCGTCGGTCGATTCGCTTTCGACCAGGAACACGCCTTCGGTGATCTCGAGCTCGAGCTGGCGCGGCTGGATCTGCGAATTGGCGAGCGCGCTCATCACGATGGTCGGCAGGCTCGGATCGACGAACTGGAGCGGCGAGAGGTTCACCGCGACGCGAATCTGCTCGGGCCATTTCGCCGCCTCGTGGCAGGCGGTGCGCAGCACCCATTCGCCGATCTGCGGGATCAGGCCGCTCTCCTCGGCGAGCGGAATGAAGATGCTGGGCGATATCACGCCGCGGCTGGCGTGGTGCCAGCGCACCAACGCCTCGAAGCCCGACAATTGCTCGCTCTGCGCGTTGACCACGGGCTGGTAGACGAGCTGGAGCTCGCCGCGGCCGATCGCCTTGCGGAGGTCGTTCTCGAGGATCTGCCGGTCCTGCGCCTCGCTGTGCATTTCCGGCGCGAAGAAGCAGAAGGTGCCGCGGCCCGCGGCCTTGGCCGAATAGAGGGCGAGATCGGCGTTGCGGATCAGGGCGTCGGCGCAGGTGTCGACGGTCGGCGCGATCGCGATCCCGACCGAGGCACCGATCGAGATATTGTGGCCTTCGATCGAATAAGGCATCGAGATCTGCTGGATCAGCCGCTCGGCGAGGCTGGCCAGCGCGGCGCCGTCGTGGAGCGTGGGCAGCACCGCCTCGAACTCGTCGCCGCCGAGCCGGCCGATCTGGCCCTTGACGCCGACCACGGAGGTGAGGCGCTGGGCGACCTGCTTGAGCAGGGCATCGCCGATCGGGTGGCCGAGCGTGTCGTTGACGTTCTTGAAGCGATCGAGGTCGATCAGGAAGAGCGCGCAGGCCGCGCTCCCCTGCTGGTTCTGCAGCGCCTCATCGAGCGTGCGGCGCATCAGCATGCGGTTGGGCAGGCCGGTCAGCGAATCATATTTGGCAAGGCGGTTGATCTCCTCGTCCGAGCGGCGCTGCTGGGTGAGATCGGTGCCGATGCCGCGGAAGCCGAGGAAGCGGCCATGCTCGTCGAAGCTCGGCGTGCCCGACAGCGACCACCAGGTCTCGGCCGCGGTGTTGGCGCGGACGGTGACGTCGGTGAAGGGCAGGCGGGCGGAGAGGTGGAAGCCCAGGGTCCGCTCCGAGCCGCCGCCCTCGTCGGCGCCGATCAGCTCGGAAAAGGGGCGGCCGATCAATTCGTCGGCCGCTGTCTGCAGGCAGGCGGCGAGATGCTCGGAGACGTAGGAGAGTGCGCCGCGCCCCGTGGTCTCCCAGAACCAGCCACGGCCGGCCTGCTCGAACTCCTCGATGAAGCGCGAGGCGCGCTGCGCCGACCAGTCGATCTCGATCCGGCGGCGGAGCTGGGCGGCGTCGGCGCCGGCCCGCCGAAAGCTGAAGGCGACGAGACAGAGGGCGAGCAGGGATGCGGCAGCGGTGGCGCCCGGCTCGCCGGTGAGCACCATTATCGCCGCGACGCAGATGACCGAGCCGAGGAGGGCCAAAGCGGGGAAGGAGAGGAAGGCGATCGGAATGGCGAGGATGCCGCCGGCAAAGGCGATGCCCGGGAGGAGCGCGTCCCCCGCGGAGGGGGCGAAGGCGGCCGCGGCGATCCACAACGTGCCGGCGCCGATCGCGTACAGCGCCGCACCCTGGACGGCGAGGTGCGGTGCCAGGCTCGAAACGGGCCGGTGGCGGCACCAGAAGAAGAGGGCGAGATCGAGCGCCGCCACCACGCCGAGCGGCGCCGCGACCAGGGCGGGGAGGGGACCCCGAAGGGCGAGATCGAGCAGGATCGCGCCGCCGCAGATCAGATGGATGGCGAGAAGGAAGGCGGGGGCGAAATCGAGCGCGCGGTTGCGCTCGCGCGCGGCATTCTCCTCCTGCTCGTCCTCGAGCCGGCGAAAGTCGCGCGTCAGCAGCAGCCCGACGGGCGCTCGTCCCTCGGACCTGGCCAAAGCGGGATTGCGATACCTGCGGCTGCCACCCATGGCGGCGCCTTACCGCACCCGCCTTAATATTTATTTGAGGGGCGGGGCGGGTGGCGGTGCCCTGCACGCCCGTTTTCGGCGGGAGCCGGGACCCTTTTCGGTGCGAGGTTTCCCGGAAGGACATGCCCTCATCCTCCCACCGCTGCGCGGCGGGTCCCTCCTTCTCCCCGAAACGGGAGAAGGGATCGGGGTTAGCGGCGGGGCTCCGGATCGTCGCCATTCTGCGCGGCGCGGCGGGCGCGGCATTCGTCGCGTTCGGGATGATGCTCGCAGCGGCGAGCGATCCGGCCCTCGCGCTGCTCCTCCTCGCGGATCTGGCGGCCGCGGCGCTGGTCGGCCTTCGCCTGGTTGGGGGTGACGGCATTAACGCCGGCGCCGACCACGCGCACCGGCAGGGTGACGACGTCGACCGCGGTCCGCGCGAGGAAGGCGGACAGGAGCAGCGGCAAGGCAAGGGCGAGAATACGCATCGCCGCGCCCTAGGCCGAAGCTCCTTGAAGAGTGATGAACGAAACCGGCTTGACAATGATTCGTTTATTACGGATATTTCTGTCATGACAGAAATAATAATGGAAACCCGGCCGCTGCCTCCCGCCGTGGAGAGGTTCGTGCTCCACTGGGGCGACATGGGGAGCCAATGGGGCGTCAACCGTTCGGTCGCGCAGATCCAGGCTTTGCTCTATCTGTCGGAGCGGCCGCTCACCGCCGAGCAGATCGCCGAAACCCTGGTCATGGCGCGCTCCAACGTCTCGAACAGCCTGAAGGAGCTGCTCGGCTGGCGGCTGATCCGGCGCGTGCCGGTGATGGGCGATCGCCGCGACCATTATGAGGCGGAGACCGATCTCTGGGAGATGGTGACGCGGATCGCGCAGGGCCGCAAGGAGCGCGAGATCGATCCCGCCGCGGCAGCGCTGCGCGCCTGCCTCGCCGAGGCGCGCGGCGATGCGAGGATCAGCCCGGTGGCGATGAAGCGGCTCACCGAAATGGGGCGCTTCGTCGAGACGGTGGAGCACTGGTACGACCAGATGATCGCGGTGCCGGCGCCCAAGATCATGGCGCTGATGCGGATGGGCGCGAAGGTCGCGAACTTCCTGAGCTTCGGCCGCAAGGACGGGCAAGGCGGCTAGGGCCGCGCGGAGACGGAGACGGACGATGGCGGAGCAGGGGCGGCGCGAGGCGGAGATCATCCCCTTTCCCGCCGCCCGTCCCGGCCCGGGGCCGGAGATTGGCGACCTGCGCTTCCGCGCGCTGATCGGCGAGGAGGCCTGGGCGCGTCTGCCCGGGGCGGTGCGCGCTCGCTTCGGCAAGCGTGTCTCGGGCTGTGCGGCCATCGTCTACGTCGGCGAGGTCGTCGAATGCCGGCTCAGCGCCGCCGGCTGGCTGCTCGCGCAGCTCGGCCGGCTGATCGGCGCGCCGCTGCCGCTCTGCCGCGCCGCCGACGTGCCGGCCTGCGTCAGCGTCACCGAGGATCCGGCCTTCGCCGGCCAGTTCTGGACGCGCATCTACGGGCGCCGCAGCGGCTTTCCGCAGGTGATCAGCTCGAGCAAGCGCTTCTGTGGGCCGACCGGGCTCGAGGAGCAGGTCGGCGGCGGCTTTGGAATCACGCTACGCGTGGAAGTCGCAAATGGCGCGCTTCATTTCCTCAGCGACCATTATTTCCTGATGGTGCGCGGGCGCCGGCTGCTTCTGCCGAAATTCCTGTCGCCCGGCGTGCTCAGGGTCAGCCATGTCGATTGCAATCACGGCCTATTCG
>NZ_DATBDV010000014.1:0-163712 GCF_036269755.1 Sphingomonas sp. | reverse complement strand
ATGATGTCGGAACAGAATGCGGTGGTGTTCAAGGTCGCGCGCGACGCGACCAAGCCCGAGATCAAGGCTGCCGTCGAGGCGCTGTTCAATGTCAGCGTCACGAACGTCAACACGATCGTCCAGAAGGGCAAGACCAAGAAGTGGAAGGGCGCCGATTACACGCGCTCCGACATGAAGAAGGCGATCGTCACGCTGAAGGACGGCCAGTCCATCGACGTGACGCAGGGGGTCAGCGCGTAATGGCACTCAAGCATTATAATCCGACGAGCCCGGCGCGCCGTGGCTTGATCCTGATCGACCGGTCGGGCTTGTTCAAGGGTCGCCCCGTCAAGGCGCTGACCGAAGGCAAGCAGAAGACCGGTGGCCGTAACAACAAGGGCCATGTGACCAGCCGCGGGATCGCGGGCGGCCACAAGCAGAAGTATCGCATCGTCGACTTCAAGCGCCGCTTGTGGGACGTCGACGGCACGGTCGAGCGGATCGAATATGATCCCAACCGCACCGCCTTCATCGCGCTCGTGAATTACGGCGCGGGCGAGGACGGCAAGGATCGTCTGGCCTATATCATCGCACCGCAGCGCCTCGGCGTCGGCGACAAGGTGGTTGCCGGCAAGAAGACCGACGTCAAGCCGGGCAACGCGATGGAACTGGGCCAGATGCCGGTCGGCACGATCGTCCACAACGTCGAGATGAAGCCCGGCAAGGGTGGTCAGCTCGCGCGGTCGGCCGGCACCTATGTGCAGGTCGTCGGGCGCGACAAGGGCATGGTGATGGTTCGCCTCAATTCGGGCGAGCAGCGCTACATCCACTCGAATTGCATGGCGACGGTCGGTGCGGTGTCGAACCCCGACAACCAGAACACCAACCTCGGCAAGGCCGGCCGCAACCGCTGGAAGGGCATCCGCCCGCTGACCCGCGGCGTCGCCAAGAACCCGGTCGACCACCCGCACGGCGGTGGTGAAGGCCGGACCTCGGGCGGCCGTCATCCGGTCACCCCGTGGGGCAAGCCGACCAAGGGTGCTCGCACTCGTCACAACAAATCGACCGACAAGATGATCATCCGGTCGCGTCATTCGACCAAGAGGAAGGGCTAACATGGCTCGTTCAGTCTGGAAGGGCCCGTTCGTCGAACTGAGCCTTTTGAAAAAGGCTCAGACCGCACAGGAGGCCGGCACTCGCGCGCCGATCAAGACCTGGTCGCGCCGCTCGACGATCCTGCCCGACTTCGTCGGCCTGACCTTCAACGTCTATAACGGCCGCAAGTTCGTGCCGGTGTCGGTGAACGAGGACATGGTCGGCATGAAGCTCGGCGAGTTCGCGCCGACCCGGTACTTCCCGGGGCACGCCGCCGACAAGAAGGGCAAGCGCTAAGATGTCCAAGCCTAAATCCCCCCGCAAGGTCGGCGACAAGGAAGCCTTGTCGGTCGGCACGCAGATCCGCGGCTCGGCCCAGAAGCTCAACCTGGTCGCGGGCCTGATTCGTGGCCGCAAGGCCGGCGACGCGCTCAACATCTTGACCTTCTCGAAGAAGGCGATGGCGGTCGACGCGCGCAAGGTGCTGGCATCTGCGATCGCGAATGCCGAGAACAACCACAACCTCGACGTCGACGCGCTCGTCGTCGCCGAGGCATCGGTCGGCAAGTCGATCACGATGAAGCGGTTCGCCACTCGCGGCCGTGGCAAGTCCACCCGCATCCTGAAGCCGTTCTCGCGGCTTCGCATCGTCGTCCGCGAGCAGGAAGAAGCATAATGGGTCACAAGAGCAACCCGATCGGTCTGCGCCTGCAGATCAACCGTACCTGGGACAGCCGCTGGTACGCCGAAGGCAATGACTACCGCCGGCTCCTCCTCGAGGACCTGCAGATTCGCCAGTACATCATCGACACGCTGCCCCAGGCCGCGATCTCGAAGGTGGTGATCGAGCGTCCGGCCAAGCTGTGCCGCGTGTCGATCTATGCCGCGCGCCCCGGCGTGATCATCGGCAAGAAGGGCACCGACATCGAGAAGCTTCGCAAGAAGATCGGATCGATGACGTCGTCCGACGTGTCGCTGAACATCGTCGAAATCCGCAAGCCGGAGATCGACGCCAAGCTCGTCGCGCAGGGCATTGCCGACCAGCTCGAGCGCCGTATCGCGTTCCGTCGCGCGATGAAGCGCGCGGTGCAGTCGGCGATGCGGCTGGGTGCCGACGGTATCCGCGTTGCCTGCGGCGGCCGTCTCGGCGGCGCCGAGATCGCGCGTTCGGAAAGCTATCGCGAGGGCCGGGTGCCGCTGCACACGTTGCGCGCGCACCTCGATTACGCCGAAGCGCAGGCACACACCGCTTACGGTGTCTGCGGCGTCAAGGTGTGGGTGTTCAAGGGCGAGATCCTGGGTCACGACCCGATGGCGCAAGAGCGGCTGATGATGGAAGCGCAGACTTCCGGCGTCCGTCCCGCGCGCGACGATCGTCGTTAATCGGCGCCGGTAAGGAACCAGAGACATGCTGCAACCGAAAAAGTTCGACCACCGCAAGCAGTTCAAGGGGCGGATTCACGGCAACGCGAAGGGCGGAACCGCGCTCAACTTCGGCTCGTACGGGCTGAAGGCGATGGAGCCGGAGCGGATCACCGCGCGCCAGATCGAAGCGGCTCGCCGCGCGATCACGCGCCACATCAAGCGCCAGGGGCGGTTGTGGATCCGTATCTTCCCGGACGTGCCGGTCACCGCCAAGCCCGCCGAAGTCCGCATGGGCAAGGGCAAGGGCGCGCCGGAATATTGGGCGGCCCGGGTCAAGCCCGGCCGCATCCTGTTCGAGCTCGACGGCGTTCCCGGCCCGCTCGCCGCGGAAGCGTTCGAGCGCGCGGCGATGAAGCTGCCGATCAAGGTCAAGGTCGTGGCGCGTCTGGGTGACACGTCGCACCTCGGAGGCGAGTAAGATGGCGAAGAAAGAAACCAAGTCGACCGGGCTCGACGTCGCCGGCAAGAGCGACGACCAGCTCAACGAGACGCTGGGCGAGCTCAAGCGCGAGGCATTCAACCTGCGCTTCCAGGCGGCGACCAGCCAGCTCGAAAAGCCGAGCCGCGTGCGCGAGGTCCGTCGTGACATCGCCCGCATCAAGACCCAGCAGTCCGCGCGCGCCAAAGCGTCCGCGGCCGCGAAGTAAGGAATTAGCAATGCCGAAGCGCGTGCTGACCGGACAGATCGTCTCGGACAAGGGCGACAAGACGGTGGTCGTGAACGTGGAGCGCAAGGTCAAGCACGCGCTCTACGGCAAGATCATCCGCCGTTCGAAGAAGTACCACGCCCATGACGAGGGCAACGAATACAAGGCTGGCGAGACCGTGCGGATCGAAGAGACCGCGCCGATCAGCAAGCTGAAGACCTGGAAGGTGATCGAGCGGGTCAACACCCACGCGACGCCCGAGCGGGTCGACCTGTCGGGCGAAGAGGCTGCGGCAGGCGCGTAATCAGTTCAGCCCGAATGGGCTGGGAGTTTAGCAGGAACCCCCGGGCGCATGTCCCGGTAGGCCAAGAGAGAAGGAAGCGGATCGATGATCCAGATGCAATCCAATCTCGACGTCGCTGACAATAGCGGCGCGAAGCGGGTGCAGTGCATCAAGGTGCTGGGCGGCTCGAAGCGTCGCACGGCCGGCGTCGGCGACATCATCGTCGTCAGCGTCAAGGAAGCGCAACCGCGCGGCCGCGTGAAGAAGGGCGACGTTCACCGCGCCGTCATCGTGCGTACCGCCAAGGACATTCGCCGCGCCGACGGCTCGGTGATCCGCTTCGACGGCAACGCCGCGGTGCTGGTCAACAAGAACGAGGAGCCGATCGGCACGCGTATCTTCGGCCCGGTCGTCCGTGAGCTGCGCGCGCGCAAGCACATGAAGATCATCAGCCTTGCGCCGGAGGTGCTGTAATGGCTGCCGCACGGATCAAGAAGGGTGACCAGGTGATCGTCCTGTCCGGCAAGGACAAGGGCCGCACCGGCGAAGTCACCAAGGCGATGCCGAAGGACGGCAAGGTCATCGTGTCTGGCGTCAACGTGCACGTCCGCCATGTGAAGCCGAGCCAGGCGAACCCGCAGGGCGGTCTCGACCGTTCGGAAGCGCCGATGCACATTTCGAAGGTCGCGCACGTCGTCGACGGCAAGCCGACCCGAGTCCGCTTCGAAACGGGCAAGGACGGCAAGAAGGTCCGTGTCGCGGTCAAGACCGGGAAGACAATCGATGGCTGAGAAGACCAAGGGCGGGTACAAGCCCCGCATGCAGGGCATCTATGACGACACGATCGTCAAGGCGATGACCGACAAGTTCGGCTACAAGAACGCGCTCGAAGTGCCGCGTATCTCGAAGATCGTCCTGAACATGGGCGTGGGCGAAGCGACTCAGGACAAGAAGAAGGTCGAGCAGGCCGCGTCCGAAATGGAGCTGATCGCCGGGCAGAAGCCGGTCGTCACCAAGGCGAAGAAATCGATCGCGCAGTTCAAGCTGCGCGAGGGGATGCCGATTGGCGTGAAGGTCACGCTGCGTCGCGAGAAGATGTACGAGTTCCTCGACCGCTTCATCACGATCGCGCTGCCGCGCGTTCGCGACTTTCGCGGGCTCAACCCGAAGTCGTTCGACGGTCGCGGCAATTACGCGATGGGTCTCAAGGAGCAGCTCGTGTTCCCGGAGATCAACTATGACCGCATCGACAAGGTGCGCGGCATGGATGTGATCGTCACCACCACCGCAAATACCGACGACGAAGCTCGCGAGCTTCTCCGCCTCTTCGGCTTCCCGTTCCCGCAGGATGCGGACGGCGAGCAGAAGCAAGCGGCATAAGGGAAAGAGAACTTAAGTCATGGCGAAACTGAGTTCCGTGAACAAAAACGAGCGGCGCAAGAAGCTGGTGGCGAAGACCGCCCCCAGGCTGGCGAAGCTCAAGGCGAAGGCGAACGACAAGTCGCTCGACGATACCGAGCGCCTGATCGCGCGTCTGAAGATGGCGGAGCTGCCGCGCAACGGCAATCCGACCCGCATTCGCAACCGTTGCGCGCTGACCGGGCGTCCGCGCGCTTACTACCGCAAGTTCGGGCTTGCCCGTGTCATGCTGCGCGATCTGGCCAACAAGGGCCTGATCCCCGGCCTCACGAAGTCGAGCTGGTAAGGACGAGAAATGGCAGTGACCGACCCCCTGGGTGATATGCTCACCCGCATCCGCAACGGCCAGCGCGCGCGCAAGGATTCCGTCCTTTCGCCGGCGTCGAAGCTGCGCGTCCGCGTGCTCGAGGTGCTCCAGCGCGAAGGCTATATCCGCGGGTATTCCGAGGAAGAGATGGGGCCCGCCAAGGGCATCCGTATTGAGCTCAAATATTTCGAGGGCCAGCCGGCGATCAAGCACGTTGCGCGAGTCTCGAAGCCCGGCCGGCGCGTCTATAGCGGTTCGCAGGAACTGCCGCGAGTGCTCAACGGCCTGGGCATCACCATCGTCTCGACGCCGCGCGGCGTGCTCTCGGACACCGAGGCGCGCGAGCAGAACGTCGGCGGCGAAGTGCTGGCGGAGGTGTTCTGATGAGCCGCATCGGTAAGAAGCCGGTTTCGATCCCGAGCGGCGTGACCGCGACGATCGAGGGCGGGCAGATCAACGTGAAGGGCCCCAAGGGGACCTTGGCGATGCCGCTGCGCGACGAGATCAGCTATACGCTGGCCGACGACGGCATCACGGTGAAGCCGGCCAACGACTCCAAGCAGGCGCGAGCTTTTTGGGGCATGCAGCGCACCTTGGTGCAGAACCTGGTGACGGGCGTGTCGGAGGGCTTCACCAAGAAGCTCCTGATTACCGGCGTCGGCTATCGCGCCAACTCGCAGGGTCGCAAGCTCAAGCTTCAGCTCGGCTACAGCCACGACGTCGACATCGACGTGCCCGAAGGCCTGACGGTCGCGACCCCGGACAACACGACGGTCGAGATTTCGGGTTCGGACAAGCAGAAGGTCGGCCAGCTCGCCGCCGAGATCCGCCGCTGGCGCAAGCCCGAGCCGTACAAGGGCAAGGGCATCAAGTACGACGGCGAGTATATCTTCCGCAAGGAAGGGAAGAAGAAGTAATGACCAAGGGTCTTTCTCTGTTCGACAAGCGGCGTCGCCGCAATCGCACCGCGCTCCGCGCGCGTGGGTCGGGCCGTCCGCGGCTGTCGGTCCACCGTTCGGGCAAGCACATCTATGCCCAGGTGATCGACGACGCGAACGGCACCACCGTCGCCTCGGCCTCGACGCTGGAAAAGGACGTGCGCGGCACTTCGGGCGCCAACATCGACGCCGCAACCTCGGTCGGCAAGCGCGTGGCGGAAGCCGCGGTGAAGGCCGGCGTCAAGCAGGTCGTCTTCGATCGTGGCGGCTTTCTCTACCATGGTCGCGTCAAGGCGCTGGCCGACGCCGCGCGCGAAGCCGGATTGGAGTTTTAAAGAATGGCTGACGAAACCAACCCAACGGCCGACGCGCCGGTCGAGGCCTCGGCCAACGCTGCGCCGGAAGCCGGTGCGCCGCCGCAGCAGCAGCGCGGCGCGCGGGGCGGCCGTGGCCGTGGCGGCCCGGGCGGCGGTGGCGGCAATCGCGGCGGCCGTGACGGCGGCCGTGGCCGTGACAATCGCGGCCGTGGCGGCCCCGGCACGGACGACGGCGGCGAAGAGCTGATCGAGAAGCTGGTCCACATCAATCGCGTTTCGAAGACGGTGAAGGGCGGCAAGCGCTTCGGCTTTGCGGCGTTGGTCGTTGTCGGTGACGGCAAGGGCCGGGTCGGCTTCGGCCACGGCAAGGCGCGCGAAGTGCCGGAAGCCATCTCGAAGGCGACCGCGGCGGCCAAGAAGGCGATGGTCCGCGTCCCCTTGAAGGAAGGCCGCACGCTGCACCACGACGGCAACGGGCATTTCGGTGCCGGTCGCGTGACGTTGCGCTCGGCGCCGCAGGGAACCGGCATCATCGCCGGCGGCCCGATGCGCGCCGTGTTCGAGAGCCTGGGCGTCGCCGACGTGGTGACCAAGTCGGTCGGCACCTCGAACCCCTACAACATGATCCGTGCGACCTTCGAAGCGCTGGGCGAGCAGACCTCGCCCAAGAGCGTTGCGCAGCGCCGCGGCAAGAAGATCGCCGACCTGCTCGGCCGCGGTGGTTCGCAAACCGCTGAGGCGGATGCAGCCGCGATCGCGGAGTAAGATTGATGGCTACAGTGAAGATCACGCAGACCGGCTCGCCGATCCGCCGCACCGGCGACCAGCGGGCGACCTTGATCGGTCTCGGGCTCAACAAGATGCACCGGACCGTCGAGCTGACCGACACCCCCGAGGTGCGTGGCATGATCCGCAAGGTCGCGCATATGGTGAGCGTCGCTGAGTAATTTCCGCGAACTCGTCGCCGGGCGCGTTGTGATCGACGCGTTTGACGATGGCTACGGGTTCTGGATCAAGTTCGACAACGAATGCGATCTCAGGATCTGGAACGACTATCGCATCGAGGGCGGCCCGTTGATCGGAACTGCTGTCACCGATGTGGCAGATGTCGAGCAGAGCATGATGATCTCGTTCTCGAACGGCTCATCGGTGATGATCGATTTGAGTGACAATGGCTGCAAGGGCCCAGAAGCATTCTATGCTTCGCGCACCCCACATCATTGTCGTTGAACAGAATTAGCGCGACAAAAGCGAAAGCGAGTGCACGACATGAAACTGAACGAACTCCGCGACAATGCGGGCGCCCGTAAATCCAAGATGCGCGTCGGACGCGGCATCGGATCGGGCAAGGGCAAGACCGGCGGACGCGGCGTCAAGGGCCAGAAGAGCCGCGAAGGCGTTTCGATCGCCGGCTTCGAAGGCGGCCAGATGCCGCTCCACATGCGGTTGCCGAAGCGCGGCTTCAACAACATCTTCGCCAAGGATTATGCCGAGGTGAACCTCGGCGCGATCCAGAAGGCGATCGACGCCAAGAAGCTCGATGCCAAGGCCACGATCGACCAGGCGGCGCTGCGCGCGGCCGGGCTGTCGCGCGGCGGCAAGGACGGCGTTCGCTTGCTCGGCAAGGGCGAGTTCTCGGCGAAGCTCAACTTCTCCGTCGCGGGCGCGTCGAAGGGCGCAATTGAAGCGGTCGAAAAGGCCGGCGGCAAGGTCGACGTGATCCACGTCGTTTCCGCCGCCGAAAAGGCCGCCGCCAAAAAGGGCGTCAAGTATCGCGAACGCAAGGCTGACAAGGAAGCCAAGCAGGCCGCCGCGAAGAAGTGAGGCGTTCCCGCCCCGGCGGGAGCACACGGGGTGACAACCCGGAGCACGTGACTATATGAACGGCGGGGGGCGATGCTAGGCGCTCGCCGCCGTTTCAGTTTTCAGGACGTAAACACGCAATGGCATCCGCAGCCGACAGCTTCGCCTCCGGGCTCAACCTTTCGAAGTTCGCCCAGGCCACCGACCTCAAGAAGCGGCTGTGGTTCACAATCGGCGCGCTGATCGTGTTCCGGTTGCTGAGCTTCGTGCCGCTGCCGGGTGTCGATCCGACCGCGCTCGGGCTGCTCGGCGACAAGACGACGGGCGGCGTGCTCGATTTCTTCAACAATTTCTCGGGCGGGTCATTGAAGCGCATGTCGCTGACCGCGCTCGGCGTGATGCCCTACATCACCGCTTCGATCGTGGTGCAGCTGGCGACCTCGCTGTCGCCGACGCTCGCCGCGATCAAGAAAGAGGGTGAGAGCGGGCGCAAGCGGCTCAATCAGTACACGCGCTACGGCACGGTCGGGCTGACCGCGATCCAGGGCTACTTCATCGCCGTCGGACTCGAAAAGCTCGGTGCCAGCCAGGGCATCCAGGCGGTGGTCGAGCCCGGCATGATGTTCCGCATGGGCGCAGTCATCAGCCTGGTCGGCGGCACGATGTTCCTGATGTGGCTCGGCGAGCAGATCACCAGCCGCGGTATCGGCAACGGCGTATCGCTGATCATCATGGCCGGCATCGTCGCGAACATGCCGACCAACATCTACAACCTTGTCAACGGCAGCCGGACTGGGACCATGGACAGCCTGACGGTCGTCATGATCGTCGCCGCCGTCACCGCGATCGTGTTGCTGATCTGCTTCATGGAAAGCGCGCAGCGGCGGATCCTGATCCAATATCCCAAGCGCCAGACGGCGCGCGGGGTGCAGTCGGACCGCAGCCATTTGCCGTTGAAGCTCAACACCGCGGGCGTGATCCCGCCGATCTTCGCCTCGTCATTGCTGCTGATGCCGCTGACGGTGACTCAGTTCGCCGGTAATGCCGTCAAGGGCGACAGCTGGTGGGGCGACGTGGTCATCACGCTCAACCAGTATCTCCAGCACGGCTCGCCGCTCTACATGACGCTGTACGGCGCCGGCATCATCTTCTTCTCGTTCTTTTACACCGCGGTGGTGTTCAACCCCGAGGAGACCGCCGACAACCTCAAGCGCTATGGCGGGTTCATCCCGGGCATCCGCCCGGGCAAGAACACCGAGATGTATTTCGATTACGTGCTGACTCGCATCACCGTGATCGGCGCGGCGTATCTGGCGTTCATCTGCCTGGTGCCCGAATATCTCGTCTCGGCGCTCAAGATTCCGTTCTACCTCGGCGGCACCAGTCTGCTGATCGTGGTCAACGTGACGATGGACACGGTGACTCAGATCCAGTCGCACTTGCTGGCGCACCAATATGGCGACCTGATCAAGAAGGCGAAGCTCAAGGGCGGGCGTCTGCGCTGATCGGCGCGGCGTAGCAGGAGAGGCAGCGTGAACATCATTCTCCTCGGGCCACCGGGTGCCGGCAAGGGCACCCAGGCCGAGCGGCTCGTCGCGAGCCGCGGGATGGTCCAGATGTCGACCGGCGACATGCTGCGCGCCGAGAAGAATGCGGGCACCGAGCTCGGCGATCGCATCAAGGCGGTGATGGACGCTGGTGAGCTGGTCTCGGACGAGATCGTCTCGGCACTGATCGACAATTGCCTCGCCGCGTTAAAGCCCGAGCAGGGCGCGATCTTCGACGGCTATCCGCGCACCGCCGCGCAGGCGGGCACGCTCGACGAAATCCTGGGCAATAACGGCCGCAGGCTCGATCATGTGATCGAACTCCATGTCGATGAGGACAAGCTCGTGACGCGGATCGTCGGGCGCTATACCTGCGCGACCTGCGGGGCGGGCTATCACGACATGTTCAAGCAGCCCAAGGTCGCGGGCACGTGCGACGTGTGCGGTGGGCACGAGTTCAAGCGCCGCGCCGACGACAACGAGCAGACCGTGCGCACCCGCATGGCCGAATATCGCGCAAAGACCGCGCCGGTCATCCCGATCTACGAAGCTCGCGGCATCCTCACCCGGATCGACGGCATGGCCGATATTGACACGGTTAGCGCCGCGATCGCCGCGGTCCTCGACGGTACACAGACGAAGGCATAGCTCGTCCTCTCTTTCGGGGAGGGTATATGGTTCGTCTGATCGCCGCGTGCGTTTTGGTCGCACTCGCTGCTCCCGCTGCTGCCGAAGTAGTCGATACGTTACCCGCTGGCTTCACCGTTTCCAGAACCGTGACCATTGCTGCACCGCCCGCGGCGGTCGCGCTGACCGGCGTCATACTCTCGAACTGATGCCCTCCGGCGGCGGTAACGCCACCACGCTCAAGATGACCTACGCGGTTGGCGGGTACTGCCCGGTGGGGTCGACGGGATGGCGCCGCCGGTTGACGTCGTGCTTGGCGAGCAACTCGCGGGGCTCAAGGCCTGCGGCGGAGCGCGCGCCCAAATAGGAACGCTTGCGTTATTGCTTCGTTATCTCCCCGGTCGGCAGGGCCGGAGCAGTCGCATGCTTTCGAACAAGCACCATGGCTGGATGCTCGTTGGACCCGCCGCCTTGGGTAGCGCGGCGACGGGCGTATTGCTCGGCCAGTCCGCCAGCGCTGACATGGACCCGTTCTACGCGAATCTATCCACGCGGATGCCGGCCGAGCCTGGCGAGAACAGCGTTCAGGTCGTCGACAGCGACGGCGACAGCCGCTGGATCAAGACGGACGCGCTCGACTATCCGCAGCCGGTGGTCGGCGATAGCGGAGACTCGCGCTACTAGTCTCCCGCGCTTGACACCGTTCCGACTCGCACCTAGATGAGCGGCCTTCCGATACACCGGCTGGCCGGCGGCGCTCGTTTGCGTCCGCCGCTGTCGTGCGTTTCGGGCAAACGCGTTGAGATGGGGAACGCGGCAGCCATGCCGTTCCCCGTGGAGCTAGGAGAACATATTTCATGGCACGTATTGCGGGTGTCAACATCCCGACCAACAAGCGCGTGGTGATCGCGCTGACCTATATCCACGGTATCGGTCCGGCCAAGGCCCAGGAAATCACCGGCAAGCTCGGCATCGCGCCGGCGACTCGCGTGCAGGACCTGACCGACCAGGAAGTGCTGCAGATCCGCGAGGCGATCGACGCCGGCTACACGGTGGAGGGTGACCTTCGCCGCGAGACCGCGATGAACATCAAGCGCCTGATGGATCTGGCCTGCTATCGCGGGCTTCGCCATCGCAAGGGGCTACCCGTGCACGGCCAGCGGACGCACACCAATGCGCGCACCCGCAAGGGCAAGGCGAAGCCGATCGCCGGCAAGAAGAAGTAAGCTCGCAGCCGTCCCGGGGCGGCTCGCTTCCTTGTAGATAAGGTCAGGAATTCCAAAATGGCACGTGAACCGCAGCGCATCCGGCGCCGTGAACGCAAGAACATCACCGCCGGCGTCGCGCATGTGAACGCCAGCTTCAACAATACCATGATCACCATCACCGATGCGCAAGGGAATGCGATCAGCTGGTCCAGCGCCGGGATGATGGGGTTCAAGGGATCGCGCAAGTCGACGCCGTACGCCGCGCAGGTCGCCGCCGAGGATGCCGGAAAGAAGGCCGCCGAGCACGGCGTCCGCACGCTCGAGGTCGAGGTCAAGGGCCCCGGCTCGGGCCGTGAGAGCGCTCTTCGTGCGCTGCAGGCGGTCGGTTTCCAGATCACCTCGATCCGCGACGTGACTTCGATCCCGCACAACGGCGTTCGCCCGTCGAAGCGCCGCCGAGTCTGATTTCCACTTGCCGGCGCGCGGTTGATCGCGCGGCGCCGGTACCACCCCAAATGGCCAGGGACCCGTACATCCCCCGGCCCAACAGAGGGAAGCCCCCGTGTCCGTCAATGCAAAGAACTGGCAGGAATTGAAAAAGCCCAACGCGCTCGAAAAGAAGAGCGGCGACGGGAAGAGCAAGGCGACGTTCGTCGCCGAACCGCTCGAGCGCGGCTTCGGCCTTACGCTCGGCAACGCGCTTCGCCGCGTGTTGCTGTCGTCGCTGCAGGGCGCTGCGGTCACCTCGATCAAGATCGAGAACGTGCTGCACGAGTTCAGCAGCCTCGCGGGTGTGCGTGAAGACGTCACCGACATCGTGCTCAACGTCAAGCAGATCGCGATCCGCATGCAAGGCGAAGGCCCCAAGCGGCTTCAGCTTTCGGCGACCGGTCCGGCCGACGTCAAGGCGGGCGACATCGCGGTGTCGGGCGATATCGAGGTGATGAACCCCGATCTGCTGATCTGCCACCTCGACGACGGCGCGACGCTCAACATGGAGCTCACCGCCGATGTCGGTAAGGGCTATGTCGCCGCGGTCGCCAACCGTCCGGTCGACGCGCCGATCGGGCTGATCCCGGTCGACGCGCTCTATTCGCCGGTCCGCCAGGTGTCGTACAAGGTCGAGAACACCCGCGTCGGGCAAGAGCTCGATTACGACAAGCTGACGCTGTCGATCGAGACCGACGGCACGGTGACCCCGGAGGACGCGCTCGCCTACGCCGCGCGCATCCTGCAGGACCAGCTGGCGCTGTTCGTCCACTTCGACGATTCGGCGGTCACGCGCTCGGCGCCGATCGGCATGGCGGCCCCCGCCGCCGACACCGGCATCACCGGCGATACCCAGCAGATCAACCGTTACCTGCTCAAGAAGGTCGACGAGCTCGAACTGTCGGTGCGCTCGGCCAATTGCCTCAAGAACGACAACATCATCTATATCGGCGACCTGGTCGGCAAGACCGAGGCCGAGATGCTGCGCACCCCGAACTTCGGCCGCAAGTCGTTGAACGAGATCAAGGAAGTGCTGTCGAGCATGGGGCTGCGGTTGGGGATGGAAATCCCGGGCTGGCCGCCCGAGAATATCGAAGAGATGGCGAAGAAGCTCGAACAGGAAATAATGGGGTGAAGCTCGCCCGCGGCTAAGGAGGGGATTGCGCAGCAATCGCCGAGTTGGACGCGGAGTCGAGCAAACCCGGCCGGCCTCGCATCGCGAGGTCCGACGACGCGGCTTTGCCGCGGCGGGCCGAAGAAGAAACAAGACCCTCACCCAACCCTCTCCCGCGGGCGGGAGAGGGCCAAGAAGAGGAAAGGCGATGGTGGCGGCCTGACAGCCACCTGGATCGGGGTACCTCACACGGCCCCCCTACGAACGAAGGAATGAAACATGCGCCATAAAGTCGGCGGTCGTAAGCTTCAGCGTACCTCGGCGCACCGCGCCGCTCTGTTCCGCAACATGGCGGCGGCGCTGATCAAGCACGAGCAGATCACCACCACGCTCGCCAAGGCGAAGGAGCTTCGCCCGTACGTCGAAAAGCTGGTGACGCTGGCGAAGAAGGGTGGCCTCTCCAACCGCCGCCTCGCGCACGCGCGGCTGCTCGACGATGCGCAGCTGGTCAAGCTGTTCGACACGATCGGCGCGCGCTACGCCGACCGCAACGGCGGCTATACCCGCGTGATCAAGGCCGGCATCCGCGCGTCCGACGCGTCGCCGATGGCGGTGATCGAATTCGTCGACCGCGATGTCTCGGCCAAGGGCCAGGATTCGGGGCCGGTGATGGTTGACGAGGGGTATGACGAGGCGGCTTGAGCGCCGGCTGTCGTACGGCGACGACTTCAAGAATGACTGGGCCGCGTCTTCGAAAGAGGACGCGGCCTTTTTCTTGATTGGCGCAGGTCGCGTTTGGACGTCAGCTATGGGGTGGTGAACGTCGTACGCAGGCCTTTGCCAGACTGCGGCTTCCGGGGCCGAAAGCGGACATGCGCTTTTGGCGCACGCCCGGTAAAATGAGCTACTAGTAGCTCATGTCCGGATGACGCTCCGAGACCGACGAACATCGCAGACAGACGCTGCCCGCCGCTTTCCGCGGCCGTCCCGGCGGTTCAGGGGGCATCGTTTGAGTGCGTCCAGCATGACTTACGGGGCGTGGGCCTGAGTCTCGCGACCCTCGATCTCGATCCGGTCCCGGCGCTCCCGCAAATCTCGCGGTCAAGTGGGTAACGGTGTCGGGTAGGTGAACCACCGTACCAAGTGTCCTGTGTATTCCCGTCCCGCGGCCCTGGCATTCCTTTCACCCCAACCGAAGCCGAGGCATGCCAGGCAACTTGCCAGACGGGCGTCGGCTTCACTTAGGGCAAACGGCCGTCCTCCGCGACCGCCGAGGCCGACTTCCGTCAGCCAAATGTGGATCTGTCCCAGCAATCCCCCTTGTCGATCGGGCCGGTTGGCCCGTCCTCCAGTTGGCGCTGGCCCGCAACGGTGGCGCCGTTCCCGCCATTGCCCCAGCGATAGATGCCGCCGGAACGTGGGTCGGCCGCGTCCTTGCCCGGCAGCGTCGAAGTATAGTCGGTGGTCATCCACGTCGGCCACACGGACGAACCGAGCCCCGTCTTCGCCCCATAGTCATAGGTTTCCACCCTGTCCCAGGTGTTCCACTGCGTACCCTTGCCGCACTTGTCGACGAGCACGCTCGAATAGACATGATCGCCGCCGCTGCTGTACAGAGCGTGCGACCCCCAGGCGGCATAGGCCACGGGATGCGTGCCCGATTTTTCGACATCGGCCCAGGATATCGTCTCGCCGCCGCTGTGCTGGGACATGTAGACGGAGATCGGGTTCAACTGGCTGTCCAGGCGAACCGTCAGATGCTCCCAGTCGCCGACATGGTTCCCCCAGATCGTATCCACGACCTCCTTGCCTCGGTTGTAGCCATAATAAGTGAAGTAGCAGATATCGTAATTGCCGCCGGCCTTTTCCACCCAGAACGCATAGACCGGCGCTTCGGCAAGATTTCCCTTGAACAGCGGCAGCGAGTCATCGCTGGGACTGCTCAGATCCTGCTTGGTGTATAGCCAGTACTGACCCTCTCTCGTCACGCGTGTCAGGAACTGGAAGGACCATTCGGTCGAGCACGCGAAATACTCCTCGCCCTCCGCCGCCCAGATCAATGGCGCGCACGTGCGCATGGCGGCGAGTTTCTGCTCGTCGCTGATGATGGCCTTCGTGCCGCCGACCGTCCATAGCGCCGTCGCCCCGGAATTGGCCTGCAGCAGCGTGCTGGTGTAGTCGGGCTCGTCGCCGACTGCGGCCATCGCGCCGTTCGAATCGAAGCTGAACTTCTGATATTGTTTCGGAACGGTCGTGTTGTTGTCGAGGAAGATCGGACGTGCCTGAAACTCGCCCTGGCGGCCGTCGCAACCATGGCCGTCCTTGCGGAACAGATGCGCGACGAAGGTGGACCCGGCCTCGATCAGGAATTTTTGCCCGAGAAAGGGATTGGGCGTGATGAAGTCGGTATCCAGGCAATTATTGTTGCCCGCATCCACCTCGAGGAACATCAATGTTGACGTATTATTCTTCACTGCAAAGTCGAATCCGGTAGACATGATCTTCTCCGACAGAATGATTGACGCGTTGCCAGCTATCTCAGATCGATAGCGTCCAGGTCGCATCGCTTCCTGCGCCTGCCTGGGTAAGCACGCTGCCGAAGGTCGGCGGGGTCCCCACCGCGGCGATGCCGCCATTCGAATCGAAGCTGAACTGTTGATACGCGTGCGTTACCTTCGCATTGTTGACGATGAACGTCGGGCTGATCTGAAATTCGCCCTGACGACCGTCACAGCCGTGACCGTCCTTTCTGAAGAGGCGCGTCTTCAACGATTCGCCCGGCCCAAGAAGGTACTGCTGGCCGAGAAAGGGGTTCGGCGTAATGAAATCGACGTCCAGGCAGTTGTTATTGTCTTTGTCGACGTCGAGAAATACCAGCACCGGGGCCGAATTCGTTATGGTAAAGTTGAACCCTGTGGACATGACAATTTCCTTTTACGTATCGCTGAGAGCGGCGACCGTCAGGAGATGACGGCCGCAGAGCATTGTTGATGTGCAAAAATGCACATTTGCGAATCTATTGCCGCGCGCCGCAGTTCAGCAGCAAGTCACGCTGAACACGAGCACCCGAGATGAGGATTTTTCGGCGCCAGCATGTCTGTCGGCACAGGCCCATCGTGATCGTCGCCCTATTCGCATTTTGGCATACGAACAGATGCCCGACGCGGCCCGTCGAGTTGTGCCGCGGCGCACATTTTTCGGGTCGTGGCGAGTATCGAGAGAGCCGGTAATGGAGACTTCGACGGCTGATGAACATCTAGCCGGAATCGCAGATTTTCGAATATTTCGCTATTTCGATAGTGACCAATTTGCCTCCGTAAAATCCGATTTTCGCAAGGTAAAATTCCGTCGTGGGGACAGCGTCATTCGCGATGAGGCTAAATCTAGCGGAATGTACTTGGTATGCTCCGGTAATCTGTTTTCGAAGAAATATTCTCGCAATGGAACGGAAGTCGGATTCAGCATCATAACGGCCGGGGATTACACGGGAGAACTTGGTGCGGTCGATGGAAAGCCCCGGTGGGCAAACGTAATTTGTCTCGACGATGCCGAACTGATCTTTGTTAGCCAAACCCTATTTGATCGGATGATCGAGGAGATACCCGGTTTCGGTAGAGCGCTGCTCGAGGACCTTGTTTCGATGGCACGCTCGTTGAGCCAGCGACTGTTCGAGCGGAACGCTGCCTCCGCGCGATCCCGCGTCATTCTCTTTCTTCTGCGATCGGCTGCAAAGGCAGGTGTGGTCGACGATCGTGTAACGTTGAGCAGGGTCGGCACCCACGCCCAGATCGCCGCTTTGGTCGGTACGCAGCGCGAGGTCGTCACGCGGGAGCTTACCAAGCTCAGCCGCATCAAGGCGATCCGGAACACCAGAAACACGATAGAGATATGCAGCTATGAGATGCTTCGCCGCCTGGCCTCGGTCGATGCGGCATAGGCCAGCGCCTGGTCGAACCGATCTTGTGCAACCTCACCGCGTCCGCTCCCCTGACGGCCTTGGGTCCAATGTCGGCGGGGGGGGTCGTTAAAGGTCGTTTGCCCTGACGGTCATTCCTTCCCCTCCGATAGGTTCGATCTCGCCTTGGGGAAAACCAAATAGGATAAATATCTTGACATTGGCGATCAAATTGGGTACATAGCACGAACTCTGACGTGGCGGGGAAATCAATGACGGGCAAGCAGCACCCCCCGGCTGGCACGATCGTGCGTCCGGCGATCAACGGCAAGACCCAGGTCATCCGCGCACGCCGCCGCTGGTCGCGGGAGGCGGAACGCATCTTCTTCGAACACCTTGCCGCCACCTGCAACGTGTGTGCCGCCGCGGCCGAGGCGGGGTTTTCGACGACCGCGATCTACAACCGCCGCATGAAATGGCCGGGGTTCGCCGAAGCCTGGGTGCGCGCGGTCGAGCAGGGGTTCGCGCGGATCGAGGCGCAGTTGATCGAGACCGCTTCCGCGTCGCTCGCCGGACCGTCCGATTTCGATGGCGGGCGCGAGGTCGAGCGGGTCAGCTTCGCCGATGCGCTCAACCTCTACAAATTGCACCGCGCCGAGGTCCGCGGCGGACCGCCGCAACGCTATGACGCGCGGTCCAGGCCGCTCGATCCCGACGCGGTGCGCGCCAGCCTGCTCAAGAAGGTCGAGATGATCGAGCGCGGGATGGCGCGCGAGCGGGACTATGCCGCGAGGGCCGATGACGCCGGCTGACGGCGAGCTGTTGCGGCGAGTCATGGCGTTGCCCGAGCGCGAACGCCGGATGTTCTTCAAGCTCGCACCCGAAGCCGAGTTGACGACGTGGGGGCGCGACTGGCGCGGGTGGGCGCATCCCGGGCAGCGCGAGCCCGATGGCGACTGGCGGACCTGGGTGATGATGGCGGGGCGCGGGTTCGGCAAGACGCTGGCCGGGGCGCAATGGGTGCATCATGTCGCGCGGACGCACGGCGCGGTCGCCATCGCGATCGTCGCGGCGACCGTCGAGGAAGCGCGCCGCGTGATGGTCGAGGGGCGCAGCGGCATCCTGTCGGTGCCGTGCCATCCCGTCGAGGCGCCACGGTTCGACGCCAGCCTGCGCCGGATCGTGTTTCCGGGCGGGGCCGAGGCGACGTTGTTCTCGGGCGCCAACCCGGAAAGCCTGCGCGGGCCCGAGCATCATTTCGCGTGGTGCGACGAGCTCGCGAAGTGGCGGCATCCGGAGGAGACGTGGGACATGCTCCAGCTCGGGTTGCGCGGCGGCGGCCTGGCGGGGGCGAGCCGACCGCGCGCGCTGGTGACGACGACGCCGCGCGCCGGGGTGGACGCGCTCAAGGCGATCCTCGGCGATGTCGATACGGTGGTGACCGGCGGTGAGAGCTGGCGCAACCCGCACGTCCCCGACGCCTATCTGGCGGCGATCGTGCGCAGCTATGGCGGGACCAGGCGCGGCCGGGAGGAGATCGACGGCGAGCTGGTCGAGGATATCGAGGGGACGCTGTGGCCGGCAGCGCTGATCGAGGCGAGCCGGGGGGCGGCGCCGGCGCCCGACGCGCTGGTGCGCGTGGTGATCGGGGTCGATCCGCCGGCGAGCGCGGCCGGCACGTGCGGGATCGTCGCGTGCGGGCTCGACGTTTGCGGGGTCGGGCATGTGCTTGCCGATCACAGCGCGTCGGGCTTGTCTCCCGAAGGCTGGGCGCGGCGCGTGGCGATCGCGGCGGAAACGCACGACGCCGATCGGGTGGTCGTCGAAACCAACCAGGGCGGGGCGATGGTCGGCGCGGTGTTGCGCGGCGTCGGGCTGACGCTGCCCGTCACCAACGTCACCGCGACTCGCGGCAAGGCGGCGCGAGCCGAGCCGGTCGCCGGGCTGTTCGAGGCGGGGCGGACAAGGTTGGCCGGGCGCTTTCCCGCGCTGGAGGCGGAGCTGGCGGGGCTGGTGCCGGGACGCGGCTATGCGGTGCCCGGGCGTTCGCCCGACCGCGCCGACGCGATGGTGTGGGCGTTGTGGGCGCTGCTGATCGCGGGGCGGGCGCCAAGCATCAGGCTGGCTTGATGCGGGCGGCGAGCGCCCGGCATTGTGAAAAGGCCGCGCCCCGGAATGCGGAGCGCGGCCTTTTCTTGTCGGGCGCGGCGCGGAAGTGAATTCCGCGCCGTCGAACGGGGCGGAATAACCGCCCCGCCGGCCGCGCTTCACCGTCTCGGGATTAGCTCACGCTAATTGCGTGCGGCTTAGCGGCACCGATACTGGCCGTTGCCGTTGGTGCTGTTCTGGTCGACCGACTTGCCGATCAACGCGCCGAGCGCGCCGCCGATCAGCGTGCCGCCGACCCGGTTGCGGCCGCCGTCGATCACGTTGCCGATGATCGCGCCCGACGCGCCGCCGACGATCAGCCCGGTCGTGCCGTCGTTGCGCTTGCAGTAATAGCGCCCGTCCGACCCGCGATAGACCTGGTCGTTCTCCGTCAGCACGCGCTCCTGATAGCGCGGATCGTCGCGATAATAGCGCGAGGCGTCATAGTCGGTGGCGTAGCGGCTGTCGTAATTGGGGTCGTTGTAGCGCGGATCGTTGTAGCGCGAATCGTTGTAGCGCTGGTCGTTATAGCCACTGCGGCGGCTGTCGCGGTTGCGAGCATTGTCGTACATCGCGCGCTCGCGGTTGTAGAGCGCGGTTTCCTGGTCGTAGCGGCGCTGCGCGGCGTCGAAGCGGCGCTGCTCGGTGATGGTCTGGCCGGCGGCGGGCAAAGCGAATGCCGACAACGCCACCGCGGCGGTCGAAAGGGCTAGGGGAAGGGTACGCAACATCTGTTTTCTCCTTGGATGACCCGGCCACAACGCATTTGCGGCCGAAACGGGTCCGTTCCGATCTGCACGCTGCCAGTTGAACCTGCGCTGACGCCTGATAGACACGAGCGTTCATCCAATCGCGGAGTGCTCCGATGCGCCGATCCCTTGCCCTGACGCTGACCGTTCTCGCCGCTCCCGCTTTTGCCCAGACGAGTGCCCCGACCAGCCCCATGACCAGTTTTTCCTATCCCGCGACCGAACGCGGCACGACCATCGACGAGCAATTCGGCGTCAAAGTCGCCGACCCCTATCGCTGGCTCGAAAACGACGTCCGCAGCGATCCCAAGGTCGCGGCCTGGGTGGCGGACGAGAACAAGGTGACCGACGCGTATCTGGCGACGCTGCCGGGGCGCGACATCTTCAAGGCGCGGCTGACTCAGCTGATCAACTACGAACGCTTCGGCACGCCGTTCAAGAAGGGCGGGCGCTATTTCTACACGCGCAATTCGGGGCTGCAGAACCAGGCGGTGCTGTATGTCCGCGACAGCGTCGGCGGCGAAGGCCGCGTGCTGATCGATCCCAATGGCTGGTCGAAGGACGGCGCGACCGCGCTCGGCGAATGGCTGCCGAGTGAGGATGGGAAGCGGCTGGTCTACACGATCCAGGACGGTGGCACCGATTGGCGCACGGTCAAGGTGCTCGACGTCGACACCGGCAAAATGCTCGATGATGATGTGGAGTGGGTCAAGTTCTCCGGCCTGGCCTGGGCGAAGGACGGGTCGGGCTTCTATTATTCGCGCTTTCCGGAACCCGCCGAGGGCAAGAAGTTCCAGTCGACCAATGAGAACCAGGCGGTCTATTTCCACAAGCTCGGCACGCCGCAATCGGCTGATCCTTTGGTCTACGCGACCCCCGACCAGCCCAAACGCGGGCACGGCGTCCAGGTCACCGACGATGGCAAGTGGCTGGTCATCACCACCACCGAAGGTACCGACAACCGCTACGAAGTGACGGTGATCGACCTCGCGACGCCGGGCGCCAAGCCGCGGACGATCTTCAAGGGGCTGGAGAACCAGTGGAGCTTGGCCGGCAATGTCGGCAGCAAATTCTATTGGGTGACCAACAAGGACGCGCCGCGACTGCGGATCGTCGCAACCGACCTGTCGGCTCCCGGCGACGTTGCGCTGACCGAGGTCGTGCCGCAGGACAAGGCGGTGCTCGACGGCGCGGGGATCGTCGGCGGCAAGCTGATTGCGAGCTATCTGGTCGACGTGAAGAGCGAGGTGCGGCGCTACGCCCTCGACGGCAAGCCCGAGGGAACGGTGGCGCTCCCCGGAATCGGCTCGGCCGGCGGGTTCGGCGGCGAGGCGGACGATCCGGAGACGTTCTACAGCTTCACCAGCTACAACACGCCGAGCACGATCTATCGTTACGATGTCGCGACGGGCAAATCCTCGGTCTGGGCGCAACCAAAGGTCGCGTTCGATCCGGCCAATTACGTCGTCAGCCAAATATTCTACACGTCGAAGGACGGCACCCGCGTGCCGATGTTCATCGTCCGCAAGAAGGGCACGAGCGGCCCCGCGCCGACGCTCCTCTACGCCTATGGCGGGTTCAACATTTCGATGGAGCCGGCCTTTTCCGCCACCCGCATCGCCTGGCTCGAGCAAGGCGGCGTCTATGCCGTCGCCAACATTCGCGGCGGCGGCGAATATGGCAAGCCATGGCACGACGGCGGGCGGCTGGCGAACAAGCAGAACGTGTTCGACGATTTCATCGCGGCGGGCGAGTATCTCAAGGGACACGGCTATACCGGCAAGGACCAGCTCGCGGTGATGGGCGGGTCGAACGGCGGGCTGTTGATCGGCGCGGTGGTCAACCAGCGTCCCGATCTGTTCGCCGCCGCACTCCCGCAGGTCGGGGTGATGGACATGCTGCGCTTCGACCGCTTCACGGCGGGGCGCTATTGGGTCGACGATTACGGCTATCCGTCGAAGGAAGCCGATTTCCGCGTGCTCTACAAATACTCGCCGTACCACAATATCCGCGGCGGGCGGGCCTACCCGGCGATCCTCGCGGCGACCGCCGACACCGACGATCGCGTGGTGCCAGGGCACACGTTCAAATATACCGCGATGCTCCAGTCGATGGACCTCGGCCCCAAGCCGCACCTCGTCCGCATCGAGACTCGCGCCGGCCACGGATCGGGCAAGCCGACCGACAAGATCATCGACGAGACCGCGAGCGACTGGGCGTTCATCGCCAAGTGGACGGGGATGACGGTCAAGCCGGTAAACTAAGCCGGCGCGAAGCTCTCGTCCGCGAACGCCCCACCACGATCGCGCTGGAAACGAGGACTTTGATGGCGGCTGGTCGACCGCAAAAGGGTGCGCGCTCGCCTTGGGGCGATGATGTTCCAGCGCCCAGAGCGCCGCCAGCCTGCGCAAGAAAATCGTTTCGTTTCCGGCCCTTGTGGCAAACTCGCCACATTCGAAGCGAATTTGCCAATCCTGATTTAGGGCAAGAACCCTTGTCCCATCGTCGAGCGTAGAGGCCCGCGTCCGGCCACGCTCACGTCGAGCGTGGCCCATAAACGGGAACGCAATCATGAACTTACGCTGCCGCAACCGCCTCCTCTCGAGCACCCTGATCGCAAGTGCTGCCCTTTTGGCGGTGCCCGCCGCCGCCCAGCAGGCCGCGCAAACCACCCCAACCACCCCCACCGACACCACCGCCCCCGTCGCCTCGACCACCGATCCCGCCGCGCAGGCGACCGGCCAGGCGGGGCAGGGCGACGAACCCGCGGGCGACATCGTCATCACCGGGTCGCGGATCGTGTCGCCGTCGGCGACCGCCGCTTCGCCGCTGCAGTCGATCGGCGCCGCGCAGATCCAGCAATCGGGCGCGGTCAACGTTCAGGACGTGCTGCTCCAGAACCCGACCTTCGGCGAGCCGGGCATCAGCCGCACCAATTCGAGCTTCGCCACGCAGAGCGCCGGCGTCGCCACCGTCAACCTGCGCAACCTCGGCGAGGATCGCACGCTCGTCCTCGTCAACGGCCGCCGCTTCGTCTCGGGCGTTCCGGGCTCGAGCGCGGTCGACCTCAACGTCATCCCGACCCAGTTCCTCGACCGAGTCGACGTGCTGACCGGCGGCGCCTCGGCAGTGTACGGCTCGGACGCCGTCGCGGGCGTCGTCAACTTCGTCTACAAGACGAAGTTCAACGGCCTGCAGGTCGATGCGCAGGAAGGTATCTCGCAATATGGCGACGGCAACGATCGCCAGGTCAACGTGCTGGCGGGCAAGAACTTTGCCGGCGGCCGCGGCAACATCATGCTGTTCGGCGGCTATTCGAAGCAGGGCACCGTGCTCAAGCGCGACCGCTTTACCGAAGCCGGCTCGACCGCGGTCGATCAGACCAACCTGGGGCTCATCACCGGTCGCGACGAAGACCTGTTCACGCCGACGACGTTGCTCTCGGGCTTCACCCCGGGTGGGCGCTTCTACGCTGGCAACAGCGTGTTCACCTATGGCTCCGACAATGTCCTGACCGACTGCACCACGACGAGTTGCGGCGGCTACAACCGCTCCGATGCGCGCTATCTCGCGGTGCCGGTCGAGCGCTTCGTGTTCGCCGGCCGCGGTAATTACCAAGCGTCGGACGCGCTTAACTTCTTCGTCGAGGCCAACTACGCCAAGACCCGCGCGAACACGGTGATCGAGCCGTTCCCGCTCAGCTCCGACCTGGTCGACATCCCGACCGGCGGCCAGATACCGATCGAGACCGTCGTCGGCGGGGTGACCTACCGCAACCCGTTCGTCCCCGACGCGATCTACAACGCCGCGACCGACACCAACGGGGATGGATTGAGGGACATCTTCTTCGATCGCCGGCTCGCAGACTTCGGCCCGCGCACCAGCCGTGCGAGCCGCGACCTGTTCCGAATCGCGGGCGGCGTGAACGGCAGGTTCCTCAACGACAAGTTCAACTACGAACTCTATGGCATCTACGGCCAGACGATCGAGAACCAGACCGGCAGCGGCCAGTTCAACAGCCTCAACTTCACTCAGGCGCTCAATGCCTATCGAGATCCAGCGACGGGCCAGATCGTTTGCGCCGATCCGGCCGCGCGCGCAGCGGGCTGCATCCCGGCCAATATCTACGGCATCGGCAGCCTTGCCTCGGCGGCGAGCTATATCGAGGCGCCGACGACGCTGCGGTCGAAGATCACCCAGACCGTTGCCGGCGGCAA
The DNA here is from genome assembly GCF_036269755.1 of Sphingomonas sp. Classification (GTDB taxonomy): domain Bacteria; phylum Pseudomonadota; class Alphaproteobacteria; order Sphingomonadales; family Sphingomonadaceae; genus Sphingomonas. The sequence continues at coordinate 139,505 of NZ_DATBDV010000014.1, read as the reverse complement.
CGTGTCGGGCAAATTGTTCTCGATCTTCGGCGCGGACCCGGTCGGGTTCAGCATCGGCGCCGAATATCGTCGCGAGACGAGCAGCAACGTGTTCGACCTGCTGACCCAGCAGGGATTGAACGGCAACAACGCGCTGCCATCGACCAGCGGCCATTTCGATGTGTACGAAGGGTTCGCCGAAACGATCGTGCCGCTGCTGCAGGATCGTCCGTTCTTCCACTCGCTGAGCATCCGAGGGGCGGTGCGCGTGTCGCATTACTCGACCGTTGGAACGACCTTCAGCTACAATTACGGCGGCGAGTGGAGCCCGATCCAGGACATCCGCTTCCGCGTGATGAACGCGCGGTCGGTGCGCGCGCCGAACATCAACGAGTTGTTCCAGCCGCCGCAGCAGGACTTCCCCACCGGCCTGAGCGATCCGTGCGCGGGGATCACGGCGACGACCACCGGTACGCTGGCGACCAATTGCCGCGCGGCGCCCGGTGTCTCCGCCAACATCGCGGCGAACGGCGCGTTCACGGTGAACCAGGCCGATCTTCAGGGTATCACCAGCTTCGGCGGCGGCAATCCCAATTTGCAGGAGGAAAAAGGCAACTCGTTCACCGCGGGCGTGGTGATCAACCCGCGCTCGATCCATGCGCTGCGCAACCTCGTCCTGACGGTGGATTACTTCAATATCCGCATCAAGGACGCGATCGTGACGACGCCACTGCAGTTCATCCTGAACCAGTGTTACAATCAGTCGGTCCAGTCGTTCTGCAACCTGATCGTGCGCCGTCCGGCGGCGATCGGCGCCAACAGCGCCGGCTCGCTCGATGAGGTCAACACCAGCCCGACCAACTCGGGCGGTGCCAAGACGTCGGGTATCGACGTCGCGATCGACTGGCGGCAGCGGCTGCTCGGCGGCGATCTGACGCTGCACGGCGCCTATACGCACCTGCTGACCGGCTATTCGATCCCGCTGCCGGGCTCGCCGCGCGACTATTTCGCGGGTGAGATCGGGGCGCCGAAGGACAAGTTCTCGATCACGACCGGGTACGACATGGGTGGGATCGGGCTGACGCTGACCGGCACCTATATCGGGCGTTCGAGCCTCGACGACCAGATCACCGGCGCGCGCCCGGGTACGAACCCGCTCTACGAAGTCAGTCCGGAATTCTACCTCGACGGGCAGATCCGGTTTCGGACCAGGAACGGGTTCGAGTTCTACGTCGGCGGCGACAATCTGCTGAACAACCAGCCGCCGTTCCTCGGCGATCTGGGCAGCACCGCGGGCCAGGCGACCGACACGAGCACCTACGATCCGCTCGGCCGGCGCTATTATGCGGGCGTTCGCATCAAGTTCTGATCGCCGAGCGAGGGCGGCGAAGTGGGGACGGCGATTTTGCCGTCCCCATTTTCGTGTCCGACTTCACGCCGCTGATTTTCAAAGATAGGGTATGGTCATGAACGACCAGACCCCCGTCCGCCGCGCGATCGACAAGAAAGCCCTGCTCGCAAAGTACATCGCCGAGCGCGACAAGCGCCTGCGCGACGACGGCAACGACCAGTATATCGATCTCGAAGGACCGTTCGCCGATTATGCGATCGATCCGCACATGCCGGTGCTGCCGCGCGATCCGGTGACCGACCATGTCACCTTCGCGTTCGTCGGCGGCGGGTTCGCCGGGCTGGTGACCGGCGCGCGGCTCGCCGAAGCTGGGATCAGCGACTATCGCATCGTCGAGAAGGGCGGCGATTTCGGCGGGACCTGGTACTGGAACCGCTACCCGGGCGCGCAGTGCGACACCGCGTCGATGATCTACATGCCGCTGCTCGAGGAAACCGGGCACATGCCGAGCGAGAAATACGCGCACGGCCCCGAAATCCTCGAGCAATGCCGGCGGATCGGGCGGCAGTACGGTCTGTACGACAAGGCGCTGTTCCACACGCAGATTCGCAACATCGTGTGGGACGACGCAACATCGCTGTGGACGATCACCACCGACCGTGACGATCGCTTCACCGCCAAATATGTCGGGATCGGCACCGGGCCGCTGCACATCGCCAAGCTGCCGGGGATTCCGGGTATCGAACGGTTCCGGGGCAAGTCGTTCCACACCAGCCGGTGGGACTATGGCTATACCGGCGGCAACGCGGACGGCGCGCCGATGACGGGGCTCGCGGACAAGCGCGTCGCGATCATCGGCACCGGCGCGACCTCGGTCCAGGCGGTCCCGCACCTCGCGCGCGCGGCCAAGGAACTGTACGTCGTCCAGCGCACGCCGTCGTCGGTCGACGTGCGCGACAACCGGCCGATCGATCCCGACTGGTTCGCGGAGATCGCGACCCCCGGCTGGCAACGCCGCTGGCTGGAGAATTTCACCGCCAATCAGACCCCCGGAAACATGGTCGCGGAGGATTTGGTCCAGGACGGCTGGACCGACATTTCGCGGCGGATCAAGGCGCGTGTCGTGACGCTGCCGCCCGAGCAGCGCAGCTTCGAGAACATCCTGCGCGTGTGGGAGGATTCGGACTTCGAGAAGATGGAGGAAATCCGCGCACGGGTGGACGCGCTCGTCGCCGATCCGGAGACTGCTGCCGGGCTCAAGGCGTGGTACCGCCAGCTGTGCAAGCGGCCGTGCTTTCACGATGCCTATCTTCAGGCGTTCAACACGCCGGGCACGCACTTGATCGACACCGAAGGCCAGGGCGTCGAGTCGATCGATGAGACCGGCTTCACCGTCGCCGGCAAGCATTGCGAGGTCGATTGCATCATCTACGCCTCGGGCTTCCGCGTCGGCACCAATCTGTCGGCGCTGGTCGGGTTCGACGTGGTCGGGCGCGACGGGCTCAAGCTCAGCGAGGCATGGGCCGAGGGGATGCGGTCGAAGCACGGCATCCACGTCCACGGCTTCCCCAACCTGTTCGTGGTGACGCCGACCCAGGGCGCCAACCTGATTTCCAACGTTCCGCACAATCTGACCGAGTCGGGGCGGACGATCGCCGCGGTCGTCGCGCACACGGAAGCGCTCGGCGCGCGCGAGGTCGAGGTCACGCGCGAGGCGCAGGACGCGTGGGTCGAGTTGCTGCTGTCAGGGCCGGGCCGCAGCTTGCGCACCGCGCCCGATTGCACGCCGGGCTATTACAATAACGAAGGCAAGGACCCCGGCCCGGCCGCCGCGCTGGCGGTCGGCTATCCGCTCGGCGCGCACGCTTACTTCCAGTATATCGAGCAGTGGCGGCAATCGGGGGCGTTCGAGGGGTTGACGTTCCAGTGATGGTGCGCCCGCCGGCCCCGTAGGTCGCGGCCGGCGGGCGCTTGATGAACGAGGGCGTCCCGGACGAACTGCTACACCGTCATCTCATCGGCCATGCGGCTGGCCTCTTTGATGTCGGCTGCGCCGCCCATATCCTCGTCGGTCGTGCGTCCCGCGCCCGGGCCGGCGCCGAGATCGACCCCCGTCGTCGGATTGCCGTTGGGGTCGGAGGCGGTGCGCGCGGTGAGCGCGGTCGCCACCGCCCGGTCGTCCTCGCCGAGTTCCACCGTCGCGGTGCCGTCGCCGTCATCGGCCGGCAGCACTTGCTCGAGATCGTCGACTCGCTCCCACTGCTCGCCCGAGTTCCACGGCCCCTCCATGTCGCCTTCGCCCTGCGAGGTATTGACGTACATGTTGGCGTATTTCTCGATTCCCGGCAGCTTGCCCGGCGGGAAATTGTCCGCGATCGCGTAGAGCGCTTTCTCGAACGATTTCTGGTGCGCGATCTCGCGAGTCATCAGGAAGCCGAGCGCGTCCTTGATGCCCGGGTCGTCGGTGATCGCGATCAGGCGCTCATAGATGATCTTGGCGCGGCTCTCGGCGGCGATGTTCGACCGCAGGTCGCAGGTCGGGTCGCCGCGGCTGTCGATATAGGCCGCGGTCCACGGCACGCCCGACGAATTGGTCAGCGCGGGGCCGCCGCCGTACAGGATCGACTGGGTGTGGCTATTGCCGCCCGCGTTGAGCGACAGGTAGAGCTCGGCCTCCTCCATCGCCGCTTCCGAAAGCTGCGCCTTGGCGCCCTTGTTGAGCATCGCGACGACCGATCCGATCACCTCAAGATGGCTCAGCTCTTCGGTGGCGATGTCGAGCAGCATGTCCTTGCGCCCGGGATCGAGCTCGCCCAGTCCTTGCGTGAAGTAGCGCATCGCCGCGGCGAGTTCGCCATCCGGACCGCCGAATTGCTCGAGGATCAACGAGCCGAGCGCCGGATTGGGCTCGGCAACGCGCACGGTATATTGCAGGCGCTTGTTGTGCATGAACATGGCGGTGATCTCCACAAGGGTATCCCGCCAACGTCAGCCAGCCGCGATCCGTTCCGCGTTTTTCGCCTTATTTTAACGAGTTGACCTGGATCAGTTCGGCAGGGATCGGCCGCTTCGCTCCGGGTGGACGGGCAAGCGGGGCTCGCGTAGCTACCACGCGCATGACCCAGCCCAGCGACTCGATCCTGATTGTCGATTTCGGCAGCCAGGTGACGCAATTGATCGCGCGGCGGGTGCGCGAGGCGGGGGTCTATTCGGAGATCGCGCCGTTCCAGCTCGCCGCCGACGCATTCGCGCGGATGAAGCCCAAGGGGGTGATCCTGTCGGGCAGCCCGGCGAGCGTGCTCGATGAGGATAGCCCGCGCATTCCGCAGGCGGTCCTCGACAGCGGACTGCCGGTGATGGGCATCTGCTACGGCCAGCAAGTGATGATGCACCAGCTCGGCGGCACCGTGGAGCTGGGCGACAGCGGCGAATTCGGGCGCGCGTTCATCGAGATCGACGATGGCTGCGAACTGTTCGACGGGCTGTGGGCCGAGGACGAGCGGCACCAGGTGTGGATGAGCCACGGCGACAAGGTCACCGCGCTTGCGCCGGGCTTCCGTCCGGTCGCGGCAAGCACCGGGGCGCCCTACGCCGTCATCGCCGACGACGCGCGCCGCTATTACGCGATGCAATTCCATCCGGAGGTGGTCCACACCCCCGACGGCGCCAGGCTGATCGCCAATTTCGCGCGGCACGTCTGCGGGCTCACCGGCGACTGGTCGATGGCCGAGTTCCGCGCCGCCAAGATCGCCGAGATCCGCGCCCAGGTCGGCGACAAGCGCGTGATTTGCGGGCTGTCGGGCGGGGTCGACAGCGCGGTCGCGGCGGTGCTGATCCACGAGGCGATCGGGCACCAGCTGACCTGCGTGTTCGTCGACCACGGCCTGATGCGCAGCGGCGAGGCCGATCAGGTCGTCTCGCTGTTCCGCGGACATTACAACATCCCGCTGGTGCACGTGAATTGCGAGACCTTGTTCCTCAATGGCCTGGCCGGCGTCACCGAGCCTGAGGCCAAGCGCAAGTTCATCGGCAAGACTTTCATCGACGTGTTCGAGGACGAGGCGAAGAAGATCGGCGGCGCCGAGTTCCTCGCGCAAGGCACGCTCTATCCCGACGTGATCGAGAGCGTCTCGTTCACCGGCGGGCCGTCCGTAACGATCAAGAGCCACCACAATGTCGGTGGTTTGCCCGAGCGGATGAACATGAAGCTGGTCGAGCCGCTGCGCGAATTGTTCAAGGACGAGGTGCGGGCGCTCGGGCGCGAGCTTGGGCTGCCGGACGTGTTCGTCGGGCGGCATCCGTTTCCCGGGCCGGGACTGGCGATCCGCATTCCGGGCGAGGTGACCAAGGAGCGGTGCGACATATTGCGCAAGGCCGACGCGATCTATCTCGAGGAAATTCGTAACGCCGGGCTGTACGACGCGATCTGGCAGGCATTCGCGGTGCTGCTCCCGGTGCGCAGCGTCGGGGTGATGGGCGACGGGCGGACCTATGACAACGTGCTGGCGTTGCGCGCGGTGACCTCGGTCGACGGCATGACCGCCGATGCCTATCACTTCTCGGGCGAGTTCCTGTCGCGCGTCGCGACTCGCATCATCAATGAGGTTCGTGGGATCAATCGGGTGACGTACGACTATACGTCGAAGCCGCCCGGCACGATCGAGTGGGAGTAGTGCGCCTCGCGACCATCGCTCGACGCGGCTAGGCGCTCCAAGGCGTGAGCCAGTCGCTTTCACTCAAGCAGGCGCGGCGCATCTTCCTCGCCGCACAGGGCTTCGGCGCGCGCCACCCGGACAAAGTGGGCGCGACGCACCTTCGCCGCACGATCGATCGGCTCGGCCTCTACCAGATCGACAGCGTCAACGTGCTGGCGCGGATGCACTATCTGCCGGCCTTCTCGCGGCTCGGTAGCTACGATCGCACCCTGCTCGAGCACGACGCTTGGGGCCCGAAACGCAATCGGCGGCTGTTCGAATATTGGGCGCACGAGGCCTCGCTGCTGCCGCTCGATCTCCATCCTTTGCTGCGCTGGCGCATGGCGCGGGCCGAGCGCGGCGAGATCGGCTGGCGGATGCTTCGCGAGTTCGCCGCCGAGCGCCGCGCAGAGGCGACCGCAGTGCTCGATCGCATCGCCGCCGAGGGACCGCTGGCTGCGTCGGACTTCGCGGCGGGGAGCAGCCAAGGCGGATGGTGGACGTGGAGCGACGCCAAGCTGGCGCTCGAATGGCTGTTCTGGTCGGGCAAGATCACCACCGCGACTCGCCGTGCCAGTTTCGAGCGAGTCTACGATCTGACCGAACGGGTGCTTCCGCGGGCAGTGCTCGATCTGCCCACGCCCGATGCCGCCGTAGCGCAGCGCGCGCTGATCGAGCGTAGCGCTCGCGCGCTCGGGGTCGCGACTGCGGCGGACCTGCGCGACTATTTTCGGCTCAAGCCCGGGGAGGGCGACCATGCCATCGCTGCCCTGGCGGAGGAGGGCGTACTGATCCCCGTGCGCGTGCAGGGCTGGACGCAGAAAGCCTGGCTGCATCGCGATGCGCGCGTGCCGCGCCGGGTGCGGGGCGCCGCGTTGCTGGCGCCGTTCGATCCGCTGGTCTGGGAGCGCGGGCGGACCGAGCGGCTGTTCGACTTCCGCTACCGGATCGAGATCTACGTCCCCGCCGCACAGCGCGTTCACGGCTATTTCGTGCTGCCGTTCCTGCTCGACGAAGCTCTCGTGGCGCGCGTCGACCTCAAGGCCGACCGGCAAAATGGCCGTTTGCTCGCGCATCGCGTGACGTTCGAACCAAACACGCCGGACGATACCGCGGATCGGTTGCGCGCCGAGCTCGGCCGGATGGCCGAATGGCTAAGCCTGACCGACGTCAGGATCGGCGGGATCGTGCGGGGAGAGCGATGACTCCCCGCGCTCACACATCGATCGCGAGATACCCCGTGATGAACCGCCCGTTATTGGCACCGTAGATTCCGGGCCCGGCGATGTTGAACCCGCGATTGTCGAACACGTTGCCCATCTGGAGCCGGAACGTCGCGCTCTTGTCCATCAGCTTGAAACGATAGCGCCCGCCGAGGCTGACCGTCGCGCGCGGCGGCAGCGAGACGAGATTATCGGTGGTCGACGGCACGCGATCGCGCTGCACGATCGAGGTGTCGAGCGACAGCCCGTCGACGAACGGCGTGCGCCAGTTGAGGTTGAGGTTGATCAAATGCCCCGGCAGCGCCGCCGGACGCGGGCCGATATTGCCGAGCGCGGTGGGATCGCGCACGACGCGCGCGTCGAGGAAGAAGCCGCCGGCGACCACGTTCAATCGCTTGGTGATGTTGCCCGACACCGAGAATTCGGCGCCGCGGCTGCGGATCGTCCCGATCTGCGTATAGACGCTCGCCGCGTTGTACCCGAAATAGGGTTTGCTGAGGTCGAATACGCCCGCGATCAGCTTGACGTTGCCGGTGACGTTCCAGCGCAAGCCGGCGTCCTTCTGCTCGGTCAGGATCGCGGGCAGCGGCTGGTTGCGGTTGGCGGCGTTGGGCGGCGCGATGCCGCTTTCCTCGAGCCCGCGGGCATAGCCGGCATAGACGCTGATCGCCTTCGACAGATAGCCGGCGGCGGTGCCGTTGTAGAGCCACGGGTTGGAGCGCGACACGATCGGTGGAACGCCCGGCAGATCGGTGGTCTTGCGATACGCCGCGCGCGAGACGCTGACGCTGACTTCGCCGACGTCTTTCCACCGCCCGTCATAGGCGACGCCCAGCGTGGTCTGGCGGACTCGGTCGAGCGAGGGCTGCGAGAACACGAACGCGGGCTCGGGCGAAACGACCGGCACGCCGATTCGCGCCGGGCCGAGATCGACTTCGTCCGACCCGCCGAACGGCTTGCGCGCGTCGCGCTCGCGTAACGAGAGGTGAAGGACGTGGAGCCGCGGGCCGTCGACGAAGCTCCGCGTGACGCGCAGCTCGCCGCTCAACGACACGTTCTTGGCGCGCGGATCGGCGATGATCAACCGGTCGGCGGTGCCGTCGGGCTGGAGGCCGAGCAGCAGGTTGGCGAAGCTGGTCCGCTGATCGAACACCGACCGAAACGCGCCCAACCGCACCAGCCAGTCCTTGCTCGGCGCGTAGGAGGCGAGCACGCCCTGATTGGTGCCGATGAAGCGGAAATCGGCCCATCCCGGCCCGTCGAACTGATGCCGTGGCGGCTGCGGCGGCAGGTAGTTGCCCGCGGGAACGTAGAACGGCCCGGCTTCGTCGTTATAATCGTTGTAGAGCGTCCAGAACGGCATGATCTCGACGCCGGGCGCAGGGCGCCAGCGCAGGATCAGCCCCTGGCCGTGGTTCCAATTGTCGGTCCCGTCGGGATAGGCGGTGCGCCCGCCGGTGACGCCATAGCCGAGCGACAGCGTCTTGCTCAGCGGCAGCGAGCCGTCGATCTCGATCCCGTACGAGCCATAACTGTCGCCGTTGATCAGGATCGACGCGCCAGCCTTCGCGTCGGGCCGGCGCAGCACCTGGTCGACGATCCCGCTCGGCGCGGTGAACGGATAGCCCTGTGCCGACAGGCCAACCCGGATGCTGGTCGAATCCTCGATGATGCTCGACAGGCCGATCGCCGGATCGAAATAGAGTCCTTCGATCCGAACGTTGCCCGCGGCGGTCGGCGAGAAGCCGCGCGCGTTTCCGGCGCTGTAGATGCCGAGCGATTCGCGGCCCACGCTGAACCCGAAGCCGTCCTCGGCCTGAGTCACCGCATTGTCGTCGGTCCGGTCCTGTGCGGCAGCCGGCAGCACCGTGCCCGCCAGCAGCACGCCGAGCGCCACCGATCCCCATCGCGCCATCGATCCCTCCCTTAGCGTGTTAACGCCTTATGACACTGTATTGCGGCGTCAACCGCTGAACATCGGCTTAACGCAGCGGTGGACGCCCCCGGCGATCGGCGGCATGCGCGGCGCGATGATTCTACGGCACATTCTGATCGAAGCGATCGGCTGGACCGGCGCCGCGCTGATCCTCGCCGCCTACATCCTGTTGTCGACCGGCCGGCTCAGCGGGCAGTCGCGATTGTACCAGGCGATGAACGTCGTCGGCGCGGCATGCTTCGTCGTCAACAGCGGCTATAACGGCGCGATCCCGTCGGCCACGCTCAACGTCGTGTGGGCGGGAATCGGGCTCTACACCTTGTGGCGCCTCCGGCGGATTGCTTGACCAAGGGGGTTGGCCAAGCTAGCCTTTCCGGCATGACCATCCACGTCAACATCGGCGAAGCGAAGGCGCGACTGTCCGAATTGGTGGAGGCGGCTCTGCGTGGCGAAGACGTGGTCTTGCAAAAGGCGGGAGTCCCGGTTGCCGACCTCGTGCCCCGACCCGAACGCCTGGCCGAGCGGCGGCAGGAGATCGGGCGGCGGCGTCGAGAAAATTTCGGGCTGCACCGCGGCCGGTATTCGGAAGAAGAATTGACGGTCCCGGATTTTCGTGTCGACGACTATCTGGAGGAACGTTTCGAGCGTAAGTTCGGTGCGCCTGATACTTGATACCCAGATACTGATCTGGCTGCCGGCGGGCGACAAACGGCTCAAGCCGGCGATCGCCGAACAGATCACCGCCGATGATACCGAATTGTTCGTCAGCGCCGTCACGGCGTGCGAGTTCACCGATTTGCGCGAACGCCATCGGATCGGCGCGCCCTATGATATTGCCGAGCTGTCGCACCGCTTTTACTTTACCGTGCTGGACTTGCCGGCGGCCACGTGGGCGGACATGGCCACGCTGCCGCCGCTGCATCGCGATCCCGCGGACCGGATGCTTGTTTCGCATGCGCGCCTGGCCGGTCTGACGCTGGTCACCGCGGACAAAACAATGCGCCGCTATCCAGTGGAAACGTTGTGGTGAAGCTGTACGGCATCCCCAATTGCGACACGGTCAAGAAGGCGCGAAGCTGGCTCGAAGCGCGTGGGACGGCGTATGCGTTCCACGACTACAAGAAAGCCGGCGTCGAGGAGCGCGACTTGCGGCGCTGGGTCGCTGCACTCGGCTGGGAGACGGTGCTCAACCGCGTCGGCGCGAGCTTCCGCAAGCTGCCCGATGGCGACAAGGCCGGGCTGACGGCGGACAAGGCGGTGGCGCTGATGCTCGCGCAGCCATCGATGATCAAGCGGCCGATCGTCGAGGGAGACGGCGTGCTCCTCGCTGGGTTCAAGCCTGACCTGTGGGAAGCGGCACGTTTATAATCACCGTCACCCCAGCGAAAGCTGGGGTCTCGTACCACATGAGATGCCAGCTTTCGCTGGCATGACGGGAGCGGGGAACTTGCCATCGCCCGCCGCGAAGCGCAGTCTTTCCGCCATCGAAACGAGGAGGGGTGGGTAAGATGGCAACCGGAGTGAAACCGCCGGCTTGGTTCTGGATCGTGGCACTGTTGCTGGTCGCGTGGGACGCGATCGGCGTCTATTTCTGCGTCGACCAGATTCAGCACGGCGCGATGTCGGCGATGTGGGAGCACACGCCTTATCATCTCGCCTTCTATGCCGCGCTGCCAATATGGTACAATTGGTGTTACGCCGTCGCGACGTTTGGCGGGCTGCTCGGCGGCCTGGCGCTGCTGTTGAAGGAGCGGCGCGCGGTGATCCTGTTCTGGATCTCGCTGGTCGCGGTGGTGATCCAGTTCGGCTATATCTTCGCGATGACCGACATGGTCGCGCACCAGGGTGCGGCGAAGACCGTTCCGTTCCCGATCTTCATCGCCTTGGTCGCTGCGTTCGCGATCTGGTTTTCGAGCATGGCCGCCCGCAAGGGCTGGATCGGCCAGCGCTAGACGAGGGGAGGGCACGTTCAGCCCTCCCAGCGGAACACCTCGTCGAGCGGCTTGCCGAACACTTGCGCGATGCGGAATGCGGCTTCGAGCGTGGGGGAATATTTCCCCGCCTCGATCGCCGCGACGGTCTGGCGAGTCATGCCGATGCGGTCGCCCAGTTCGGCCTGGGTCATCTCGCCCGCGAGGAAGCGCAGCAGGCGAATCTGGTTGCTGATCGGAGGATCGGCCACGCTTAGGCCCCCCGGCGATAGAGGACGATCTGCGTGGCGAAGCGCCACGCCTCGGCCAGCATGATCATCGCGAGCATGCCATTGAGCAGGTCGAACGCCGTCGCCCCGAAGTGGATGGTCGCCGAGGTCACCGCAACGCCGATCAGCAGCGGATAATAAGCTCGCCCGGCGGCGAGCGCAGCGACCATATGGTCGCGCTCGTCGCGGGGCGCGCGGGCATCGGCGGGGGAGGCGATCGCGGCGACGATGGTTGCGGCGGCGGTGATCACCGTCTGTAGCAAGACCACCTTGAGGAACAGTCCGACGGCGAAGGCGTGCGACGGGTCGCCACGATGCGCGACGAGCGTGCCAAAATAGATAGAGGCGGCGATCAGGATGGCGGCGAGCGCGATCCAGGCGGTTTTTTCTCTGAATGACATCGCGTACCTCATGTTCGAATCGATACGCGTAGTGTTATATTTATCTAACATTATGTCAACAGAGATCAGCAAGCAGGGTGTGGACGCTAGCGAGCGCTTGGCGAAACGGGTAGGGGCGCCGGCATGTCCACGACCTTCACGATCGACACTTCGACCAGCCGCGCGCATCCGACGCCGGCGCCGATGAAGCGGCTGACCGTGCCCGCGATCCAGCGGCGCAAGGTCGATGGCACGACCGCCGAGCCTTTGGTCATGCTCACCGCCTACACGGTGCGGATGGCGCAGTTGCTCGATCCGCATTGCGACTTGCTGCTGGTCGGCGATTCGCTGGGGCAAGTGGTGTACGGGCTGCCCTCGACGCTGCCGGTCACGCTCGACATGATGATCGCGCATGGCGCGGCGGTGGTGCGCGGCAGCTATCACGCGGTGGTCGCGGTCGACATGCCGTTCGGCAGCTACGAAGCCTCGCCCGAGCACGCCTTCGCGAGCGCAGCGCGGGTGCTCGCCGAGACCGGCTGCGCCGCGATCAAGATGGAAGGCGGCGCGGCAATGGCGCCGACGATTCGGTTCCTGACCGAGCGCGGCATTCCGGTGATGGCGCATGTCGGGCTGACGCCGCAAGCGATCAACGCGCTCGGCGGCTATGGCGCGCGCGGGCGCGGCGATGCCGAGGAAGCGAAGATTCTCGCGGATGCCGAAGCGGTGGCGGCGGCGGGCGCCTTTTCGACGGTGGTCGAGGGCGTGGTCGAGCCGCTCGCGCGCCGGATCGCCGAGTCGAGCGCGATACCGGTGATCGGGATCGGCGCGTCGGCGGCGTGCGACGGCCAGGTGCTCGTCGCCGAAGACATGCTCGGGCTGTTCGAGCGCACGCCCAGATTCGTCAAACGCTTCGACGACATGGCCGGCCGCATCAGCGACGCCGCCGCGCGCTATGCGGCGGAGGTGCGGGCGCGGACGTTTCCGGGGGACGAGCAGGTGTACGCGGTGAAGGGCTAAGCACGCGTCACCCCGGCCTTGTGCCGGGGTCCGCGGTTCGGCACACGATGGCACCGATGCGAGAGCGAATCCCCTGCGTCTATATCCTCGCGAGGTCGTATAACGGCACACTGTATGTCGGCGTGACCTCGAATTTGATCGATCGCATCATCCAGCACCGCCACGGCACGTTCGACGGCTATACAGAGCGGTACGGGATCAAGCGGCTGGTCTATTATGAGGTGGCCGAGACGATGGAGATGGCGATTTCGCGCGAGAAGCAACTCAAACGGTACCGCCGCGAATTCAAACGCAACTTGATCGAGCTTGAAAATCCGGCGTGGCACGATCTTGCCGTCGGCCTCGGCCTGCCACCATTGGCCGCTTAGCCAAGCGCGGACGCGGACCCCGCACAAAGGCCGGGGTGACGGTTGTTTCCCTAACGCTCGTTGCGTTTCGCCCGCGTCCCGCTAAGGTCCGCCGACCCAATTCCCACCACAATCGGAGCCTACACCTTGGCCGTGACGCCGAATACCGATGAAGCTTTCCTGCGCGAGGTCGACGAGGAGCTGCGCCGCGACCAGATCGCGGGGGTGTGGACGTCGCACGGCCGGCTGATCGTCGGTGCGATCGTTGCCGGACTCCTGATCTTCGCGGCCGTGCTCGGCTGGCGCTATTGGAACAACAGCCGCGCCGAAGCGCAGGCGGTCAAGCTGCAGAGCGCGTTCGATGCGCTGGCGGCGGGGGATGCCGCCAAGGCCAAGGCGCCGCTCGCCGAGCTCGATGACGCAAGCGCACCCGGTTATCGCGCGATTGCGCGGATGACCGAAGCCAACCAGCTGGCCCAGGCCGGCAAGACCAAGGATGCCGTCGCCAAATTCGCCGCGGTCGCCGCCGATACTTCGATCGGCAAGCCGCTGCGCGATTACGCACTGGTGCGCCAGACCAATATCGAGTTCGACAGCCTCGCGCCGCAAACCGTCATCGACCGGATGCGGCCGCTGGCGACCAAGGATTCCGCGTGGTTGGGCAGCGCCGGCGAGATGGTCGCGATGGCGTATCTGCGGCTCAACAAGCCCGACCAGGCGCGCGCGATGTTCAAGACCATCACCGAAAGCGAAAACGTCCCCGATTCGATCCGTCAACGCGCGGTTCAGGGCGTCGATGCTGTGGATGTCGGCACGACCGACCAGAAGGGCAAGTAAATGACGACGAAGTGGCGGGTTCCGATCGCGGTGATGGCGCTGACCGCGCTCGCTGGGTGCGGCGTGTTCAAGGGCGGCGGGCGCAAGACCCCGACGGTCGGCGATCGCGTGCCGATCCTGGTGTCCGAGACCGACGCCAAGCTCGATCCCGCGATCAGCGGTCTGCAAGTGCTGTTGCCGCCCGCCACGGTCAACGCCGATTGGGCGCAATCGGGCGGCAACGCCGAGAAATCGATGGGGCATGTGGCGCTCGGCGACACCGTCGCGCGAAGCTGGACCGCGACGATCCCGGCGGGATCGAACCGCGAGCGGCTGGGAAGCTCGCCGGTGATCGCGGGCGGCAAGCTCTACGTCGTCGACGTCGATGCGATGCTCCACGCCTTCGACGCCGCCACCGGTGCGGCGCTGTGGACGGTGCCGGTCGCCAAGGGCAGCGAGAACAAGGCGGCGCGGTTCGGCGGTGGCGCCAGCGTCGAAAACGGGCGCGTCTACGCGACCGACGGGTTGGGCGATGTGGTCGCGTTCGACGCCAATACCGGTGCCGAGATCTGGCGCGTCAAGCCCGGCGGCCCGCTGCGCGGCTCACCGACGATTGGCGTCGACCAGCTCTACGTACTGAGCCAGGACAACCAGCTGTTCGCGCTGTCGATCGCCGACGGGTCGCAGAAATGGAGCGCGTCGGGCAGCCTCGAATCGCAGGGCGTGTTCGGCGTGGCGGCGCCCGCGGTGGCGCGCAGCACGATCGTTGCCGGCTTTTCGTCGGGCGAGCTCAACGCCTATCGCTATGAAAACGGCCGGACGCTGTGGGGCGACGCGCTGTCACGCACCAGCATCTCGACCTCGGTGTCGAGCCTGTCGGACATCGATGCCGACCCGGTGATCGACCAGAACCAGGTTTATGCGCTTGGTCAGGGCGGCCGCATGGTCGCGCTCGACCTGGCCAGCGGCCAGCGCATCTGGGAACAGAATTTCGCGGGCATCTCGACGCCCTGGCTGGCGGGCGAATGGCTGTTCGTCGTGACCGACGAGAGCAAGCTCTATTGCCTCCAGCGATCGACCGGCAAGGTGCGCTGGATCAGCCAGTTGCGGGCGTTCAAGACCGAGAAGAAGAACAAGAAATCGGGGCCGTTGACCTGGTACGGGCCGGTGCTCGCCGGCGGGCGGCTGATACTGACCAGCTCGCTCGGCGAAGTCGTGTTCGTCAATCCCGGCGATGGCACGGTCGGCCAGACGATCGACAACAAGGTGGGCTTCACGCTCGGCCCTGTGGTCGCCAACAACACGCTCTACACGCTCGACGAGAGGGGCCGGGTTACGGCGTATCGGTAAGAGTTTCCTCTCCTTGAGGGGAGAGGATAGCAAAGCTTGGCAGCTTGCTGCCTAGCGTAGCTTGGAGAGGGTGATGCGGAACGCAGTTCCGCGCGGTCCTGCGGACCGCACCCCTCTCCCAGCTCCGACCAGGCAGCGAGCTGCCAAGTCTTCGTATCCCTCTCCCCCAAGGGGAGAGGGCGTGACGTACTGTATTCCCCCCGCTACACGCGCGCCATGCCCTTACCCACCATTGCCATTATCGGCCGACCCAATGTCGGCAAGTCGACCCTGTTCAATCGACTGGTGGGCAAGAAGCTCGCATTGGTCGACGACCAGCCCGGCGTCACGCGCGACCGGCGCGAGGGCGACGCACACCTGATCGGGCTCGATTTCCGCCTGATCGACACTGCGGGGTATGAAGACCTCGACGCAGCGACGCTGCCGGGCCGGATGCGGCAGCAGACCGAAGCGGCAGTGGCGCAGGCCGATGTCGCCTTGTTCCTGATCGACGCGCGCGCCGGGCTGGTGCCGCTCGACGAGGAAATCGCGCGCTGGCTGCGCGGCTCCGCCACGCCGGTCATTCTGGTCGCGAACAAGGCCGAGGGGCGCGCCGGCGAGGCCGGCATGCTCGAGGCATTGTCGCTCGGGTTCGGCGATCCGATCGGTCTGTCGGCCGAACACGGCGACGGCATGGTCGATCTGTTCGACGTGCTGCTGCCCTTCTTCCCCGAGCCTGCAGAGGCGACCGAAGAGGAGGATGACGAGCGCCCCGACGCGCCGCTCAAGCTGGCGATCGTCGGGCGGCCCAATGCGGGCAAGTCGACGCTGATCAACCGCATGCTCGGCGAAGACCGCCTGATCACCGGGCCCGAGGCGGGGATCACGCGCGATTCGATCGCGATCGACTGGGTGTGGAACGACCCCAGGAACGGCCCGCGCGACGTTCGCCTGATCGACACCGCGGGCATGCGCAAGCGCGCCAAGGTCCAGGACAAGCTCGAGAAGCTGTCGGTCGCCGACGCCCTGCGCGCGGTCGATTTCGCCGAGGTCGTGGTGCTGCTGCTCGACGCGACGCTGGGTCTGGAGGCGCAGGACCTGCGAATCGCCGATCGCGTGCTCGAGGAAGGCCGCGCGCTCGTCATCGCGCTCAACAAATGGGACGTCGCCGAAAACGCTTCGTCGCTGTTCAACGGCGTCAAGAAAGCGCTCGAGGACGGGCTCAGCCAGGTCAAGGGCGTCACCGTCATCACCGTCTCGGGCGCGACTGGGAAGGGGATCGACCAATTGCTCGGCGCGGCGTTCGAGACTCGCGAGGCATGGTCGAAACGAGTCGGCACGGGTGAGCTCAATCGCTGGTTCGAACGCGCGATCGAAGCCAATCCGCCACCCGCGCCGGGGGGCAAGCGAGTCAAGATGCGCTATGTCACGCAGGTCAAGACCCGGCCGCCGAGCTTCGTCATTTTCGGCACGCGGGTCGATCAATTGCCGGCGAGCTACGAGCGCTATCTGATCAATTCGATGCGCCGCGATCTCGGGTTCGGCGCGGTGCCGGTACGGCTGACTTTTCGCGCGCCCAAGAACCCGTTCGACCGTTCCAAGGACTGATCGCAGGAAAATCAGGCACGCCAGTCACTTATCGATTGGGCAGGCGTCGCGTTATCAACCCCTCGTTTACCCCCGCTTGCTAGAAGCTGGTATCGAAGTGTGCCGCTCGGGGGACGGACGGAGACAATGGTGACGATCGACAACGGGCAATTGGTCGACTGGACCGCGTTCCAGGCCGCGCGCAGCGAGCTTGGCGCCGGCTTCGTCCGCATCCTCGGCTATTTCCGCGAGGACGGGGTCAAGTCGGTCGCCGCGATCGAGGACGCGATGCGCAACGGCAATGCCGCGGCGCTGGTGCTGCCGGCGCACACGCTGAAGGGCGAGTCGCGCCAGTTCGGCGCCGAGCCGCTGTCGCACCTCGCCGAGGAGATCGAGCATATCGCACGGGCGTGCGTCGAGACTCGCGACCGCCCCGACCAGGCGCTGGAATTCGTCGTCAAGCTGCGCCCGACCTTCGAAGCGACGCTGACGATGCTCGAGCGCGAGGCGAACCCGCTGGTCGAGCGGCGTCCTGCCTTCGGCCGCCGCGCCGGCTGAACCGCGCGGATCACGCTTCGCGGCGAACGAACGGCTGCAGCCGACCGCGGGCGGCACTGCGCCACAGCCATTCGAACGGACCATAAGCGAAGCGGTCGAGCCAAGGCTTCGACCAGGCGAGCATCACCGCCCACACCACCGCCACCACGATCAGGCACTGCCAGCGCTGCAGATAGCCGTACCAGCCCAGCCCATAGCCGTTGAAGAACAAGGTTACGGCGATGCTGGTGCCGAGATAATTAGAGAACGCCATCCGCCCGGCGGCGGCGACGCGGTCGGCGAGCCAGCGCGCGCGGCCGCCCTGCACGAACAGGATGACGAGTGCGGCATAGCCGATGCTCAGGAACGGACGGAGCAGGGTGAGCTGGATCGCCTCGGTCGCGATCATCGTCAGCGGCGCGAAGTCGGTGCGCTGCAGCCACGTCACCAGCGGCACATACCCCAGCCAGAACACGGGAATCGGCGCGGCGGCGATCCAATATGCCCGCCTCGACCACGCGCCCGAGAAAAAGCCGAGGCGGAACAGCGCGATGCCGATCAGCATCAGCGCGATCGTATCGGGCAGCATCTCGACGTTGATCACGCTCTGGAGCAACCAGGCATCGGGGCGGCGCGTGCGAAACGCATCGGCGTAGCCGCCGCGAAACCCGGCGAGTGTCGCCGGGATCGTGTCGCGCGATGGTGCCGCGTCGCGCTGGAAGGCGTGCCAGGCCGCTGTGGCGGGTGGGGAGGGCGTCGGTCCCTCGGCGGCACTGCGCAGCGTCGCGACTTGCTGATACGCCGTCACGCCGTCGACGAGCTTGAACGCGAGCAGCGCGATGCCGATCGTGAGCAACACGCGCGGCCGCCAGCGCCAGGCAACGAACAGCAACGCGCCGCACACCGAATAGAGCACCAATATGTCGCCCGACCAGATCAAATAGGCGTGGATCATCCCGAACGCGAACAACGTCGCCATCCGCGCATAGTGCACGCGCGCCGGGCTCTCGCCGCTGGCCAGCGCGCGCTCGGCGATCAGCACGGTCGACGCGCCAAACATCATGGTGAACAGCCCGCGCATCTTGCCGTCGGCGACGACGTAGACGATCGCCCATTCCCACCAGTTCGCGCCGCTCGCCCCGCCGTAGAAATTGGGATCGACATAGGCGTAGCCGGGCATCGCCATGTCGATCACGTTGAGCAGGAAGATGCCCATGACGGCGACCCCGCGCACGGCGTCGAGCGTGCGGAGGCGAGCAGCCGGCGGCGACTGGGTCAACGCAGCGCCTTGCGGATCACCAGCTTGAGTCCCGACCATGTCGCGTCGACCGCACAGGCCTTCACGTCGACCAGACCGATCGGCAAGGCGACCGCGCGGATCACGTCCTCGGTGATGTCGGTCGGCACCTTCGACGCCTTTTTGGGCCAGGACACCCAGATTTGCCCGGCGGGCCGGATGAGCGAGCGCAGGCCGCCGAGCAGCCGCTCGAGCGCCGCGCGTTCGGTGACGAAGACGTGCGCCGCGTCGAGTCCGGCGACCGCCTCGTGCTCCTCGATCAGCCCGACCGCGAGCGGATCGCTCTCGGCGCGAACGCTCGGCGGCATGGCGTCAAACCACGCACGCATTCCGGCTTTCAGCCCCAATTTCGTCGCCAGCGGCGTGCCGGAATAGCCTGCGGTCATGAGCGAAACTACCACGTGCTGTATCTAACCGTCACTCCGGCCTGGTGCCAGGGTCCGCACCGCAACTTGATGCCATTGCGACCGGCACGGCGGATGCCGGGACGAGCCCGGCGTGACGGCTCGGCCCTACGCGATCGTGTCGCCCATCAGCTGCGGGAAGAACCCCTCGTGCGCGACTCGCAGATCGGCGAGGGTGACGCACCAATCGCCTTCGTCGAGCTCGAAGATCAACCGGTCCCGGATCGTACGCCCGATCGGGTCGGCCGGAACGTCGGCTTCGGCCGCGTCGGCGAGGAATTCGGCGAGGTGGTCGTCGGGTACGGTGACCAGATACAGCCCCTGGTCCTCGCCGAAGAACGAGCCTGCGACGCCGAACGGCTGCGCTTCGTTGATCATCGCGCCGATGCCGCTCGCCAGCGCCATTTCGGCGATAGCGACCGCCATGCCGCCGTCGGAGACGTCGTGGCACGCGCTGACCGCGCCCTTGGCGATGCACGCCCGCACGAAATCGCCGGTGCGGCGCTCGGCGCGAAGATCGACCGGGGGCGGGGGTCCGGCCTCGCGGCCATGGATTTCTCGCAGCCAGATCGACTGGCCGAGATGCCCGCCGCGCTCGCCCACCGCGAGGATCGCGTCGCCAGTGCCCTTGAACGCGATGGTCGCGGACCTGGTATAATCGTCGAGCAGCCCGACCCCGCCGATCGCGGGGGTAGGCAGGATCGCCGATCCGCTGCCGTCGTCGTTCTTGGTTTCGTTATAGAGGCTGACGTTGCCGCTCACGATCGGGAAGTCGAGCGCCGCGCAGGCCTCGGCCATGCCTTCGATGCAGCCGACGAACTGCCCCATGATCTCGGGCCGCTGCGGGTTGCCGAAATTCATGCAGTCCGTGGTGGCGAGCGGCTTCGCACCGACTGCGCAGAGATTGCGCCAAGCTTCTGCGATTGCCTGCTTTCCACCTTCGAACGGATCGGCGAGGCAATAGCGCGGCGTGCAATCGGTGGTGATCGCCAGGCCCTTTTGCGTGCCATGAACTCGCACCACCGCGGCGTCGCCGCCGGGGCGCTGGATGGTGTCGGCGCCGACTTGCGAGTCGTATTGCTCCCAGATCCAGCGGCGGCTGGCGATGTCGGGCGACGCCATCAGCTTGAGCAAGTCGCCCGTTAGGTCGTTGCACTCGCGCTCGTCGGTCAGATCGGCCGGCGGTTCGGTGCGGACGAACGGGCGGTCGTACGCCGGCGCTTCGTCGGCGAGCGGTCCGAGCGGGATGTCGCACACGGTTTCGCCGTTGAATTTCAACACCATCCGCCCGGTATCTGTCACCGCTCCGATTATCGCGAAATCGAGCTCCCATTTGCGGAAGATCGCCTCGGCCTCGGCCTCGCGCCCGGGCTTGAGCACCATCAGCATGCGCTCCTGGCTCTCCGACAGCATCATCTCGTAGGGCGTCATCCCGTCCTCGCGGCAAGGGACGGCGTTCATGTCGAGCTCGATTCCGACGCCGCCCTTGCTGGCCATCTCGACCGACGACGAGGTGAGGCCCGCCGCGCCCATATCCTGGATCGCGACGATCGCGTCGGACGCCATCAGCTCAAGGCACGCCTCGATCAGCAGTTTCTCGGTGAACGGATCGCCGACCTGCACCGTCGGGCGCTTTTCCTCCGAATCCTCGGAGAAATCGGCCGACGCCATGGTGGCGCCGTGGATGCCGTCGCGCCCGGTCTTGGAACCGACATACACGATCGGATTGCCGATGCCGGAAGCGGCCGAATAGAAGATCTTGTCGGTCTCCGCGACGCCCACCGTCATCGCGTTGACGAGGATGTTGCCGTCATAGGCGGCGTGGAAATTGACCTCGCCGCCCACTGTCGGCACCCCGACGCAATTGCCGTAGCCGCCGATGCCGTGGACCACGCCTGCGATCAGGTGGCGCATCCTGGGATGGTCGGGCCGGCCGAAGCGCAGCGCGTTGAGATTGGCGACCGGCCGCGCGCCCATAGTGAACACGTCGCGCAATATGCCGCCGACTCCGGTCGCCGCGCCCTGATACGGCTCGATGTACGAAGGGTGGTTGTGCGACTCCATCTTGAAGATCGCCGCCTGACCGTCCCCGATGTCGATCACGCCGGCATTCTCACCCGGCCCACAGATCACCCAGGGCGCCGTGGTCGGTAGCTTTTTCAGATGGATACGGCTGGATTTGTACGAACAATGTTCGGACCACATCACCGAAAAGATGCCGAGCTCGGTCAAGTTCGGCTCGCGTCCCATCGCGTGCAGGACGCGCTCATATTCTTGCGGAGACAGGCCGTGCTCGGCGACGATTGAGGCGGTGATTTCTGGCGTAATCGCGGTCATGCAGCGCCCTTAGCGGCGCGCGCGCCAAACGTCATCCACTCAAGCTACGTTCAGGCCGTTCGTGCGTTAAGGTCGCGATGGAAGGGTATCTCGGCCAACCTGGGCGCTGGAAGGGCGCAGTCGGCGCCGTCCTGGTGCAGGGCGCGTTGCTGTGGGTGCTCGTCGCCGGGCTGGCGGTGAGCAATTCGCCGGCGCTGCGCGACAAGATCGCGCTGTTTTCGATCGCGAACGACCAGCCCCCACCCCCGCCGCCGCTGCCGCCGCAACCCAGGAAAGAGAGCGCGAAGGAGGGCGCGGCGTCGCCCGCCAACATCCGTTCGACAGCCACAGAGGTGGTGGCGCCGAAGCCGGTGCTGCCACCGCCGCCGCAGCCGATCGCCGCTGCCCCGGTCGCCAATACCGGGGTGCAATCGACTCAGGGAGCGGCGCCAGTGCCGGGGCCGGGCACCGGCGCGGGCGGAGTCGGCAACGGCTTCGGCAGCGGCGGCGATGGAGACGGCGACGGGGATGGCAGCGATGGCGGCGGCACGCCGCCCAAGCGCACCGGCGGACGGATCAAGGGCAGCGACTTGCCCGAGGACCTTGCCAGCCTGATGCAGGACGGCGTCGACCGAGTCGTCGGCGTCAATTACGCGGTGGAGGCCGACGGGCGGGTCGACGATTGCCGGATCACGCGGTCGAGCGGGATTCGCGAGCTCGACATCCGGACATGCGAACTGATCGAGCAGAAATTCCGCTATCGCCCGGCGCTCGATGAAGATCGCCAGCCCGTGAAGTCCTACGTGGTCGAGAATCAGAGCTGGAATTTCAGCGTCGAGCGCGAGCGGCGGCGCTGACGCAGGATACTGATTTGGGAACTCCGGCCGCGTAACGATCGTTCTGCGCGGCGTTCCCTCTTCAGGAGAAGTATCATGCGTTCGATCCGAATGTTGGCCTGCGCGAGCGCGCTGGGCCTGACACTGGCCGTGTCGTCTCCCGCCTTTGCCGACGGCAAGATGGACCGCGCCCGGGCCGCTGTCGCCGAAGCGCGCGGCAAGGTCGATGCGGCGACGCGCGCGGGCACCGGCGGCGTTGCTCCGCGCACGCTGACTCAGGCGCAGGACGCGTTGCGAGTCGCCGAGGACGACCTCAAGGCGACCCGCAAGGACAAGGCGATCGCCGACGCGCAGGAAGCCTCGCGGCTCGCCGACCTCGCGCTCAACGAGGCCCAGCGCGCGCGGGTCGATCGCGAGCGTGCCGACCGCGCCGCTGCCGACGCGCAGGCCGCCGATGCCGCGCGTGCTGCGGAAGAGGCCAATGCGCGGGCTCGCGCTGCGGAGGCGGACGCCGCCGCAGCGCGCAACGCGCCGCCACCCCCGCCGGTGATCATCGCCGCACCGGTCCCGGCTCCCGCGCCTGCACCCGCGCCGACCCGGACCACGGTCACGACCTCGACGAGCGCGCCCGCCGCGGCGACTCGCGTCGTCGTCCGGCGCGCGCCTGCCCGGCGCGTGGTCAAACGCCGCGTCGTCCACAAGGCCGCACCAGCGCGCCCCGCTGTGAAAACCAAGACCACGGTCACGACCACGACAGGCTGACGTGCGACCGCCCGTCCGATGCGTGAGTCAGAGGATTTCGCGCACTTTTTCGGGCGGGCGGCCGAGCACCACGCCCTTGACGGTTTCGACCAACGGGCGTTCGATCAGGATCGGGTGCGCGACCATCGCGTCGAGGATGGCGTCGTCGCTCGCCTGGCGGAGCGGCTTGGCGGCATCCTCGCCGCTGCGCAGTCCCTCGCGCGGGGTCAGCCCGGCGCGTTTATACAGGTCGGCGAGCCGCTCGCGCGACGGCGGGTTGTGGAGATAATCGATCACCTCGATCTCCGCGCCGCCCTCCTGCAGGATCGCAAGCGCCTCGCGCGATTTCGAGCAGCGCGGATTGTGCCAGATCGTCGCCTTCACGCCTTCGCCTCTTTCACGAAATCGATGTCGCGCCGTTCGGGGCCGAGCCATGTCCAGATGACAAGCACCACCGCGGTAACCCCCGCGACCAATGCGAGTGCTAGGCCATAATTGCCATCGTGCGTCCGCGCAAACCAGGCCTGGAATGGCCCGTTGCGCGACGCGATCAAGTTGCCGAGTTGGTAAGCGAAGCCTGGGAACAGCCCGCGGGCTAAAGCGGGCGACAGTTCGTTGAGGTGCACCGGCACGATGCCCCATGCACCCTGCACCGCGATCTGCAGCAGGAACGCGCCGAGCCCGAGCAGCATCGGCGTGCTGCCAAACGCCCAAAGCGGTATCGCCGGTAGCGCGAGCAGGCTCGCGATCATGATCGCGTTCTTGCGACCAATCTTCTCGGACCAGATTCCAAAGGTTAGCCCGCCGATTATCGCGCCGACGTTCATGATCGCGGTCAGGATGCCGACGGTGTGCGTGTCGAAGCCGTGCTGCTTCTGCAGGAAGGTGGGATACTGATCCTGCGTGCCGTGGCTGAAGAAGTTGAAGGCGGTCATCAGTACCACGAGGTAGAGCGCGATCTTCCAGTGCCGACCGATCTCGACCAGCGGATTGACCCGCGCCTTCGCCGCATTGATGAGATGCACCGGGCTCTCGTCGACGTGCATCCGGATCAGGAAGACGAGCAAAGCTGGGGCGATGCCGACAAAGAACATGCCCCGCCAACCGATCCTGTCGAACAGCAGGTAATAGACCAGGCTGGCGAGGAAATAGCCCGACGGATAGCCGCTCTGGAGGAGGCCCGAGACGGGGCCGCGCAGCTTGGGCGGAATGCTCTCCATCACGAGGCTCGCGCCAATGCCCCATTCTCCGCCCATCGCGAAGCCAAAGGCCGCACGGACAGCGAGCAGCATGCTGAGCGAGGTGGCCAGGCCCGAAGCAACCGAAAAGGCGGAGAAAGCGAGGATCACTCCCATCAATACCGGGCGGCGGCCGTAGCGGTCGGCGAGCCAGCCGAATGCGAAGGCGCCAAACGGTCGCGCCGCGAGGGTGAGGAACAGTGCTTCCGACACCGCCTCGTCGGTCGCGCCAAATTCCTTGGCGATCGCGCCTTTGAGGAACACCAATAGGAAGAAATCGAACGCGTCGAGGGTCCAGCCGAGATAGCTCGCCCAGATCGCGTGGACCTGGCTCCGGTTGAGGCCTTTTAGCTCGGCGGCCAGCGACATCATGTTCTCCCGTTCTGCCCTGAACGGCTAGCGCACCGTCCGGGTCCGCGCCACCCACCAGGCGAGCGCCGTCAGTACGGCATAGGCGAACAGCCCGAGCCAGCCGGCGGCGGGCGGTGCCCCGCCCACCGCCTCAGGCTGCGGCGTCGCCCAATTGACCGCCTGGAGCGCGCCCATCCCGATCGCGAGCACGAGCGGCGACCATTTCCCGGCCGTGCCGGCGGCGCGCGTGCGGCTGACGAAGAAAGCGAGGCCGCCATAGGCGAACGCCAGCTCCAGCGGAACCTCGATCCACGGATGGTTCCATAGCCCCAGCCCGAGTTTGGGCGCGCTCCCGGCGAGCGTGAGGTCGGGGCGGTGGACGATGAGGTCGATGACCCAGTGCGACACCACCACCACGCCGCCGATCGCCGCCGCTGCCCAGCTGCCGCGCAGCAGCTTGATCGCAATCGCGAACAGCACGCCCCAGCCGATCGCGCCGACGAGGCTGTGCGTCCACGGCATGTCGTAGAGGTCCATGCCGTTCATCGCGGTGGCGAGCGGCACCACCCGCAAATGCTCGACGCCGAGGATCAGGAAGCTGAAGAACGCGATGTCGACGAGCTGCGCCGCGACGAACAACGCCCCGAGCCGCGGTGCCCTGCGCGATGTCGCCGCGACGAACGCGGGCGCGTAATGGCCGATGAACATGGCTTGGTTCCCCCCGGTGCTCCCGCGAAGGCAGGAGCACCGGAGCCAAGCAATGAACGGCGCGTGATGCAACCCCGGGCTCCTGCCTTCGCAGGAGCATGTTGCTATGGCCGGACCGGCTGCTCGCCCACCTCCTGCTTCGCCAACCACTCTTCAAGCCATTTGATCGTATACTGCCCCGCCTGGAACTCGGAGTCCTCGATCAGCGCTTGGTGGAGCGGGATGGTGGTCTTCATGCCCTCGACCACGAACTCCTCCAATGCACGCCGCAGGCGGCGGATCGCGCCGGCGCGGGTGGTTCCGTAGACGATCAGCTTGGCGATCATCGAATCGTAGTACGGCGGCACGCGGTAGCCGGCGTAGAGACCGCTATCGACGCGAACGTTCATCCCGCCGGGCGCGTGATACTGCTTCACCAGGCCGGGCGAGGGGGCGAAGGTGCGCGGGTCCTCGGCGTTGATTCGGCATTCGATCGCGTGGCCGCGGAAATGGACGTCCTCCTGGCGCAGCGTGAGGCCGTGGCCCTCCGCGACTCGGATCTGCTCGCGGACGAGGTCGAGCCCGGTGATCGCCTCAGTCACCGGATGCTCGACCTGAAGCCGCGTGTTCATCTCGATGAAGTAGAATTCGCCGTCTTCCCACAGGAACTCGATCGTCCCCGCGCCACGATAGCCCATATCGGCCATCGCCTTGGCGACGATCCCGCCCATCCGCGCGCGATCCTCGGGCGTGATGACGGGGGAGGGCGCCTCCTCGAGCACCTTCTGGTGGCGGCGCTGCAGGCTGCAGTCGCGCTCGCCGAGGTGGATCGCGTTGCCCGCGCCATCGCCGAACACCTGGAACTCGATGTGACGCGGATTACCGAGATATTTTTCGAGATAGACGGTCGCGTCGCCGAACGCGGCCTTGGCCTCGCTACCCGCCTGCTGCATCTGAGTTTCGAGTTCTTCGGGGGTCGCGACGACCTTCATCCCGCGCCCGCCGCCGCCGGAAGCGGCCTTGATGATCACAGGATAGCCGGCGTCTTGCGCGATCTTCTTCGCCTCGCCCACATCGCTGATCGCCCCGTCCGATCCGGGAACCAGCGGCAGGCCGAGCGCGCCGGCGGTCCGCTTGGCCTCGATCTTGTCGCCCATCGTGCGGATATGTTCGGGCTTGGGGCCGACGAAGACGATGCCGTGCGCTTCGACGATCTCGGCGAACTTGGCGTTCTCGCTAAGGAAGCCGTAGCCGGGATGGATCGCGTCGGCATGGCTGATCTCGGCCGCGGAGATGATCCGCGGGATGTTGAGGTACGATTCGCCCGCGGGCGGCGGGCCGATGCACACCGCTTCGTCAGCCAGCCGCACGTGCATCGCGTCGGTGTCGGCGGTCGAGTGCACCGCGACCGTCTTGATCCCCATTTCGTGGCACGCGCGATGGATGCGGAGCGCGATCTCACCGCGATTGGCGATCAGCAGTTTCTTGATTTCCGGCATGGGGCGCCGACTATTCGACGACGACGAGCGGCTGGTCGAACTCGACCGGCTGGCCGGTCTCGATCAGGATCGCCTTTACCGTGCCGGCGGCGGGCGCAAGGATCGGGTTCATCACCTTCATCGCCTCGATAATCAGCAAGGTGTCGCCGGCTGCGACCTTTTGCCCGATCGCGATGAACGGCTTCGCCTCGGGATTGGGCGAAAGGTAGGCGGTGCCGACCATCGGCGACTTGACCGCGTTCGCAGCGCTGGCGGCCGGAGCAGCTTCGGCGGCGGGAGCCGCGGCTACGACAGCGGCCGGCGCGGGTGTGGCGGGGGCCGGCGCATAGTTCACCGGCGCGGGCGCGGCGTGGATTTCGCGCGCGACCCGGACGCGCCGATCGCCGTCCTCGACCTCGATCTCGGTCAAATTGGTGTCGTCGAGCATCGTCGCGAGCTGGCGCACCAGCTCGACGTCGATCCGCATTGCCCCGTCTTTCTCGTCTGCCATTTGACCCTATCTCTTATCGGCCCCTGTTACGGGCGGAGTGAAAGGCGCGGCCTGTGTCAGAGACTGGCGGCGGCTTCAAGCGCGAGCATATACGAAAGCGCCCCGAAACCAGAAATGGTTCCGCACGCGGCACGACCGACGAAGCTGGCGTGGCGGAAGTCCTCGCGCGCCAGCGGGTTGGACAAATGCACCTCGATCACCGGCACGTCGATCGCTTTGATCGCATCGTACAGCGCGACCGAAGTATGCGTCAGCGCGCCCGCGTTGAGCAGGATCGCCTTGACTCCGCGGTCCTGCGACTCGTGGAGCCAGTCGACCAGATGCCCCTCATGATTCGACTGGCGCAGGTCGATGACGAAGCCCAATTCCTTGCCGCGTTCGGTCAACCGCGCGGCGATGTCGTCGAGCGTGTCGGACCCGTAGATGTCCGGCTCCCGGCTCCCGAGCAGGTTGAGGTTGGGGCCGTTGAGCACCAGGATCGTCTCGGTCACCGATGGCCTTTCGTTGTGGCGCGACTGGTCGCGTCGCTATATCGCGATTTGCCATGAATACCATGCACACCGACGGTACCGTTTCGATCCAGGTCAATGGCGAGCATCGCCGGGTGGCGGCGGGGCTAAGCCTCGCGCAGCTTGCCGCGGAGCTTGGGCTGGTGCCGGAGAAGGTGGCGGTCGAGCGTAATCTGGCGGTCGTGCCGCGCTCGACGTTGCGAGAGGTGTGCGTCGAGGATGGCGACGAGATCGAGATCGTGCATTTCGTCGGGGGTGGGTGACACTTGACCGTGCTCCGGCGCAGGCCGGAGCGCTGGAGATCGATAGCCGGCCGCCGCCGGCCAACGGTCCGGCCTTCGCCGGACCACGATGAGAGGTTTGATTGCCCATGAACATCGCCACCCCAGTCACCGTCGCGCAGGACGACAGCTGGACCGTCGCCGGCAAGACGTTCCGCTCGCGCCTGATCGTCGGCACGGGCAAGTATAAGGATTTCGCGCAGAACGCCGCCGCGCTCGAAGCGTCTGGGGCCGAGATCGTCACCGTCGCGGTGCGCCGGGTGAACGTCAGCGATCCCAAGGCGCCGATGCTGACCGACTTCGTCGACCCCAAGAAGGTTACCTACCTACCCAACACCGCGGGCTGTTTCACCGCCGACGAGGCGATCCGCACGCTACGGCTGGCGCGCGAGGCGGGGGGCTGGGACCTGGTCAAGCTCGAAGTGCTGGGCGAGGCGCGGACACTCTATCCCGATATGAGGGAAACGCTCAAAGCGACGGAAATCCTTGTCAAAGAGGGTTTCAAGCCGATGGTCTATTGCGTCGACGACCCGATCGCCGCGAAGCAGTTGGAAGAAGCGGGCGCGGTCGCGATCATGCCGCTGGGCGCGCCGATCGGATCGGGGCTTGGCATCCAGAACCGCGTGACGATCCGGCTGATCGTCGAGGGCGCGGGGGTCCCGGTGCTGGTCGATGCCGGGGTCGGCACCGCATCCGACGCTGCGGTGGCGATGGAGCTCGGCTGCGACGGCGTGCTGATGAACACCGCGATCGCCGAGGCCAAGGATCCGGTGATGATGGCGCGCGCGATGAAACTGGCGGTCGAGGCCGGACGTTTGGCGTATCTTGCCGGACGAATGGGGCAGCGGCGGTACGCCGATCCCTCTAGCCCACTCGCGGGGCTGATCTAAAGGAGGCCGAATGCGCCGTTTCGTCATCGCCGGCTTCGCGTTGCTCGCCGCGTGCAACCCCGCGCCCAACGTCGACAACAAGAGCGCGGAGGTCAACGAAACGCTGCCCGCCAAGCCGCTCGCGGCGCAGCCGGTGACGCTGAAGGCGGTCGACGGCGTTACGGTCTACGGCACTTTCTACCCGGCCAGCGAGCCCAAGGCGCTGATCCTGCTGTTCCACCAGGCGGGGTCGTCGAGCGCCGAATACGCCCAGATCGCGCCGCGGCTGGCGCAGGCGGGGTACGAATCGCTCGCGATCGACCAGCGCGCGGGCGGCAACCTCTACGGCGCCAACCGCACGATGGCGGGCTATTCGGGCGAGACCGACTATCTCGGCGCGCTGCCCGACATGGAGGCGGCGCTGGCCTGGGCGAAGGGTCGGACGCTGCCGGTGGTGCTGTGGGGGTCGAGCTATTCGGCGAGCCTGGTGTTCATGCTCGCCAACGCCAAGGACGCGCAGGGCACGGTCAAGGCCGTGATTGCGTTTTCGCCCGGCGAATATTTCAGCGACAAGACAATGGTCGAGGCGGCCGCCGCCAAGGTGAGCGTGCCGGTGTTCGTCACCTCCGCCAACTCGACCGAGGAAGAGGGCGACGCCAAGGCGATCCTGACCGCGACCAAGAGCGTCGATCGCCAGCTCTATGTCCCGATGACGGGGATCCATGGCTCGTCGACGCTGATCGCGGGGAAGAATCCCGGCGGCGCCGAGGAGAATTGGCGCGCGGTGCTCGGCTTCCTCAAGCGAATCTTTCCCTAACTTCGATCAGGAACTGGGGCTCGCGCCAATCGTTTTGATTTCGCAACATGAGCGCGGCCACCCCCGTCGCGCGTTGCGAAAAGGATCATTCGCGATGGGTGAACTCACCGACAAGATCAAAGGCAATGTCGACGAAGCCGTCGGCAAGACCAAACAGGCGATCGGCGGGCATCAGGGCGATGCCGATCTGCACGACGAAGGCGTCGCCCAGCAAGGCAAGGGCAAGGCCGAACAGTTCGTCGGCAAGGTGAAGGGCGCGCTGGGCGACGATATTTGACACCGCGCGCACGCGTTTAGCGGCGCTGAACGCGAGACGCGCCAGTTCGGCCGGCGGCCGCAGGCCGGCCGACGACGCGGCTTTGCCGCGGCGCCACTACCAGCAATATTGGGGCCGTCCGGCACAGGACGGCCCCTTTCCTTTGCGCGTCGCTCGCGGCAATAGTCGTTCGAACACCGGGTACGTTGGCCCGGCAATGGAACGAGGAGCGCGTATGGCCGAGATCGAGATCGTCACCGACGGATTGCGCTTTCCCGAAGGGCCGGTGGCGATGGCTGACGGCAGCATCATCCTGGTCGAGATCGCCGCGGGCCGGATCACGCGGGTGCGGCCCGACGGCTCGAAGGAGATGGTGGCCGAACCCGGCGGCGGTCCCAACGGCCTTGCGATCGGCCCCGACTGCAAGCTCTATTGCTGCAACAATGGCGGCTTCAATTACGTCGAGGCCAACGGATATCTCGCGCCGCACGGGCAGGCCGACGACTATTCGGGCGGGCGGATCGAGCGGATCGATATCGAATCGGGCGCGGTCGAGACGCTCTACAAGGACGGCGATTTCGGCTGCGTGCTGCGCGGGCCGAACGACATCGTGTTCGACGATGCCGGCGGTTTTTGGTTCACCGACCATGGCAAGACCCGGACCCGCGAGCGCGACGTCACGGGGGTGTTCTACGCGAAGGCCGACGGTAGCCACCTTGAGGAAGTGATCTTCCCGAGCGAGAACCCGAACGGCGTCGGGCTGTCGCCCGACGGCAAGCGGCTCTACGCTGCGGAAACGTACACTTGCCGGCTGATGGCGTTTAACGTGATCGCGCCGGGGAAGGTCGACGGCACGGCAGGCCCAGGCGGTCCCGGCATCCCGCTGTACCGGCCAGCGGGATACAAATTCTTCGATTCGCTCGGCGTGGAGGAAAGCGGCAATATCTGCGTCGCGACGATTGGCGAGTGCGGGATCAGCGTGATTTCGCCGGCGGGCGAACTCGTCGAGTTCGTGGCGACCGACGACATCTTCACCACCAACATCTGCTGGGGCGGCGCGGACCTGCGCGACGCCTATATCACGCTGTCGGGCAGCGGACGGCTGGCGAAGATGCGCTGGCCGCGGCCGGGACTCAAGCTGCAGTACAACGGATAACCCGCATGATTCGCATCATCGGCAACCACGTCTCGCCCTATGCGCGCAAGGTGTTCCTGGCGCTCGACCACAAGGAGGTCGATTACGAGATCGACCCGATCGTGCCGTTCTTCGGCGGCGACGACTTCACGCGGCTCAACCCGCTGCGGCGCATCCCCGTGCTGATCGACGGGGACCTCGTGATCCCCGATTCGACGGTGATTTGCGAATATCTCGACGACCGTTTTCCCGAACGGCCGCTCTATCCCGCCGATCCGGCGCAACGCGCGCGGGCGCGGTGGCTGGAGGAGTTCGCCGACAGCCGGTTGGGCGACGTGATGATCTGGAAGCTGTTCTTCCAGCGCAACGTCAAGCCGCGCGTCTGGAAGCAGGAGACCGACGAGGCTTTGGTCGCGCAGGTCGTCGCGCAGGATTTGCCCGAAGTGATGGATTGGCTCGAACCGCAGGCGCCCGCCGCCGGCTATATGTTCGACGATCTGTCGATGACCGACCTGACCTTCGCCAGCTTCTTCCGCAACGCCGCGCTCGCCGGGTGGAGCCTCGATGCCGAGCGCTGGCCGCGAGTCGCGGCGTGGATCGACCATGTCCAGGCGACGCCGTTGTTCGCGCGATCGGTGATGTTCGAGCAGATCATGCTGACCACGCCGGGCCGCGAGGTTGCCGCCGCGCTGACCGCGGGCGGGCTCAAGGTCGCGGCAACCAGCGTTCGCGGCGATGCGCCGCGGCGCGGGCCGATGTCGGTGTGAAGCGCGATACCGTCCTCTTCGATTTCGGCGGCGTGATCACGTCGTCGCCGTTCGAGGCGTTCAACCGGCTGGAAGCGGAACGCGATTTGCCGCGCGACTTCATCCGCCGCGTCAATGCGCTCGAGCGCGACGGCAACGCCTGGGCGCGGTTCGAGCGCGCCGAGATCGACGGCGCGATGTTCGATGCGATCTTCGCCGAAGAAGCGCGCGCGCTGGGGCATGAATTGCGCGGCGAGGACGTGCTCGCGGTGTTGGCCGGCGATGTCCGCCCGGAGATGGTCGCGGCGCTCGATTGGCTGAAGCGCAACGGGTACCGGATCGGCTGCATCACCAACAACGTGCCGACCGGCAACGGCGCGGGCATGGCCCGGGCGGCCGAAAAAGCCGCGGTGGTCGCCGCCATCCTGGCGCGGTTCGACTGCGTGATCGAAAGCTCGAAGGTCGGCATCCGCAAGCCCGATCCGGCGATCTACCAAATGGCCTGCGATGCGCTCGGCGTGCGGCCAGAGCAGTGCGTGTACCTCGACGACCTCGGAATCAACTGCAAGCCGGCGGCGGCGATGGGGATGGCGGCGATCAAGGTGACGAGCGGCGCTCAGGCGCTGGCCGCGCTGGAGAAGGTGCTGGGTTTACCTCCCGGAACCTTCTAGGCACGGGCCCATGGCTATGCGCAGACACCGGGAAGGGCACCTCGTTCAGCGGATCGGCTGGCTTCGCGCCGCCGTGCTCGGGGCGAATGACGGCATCTTGTCAACCGCGAGCCTGATCGTCGGCGTGGCGGCGGCGAATGCCAGCCAGGCGTCGATCCTCATTACCGGAATTGCCGGGCTGGTCGCGGGCGCGATGTCGATGGCCGCGGGCGAATATGTCTCGGTCAGCTCGCAGGCGGATACCGAGCGCGCCGATATCGCGCGCGAAACCGCCGAGCTCAACGAAGAACCCGAGGCGGAGCGGCTGGAGCTCGCGGCTATCTATCGCCAGCGCGGGCTGGACCACGATCTCGCGCTGCAGGTTGCCGATCAGCTGATGTCGCACGACGCGCTCGGTGCGCATCTGCGCGACGAGCTCGGCATATCGGAGGAGGTCGCGGCGCGTCCGGTGCAAGCCGCGCTGGCGTCCGCGGCGAGCTTCGCGACCGGCGCGATCCTCCCGGTGTTGACGGTATTGGCGTTCAGCGGCGAGCGCTTGGTCGTCGCGGTGACGATCGTCAGCCTCGCGCTGCTTGCGACGACGGGTGCGATCGGCGCGCGCACGGGCGGCGCGAGCATCTGGCGCGGCGCTGCGCGAGTGGTCTTCTGGGGCGCGCTCGCGATGGCGGTCACGGCCGGCATCGGCCACCTTTTCGGCGCGCGCGTCTGATCTCAAACGCCGCGCGGCGGCCGCCGGATGCGCTTGCTCCGCCGCGTCGCGGCTTCTATCGCTGCGCGACGTTCAAGGAGTTCGCATGGCGCGTAAGCTTTATCCCGACGCCGCATCGGCGCTCGACGGCCTGTTGTTCGACGGCATGACGATCTGCGCCGGGGGCTTCGGCCTGTGCGGCATTCCCGAGCGGCTGATCGATGCGATCCGCGATGCCGGCACCAAGCAACTGACGATCGCCAGCAACAATGCCGGAATCGACGGCGAGGGGCTCGGCAAGCTGCTGCGCACGCGCCAGGTCGCGAAGATGATCTCGTCCTATGTCGGCGAGAACAAGGAGTTCGAGCGGCAATATCTGAGCGGGGAGCTCGAGGTCGAATTTTGCCCGCAAGGCACGCTCGCCGAACGCTGCCGCGCGGGCGGGGCGGGGATTCCCGGCTTCTACACCAAGACCGGTGTCGGTACCTTGGTTGCCGATGGCAAGGAAGTGAAGAGCTTCGATGGTGAGGATTACATCCTCGAACGCGGCATCCGCGCCGACCTTGCGATCGTCAAGGGGTGGAAGGCCGACGAGAGCGGCAACCTCCTGTTCCGCAAGACCGCGCGCAACTTCAACCAGCCGATGGCGACCGCGGGCAAAATCTGCATCGCAGAGGTCGAGGAAGTGGTGCCGGTCGGTGCGCTCGATCCCGATCAGATTCATTTGCCCGGCATCTACGTCAATCGCCTGATCCTCGGCGCGCCGTACGACAAGAAGATTGAGTTCCGCACCGTTCGCGAAAGAAATGGGCGCGATCGGGTCGCGGCATGAAGCGCCTCCTCGTCCTGGCACTGCTCGCGGGCAGCACCACGCTCAGCGGATGCATCGTCGCGGCCGCGCCGCTGCTCGCGGCCGGCGCGATCGGCAAGAGGCAGCTCGACAAGAAGCGCGACCCGGACCTGCCGTCGAGTCGCGCGCCGGTCGTCGCGCTGACGCCGCAAGCGGCACCGGCAGGCATCCCGGCGGGGCAAGCGGTCCCCTCCGGAACGACTGCCACCAATCCCGCGCCGCCGCCGGGGAGCGTGCCGCCGGGGATGCAATATCTCTACGGATCGGGCGAGGCGTCGGCGATCAGCATCCAGGCCTATCTCGGGTTGACCGATTTCCTGCTCGCGCGCGCCAGCGACTTCCAGGTCGGGCATCCGGTGCAATCGGTGGTGATGGCGCCCAACGCCACGCTCGCCGCGCCGAGCTTCATGACCTGCGCCGCCAATCAGCAGCCGGCGGTGGTGCTCGACATCGACGAAACCGCGCTGATGAACCTGGGCTACGAGGCCGACGACAGCCAGCGCAACGGGCCGTACGACCAGGGCCGCTGGGATCGCTGGGAGACGAGCGGCGTCGGCGCGGTGGACCCGGTCCCCGGCGCGCTCGAGGCGATCCGCGCCGCGCGCCGTGCGGGTATCCAGGTGGTGTTCAATTCGAACCGATCGTCCGCCACCGCCGATTCGACCGTCGCAGCGCTGACGCTCGCGGGGCTTGGCCCGGTGGTGCATTTCCAGAATCTGTGGCTCAAGGGCGACGGCGGCACGCCGGGCGGTGGCAAGGACGGACGGCGCTGGGCGATCTCCGCCAAATATTGCGTCATCGCGATGGTCGGTGACCAGCTCGGCGACTTCAGCGATCTGTTCAACTCGCCGGAGCTGACTGTCGCTCAGCGCCGCGCGGCGACCAATTCGCCGATGCTCAGGATGCTGTGGGGGCATGGCTGGTTCATGCTGCCCAACCCGGTGTACGGCACCGCGCTGAAGGGAGATATCGACGCGGTGTTCCCGGCGAACCGCCGCTGGACCGATCCCGGCCCGGCGATCGGTGCGGTGCCCGCGCCCGTGGCGGCTCCATCGCCCAAGCCATGACCGACAAGCCGGTTCCGATCGACCTCGTCCCCTATTCGGACATGCTCGCCGGATCGCGCGAGTTCCTGCGCATGTGGGCCAAGCGTGAGGGACAGGCGGTGTGTTTCGTGAATCCCGCGGCATTGAACCCCGATCCGGCAACCTTTGGCGTCGCGCTGGTGGATGCTGTCCGCCACGGCGCGCGCGCCTGGGCGCAGGCAGTCGGCGTGACCGAGCAGGAGGCGCTTGAGCGTATCTGGTTTGGTGTCGACGCCGAACGCAACAATCCCACCGATCTTGGCAAGGAAGTGAACTGATGGCCCAGGAAACCAAGGGCTGGACTCGCGACGAGATGGCCGCGCGCGCCGCGAAAGAATTGCGCGATGGTTATTACGTAAATTTGGGGATCGGCATTCCCACCCTCGTCGCGAACCACATCCCGCCGGGCGTCGAGGTGACGCTGCAATCCGAAAACGGCATGCTCGGGATCGGGCCGTTTCCCTATGACGATCAGGTCGATCCCGATCTGATCAATGCGGGCAAGCAGACCGTGAGCGAGCTGCCGCAGACGGTCTATTTCGGGTCGGAGCAGAGCTTCGCGATGATCCGCGGCGGACATATCGATCTCGCGGTGCTGGGCGCGATGGAGATCGCCGAGAATGGCGACATCGCCAATTGGATGATCCCAGGCAAGATGATCAAGGGCATGGGCGGCGCGATGGACCTGGTCGCTGGCGTCAAGAAGATCATCGTGGTGATGGAGCATACCAGCAAGAACGGGGACCCCAAGTTCATCCCGGCCTGCACGCTGCCGCTGACGGGGAAGAACGTGGTCGACATGATCGTCACCGATCTGTGCGTGTTTCAGCGCCCCGATCACCAATCGCCGTTCCGCCTGATCGAGCTGGCGCCGGGCGTGACCGCGGACGAAGTGGCGACGAAGACGACGGCGAAATACGACGCGCTGATTTCGGCGTGATCCGCCGCTGGCTGGTCCTCGGGGTCGTCGTCCTGGTGGCGGGGTTGGGGATCATGGCCGTGACGGTTTCCCCGCCTGGATTGCTCAGCATTGTCGATAGCGTCGTCGGCGGCGGCTGGGGCGCGAGCCGGCCGGGCAGCGATATCGCGTTCGGGACGCACGGCCAGACGCTCGACGTCTGGGCGCCGTCGCAAAAAGCGGCGGCACCGCGTCCCGTGCTGATCTTCTGGTATGGCGGCGGTTGGGTGAAGGGGGACCGCCGCGCCTATGCGTTCGCGGCGCGGGCCTATGCGAAGGCCGGGTTCGTTGTCGTCGTGCCCGATTACCGCAAGGTGCCGGCGATCCGCTTTCCGGCGATGCTTCAGGACGGCGCGCAGGCGGTCAAATGGACTCGCGATCACATCGCCCTCTATGGCGGAGATCCATCCCGCATCGCGTTCGCCGGGCATTCGGCGGGGGCTTACACCGTGGCGATGCTCGCGCTCGACCAGCGCTGGCTGCGCGCCGAGGGAGTCGATCCCGGCATCGTCAAGGCGGCGGTCGGGCTGTCGGGACCGTACAATTTCTATCCGTTCACCTCGAAGCGCGCGATCGACGCGCTCGGCAATGCCGCCGATCCGAAAATGACTCAGCCGATCACCTTCGCGCGCCCCGATGCACCGCCGATGCTGCTCGTCACCTCGACCGGCGATACCGAGGTCAAGCCGCACAATGCCTTTGATCTTGCGAAGAAGCTCAAGTCGCTCGGTGCGCGCGTGACGCTGATCGACTATCCCGGCCTCAGCCACGAAGACGTCGCGATGGCGCTGTCCAGGCCGTTCCGCGGAAAAGGCCCGGTGCTCGCCGACAGCGTCGCGTTCCTGAACGATGCGCTGATGCAACGTTCCGGCCGATAGTTCATTGTACGAGGGCCCCTCCCGGGCCTAGGTCCCCTCGCATCATGTTCTCCGCGTTCCGCCGCCGCTATCTCGACGTTCTCGCGTCGATCTACATCTATAACGAGCATCGCGGCTATACGAGCATCGACCGAGTGCTCGAGGCGGTGCG
Organism: Sphingomonas sp.; assembly: GCF_036269755.1. Lineage (GTDB taxonomy): Bacteria > Pseudomonadota > Alphaproteobacteria > Sphingomonadales > Sphingomonadaceae > Sphingomonas. Next base: position 102,356 of record NZ_DATBDV010000014.1, on the reverse strand, counting down.
GGTGCGCTGCCCCGACGACCACGTCTTCATCGCCGCGATCGAGAAGCACCGCGCCGACGAACGCAAGCATTACACGATGTTCCGGCGCTGGTTCCAGCTGCAGGGCAAGATGCCATTGAAGGTCGATCGCGCGCTCGGCCATATCGACCGTTTCGTCGAGATCGCGTTCGGCCGGACGATCGACGATCTCGATACGCAAGCGGTGATCCACAGCGACGATCTGTTCGAGCGGCTGTGCCGGGTGATCATGCTGACCGAGATGCGCGGGATGAAGCAGGTCGATGCGCTGCTCAAATCGCCTTTGGTCAAGGCCGACCCGGTAATGGTGCGGATCTTCAAGATCGTCGAGAAGGACGAGCCGAGTCATTGGCAACCGTATCAGGACTGGCTCGACCGCACCGGACGGCCGCAGGCGAAGTGGACCGAGAAATTGACCGATTTCTGGATCCACCGCGAATTGCTGTTCCTCAAGATTCCCTTGGTGTTCGTCAACCCGTGGACGCCGCGACGCACCGACTGGGCCGATGAACGCGAGAACGAGCCCGCGCCGAGGCCGCTCGCGGCGTAGCACGTCGCCCCGGCGCAGGCCGGGGCCGCTGCGCGAATGATGCACGACGCTCTGTTTCGCGGTAACGCAGCGGTCCCGGCCTTCGCCGGGACGACGGAGAATGCTGTGCGGGTGCTGCTGACTGGATCGACGGGGTGGCTCGGACGCTATCTCGCGCCGATGCTGCGCGCGCGCGGGCATGAGGTGACCGGGCTCGACGTGGCGCCGGGGTCGGACACGCAAGTGGTCGGCAGCGTCGCCGACCGCGCGCTGGTCGAGCGAACGATGCTGAGCCACGGGATCGAAGGCGTGATCCACGCCGCGGCGCTGCACAAGCCCGACATCATCCGCCATCCGCGCCAGGCGTTTATCGACATCAACGCGACCGGCACGCTCAACCTGCTCGAGCAAGCGGTCGCGGCCGGCGTCGATCGCTTCGTCTTCACCTCGACCACCTCGCTGATGATCACGCAGGCGATCCGCGACGAAACCGCAACCGAGGCGGTATGGCTCGACGAGGACAGTGGACCGCTCGCACCCCGCAACATCTATGGCGTGACCAAGCGCGCTGCCGAGGAAGTGTGCCGGCTGGTCCATGCCGAAACCGGGCTGCCGATCGTGATCCTGCGCACCGCGCGCTTCTTTCCCGAGGATGACGACACACACCGCGATCTGTCGGGGGAGAATATGAAGGCGAACGAATTCCTCAACCGGCGCCTGACGGTAGAGGATTGCGCGGCGGCGCATGTCGCGGCGCTCGAGAAAGCGCCGGCAATCGGGTTCGGCACCTATTTGGTGTCCGCGCCGACGCCGTTCGCGCGCAGCGACGCAGCCGAGTTGAAGCGCGACGCTCGCGCGGTGATCGCTCGCTATTTTCCGGACGGGGCGGATCTGTACGCGGCGCGCGGCTGGCATCTGCCCGACAGCATCGGCCGCGTGTACGACGCGGCGCGGATCGAGGTCGATCTCGGCTTTCGCTGCGCGACCGATTTCGCCGCGATCCTGTCCGCGTTGCGCGACGGGCGTCCGATGCCGTTCGAGCACGACGCCGGCTACGTCTCGCCGGCATTGCAAGATGGTTTCTGATCGATAACCGCGATTTCGCACCGGCTCGTCAGACTATCGCTTCCCCGCCGAATCGGATCGGCGTAAGCAGGTGAAGCGAGGAGCGATGTAACGCCTCCCGCAGCGAGTAACGGGGGAAGACCATGAAGCGCGTGCTGGTCCTGCTGGTAGTTGGTTCGGTGCTGAGCGGGGTCGCCGCCTATACCGCGATGGCGCGCCCGGTCCCTCAGGAAAAATCCGACAAATAACGCCCTCGGCCCCCGAGGGGCTGGACGGGGTTGCCCCGACGCTGGCAAGGGTGCCCGCGATTTCGAATGGATAGGCGGCCGCGATCGAGCGCCCGTTCCTGAGCGGGGAGAGACACGCATGCGGGGCTTGTTGTCGAAGGCGCCGGGCGGCCCTGAAACGCTGGTGATGGACGAACTTCCCGATCCGGTGGCGGGGCCGGGCCAGGTGATCGTCGCGGTCAAGGCGTGCAGCATCAACTATCCCGACGTCCTGATCATCGAGGACAAGTACCAGATGAAGCCGCCGCGCCCGTTCGCACCGGGCAGCGAGATTTCGGGCGTGGTCGACAGCGTCGGCGACGGCGTGCGCGACTTCAAGCCGGGCGACCGCGTGCTGTGCACGACCGGCGCGGGCGGGCTGGTCGAAAAGATCGCGGTGCCGGCGGCGTCGCTCTATCCGCTGCCCGAGGGCCGCAGTTTCGAGGAAGGCGCGTCGCTGCTGCTGACGTACGCGACGACGATCCACGCTTTGCTCGACCGCGGGCATTTGAAGGAGGGGCATACTCTGCTCGTGCTCGGCGCGGCGGGCGGGGTCGGGCTGGCGGCGGTCGAGCTCGGCAAGGCGTTCGGCGCGCGAGTCGTCGCGGCAGTGTCGAGCGAGGAAAAGGCGCAGGCGTGCCGCGAGGCCGGGGCGGACGAGACGATCATTTACGGCCGCGCGCCGTTCGACAAGGACCAGTCCAAAGCGCTCGCCGAGGAATTCAAGGCCAAGGGGGGCCAAGCCGGCTACGACGTGATCTACGATCCGGTCGGCGGCGACTATGCCGAGCCGGCGCTGCGGTCGATCGGCTGGGAAGGGCGCTATCTCGTGGTCGGTTTTCCCGCTGGCATCCCGCGGTTGCCGCTCAACCTGACCCTGCTCAAGAGCTGCGACGTTTGCGGCGTGTTCTGGGGGGCGTTCGCCGCGCGCGATCCCAAGGCCAATCGCGCGCACGTCGATCGCCTGTTCCGGCTGTGGAAGGACGGCAAGATTGCTCCGCGAGTCACCGAGACGTTCGCCTTCGAAGACGGCGGCAAGGCGATCGCCAAAATGGCGGCGCGTGGCGCGATCGGGAAATTGGTGGTGAGAGTGGCTGAGTAAAGTCATCGTCGCCTCGGCGAAGGCCGGGCCGCTTGATTTCGAACTCCCTTGTTACGCGAAGGCCCCGGCCTTCGCCGGGGCGACGGCAGGTCTTTCCATCCTGCGCCGCCGACCCTATCTCCCGAACCGTAACAAACGGCCAGGGAGCGACCATGACCACCTTCGACGACCGCGAGCACGCTTTCGAGAACAAGTATGCCCGTGACGAGGAGATGGCGTTCCGTGTGGTCGCGCGGCGCAACAAGCTGCTCGGGCAATGGGCGGCCGGGCTGATGAAGCTGACGCCCGAAGAGACCGACGCTTATTCGAAGGCGGTGGTCCAGGCCGAGTTCGAGGAAGCCGGCGACGAGGACGTCGTGCGCAAGCTGCTCGGCGATCTGACCGCAGCCGGGGTCGAAACCGACGAAGCGACGGTGCGCGCGGCGCTCGATGCCAACGCCGTCGAGGCGCGCCGGCAGCTGATGGAAGCCAGATAATGCCGATGGCGGCGACCGCTATCGAGGCGCTGATCGTCGACGCGATCCCCGACGCTCGAGTCGAGATCACCGATCTCGCCGGCGACGGCGATCATTATGCCGCGCGCGTGGTCGCGGCGAGTTTTGCGGGCGTATCGCGAGTCGAGCGCACGCGGCGAGTCTATGCGGCGCTGGGCGGACGGATGGGCGGCGAATTGCATGCGCTGCAGCTGACGACCGCGGCCGAATGAAGGAGTGAATGACATGAGCGACGCGACGCACGAACGCATTTCCGGACTGGTCAACGGCTCCGATGTGCTGCTGTTCATGAAGGGCAGCCCTTTATTCCCGCAATGCGGTTTTTCGAGCCGCGCGGTGGCGATCCTCGATCATCTGGGCGTCCAGTATGACAGCGTCGACGTGCTGCAGGATCAGGATGTCCGCCAGGGCATTAAGGCGTTCAGCGACTGGCCGACCATCCCGCAATTGTACGTCAAAGGCGAGTTCGTCGGCGGCTCCGACATCATGATGGAGATGTACGAAAGCGGGGAGCTCGCGCAACTCCTGGCGGACCAGGGCGTTACGCCCGCGTAATATAGATCCACAAAAGGGAGGAGAGCGATGCTCCTCAACGAAGATTTTCCGAGGCGGCCGGGAACGGCCGGCCCGATGATCCTCTGCGATTTGACGCAGAGCTATGCACCATCGGGCGGCGGCGGGATCAGCACGTATCTCCGCGAAAAGCGCGATTACGTCCTCACCCATACGCCGCATCATCTGCTTCAGATCGTCCCGGGGCCGGAGGACAAGATCACCGTCAACGGCCGCCATATCTTCGCCGAAGTCGGGGCGAAGCCGGTCCATGGCAGCCCCAATTACCGCTTCATCCTGCGCACGAAGGTGGTGCGCGACATCCTCGCGAAATATCGTCCCGATGTCATCGAATCGCTTTGTCCGTGGGTGCTGCCGTGGACCGCGATCAACCATCGCAAAGCATTTCCGGAGACGACACTGATCGCCGGGTACCGAACCGACTTCCCCAACGCCCACGTCTATCGCGTGGCCAAGGCCAAGTTCGGCGAGACGATCGGCCGGGCGTTGCGCTGGCTGATCTACGGCTATGCCGAGATCACGTATCGCGAGTTCGATTGGGTCTACACGCTGAGCGAAGATGCGCACGCTGCGTTGGGCGCGCGCAAGATCACCCGTACCGACGTGTTGCCGCTCGGCGTCGATATCGAGATGTTCTCGCCCGACAAGCGCGACCCTGCTTTCCGTCGCGAGCTCGGACTCGGCGGCGACGGGCCGTTGCTGATCTATGCCGGCCGTATCGACAACGAAAAGCGCGCCGACCGGCTGATCGCGATGTTCAAGCAATTGCCCGCCGACCTCGACGCGGCGATGGTGATGATGGGCGACGGCAAGCTGATGGCGCGGCTTCAGGCTGAGGCGAAGGGGCTGCCGGTCGCCTTTCCCGGATTCGAGAAGGATCGCGCCGAGCTCGCGCGCGCGCTGGCGTCGTCGGACCTCTACGTGTCGGCGATGGCCGATGAGACGTTCGGCATTTCGGTGCTCGAGGCGCAAGCCTGTGGGCTGCCGGTAGTCGGAGTCGCATCGGGCGCGATGCCCGATCGCGTGCCGGCGGGGCTGGGGCTGCTCGGCCCGGTCGACGACACGGCAACGATGGCGGCGAACGTCGTCAAGCTGTGGCGTGGCGACCCGGCGGCGACGGGTGCGGCCGCACGCGCGCATGTCCAAGCCAATTTCAGCTGGGCGCGGACGTTCGATACGTTGCTCAACCGCATCTACCCGAAGGCGATGGCGCACGCCGCGGCGCGCGCACGATCGGGCAAGGGCTGGCGCTATGCCGGCGCGCCGCAAACCGAGACGATGCCGCTCGCTGCCGAATGATTGGAATGGTCGGGAGGCCGGGTGAGGGCGGACCGGCGCTAGATCGGGGGGAGCGCCGGTCCGCCCAGCTGAAGCGGCAAGACCGCTCGGGCACACAAAACGTTGCAGACGCCGTGCCAACCGCGCCGAGCGACGGATTTCTGCGGGTGACGATGGTTAACGCGCGGCACCGGCAGGTCGAGCCTGTAAGGATTTCCGACGATTCTCAACGGTTTCGCCGCAGAGTCGCCGCTGCCGCAATGCTTCTTGACTACGTCCGTAATCGGTGAGATTACATCTGTGGTCGTAACGAGGAGCGAGTCGTGGCCGAACGAATCAGCGATGCCGAACATGCCGTCATGGAAGTGTTGTGGGAAAAAAGCCCGCTGAGCGCGCAGGACGTCGCCGAGCGCGTGCCCGCCGAGCGCGACTGGAGCGCCAACACCGTCAAGACCCTGCTCGGGCGGCTGCTCGCCAAACACGCCATCGCGCACGAGGAAGAGGGGCGGCGCTATCTCTACCGGCCCATCGTGGCGCGTGAGGATTATGTCGCGCGCGAATCGCAGCGGCTGATCGATCGGCTGTTCGGTGGCAAGCTCACTCCGCTCGTCGCGCATCTCGCCGAGCGCGACCAGCTGACCGCCGAGGACATCGCCGAGATCGAGGCGCTGCTGAAGGACCTCAAGTCGTGATCGCGTGGATGATCGAGGCGCTGATCGCCTCGGCGCTGCTGATGGTTGCAGTGCTGATCGTGCGCGGACCGGTGCGGCGCGCGTTCGGCCCGAACGTCGCCTATGCATTATGGGCGTTGCCCGCGCTGCGCCTGGTCCTGCCGCCGCTCCCGCAATTTCCGGCCTGGCACGAGGCGGCGACGCCCGCGCTTGCCCAGACCTTTACTGTTTTAGTGATCGAGCCGCTCGGAGGCTCGGCCGCTGCGCCCGCATCCCTTTTTGCCCAGCTCGGTATTCCCTTGGCCGTGTTGTGGGGCGCGGGCGCGGCGGCGTTTCTCGTCTGGCACGGGGTTCGCCACTGGGCGTTTTGCCGGCGGATGATCGCCGGGAGCACGAACAGCGAGCTGGCCGGCGCGGTCGAAGTGATCGAGACCGAGGCAGCGTCGGGCCCGCTCGCGTTCGGCATCTTCCGCCGCTACGTCGCTTTTCCGCGCGATTTCGCCGAACGCTATGACGACGACGAGCGCGCGCTCGCGCTGGCGCACGAGCTCGGCCACCATCAACGCGGCGACTTGATCGCCAACTGGATCGCGCTCGGCGTGCTCGCCTTGCACTGGTTCAACCCGGTCGCTTGGCGCGCCTTTCGCGCGTTTCGCATCGACCAGGAAATGGCCAACGACGCTCGCGTGCTCGCGGGGCGATCGGTGATCGAGCGCCACGCTTATGCCTGCGCGATCGTCAAGGCCGCGCATGGCGGCGCCGTCTCGGCCGCTTGCCACCTCCATACCATTCACGATCTGAAAGGACGTTTGAGGATGCTTACCACCGGACCGCGTTCGCGCGCTCGTATCGCGCTGGGCGGCACCGCCGTCGCAGCGCTGATGATCGTCGGGCTCGCCAGCACCGCCAGCGGCACCGCCGCGGCCAACACCGTCCGCGCCGGCGTCGAGAAAGCGACCGGGATCGACATCGCGACGATCGACGCCAGACTACAAAGCGCGCCGCCAGCACCGCCCGCACCCGGCGTCGACCTGCCGGAGCCGTCTGCGCCGCCGGCCGGTGCCGTGCCGCCGGTGCCGGGCACGACCGTCGTGACAACGTCTGACGGCAGGATGAAGGTCACCAAGGCCAAGATAATGATCCGCGACGAGGACGGAACGCTGCGCGACGCCACGCCCACCGACATGCCCAATATTCCGACGATGACGACCTATCGCGTCATGAAGATGTCGCGCCGCGACAAGGACGGCAAGATCGTCACGGAGGACTTTAGCGGCATCGCCCCACAAGTCACCGAAATGAACTGCGGTGACAAGGGGCCGGGCAGAGAAATGGTGATCAACAACGCCAAGGACGGCAAGCGCGTTATGATCATCTGCACCGACCGGATCGAGCGCATGGCGAGCGCCGCCGCCGATCAGGCGGAGCGCGCGGGCGACATCCAGCGCAAAGCGTATAGCCAGGCACTTGAAGGACTGCGGCGCGCGCGCGAACGCATGTCCAATGACGGTTCGCTATCTGGTGACAAACGTCGTGAAGCGCTTGAAGGCATGGACGATGCGATCCGCGATCTGGAAGCCGATATGGCCGAAGCCGACTGATCAATCCTGGGAGGAGAGAGCGCGCCAGCGACCGCCAGTGCGATATGCTCCCAGCATATCGCAGACCATGCCGGGGGCATGGTCGGCCGGTAGTCGCCGGCGCGCTGGGGCGGCGCAGGTCACGCGCCGTCCCTTTCGCTTGCCAAGCGTCGCCGCGCGCGCCATTTCGCCCGCGATGGACGAGCAACAGCCCGGCGTGCCGCAGGTTCTCGAACCGCTCATCACGCGCGTGCTGGCGAACAACCCGTCGCCCTTCACGCATACCGGCACGCAGACGCATCTGGTCGGCACCACCGACCTCGCAGTGATCGACCCGGGTCCAGATGATCCCCGACACATCGACGCGCTGATCGCGGCCATTGAAGGGCGCCCCGTCACCGCGATCGTCATCACGCACACGCATCGCGACCACAGCCCGGGTGCCGCGCCGCTCAAGGCCGCGACCGGCGCGCCGATCATTGGCTGCCCGCCGCTCGCGCTCGACGATCTCGGCCCGCGCGCGGACATGAGCTTCGACGCCGATTATGCGCCCGACCGCGTGATGGCGGAGGGCGACAGCGTGTCGGGCGAGGGCTGGTCGCTGATCGCGATCGCGACTCCGGGGCACACCTCCAACCACCTCGCGTTCGCGCTGCCCGAAGCGCAGGAGGGGGCGGGAGCGCTGTTCACCGGCGATCATGTGATGGGCTGGTCGACGACGATCGTATCGCCGCCCGACGGCGACATGGCGGCATATATGGACAGCCTCGCCAAGCTACAGGGCCGCGAGGACCGTATCTATTACCCCGCGCATGGCGACCCGGTCGATCGCCCGCAACGGCTGGTGCGCGGGCTGATCGGGCACCGCAAGCAGCGCGAGGGGCAGATATTGCGCTTGCTGGGTGCCGCGCCGCAATCGATCCCGGCAATGGTCGCCAAGATGTATGTCGGGATCGACCCGCGCCTGTTCCCCGCCGCCGAACGTTCGGTATTGGCGCACCTGATCGATCTGCAGGCGCGCGGAATGGTGACGGAGGAAGATCAGACTTGGCGAATAGACACGTAGCGACCGGCGACGCCGCCAATTTCCTCGTCAAGGTCGGCGGCGGGCTCGCGCTGATCGCGCTGTTCCTGTTCGGCGGGCTGTGGGTGATCCAGGCCTATATCAAGGCCAGGGTCGATCCCAGTCCGGTGACGATCGCTTCGGGCAGCGTGGCGGGTCTGCGCGAGCAGAACCAATTGTCGGCGTTCCAGGCGCGCTACGTCGCGGTCGTCACGTCGAAGCAATCGCGGCTGGGGCTGTCGACCGAGCGCACCATCATCATGCCCGGCACGGTCGATTATCAGGTCGATCTGTCGAAGTTGACCCGACGCGATGTGGTGTGGGATTCCAAGACTCGCACGCTCGGCGTCACGCTGCCGCCGGTTCTCGCGTCGGAACCGCGTATCGACCTGGGCTCGCTCCGCGAATACGGGCATAGCGGCATCCTCGGCACCTTCACCGACGCCGGCAAGCAACTCGACGACATCAACCGGTTTGCCGGACAGAAGGAATTGATGCGTCAGGCCAATCAGCCAGCCATGATCAAGCTCGCGCGCGATGCCACGCGCCGCGCGGTCGAACAAAGCTTCGCGCTGCCGTTGAAGGCCGCCGGCATGGACGCCAAGGTCCGTGTGCGCTTCGCCGACGAGGGCGCCAATGACGAGGTCTGGGACATGTCGGTGCCGATCGACGGGGTGAAATACAACCGCTAGCGCAACGAGTGCCTTCGCTGTATGGTTCGCCCGACTTTTCGGGGGGAAAGATTCATGGCGACGGTGGCCGAAGACCGCATGCACCCGCTGGTGCGCGAGCGGTTGTTTTTCTTTGTCATGGCGCTGGCGATCGCAGCCACCGTCGTAACCGGCTTTTCGTTCAATCTGGCGATGGGCCGCTCCACCTTTGCATCGCCCTGGTGGGTGCACGTCCACGGCCTCACCTTCATGGGCTGGATGGGCATCTATCTCGCGCAGAACTATTTGATCTGGAGCGGACAGACCGCACGCCACCACCGGCTCGGGCGCATCGCCGCCTTCTATGTCTGCTGGATGATCGCGGTCGGACTGACCGTGAACACGCTCAGCGCGATGAACCACCGCATCCCCCCCTTCTTCCAGCCCAACATGTTCCTCGTCATGGACTGGACGATCGTCCTGCTGTTCGCGGGGCTCACGCTGTCGGGCGTCAGGCTGCGCGGCAAGACCGACTGGCATCGGCGGCTGATGCTGTGCGGCGCGATCCTGATCATGACGCCGGGGTCGGCGCGACTGATGCCGCTGCCGCTGATGGGCACCAAGGTATTGTGGGGCATCTGGGCGCCGATGGTGCCGTTCATGATCGCGGCGGCGGTCTATGACCTGCGTACGCGCGGCAAGGTCCACCCGGCCTATCTCTGGGGCTTCGGTGCGATCTGCCTGGCGTTCGCTTTGATCTGGCCGATCGCCGATTCGTCGCCGATGCTCGCGCTGACGCATCGCCTGACGGGTTGATCGCCGCCCCCCGCAGGGCCATGTGACCCGCATGGACCAGCGGACCACCCTCACGGGCCTCGACCTGCGCGCCGAGATCGACCGGCTGCGCAAGGAGCGCAACGCCGTCATCCTCGCGCATTATTACCAGAAGCCGGAGATCCAGGATCTGGCCGATTTCGTCGGCGACAGCCTCGACCTGAGCCGCAAGGCGCAGGCGACCGACGCCGACGTGATCGCGTTTTGCGGCGTGCGCTTCATGGCGGAGACCGCGAAGATCCTGAGCCCGCAAAAGGTCGTCGTTCTGCCCGACATGAACGCCGGGTGTAGTCTTGAGGATTCCTGCCCGCCCGAGCAATTCGCGGCGTTCCGCGCACAGCATCCCGATGCGATCGCGCTCACGTACATCAACTGCTCGGCGGCGGTGAAGGCATTGAGCGACGTGATCGTCACCAGCTCTTCGGCCGAAAAGATCCTCAGCCAGATCCCCAAGGACCAGCCAATCATCTTCGGACCCGACCGCAACCTCGGCGGCTATCTCGCGCGCAAGACCGGGCGCGACCTGATCGTGTGGCCGGGCGTGTGCATCGTGCATGAGGCGTTCAGCGAGACCGAGCTGTTGAAGCTCAAGGCGCAGCATCCCGGCGCGCCGGTCGCCGCGCACCCCGAATGCCCAGCCGTCATCCTCGATCATGCCGATTATGTCGGCTCGACCAGCGGCATCCTCGAATTCGCCATGAGCTTTGCTGGCGACACGCTGATCGTCGCGACCGAGCCGCACATCATCCACCAGATGGAAAAGGCGCTGCCCGGCAAGAATTTCATCGGCGCGCCGGGCGCGGACGGCAATTGCAACTGCAACATCTGCCCGTACATGGCGCTCAACACGATGGAGAAACTCTACGTCGCGCTGCGCGATCTGGAGCCGCGGATCGAGCTGGAGGAAGAGCTGCGGCTCAAGGCCAAGAAGAGCCTCGACGCGATGCTCGCTATGGCCAGCGGGACGGTCGGGATGGGCGATCTGGGGCCGGTCAGGGTGACGGGCGACTAGCGCGACGAATAGGGTCGCCCGAAATACGGTAGTGGGTCAGTTTGAAATCACCGGGCTAGAACCCCGATCCTAGCCCTGCCATATATCAGGCATGGCAAAGACACCCAAGCGCCCCCGCGATCCTAACCAGCTGGCGAAGCTGATAACCGACATTGCGACGGGTGAAGTCAACGATGGCGCTGAAACGCCACTCACGCGACGGGCAACAGCTGGTGGTCTAAAGGGCGGGGCCGCGCGTGCGAAGTCACTGACACCTGACCGCCGCGTTGATATCGCGCGGCTGGCCGCAGAGGCGCGTTGGAAAAAAAGCTAGGCCGCGTCGGGCTTGTCGTCCGCCGAGTTAAGCCGCCACTGAATGTCCAGTGATAGGTCCATCTCCATCTGGATCGGCGTTTCGTCCGGGTGAAGGCTGTTCCAGTACATGGAATCATAGGTCAGCATCATGCCATCGCCGATCATTCCCTCGCGGCGAAGCGTGAGCGATTTATGCATGATCGACCGTGGGGCTTCTTTGATATCGACGTAGAAGTAGAACGTCGATTGACCGCTGCGTTGTGGGACAGCGTGATAGCGGCGGAACGGATTGCCGGTTTTCGGATCGGTTTCGACTTGCTCGCTGGCAGCCTGCGCCAGCTGTTTAGATAGCATTTCAAGCGGAGACTTCGGTTCTGGCATGGGCCAGCCCTTGCTCTGCCACCATTGCGCGACCTTATGCATGTCGATTTCGGTCTCGCCGGTTTCCTCCTTCCATGCGCGAATTGCGCGCTGCATATCCTTCCTCTTACTCACCTATTCCTCCTGTTAGTCGATCGGGGCAACATCGCCCCATCCGTCCACCATTGCGCCCGGCGAAACGAAGTTGCGGATTTTTACGAGATGATTTCGGAAGCGGTCGTAACGCTCGGTACGGCGCTGAAGCTGCCCCGCGACAAGGCCGGGATGCACCCCGATTGTCCGTGCGAACCCCAGCAAATCGCGTTCCGAATAGAAGGGGGCTTTGCGAACGATGAATGCATTCATCTGCGCGTCGGGCACGCAAAACTCAGCCGCGGCCTCATTAGCGATCCGCTCCTCTTCGGGGATATCTGCGCCCGTGCCGGCCTTCGCTCCCTCCAGCTCAGCGTCAATAACAGCCAAGGTGAGGCCGTGCCGTTCGATCACATGCTGCAATTCGTGCCGAAGAACGAACCAGAAATTGTCGATCCGATCGTAGCGGAGAGACATTCCAATCACGGGGGAGCGATCGTCCAGCCAGAAACACACCCCGTCAATCTTCGCCGACTCAAGCGTTTGAACAATGACAAAGCGGATACCCGCCTCAGCCAAAATTCGTGGGACTTTCCGCAATTCCTCCGGGCTCTGTCGGAGTAACGCGAGTTTGGACACAGCGGCCTTGACCGCCTGAGCGCTATAAGGAGCGACCAACATGCCACTGGCAATCGAACTGACGCGGTACAGCCAAGCCAGTTGAGGGGGCGTGACTTCCGGGCCAACGTCCCTTTTTTTTGCCGCGTGGGGCAAAATCGGAATTTCATCTACGGTTGGAACGCCGAAAAACTTTGCGAGGCTACGCTCCACCGCAGAAACGTCTCGCGCGTCCTCTGCATCAATCCAACAACGCTTGATCATTTCGGCGATCGGAAGGCCGCCGAACAAATGAGCCCTGTTCTTCCGACCCGGATCGGGGCGCGCCACGTGACGCGCTTTCACCAAGTCGTAAGAGCGCTGCAATTCGAGGAACCGCTCAGCTGGGACGTCAAACGCCTCCTCCAGCAGAACGGCTATATTCGCGTTCACTGGCTGGCGGTCGCTGGTCCACTTCGCCACAGTCGTTTCATCGACGGCCAATACGATAGCCAGAGTCCGCTTGGTCCAGCCCCGCTCCGCTAACAGGGCTTCAATCAGCTGGCCTGGCGTCCGGCATTCTGTGGTGTCGATCGTCATTGGTGTCCCCCTTTATCGTGCTCCGCCTCTATTGGCAACATGCAACCGGCGCAAATTAGCAAACTGACCTTTATGCTTGACTAAGTGTCGAAAGGGTCAGATACAAAATGCATGAACAGGCTCTCAAACGACGACCGCGCCAAAATCCTCCACATGCTTTGCGAGGGCATGAGCATCCGCGCGATCACGCGGCTGACCGGCGCTAGCAAGAATACCGTGGCGAAGCTGCTAATCGACGCTGGCAAGGCGTGTGCGGCCTATCACGACGCGAACGTGCGCAACGTGGAAGCGAAGCGCGTACAGGTCGATGAAATCTGGTCGTTCACGTACGCCAAGCAGAAGAACGTCGCGACCGCCAAGGCCGCGCCGGAAGAAGCTGGCGACACATGGACGTGGACCGCGCTCGACGCCGACAGCAAGATGATCCTGTCCTATCTCGTTGGCGGTCGCGACGCGGAATATGCGGTCGCGTTCATTCAGGATTTGGCGGATCGCGTCGTCAACCGCTTCCAGCTGACCAGCGACGGCCTCAATGCGTATATCGGCGCTGTAGAAGATGCGTTCGGCGACGATATCGACTTCGCGCAGCTCGTGAAAGTGTACGGCAACACCCCCGGCGCACCGGGGCGCTACAGCCCGCCAGAGTGCATCGGATCGCAGCGTCGTCGGGTTCGTGGTCGTCCGGATATGGACCATGTTTCTACGTCCTACGTAGAGCGCAGCAATCTCACGATGCGGATGCACATGCGCCGCTTCACCCGCCTGACCAACGGCTTTTCAAAGAAGGTCGAAAACCACGCTCACGCGGTCGCACTCCACATGATGTATTACAACTTTGTCCACATCCATAAGACGCTGCGCGTTACCCCGGCGATGGCCGCTGGCGTTACCGATCGACTCTGGGAGATTGCGGATATCGCGAAACTAGTGGAAGATGCCGAAGCCGCGCCGAAGAAGCGAGGTTCTTATAAGAAGTCGTAATTATGGATGAAGATGTACGCCATGAGCCCTTTCCTGCAACCGCAAAGGTGCAGGTCCTGCTCGCGGAATATAGTGGACTTAAGAGTCATATTGTAGCTCGTACGTCTGCTGCTATTCAGGCGTCGGCGATCGGAGTTGCCTCGCTAGCTCTCATAGTTCCGCAGCTTGAAGCCTGTCCTGTCGCCGGGCTTATCTTGTTAGGCTTCCTAGTAGCGACGGTGGTTGTGATCGCCTTGTCCATATATCGCGATTTGATGGCAGAGGTGTCGCAAGTTCGCCGACTTGAGACCCGGATCAATAACTTAGCGGGCGAGGCGCTACTCACCTATGAAACAGAGCACGGCATTTCAACCCGCGCCGGGTCGCGCTTGTGGTGGCCCAACAAAAATTCAAACTGACCCACTACCCGAAATACCTCAAGTTGCGTGTCGCGAGTATCCGGACATGTTGCACGTGACCTGGAATTCGCCGTTCAACCGCACAAACTTTGAATTCTCCGAACAACGCATCTTCGTAGGTTACGTGGGGGCCGGCTTTTTCCCAACGACGAATTGCGATTGGGACGCTGTCGTCCTCGTCGCGCATGGCGATGATGCGCGAGGTTCCCGTCACTCCAATGCGTCGAAGGCTCGACCCATTGAACACAGCGTACCGACCGTACACCCACCCGCATTGATCCTTGGTGCGTGGGGGCAAAGCGGGCGAGTTGCCAGCTGCTAATAACAATACGAGAGCAGAAAACACTCCGATCCCTCCTACTTCTCCAACCGCCCATCCTTCAACGCGTTTGCCTCGAACACGAACAGCACTTCCGCATCGGACTCAGGCACCATCTTCGCCACCTCGTCCGGCGCCAGTACGCGTAGCACATGCCGCAGCACCGCCTTGTGCGCCTTCTTCTTGTGGTCCGCTTTCACGCAGATCCACGGCGCGACCGCGCTCGACGTCGCAGTCAGCATCGCGTCGCGCGCTTTGGTGTAATCGTCCCATTTGTCCTGCGCGACGGCGTCTAGCGGCGAGCGTTTGAGCGCTTTGAGCGGATTGGTCGCGCGATCGTCGAGGCGTTTCTTCTGTTCGGCCTTGTCGATGTCGAGCCACAATTTGACCAGCTTGATCCCGCTTTCGACCAGCATCGCTTCGAACCGCGGCACGTCCTTGAGGAACTGCGCCTGCTCCTCGCGCGTGGAGAAGCCGTTGACCACCTCCACCCCGGCGCGGTTGTACCAGCTGCGGTTGAAGATCACGAGCTCGCCCGCCGCGGGCAAGTGCGCGATGTAGCGTTGCAGGTACCATTGCCCCTGCTCGCGGTCGTTGGGCTTGGGCAAAGCGACGACGCGGGTCGAGCGGACCGAGAGATGCTCGGTCAGCGCCTTGATCGTGCCGTCCTTGCCCGCGGCGTCGCGCCCTTCGAGGATGATGATCGCGCGCTCGCCGGTCCGCGCGTGCGCGAGCTGCATCTCGACCAGCCCGAGCTGGAGTTCGTCGCCGCCGTCGCTTTTGGCCATCCCCGTCATCTCCTTGGGCGAAGCGATTGTCAGCGATACGCCCGAATGTCGCAAGCGGCGTTCGACGGCACGGCCAATTATCTGTCGACAAAAGGCAATGTATTACGTGATCTAGAGCGCGACCACCGTATCGTAATAAAGATTGTGTTGTTGGAAATGTCTAAGCAGAGTTGGGCCTGATCGCGGTCGCGGTCGACTCGGGGGAGAGTAGTCATGGTCTCGGCTTCGGACATCGCCAACAAATTCGCGCCAAACGCGCAGCCCGCTTATGTCGCGGCATTGCACGACCCCGGGCATCTGTTCGCCGCGGCGGGGATCGTCACACCGCTGCGCCTGACGCACTTCATGGCACAGGCGATGCACGAGACCGGCGCGTTCAGCATCCTGGTCGAAAGCGGAATGTACAGCGCCAAGGCGCTCGGCAACATGTGGGACGGCGGCAATTGGCATAAGTATTTTGCCGATCGCGCGGCCTGCGTCGCGATGGCCGAGCAGTGCAAGATCGACAAGGGCGTCGCCCTGTTCAGCAAGGTCTATGGCGGCCGCATGGGCAATGGCGGCGAAGCGACTAAGGACGGGTGGACGTATCGCGGGCGCGGCATCATCCAGACCACCGGCCGCGAATCGTACCGCACCTACGGGAAACGATGCGGCGTCGATTTCGAGGGCACCCCCGATCTGGTGGTGGCGGGCGAGCATGCGCTCAAGCCCGCGCTCGCCGAGTGGACCGACAAGAATTGCAACGCGGCGGCCGATCACAACGACATCGAATTGGTGACCAAGCTGATCAACGGCGGCGTGGTCGGGCTGGACCAGCGCAAGGCCTGGTTCACTAGGATCTGGCCGTTCGTCGTCGGCGCGCCGCCGGTCCAGCATTCGATCGAATGGCGCGTGCAGGAGGCGCTGAACGAAGCGGGCTTTCCTTGCGGGACCCCCGACGGCGTGGTCGGCACCAACACGCGCGCGGCGATCCTGGCCTATCGCAGCGAGAAAGGCCTGACGATCACGCCCGCGATCACGGCTGATTTGACGCTGTCGCTCGGCCTTGACTGACCGCCTGCTGCGTCACTCGATCGGAAGTCCGAACACCAGTTCGCGGACGAACCGTGCGGGCGGCGATCCGTGGGCGAGGACGGCGTCGTTATAGGTCTTGAGGTCGAACCTGGCGCCCCAGCGGCGCCTGGCCTCCTCGCGCATCGCCATATGCTCCTCGTAGCCCGAGAAATAGCTGAGCAATTGCGTCGATGACAGGCTCGCGCGCACCCATTTGCCCGCCGCCTCGCGCTCCTGCTGGAAGGCGCCCTTCATCATCAAATCCATCGCCTGGTCGCGAGTCATGCCTTCGGTCTGGATGCCGATGTCGAGCAGGGTGTTGGTGATCGAGCGCAGCCGCATCTTGAGCACGGTCAGCTTGAACAAAGGATCGCCGTTGAGATAGCCTTGGTCCGCCATCATCCCTTCGCCATAGACCGCCCAGCCCTCGACGAACGGCCCCGACGAGAGCACAGCGCGAAGCACCGATTTGTCCTGGTTGGCGTGATCGATCTGCAGCCAATGTCCCGGCATCGCCTCGTGGATGCTGAGGTCGTGGATCATGTAATCGTTATATTCGCGCAGGAACGAGGTCGCCTGCGCGTCGCTCCAATCGTCGGGGATCGGCGAGATCGCGAAGAACGTGTCCTGACCCTTGTCGAGCGGCCCGGGGGAGTCGCAATAGGCGACGGCGTTGCCTTGCTGGAACTTGGGCATGGTGATGATCTTGACCGGCGCGGTCGGCATCGTGACGAGGCCCTTGGCCCGGGCAAAGTCGCTGGCGCTGGCGAGAGCCGCCTTGGCGGCTGCTTCGACGCCGTCGCGCGGCGGGCGCTTGGCGTAGGTGAGGTCGAGCGCCGCCTCGATCGCCTTCTGTTGCTGCGCTTGCGTGGGGGCGCCAGGAAGCGAGGGATCGTTCAGCGCCTGGCGCGCGAGGTCGTACATCTGCGCGCGCGTGGCCGCCGCAGCGGCGGTCGCTTTCGCCTTCAGTTCGGCGCGCGTAATGTCCGACACCAAAGCGAACTTCATCTTCTGGTCGTAGAGCCTGGCGCCGAGCCGGAAGTCGCCTTTGGCGGCGGGCACCAGCGTCTTGTCGAGCCAGATTTGCTGGTCGGCCACCGCGGCCTTGAGCCTAGCGAGCGCGCCATCGAACCGCGCGCGGTCGGCGCCCGACAACTCGCTCGCGTGCGGCGCGAGCATGCCCTCGGCGATTTCGACGATGCCGCTATTTTGTTTCGAGACGGTGGTGGCGTAGATCGCCGGCACCTTGGCCGCGACGAGCTGGCGCCGGCTTTCGAGCAGGAACGCCGGGAGCGCCTCCATCCGCGCGGTCGCCGCCTTGAACCGCCGGGGCCAGGGCGCGAAATCGCGCGCGGCGAGCGTGTAGAGCGCGCCTGCCGCCGCGTCGTTGTAATTCTGCGCGTTCCACGACCAGCTCTTGAGCACCTGCAGATCCCACAGGTCGAAATCGAGCGCGTTCTTGAGCAGCAGACAGTCGACCTGGTTGTCGCGGCTGAGCGCCTTGAAGTCGATCTGGCGCAGATTGCTCAGCAGGCTCTGGTCGAACACGATCTGGCGCCCGCGCCCGGCGGCGGTGATGTCGGGCAGGCGGTCGTCGAAGCGGTGGTCGCCGAGTTGCGTGCCGTAGGCCGGCTGGAACCGCGCGATGCTGTCGATATAGCGCTTCGACAGCGCCACGAACTGCGCGTCGGCGCTTGCCGGACGCGCCGGCGCGGCGGCGCCGATGATTGGGACTGCAGCCGCGCCGAGCATGGCGGTGGCTGCGAGCAGCAATATGGCGGTACGGCGCATCCGATCGGTCCCCTCTGTGTCGGGGCGGGTCTAGAGCGCGGCGGCCATCTCCGCCAGCTTGGCGACGGTATTCATGTTGCGCGCGGTGCCGGCCTTGGCGGCGGGGATGACGAGCTTCGACTGGCCCATCCCATGGTCGGTGTAGCGGACGTAGATTTCGCGCTTGCCGAGCGCCATTTGCTCGCCGTCGACGTGCCGCGCGTCCTCGAGTGCGCCCTTGGGCGGCGCGTCGTCGAGCAGGATCGCGACAACGCGGTTGCCCGGCGCGTTCGCGAACGGATTGGCGTCGCGGATCGCCGCCATTTCCGTCGCCGTCCGGACCATCACCGGAACGTCTTTGCCCGCGTAGTCCGCCAGCGCCTTTTCCAGCGCCGCCTTGACCACGGCTTCGCTTTTGCCGCTCGTGAAGATGACGTTGCCGCTCGCGATGTACGTCTTCACACGCTCGAACCCGAGATGCTCGCACATCGCGGCGAGCTCGGTCATCGGCAGCTTGCCGGTGCCGCCGACGTTCACGGCGCGGAGCAAAGCGATGTAGGCGGTCATCGCGCAACGGTCGCGCGGCACTGCGGCGACGTCAAGCGTATCGTCCCGCGCAGTGCGCGTTGCCGAAAGCAGGCGACATGGTGCGGGCGACTGCACTATGCGTGGCGGCGTATGGCTTGGCCGCCCTTCTTCACGCTCGACCTGTTGGCGCTGGGCCTTCTGCCCTCGGGCTGGGATGAAGACCTGATCGCGCTGGTCGACGCGCCCGAACGGCAGATCATCTACCCCAGCGAATTCTCGCCACAGGTCGACGGTGAATCCTGGTCCTTCGCCGTCGTTTCCGGCGACCTGTTGCGCGACCGATGCAGCTGGCTGCTACCGTTATATCTCGGCCGGATGCTCGCATTTTCGGCGAGCAGCTTCGACCGTCCGATATTCGTTGAGAAGCGGCTCCGGTCCGCGATTTCGCTCCATATTCTGTGCGGCGCGGGCGCGCGGATCGATTGGCACGCCCATTCGAACATGGTGAACGGGCTGCTGTTCGTCAGCTCGGCCGACGAAGCAGGCGGTGGTGACCTGAAATTTCGCGACGGCGACGGTCGGGAAATTGCAATCGCTCCCAAGGCAGGAACATTCGTATGCTTCGACGGAGCGGTCGATCACTGCGTGACGCCGTTGCGATCGTCGGCGCCGCGCTTGTCGGTGCCGCTAATCTATTTCACCAGCGCCGACGAGCAGCATCCAGCCTATGGCGACGACATCTACTCGTGACGCAATGCGGCGGTGATCGCCGCCATCCAAGCCTCGACGCTTCCGGACGAATACGGTCGCGCGAGTCGAGCCCTCGCGCTACCACCCTTGCGATGGACGACATTCCCGGATTCGACCTCGACGCGTTCGTTCGCTCCACCTTGGCCGAGGACCTGGGCGAGGGGGGCGACATCACCTCGGACGCGGTCATTCCGGCCGAGGCGCGGTTCGACGGCATGATGGACAGCCGCGATGCGATCGTCGTGGCCGGGCTGGCGATTGCCGAAGCGTTCTTTCGCGCGCTCGATCCGGCGGTGCGGATCGAGCGGCTGGTGGGCGACGGCGCGCGCGTCTCGCCCGGCACCGACTTGATGCGCCTCAGCGGGACGGCGCGCGGCCTGCTCACCGCCGAACGCTCGGCGCTCAACACCGTCCAGCACCTTTCGGGAATCGCGACGATGACTCGCGCGTATGTCGACCGCATCGCGGGCACCCGCGCGATCTTGCTCGACACGCGCAAGACGATTCCCGGCCTTCGCGTGCTCGAGAAATACGCGACTCGGATGGGCGGCGCGACCAACCACCGCATGGGGCTGTGGGATGCCGCGATGATCAAGGACAATCACGTCGCGGTCGCCGGATCGGTCGGCGAGGCGGTGCGGCGGGCGAAGCAGGCGGGGATCGAGCAGATCATCGTCGAGGTCGACCGAGTCGACCAGATCGAGCCGGCGCTCGCGGCGGGCGCGACGCACTTGCTGCTCGACAATATGGACCCGCCGACGCTGCGCGGCGCGGTGACGCTGGTCGGCGGGCGCGTACCAACCGAAGCATCGGGCGGAGTCACGCTCGACACGATCCGCGCGATCGCGGAAACCGGCGTCACGTACATCAGCGTCGGGCGTTTGACGCAGTCGGCCCCGGCCGCCGATATCGGGCTGGATTTCGCGATGGGCGCCGCATGACGCGCCGTCCGCGAGCGATCATATGGTGTGAATGGTTAGGATTGGTCGCTCTCATTGTGCGCGTATGCGGAGCGGTTTGGGGCGATGGCTCGGCACGGATTGCGCAAGTCGACGCCATTACCGCGCCGGGAACGGGGATGATGTTGATCGGCTTTGGCATCGTTGCGCCGACCGCACTATCTTGGTGGGCGACACGAGGGCGATCCCCTGCCGCGGTTTGGTTCTTCGTCGTCTGGATCGCGTTGCTCGCCACCGCCGGCATCCTCCAATTTGCGCAAGGATCGATCCGCCTCAACGCGTTCGGGTTGATCGTCCTTTTCCCCTTGCTGCTTTATCTCGTGATGGTGGTCTTGTTGTTTGGCCGTGCCGCCAGACGCTGGCTGCGCAACAAGAAGGACGCAGCGGAGATCGCCGACCTGTTCACGTAACGGCTTTACAAGACCGGTCATCGCCTCGCACACAGTGTGCGACAGAGGGGCGACACAATGCGACCGCGATCGATCCGACAGTTCGAATATTGCTATCTCGGGTCGCTGCTGCTCGGCGCTGCCGTGACCGCGATCACGTGGAACGCCAATGCTAGCTCGACCGAGGTCAAGCAAATTGAGGCGGTGTTCGGCGCTTCGTTCCTGCCGATCTTCTACGTCTTCGTGTACGCGCTGTCGCTGGCGCTGTGGTATTTCACCGCGCGCGTGCCGAACCTCGCCGCCAAATGGATCGTGGTCGGATGGTTCGCTCTGTCACTGCTCGGCGTGCTGCTGAGCCTGGGCACCGGGCACATCCCCAACGACTTGCCGAGCCTGTTGTCGATCGTGGCGATCGTCCTCAACGCCGTTGCCGTGTGGCTGTTGTTCCGCCCCGATGCGCGGGCGTGGTTCGGCGAAACGGCATGACTCGCGCGGTTCGGTTGTGCGTCGCGGCGGTGGCGCTCGCGGCACCCAGCGTCGCAAGCGCGCAGGCGTTGGTCTGCGCCGCGCCCGCGGTGGTGCCCGTTCCCAACGCCGACCTGCCGACGCCGGACCAGCCGCAGCGTGTGCTGCCGATCGGCGGCTATACGCTCGCGATCACCTGGGCGCCGCAATATTGTCGCAACGGCGGGTTCACCCCGGCGGCGCGGTTCGAGTGCGGCAGCGGCAACCGGTTCGCTTTCACGCTTCACGGGCTGTGGCCGGACGGCGTGGGCAAGGACTGGCCGCAATATTGCGCGGCGACGCCGATCCTGCCTCCGGCGACCGTCAAAAACATGCTGTGCAAGACGCCGTCGGCGCAGCTGGTCCAGCACGAATGGGCCAAGCACGGTACCTGCACCGGCCTCACCCCGGTCGCCTATTTCGGCAAGTCGAGCCGGCTCTATGCCCGGCTGCGCTATCCCGACATGAACGCGCTATCGCGCGGGCCGCTGACCGTTGGGCAGTTCGTCGCGGCGTTCGCGGCGGCCAATCCGCGCATTCCGGCGAACGCGGTACGCGTTACGGCATCGCGCGGCTGGCTCGACGAATTGTGGCTGTGTCTCGACACGCGGCTCGCTTACACGCGCTGCCGGGCCGGTACGGGAGGGCTCGCCGCCAACGCATCGCTCAAGATCTGGCGTGGCGGCCGAAGGCCGCGCTAGCCCTCGATCACGGCGGTCGACGGGTGATGCTTGTCGAGGTGCTTCTTGATGATCCGCAGGTTGCGCGTGTTCGACCGGAAGAAGAAATCGGGCACGGCACCGACGAACGGGATCAGGCCGAGCAGGAAGTCGACCCCGACATTGCCGAACATCCGCGCCATCTGGACCTTCGACATGCCGAGGTTGCGCGCTTCCCACGCCATATAGGCACCCATCGCCGCGCCGATCACGTCGCCGCCGACCGGGAGTACGTCGAGGATCACGTCGAGCCCGATCCGGCGGTTGGTACCCGGGATCGTGAATAGTCCCTCGAGCAAATGCTCGAGCCCTTCGATCCGCCGGCGTACCGAGGCGGCGTCGCGCCCGGTGGGAACGATCGAACTCAGACCGGACGTCGGCATGCGCGTGGTGTTGGCCATCATACGCTTTCAAGTGGGGTCGTTGCGTAATCGATTCAACGGGTGCCACGCGCGGGGGTTCCCCTGCCACTGCTTGAGCCGCAGCGCGACGAGCGACCAGCGCAACGGCGTCGCGAGCGGAATGAACGCCACATCCGACGCGAGCAAGCCATCGGCTTCTGCGATATGCTGGCCGCGGCTTGCCATGTCGGGGGCGTCGCGCGCTGCGGTCAGCGCGGCCTGAGCTTCGGGGCTGCACACGACGCACGCGGTCGCGAGATACCAGCGCGCGCTGTCATATGGCGCGACGGCATCGACCAGCCGCAGGTCGGCCTCGGCGCCCGGAGCGACTCGCACCGACTGCACCCCGATCAGAATCAACCGTGCAGCGATCTGGCCATAGAGGATCGTACCCCCGGGCCCGGCCGGAAGCGCGATCCGCACCACAATCGGGCCGGGGTTGGTCGCGCGATACTTGGCGACCTGGGCACGCGCGGCGGCAAGGCGAGCGTCGGGCGAGAGCGTCGTCCAGGTCGGGATAGCGGGCGGGGCTGCGGAGTCGAGCTTGTCGGGCAACAGTCGCTCGACCGGCGCGCCCCAATCGGAGGTCAACGCGGCGATCAGCGCCGACCGGTCGATTGCTTCGGCGATTGCCGCGCGGCCGGCCGCACTCGCGAGCAATCCCTCCCGCCGGACGACGGCCAGTCCGAACAGCCCAACCGCCGGATCGAGCTTGATATTGGTCGGGGCGACGCCGCTGTGCGCGACCAGCGGGAAATCGGCGACGGCGCCGCCCGCGACATAGTCCGACAGCTTGGTCGCAAACCGCACCACTGCGCGCGACGCACTTTCGCCGATCAGCTCGACATCCTGCTCGGGCGACGGCTGCGCGGCCTCATCGTCGGGCGAGCGGGCCGGGTCGATCGCCGGGCGCAGCAGCAGCGCGCCGCGGTCGTTGGCGGCGATCCGGAACGGACCGCTGCCGCCGATCGGGTTCATTCGCAGCACCGCGAGCTCGGGTTGCGCGAACAGCTTGAGCAGATCGGGGCGCGGCCGGCTCAGCCGCACCTCGATCACCGCGTCGGTCATCACCGCGACATCGTCGATGGCGCTCAAGAACGGCTTGAGCGGGTTACGCGACCCGGGCGCGATGGCGCGCTTCAGGATCGTCGCGACGTCGGCGGCGGTGACCTTTTCGCCATCGCTCCATTCGGCCTCGCGCAGGCGAAAGATGTAGGTGCGGCCCGAATCGATCACGATCCAGCGCTCGGCGAGCCCCGGTTCGATCTGTCCCGCCGCGTCGAACCGCACCAGCCCTTGCGCGGTCGAATCGAGCAACAGCCGTTGCGTGAGGTCGGGCGAGCGCTTGTTGACGTCGCCAAATGCGGCGCGCGCGCCGATCGCCGACACCACCACCGGGCCCTTGTCGGGCCGTTGCGTACAGGCGGCGAGGCCGAGGATGAGCGTCGGGAGCAACCAGCGCGAGATCATGCCCGGCCTTGTGCCAGTTTCGGCGCGTCGGCGCCATGGTGCGGACGGCGGGACTCGAACCCGCACACCCAAAGGGCGAGGGATTTTAAGTCCCGTGCGTCTACCAATTTCGCCACGTCCGCGCGCTGACGAAGAGCAGGACAAGCGAAGCCTGTCCGTCACTTCGTCGACCCGGCCGGCCTCGCGAAGCGAGGACCGACGTCATGCGATTTACTCGCATGACGGCTATCTGCGCCAGCGTTTTATGGATCAATGGTAACCTCGCTAGGGCCGACGTGGCAAAGCCACGTCGTCGGACCTTGGCGGTGCCAAGGCCGGCCGGCGTGCGGCGAGTCTTGAACCAGTTTGCTTGGTTCAAGCCGCCTTCGCTCACACGTTCAACCGAACGCGCATTTCCTTGCCGGGCTTGAAATACGGCACGCGCTTGGCGTCGACCGCGACCACTTCGCCGGTGCGTGGGTTGCGCCCCGTGCGGGCATCGCGCGCGCGCGTGGAAAAGGCGCCGAAGCCGCGCAGTTCGACTCGTCCGTCGGCGGCGAGCCGCCGCGCGATCTCATCGAAGAACGTTGTCACGATCGCCTCGATGTCGCGCGCGGCGAGATCCGGATTGGCCTCGGACAGTTTCTGGATAAGCTCGGAACGGATCATCTGGACTTGCACTCCCCACGCCGGCGGAGCGGGACGAATATCCCGCATACCGCCAATCGTCTCACCGCCGCGGCACCGGCGCCGGCAAGCTCCCCCCTGTCGGATCAGCATACGCCCTAAACAGGCCGACTCAATAGGATCGAATCGACACGTGAAGCGGCGAAACGGGCAACGCCGGGGGCGGCGCTGCCCATTTTGGGCTTACTTCTTGGTGTCGCGCGCCTTGAGCGCTTCGCCAAGGATGTCACCGAGCGACGCACCCGAATCGGACGAACCGTATTGCGCGACTGCCTGCTTCTCCTCGGCGATCTGCATCGCCTTGATCGAGAAGGTCGGCTTCTTCGAACGGTCGAACCCGGTCACCATCGCGTCGAACTTCTGCCCGACCTGGAACCGCTCCGGACGCTGCTCGTCGCGGTCGCGGCCGAGATCGGTGCGCTTGATGAAGCCGGTCGCACCGTCGTCGCCGACCTGAACCTCGAGCCCGGCATCGCGGACTTCGAGCACGGTGACGGTGACGATCGCGTTCTTGTTGAGCTTGTCGCCCGACGCCGCGGCCGCCGCACCGGCGCCCGCCGCGCCCGACGGGCCACCGCGCTCGAGCTGCTTCATGCCGAGCGAAATGCGCTCCTTGTCGGCGTCGATGTCGAGCACGATCGCCTTCACCATCTCACCCTTGCGGTGCAGGCTGAGTGCGTCCTCGCCGGCGATGCCCCAGGCGATGTCGGACATGTGGACCATGCCGTCGACGTCGTTGTCGAGGCCGATGAACAGGCCGAATTCGGTCGCGTTCTTGACTTCGCCTTCGACGGTCGAGCCGACCGGATGGGCGGCGGCGAACGCTTCCCACGGATTGGCCTGCGCTTGCTTGAGGCCGAGCGAAATGCGACGCTTTTCCTGATCGACCTCGAGCACGACGACGTCGACTTCCTGGCTGGTCGAGACGATCTTGCCGGGGTGGACGTTCTTCTTGGTCCACGACATTTCGGAGACGTGGACGAGGCCCTCGATGCCCGGATCGAGCTCGACGAACGCGCCGTATTCGGTGATGTTGGTCACGCGGCCGGTCAGCTTCGCGCCGACATGATACTTTTGCGTGGCGCCGTCCCACGGATCGCTCTCGAGCTGCTTCATGCCGAGCGAGATGCGCTGCGTGTCCTTGTTGATGCGGATGATCTGAACCTTGACGGTGTCGCCGATATTCAGGACTTCCGACGGATGGCCGACGCGCTTGTAGCTCAAGTCGGTGACGTGGAGCAGGCCGTCGATGCCGCCGAGATCGACGAACGCACCGTAATCGGTGATGTTCTTGACCACACCGTCGATGATCTGGCCCTCGGCGAGGCTCATGATCAGCCCCGAGCGCTGCTCGGCGCGCGTTTCCTCGAGGATGGCGCGGCGCGACACGACGATGTTGCCGCGCTTGCGGTCCATCTTGAGGATCTGGAACGGCTGCGGGATGTCCATCAGCGGCTGGACGTCGCGGACCGGGCGGATGTCGACCTGGCTGCCCGGCAGGAACGCCACGGCGCCGTCGAGATCGACGGTGAAGCCGCCCTTGACGCGGCCGAAGATGACGCCCTCGACGCGAGCCGACTGGGTGAATTCCGCTTCGAGCTTGTCCCATGCGGCTTCGCGGCGCGCGCGGTCGCGCGACAGCATCGCTTCGCCCATCGCATTCTCGACGCGGTCGACGAACACTTCGACTTCGTCACCGACCTTGAGGTCGGCTTTCTGACCCGGAGCGGCGAACTCGCGCAGCGGCACGCGGCCTTCGGACTTGAGGCCAACGTCGATCACGGCCATGTCGTTTTCGATGCCGGTGACGGTGCCATGCACCACGCGGCCTTCGAAGCCGTCGGCGTCACCCAGCGTCTGTTCGAGAAGTTTCGCGAAGTCGTCGCGCGTCGGGGTTGCGGCAGAAGCCATAAGATGTAGGTCCTAATCAACGTTTTCCGGCCAACCGGTTGTCTCCGGTGGTCTTGGCCAAAACGCCGCGCCCGCCTCATGCGAAACGCAGCATCCGGGCGAACGAAGGGGCGGAAGCGGACTAGACGCGCCGAAATGCGAAAAGGGCGCGAAGGAAACCCCGCGCGCCAGCCTCCGCGAGAACCAAGCTCGCCGGACGCGCGCGCCTTAGCGCAAGCGGGACGGACCCGCAAGCCGCGCGGTCAGGCGGTGAGGCGGCCTATTGTGCCTTCAGCGCGCGCTGGCGCTCGACCAGTTCGATCGCGCGATTGACCGCGGCTTCGATCGACAGGAAGCTGGTATCGAGGATCCCGGCGTCGGACGCCATCACCAGCGGCGCGGCGTCGCGGCCGGTGTCGCGCAGGTCGCGCGCGCGGATGTCCGCGAGTACCTTGTCGAGGCTGATCGTCGAGCCGCGTTCCTTCAGCTCGGCGTGGCGGCGCCGCGCGCGGATTTGCGGGGTCGCCTTGACGAACAATTTGGCGTCGGCGTCGGGGGCGATCACCGTGCCGATATCGCGCCCGTCGAGCACCGCGCCGCCCGGTTGTTGCGCGAACTTGCGCTGGCGCTGGAGCAGAGCGGCACGGACCAGCGGGTGCGCCGAGACGATCGACGCGCGCTGACCCGCTTCGTCGCTGCGCAGCAGCGGGTCGTCGAGCAGCGAATCGTTGAAATTGCTCGCGGCGACCGCATCCGCCTCGATCTCCGGGTTGAGGTCCATGCGGCGCACATTCTCCGCGACCGCGCGATACAGCAGCCCGGTATCGAGGTGCGGCAGCTTGTAATGCTTGGCGAGCGCCCGCGCGATGGTGCCCTTGCCGCTGGCGGCTGGGCCGTCGACGGCGATGATCATGCGAATCCCTTCATTCGCCCGAACCTAATCAAGCGCATCCTGCCGCGCCAGCCATGCGCGGATCGTCGCAACGGTTTCGCGGGGCCGGTCGGCGAACAGGCCGTGCGCGGCGCCGGGGATCGTGGCGAATTCGGCACCGGGCACGCGCGCGGCAAACCCGGCGAGCGTCGCGGGGCGGGCTTCGTCATACTGGCCGCCGACGAAGATCGTGCGGCGGCCGTCGAGCCTGGCAAGCAGCGGTTCGCCGTCGTAGTCGCGCAAGGAGCCGGTTGAGACGAACTCGCTCGCGCCCCACATCGCATTGTAGAGCTTGGGGTTGAACCCGCCGGGATGCGAGCGTGCATAGATCGTCGCGGCGATCGTCGCGGGCTCTCGGCCATTGAAGGCGCGGTAGAAGGCGTTGGTGCCGTCGTCGCAGATCGGGCTTGGGCCGGCATCGCAACGCGCTATCTCGGCCTGAATGCCGGCAGGTAGCGATGTGCGAAGCAGATTGGCGTCGGCGATCCAGCTCCTGGTCGAGACCAACGGGCTGACGAGCGCAAGGCCGAGCAGCGCCTTGGGGCGCCGGGCGCCGTATTCCAACGCGAGCGTGCCGCCCCAGCTATGCCCGAGCAAGTGCCAGCGCTCGACGCCCAGCGCCTGGCGCACCAGGTCGGCCTCATCGACGAAGCGCGACACGCGCCAGTTTTTCGGATCGTTGGGCCGATCCGACTGGCCGCTGTCGAGCTGGTCGTAAAGGATCACCGCGCGTTCGTCGGCGAGCGCGAGCGCAGTCAGGAAATGCGCGTGCGTCCCGCCCGGGCCGCCGTGGAGCATGACGATCGGCGGCTTGCGTCCGCGCAGGTTGCCGTTGACGCGGACATAGACACGGCCACCCTCGACCGGGACCATCTTTTCGAGATCGGGCGGCGGATAGCCGTCGGCCTGGCGCGCGAAGAGCGGGCGGGGGAGGGCGAGGGTCGCGGCGAGCCCGGCGCTGGCGGCAAGGAAGGCGCGACGGTCGATCATGCGCATTCCGTCAGGCCATCAAGCGTAGCGAAGAAGCCCGGATAGCTTGTCGCCACCGGGGTAGCGTCGTCGATCGTAATTGGCGCGCGGGCATGGAGACCGGCCACGGCCATTGCCATCGCGATGCGGTGATCGAGCAGGCTGGCGATCGTCGCGCCACCCGGGATCGGCTCGCCCCCCGTGCCGGTGATCGCCAACCCATCCTCGAATTCCTCCACCGCGACCCCGCAAGCGCCAAGCGCCGCCGCCATCGCCGCGATGCGATCCGATTCCTTGACGCGAAGCTCGTGCGCACCCCGCGCGACCGTCCGGCCGGTGGCGAACGCAGCGGCGACGAACAGCACCGGATATTCGTCGATCATGCTCGGCGCGAGGTCGGGCGGCGCCTCGATCGCGCGGAGCGGCGCGTGGCGCACGACCAGATCGGCCACGGGCTCGCCGCCGACGCTGCGCGGATCGACCTCGGCGATATCGGCGCCCATCATGCGCAGCGCTTCGAACAGTCCGGCGCGGGTCGGGTTGAGCCCGACATTGGCGATGGTCACTTCGCTGCCGGGCACGATCGAGCCGGCCACCGCCCAGAACGCCGCGGAGCTGGGGTCGCCGGGCACGACGATGTGCTGCGGCTTGAGTTCGGCCTCGCCGGTTATCGAAACGATCCGGCCGCGATTGCTTGCCTCGACCGTCACCGCAGCGCCGAACCCGGCGAGCATCCGTTCCGAATGGTCGCGCGTCGTGACCGGCTCGATTACGCGCGTCACACCCGGCGTGTTGAGCCCGGCGAGCAAAATCGCCGACTTGACCTGTGCGGACGCGACCGGGAGCGTGTATTCGATCGGCACTGCCGGGCACAGCCCGCGCACCATCATCGGCAAGCGTCCGCCGGGGCTCGCGGTGATGTCCGCCCCCATCAGCGACAGCGGCTCGATCACGCGCGCCATCGGGCGTTTTGACAGCGAGGCGTCGCCGGTGAAGGTCGCGGTGATCGGATGGCTCGCTACCAGCCCCGCGAGCAGCCGCGTCGACGTTCCCGAATTGCCCATGTCGAGCGCTTGCGCCGGCTGCAGCAGCCCGCCGATCCCGACACCCCACACGCGCCAGGTGCCGTCGTCGGCCCCTTCGACCGTCGCGCCCATCGCGCGCATCGCCGCCGCCGTCGCGAGCACATCCTCGCCCTCGAGCAACCCTTCGATCCGGCTTTCGCCGACGGCAAGTCCGGCGAGCATCAGCGCGCGGTGGCTGATCGACTTGTCGCCGGGCACCGCGACCCGCCCGCGCAGGCTCCCGCGCGCGGCAATCTCGATCGGCCGGGGCGGGGGATGCGGCATCGTCGCCGGGCTTTGACAGTGCCCTTGCGCTATGGCAAGGCGCCCGCCACTTTAGGGTCTACGATCCGAAATTCGCATAAATCGAAAGGTATCAGGCGGCATGGTTAAGCCGGAATGGGGCACGAAGCGCACGTGCCCGAAATGCGCCACGCGTTTCTATGATCTGGGCAAGGAAGATCCGGTCGTCTGCATCAATTGCAACACCGCGTTCAATCCCGAACCGATCCTGAAGTCGAAGCAGCCGCTGCCGTTCGAGGTGGTCAAGGCCGAAAAGCCCGAGAAGGACGATGCGGACCTCGAGGGTGAGGACATCGATATCGCCGAGGACGAAGAGCCGTCCGCGGACGACGAAGTCGATCTGGGCGGCGACGACGATCTTGGCGTCGAGACCGGCGGCAAGGACGACGATCATTGATGGCGCCGGTCCGGCCACGCGCCGGACCGATGCGCCGGTCGCTCAGGCGTCGAGCACGCCGGCCAGCTGACCGTCGAGATAATAGTCGGCGGTCGCGGCTAACCCGCGATCGAGCCCGACACGCGGCGCAAAGCCGGTCAGGCGTTGCAGCTTGGAAATGTCGGGCGCGCGGCGCGGCACGCTTCCCGCTGGCGACGGGTGCAGGACGATCGGCGCATCGATCTGGCGCGTCGCCATCATGTGCCTGGCCAGATCGTGCATCGTCACTTCGTCGGTGCCGCCGACATTGACGATCTCGCCGGCGCAGTCTTCCGACTCGCCGACCGCGATCGTCGCGCGCACGGCATCGTCGATATAGAGAAACGACCGCGTGTCGGCGTGGCCGAACAGCTCGTAGCGCTGCTCGCGCATCCGCATCATGAAGTCGGGAACGACATGCCGGTCGCCCATGCGCGGGCCGTAAGCGTTGTGATAGCGGATCACCGACCAGGGAAAGCCATAGCTTCGCCCTGCCTGGATCGTCACGACCTCGCCGTGCATCTTCGACGCGGCGTACGACCAGCGCGGATTGTCGACGCCGTCGATGCTGAGCGGCACGTCCTCCGCCGTCGGCACCGGCCAGCCGAAGCGAGTCACGGTCGAGGCATAGGATTCGCTGGTGCCGGCATAGACGAAGCGCTTGAGCGGCGCGTCGCGGAACGCCTCGGCGAGGAAGAAAGTGGGAAGCGTGCAGCTGCGGATCACGTCCATCGGCCGCTCGTAGAAATTCTGCGTCCCGTTGAGCGCCGCCAGATGATAGACGGTTTCGACATCGGTCGGCAGGCTCGCTACCTCCGATTCCCGGCTCAGATCGGCTTCGATCCACGTCACGCCTGGCTGTTTCATCAGATCGATGAACGCATCGTCGCGCTCGCCCCGCACCAGATTGTCGACCGCCACGACCGAATGGCCGCGCGCGGCGAGCGCGCGGACGAGATGGAAACCGATGAACCCGGCGGCACCGGTCACGAGTGCGCGTGCCATCGATCAGCCCTCGAGAAACGGTTTGTGGTTGAACCCGCCAAGCGCGGCATAGCGGATCGCGGGGCGAAGCTGGAAGCTGTCCATCTGCCCGTGCTGGTTCCAGAAATCGTAGATCAGCCCGGGCGACGCCATCGTCCCGGCGAGCGCCGCGAGATCGAGGCTTTCGAGAGCAGGGTGGTTGGTCTGCAGGATCACCAACGCCGCATCGCGCACCGCTTCGCCCGCCGTCCCGGCAATGTCGATCCCCAATTCGCGGCGGGCGACGTCGGGTTTCACCACCGGATCCCATCCGACGATCTCCGCGTCCGGCACGTGCGCACGCAACGCCGCGATCAGCGGAAGCGCCATCGTTCCGCGAAGATCGTCGGTTTCCGGACGCCCTTTGAACGCCAGCCCCAGGATCGCGATGCGCTTGGGCATCTCGCCGGCAAACTCTTCGAGCATCTGGCGCGCCGAGCGGTCTGGCAGGTCTTCGTTGAGCGCGCGTGCGGTCAGCGCGATTTTCGGCGCATAGGCGAAGCGCTCGAGCCCCTCGGCCAGGATGTACGGGTCTTTTTCGAGGCACGGGCCGCCGACCGGCCCCGGTAGCGGCATCGTCGATCGCGCATAGCCGACATTGCCGCTGGTGATCACTTCGTGCGCGGAAATGCCCAGCGCGTCGCATGCGCCCGCGATTTCGTTGGCGAACGCGAACAGCAGGTCGCGCTGCGTGTTGTTGACCAGCTTGACCATTTCGGCAGTCGCGGCGTTGCCGACGCGGATGATGGTCGGCGTGATCAGCGAAAAAAGCTGCGCCGCGCGGAACGTCGCGTGGGCATCGACGCCGCCGACGATCTGGGGTAGCGAAACGAGCTCCGACAGCGCCTTGCCCTCCAGCGTTCGCTCCGGACAGAAAGCCAGATCGAACGACTTGCCGCTCGCCGCGAGCACCGGCTTCGCCACCTCTTCGGTGGTGCCGACGCGGACGGTCGATCGCAGGATCACGAGCGAGCCGTCGCGCATCACCTTGGCGATCTGTCCCAGCACGTTTTCGAGCGCGCCGAACTTGGTGCGCTTGTCGCCGTCGATCGGCGTGCCGACGGTGACGATGAAGGCGTTGGCGTCCTTTGCCGTCGTCGGATCGTCGCTGACCGTGATCGCCCCCTTCGCAACTTGTGCGGCGAGCCGAGCGTCGAGGCCATATTCGGAAAAATGCGCTTTCCCGCGGGAGACCGAGTCGATCACCGCCGGATTGATCTCGACCGCGTGAACGCGAAAACCCGTCTCGGCCATCGCGACCGCAAGCGTCAGGCCGACATAGCCGAGCCCGAAAATGGCGAGCTCGCGGTCGGCGAAATGCGAGGGGATCTTGCTCATCGGGCGGTCTTTCGCGCGGCCGGGACCATCGCGCGGATGAGGTCCTGGACGCGTTTCTTGAACGAGGGGAAGGCGAAATAATGCAGGCCGTCCGGGATTGCCTTGGGCTGGTCGATGACTGCGAGGATCGCTTGCTCGATCTCTTGCGGCTTGTCGGGATCTACGACCTGGCCGATCAAGCCGCCGCGAACCGCTTCCTGGCCGCCGTCCTGGTTGCTGGCAATGGCGGGGACGCCGCACGCCATTGCCTCGAGGATCACGAAGCCGAACCCTTCGCCCTTGCTGGGCATCGCGTAGACGTCGGCGAGACGATAGGTGTCGGCCTTTTCCGCTTCGTCGACCATGCCGGTGAAGACGACGCGATCGGCAACCCCCAGCGTCGCGGCTTTCTGTTCCAGCCGATCGCGGTCCGCACCAGCGCCGGCGATCAGGTACGCGATGTCGTCGCGCTTGCGCAGCATATCGGGCATCAGCTCGATGATTTCATCGAATCCCTTATACTGCTCGGTCGGGTCGAGGCGGCCGAAGGTCATCACCACCTTGCGGTTTGCCAGCCCATAGCGCGCCTCCAGCACCGGGTTGCGCGGCGCGACCCCGAACTCGTCGAGATGGATCGCGTTGGGGATGACGATGCAGCGATCGGCCGGCATCGGGCACCAGCTCAGAAAGCGTTGCAGCGTGACTTTGCTCAGGCTGATCACGCGGTCGGCTCGCGACGCGAAAAATCGGCGGGCGGCGCTCTTCCTGTCGGGCCACGCGTCGATCCCGTAAATGCAAAGCACCCAGGGCACGCCGCGCATTTTGGCGATCAGGTAGGCGACCGGCGCGAGATTGATATGCGAGCAATAGACGACGTCCGGACGCTGCCGCGAAAAAGCGGCACGTCTTACCGCCGCGAAATAGCGCCACAGGCTGCCGATACCCGACGTGTCATAGTGAAGCTTTTCCGGCAGTTCGCCGATCGCGGAGCTTTGCGACCGCGCGACCGCGGTGACGGAATCGACATTGGTGTCGTCGCACAACGCTTCGAGAACGTCGCGGTTGTACAGCGCTACGCCGCCATACCCGCCATAGGCATCGGTCGCTAGGTATAGGATATGCATTTGCCGAAGGCGTCCGTTCCGTTCGTTTCAAAAAAGGGCCCGGCCGAACGCCGAGCCGCCCGCGGATGAGCGTCGAGATGTGGGCCGATAATGGGCTTTGGAGGAACGGTCTAGGCCGCGTCTGAGAGTTTGTCCTGTGGCCGCAGAGTTTCTGCGCCTGACGGGCCCGGAGGCGACGAACCACCGCAAAAATTCGGAATGGCGAGGCTTGCCCGCCGGTGTCGGCTGGTTTAGGGGCGGCGCCTTCCCGGAAGGTGTGGGGCCGTAGCTCAGCTGGGAGAGCGCTGCAATGGCATTGCAGAGGTCAGGGGTTCGATCCCCCTCGGCTCCACCATTTCGCGAAATGGGCGACGATAGCGGAGCTATCGACACCACATTTCGCGAACGGCCGGCGGCGGTGAGCGCCGTCCGACGACGCGGCTTTGCCGCGGCGCACTCCCGATAAATCAGCCTCTTCGCCACCCGTCCCGAAAGTGGACGCCGGTTAACCCTTCTTTGCATTGGTCCGAATCGTAAACGGCGCGTTAACTCCATCGCCATGTCACATGAATTCGTCCTTCGGCCGCGCGGCCGCCGTCACCACCTCCGCCAACGTCTCGCGGTCCGGGCCGAAATGACGCGCCCGAGCGACGACAGCGACTGGAAGCTGTTCCTGCTGAGCTTCGCCGCGTTCTTTACCTGCATCTACACGCTGATCTTCTGAGCCCTTGCGCCTAGTCGCAGGCGCGGTGGAGCTTCCAGGCGAGCCACGCCGAGATCGGGCACATCGCCGCGACGACGTAGAGCATGTTGGCCGGCGTCACCCGCGCCCAATCGGACAGGCCCTGCACCAGCAGCGCGCCGATCGCCATCGCGCCCGAATTGACGACGTTGTTTGCCGCCACCGTGCGCGCGGTCTGGTCCTTGCTGACGGTGGTGGTGAGGAAGGCATAGAGCGGCACGACGAACATCCCGCCGAACACCGCGATCCCGGTCAGCGCGCCGACGACGAGCGCCGCGCGCGGCATCTTGATGAACTCGATCCAGGTATAATAATGCCCCGGCTCGGCTGGCGGCCACGTCTTGCACAGGATCGAGAACAGGATCACGCACAGCCCCATCGCCAGCACCGAGGCGGGGCCGTATTTGGCCGACGTGTGCCCTTTGAGCATCGAATTGATCGCGACCGATCCGACCGCGATCCCGATCGAGAACAATGCCGTGAGCAACGTCGCCACATGCTTGTCGGCGGTCAGCACGTTCTTCGCGAGCGGGGTGAAGATGACGATCAGCACCGCGCCCATCGTCCAGAAGAAGCTGATCGCGCAGATCGCCAGGAACAGCCGCGGGATGTGCATCGTCGCCGACACCAGCCGCCACGACGAGGTGAAGGGGTTGTAGTTGATCTTGAGCGGCGGGCCTTCGCGCGGCGCCGACGGGACCTGCCGCGCGGCGAACCAGCCGATCGCAGCGACCACCAGCGTTCCGATCACGGCGTGTTCGACTTTCATGAAGCCGGCCAGCACGGTCCCCGTCAGAATCGCGATATAGGTCGCCGATTCGACCAGGCCGGTGCCGCCCAGGACTTCGTCTTCGCGCAAATGCTGCGGCAGAATCGCGTATTTGATCGGCCCGAAAAAGGTCGAATGCACCCCGAGCGCGAACACGGCCGTGAGCATCATCACGAGCGCGATCTGGGTATGCCCGGCCTTGGCCAGCAACAGCCCGCCGCCCCCGACCAGCATGATCCCGATCTCGGCGGTTTTGACGATGCGGATGATCCGCGTCTTGTCGTGCGCATCGGCGAGTTGCCCGGCGAGCGCCGACAGCAGGAAGAACGGAATGATGCTGATCGCGGTGGCGAGCGCGGTGAAGCTCTGTTCGGCCTGGGGATTGTGATAGATGTGATAGACCGCGACGACGACCATCGCTTGCTTGAACAGATTGTCGTTGAAGGCACCGAAAAACTGCGTGACGAACAGCGGCAGGAAACGGCGCTCCTTCATTAAACCGAGCGCGTTCAACATGTAATTCGTGGTGCCCCGATGCCCGACATGAAGCGTGGCTCTTAGCGCAGGGCGCGCGCTCGCGACAATCGCTCATTCGTCGGAGATGGTGCGCCGCTCGGCACTTTCCGCGCGGGGCGAGGCGGTGCTAGGGTCGCCAGAATGTGGACGCTTCCCAATATCCTCACGCTGTCGCGAATCGTCGGCGTGCCCGTCTTGGTGGCATGCCTGTGGTGGCCGGGATGGGCGGCGGGATATGCCGCGGCGTTCGTGCTCTATTCGCTGATTGCGCTGACCGATTATCTCGACGGCTATCTGGCGCGCGCGCAGGGCCAGGTGTCGAAACTCGGCATCTTCCTCGATCCGATCGCCGACAAGATCATGGTCGCCGCGGTGGTGCTGATGCTGGTCGCGACTCGCGACATCGGCGGGTGGCACCTGATCGCGGCGATGATCATCCTGTTGCGCGAGATCATGGTGTCGGGCCTGCGCGAATTTCTCGGCGGGCTGCAGGTTTCGGTGCCGGTATCGCAGCTCGCCAAGTGGAAAACGACGCTGCAGCTCGTCGCGCTCGGCGCGCTGATCCTCGCGGGCGCGCTGACGTCCTGGCCGCGAGCCAATGCCGGCGTGCACAGCATCGGGCTGGTTGCGTTGTGGGGCGCGGCGATCCTGACGTGCATCACCGGCTGGGATTATCTGCGCGTCGGCCTGAAGCACATGGATTGATGGCGCTCCAAATTCTCTATTTTGCCTGGGTGCGAGAGAAGATCGGGCGGGGGGAGGAGACGATCGTTCCCCCGGACCACGTCGCCACGGTGCGCGATCTGATAGTGTCGCTGACACAGCGGGGTGGGGGCTATGCCGAGGCGCTGGGCGATGTTGCCAAGTTGCGCGCGGCGATCGACCAGCAATTCGTGCCGCTCGACGCCCCGATCGGGGGAGCGCGCGAGGTGGCGATCTTTCCCCCGGTGACCGGCGGATGATTCGAGTTGCCGTCAGCGAAGCCGCGATCGACGTCGCTGCCGAACTCGCCGTGCTCGAGGCGACCGAGGGTGGCGCGGTCGCGACCTTTACCGGGCTGGTCCGGCCCGACGACGGCGTCGGCGAATTGATGCTCGAACATTATCCCGGCGCGACCGAGGCCGCGCTCGAAAAGCTGGTGAACGAGGCGATCGCGCGCTGGTCGCTAGGCGCCGCGACGATCGTCCATCGCGTCGGCGCGATGAAGCCGGGCGAGCGGATCGTGTTCGTCGGCACGGCCGCGCAGCATCGCGCCGCGGCGCTCGATGCGTGCGCGTTCCTGATCGATCGGCTCAAGACCGACGCGCCGTTCTGGAAACGCGAGACTCGGGAAGGGGAAGCGACGTGGGTCGGTGAGCGTGCGAGCGATCACCGTGCGGTGGAGAAGTGGCGGTAGCTCTCCCCTCCCTCCTAGGGAGGGGCTGGGGGTGGGTGGCGTCCTGATGCGCGGATAGTCCGGGACAGGCGGTTGCAGTACCGCGTCACGCCACCCATCCCTAACCCCTCCCTGGAAGGGGAGGGGAACAGGTCACGCCGCCGTCTTCAACACCTCCGCCAGCAACTTGAAATCACGCTCGCGCGGACTCGCCCGCCGCCAGACCAGCGCGATCGTGCGCGTCGCGTGCTCGGCCGCGAGCGGACGAGCGGAGACGTTGGTATGGTCGAGGATACCAGCCTCGACCGCCATCCCCGGAAGCATGGTTACACCAAGCCCGTTGTCGACCATCTGAACGATGGTGTGGAGCGACGTGCCGAGCATCATCGCCTGCGCGCCAAGCTCGGGGCGGTTGCACGCCGCGAGTGCGTGATCCTTGAGGCAATGTCCGTCCTCGAGCAGCAGCAGGCGAGTCTCGTCGATATCGTCGGCGGCGATCACCGGCGGGGGTTCGGGCACGTCGCTCGCCGGGAACGCCACGTACAGCCGGTCCTCGAACAGCGGTTCGGCCGCCACGTCGCCGCACGCATAAGGCAGCGCAAGCAGCACGCAGTCGGTGCGGCCGTTGTGCAGGCCCTCGCACGCCGTCCCGGTCGTCTCCTCGCGCAGATACAGCTTTAGATCCGGATAATCGCGCCGCAGCGCCGGCAGGATACGCGGCAGCATGAACGGCGCGATCGTCGGGATGACGCTCATCCGCATCTCGCCGGATAGTGGTCGTCCGGCGGCGCGCGCCATGTCGCCCAATTCCTCCGCCTCGCGCAGCACGAGCCGGGCCTTGCTCGCGATGCGGTCGCCGAGCGGCGTGAATCGCACCACGCGGCGGGTGCGCTCGACCAGGGTCACGCCGATCAGCGTCTCGAGCTCGCGGATCCCGGCAGACAGCGTCGACTGCGTGACGAAACAGGCTTCCGCAGCGCGGCCGAAATGGCCGTGATCCTTCAACGCGACGAGATATTGCAGCTGCTTGAGCGTCGGCAGATAGGTCGTCATGGGAGTGCGTTCCTGCTCCCCTCCCTGTACAGGGAGGGGCCGGGGGTGGGTCGAGGCCGGGCGATACCCTGGCCGCCCACTCTGCTCTTAACGTATCGCGCTACGTCTACCCACCCCCGGCCCCTCCCTGGGAGGGAGGGGAGTTAAGTACCAACGCGCTTCTGGAAATCGCAACCACCAGCCCCTAGATACCGCGAAAGAGGCGAAGGGGACCCGCCGATGCTTGCCCGCCTGACGGCGTATCTCGATTCGATCCGCGCGCGCGATCCCGCGGCGCGGTCGCGGATGGAAATCCTGCTTTATCCGGGGGTGTGGGCGCTCGCCTATCACCGGCTGGCGCATCGTCTCTATCGCGCGCGGCTCTATTTCCTGGCGCGCTGGGTCAACCATATCGCGCGGCATTTCACCGCGATCGACATCCATCCGGGTGCGGTGATCGGGCGCAACTTCTTCATCGACCATGGCTTCACCGTGATCGGCGAGACCGCGGTGATCGGCGACAACGTCACGATCTACCAGTGTGTCACGCTAGGTGGGACCAACCCGGCCGATGGGGTCGCTGGCAAGCGGCACCCTACGATTCAGGACAACGTCATCATCGGATCGGGCGCGCAAGTGCTCGGGCCGATTACCGTCGCGCCGGGCGCGAGGATCGGCGCCAATGCGGTGGTGACCAAGGACGTACCCGAAGGCGCGGTGATGGTCGGCATCCCGGCGCGTGCGACGATCGTCGAGGGGAGGGGCGAGAAGTCGTTCCTCGCCTACGGCACGCCGTGCAGCGAGCAGTTCGACCCACAAACGCAAAAGCTCGAACTGATGCGGTGCGAGATCGAGACGCTGCGCAAGCGGCTCGACGCGTTGCTCGCCGAGCAAGAGGATATGCGCGACCGTGCGTAATGGCCTCTCGTCGGGGGTCTAGATGGGCACGGTAACCCCTTTTCCACGGCCGGCGGGCCGCAAGCCCAGCCAGATCGGGTTCGAGCGGATCGAACTCACGCGAATCCTCGACCTCTACGGTCGCATGGTCGCCGCGGGGCACTGGCGCGACTATGCCATCGAATTCAGTCGTGACTCGGCTGTGTTCGCGGCATTCCGCCGCTCCGCCGAGCGCCCCGAGGTACGAATCGAGAAACGCCCCGACCTGCGCAACAAGCAGGGCATGTGGGCGCTGGTCAACGAACAGGGCGCAGTGCTCAAGCGCGGGCACGACCTTGGCCCGGTGCTGGCGCCGGTCGAGCGGCGGCTGATGAAGCTGATCGAGGATTAGCACGACACTAGCCAGTCGACGCCTCCCCGGCGAAGGCCGGGGCCCAGCATCGGACGGGTCGTAACTGGACCCCGGCCTTCGCCGGGGAGGCGTCCTTGGACTTCGTCATGTGCTGAAAAAAATCCCGGCGACCGCGTGGGCCGCCGGGCAAGGATCGCCCGTGACCGAGCGGAAGGTTAAGCGGTGATCGCTGCGTGGACCGGCGGCAAGCGATCGCCGAGCCCGCCGAGCATTCCCACCACCGAACGGCGCATCGGGTGCCAGAAAGCGGAGAGCGACAGCAGCGCCGATCCGATTACCAGTGCGGTGAACGCCATCGACAGCTCGACCGCGCCGGCCTGGTGGAACAGGGTCGACAGCGCGTAGAGCACGTACGCGAGGCTCGACACGAGCAGCGCGCGACGGTCGATCGCCAGCGCGATGATCGCGAACACGACGTACAGCGCCATCACGATCACCGCCTGCACCACGCCGATATCGCCTTCGAACACGCCGAGCATGTGGAACAGGGGATGCGCGATCATCGGCGCGGCGGCGAGGTGCAGCCAGAACGCGACGTCGCTGCGCCGGGTGTGGCGCTTGAGATCGGTGCCGTCCCACCACATCGCCAGCGCGAAGGTGAAGAGGCCGCCGATCAGGATCAGCGGGTAGATCGCCTGCTCGCCGGCATGCGTGGCGGCGAAGAACAGCCCGATCGCGACCGCGACGAGCGTTGCCGCGCCGACCGCGACCGTGATCGGCACCATGAAGCGCTTCCAGTGCAGCCAGGTGGCGCCCGCCGTGACCAATGCGATCCCCGACCCGACCAGCGCATTGGTAGTATCGCTCCAGTCGGGATTGAGGTCGACCAGCGCGCCGATCATCGTCGCGGCGACTCCGCCGACGAACGCGAGCAACAGGATGATGCTGGGCAGCGCCATACGGCGAACACGGGTGAAATATTCGGCCAGCGCCCAGGCCGCGGCCGCCACCGCCGCCCCGGCGAGCGCGTGGTTGACCCAATCGCCGAGCTGCGCCAGCGCGGCCAGCAGCAGCGCGATCGCGATGCCGACGAAAATGTCGTTGAACCCGGTCAGCAGCCGGAAGCTTTCCTCGTCGACCGCGGGCGTAGAGCGCGTGGTCGCGATGTGCTGGCGGAAAGCGTCGGCGGTGGCTTGGGGGAGAACCCCCGCCGTCACCGCGCCCTCCAGATCGCTTTCACTATACATGGCATTCTCCTCTTCCGAGGGCTGCCATAGCATGGGTGCGTTAGTGTAGCAATACACCAACTAGGTGGGGCCGGCCGGGATGGGAAGGCCGGCCCTAAAAAGCGTCACGGTTTGGACGGCGTGTCGATCTTGACGTTGGCATCGACCGTCTTGGTGTTTCCGAGCAGATTCTGTCCGAACACCAGGAACAGCACGACCGCGATCGCGATCACCGCGATCGCCAGCAGCGCGATCGCGCCGCCACCGCCGCCACGGTCGGTCTCGATGATCGTCGTCTTGTCGTCGTCGGCCATGACATCCTCCTGTTTTCCTTGCGGAGGTGTAACTATCGACGTGATGGGCGGGTTCCGTAGGTCCATGCGACCGGCGGTGCCCCGGCTATTCAGGTATGTCCTCATAGGGCCGCTCGATCGCCGGCCCGGCCGGCGGCAGGCGATCGGCGATCTCGCCGAGCATCGGCATGATCGCGGCGCGCATCGTGTGCCAGCCAGCCGACAGCGCGAGCAGCACGATACCGACGAACAGCGCTGCCCATCCCAGCGCGGTCTGATACGCGCCGGCCTGCGCCAGCGTGCTCATGAGCGCGAAGACGAGCGGCACGGCGCTCGAGAACAACAAGGCGCGGCGGTCGATCACCAGCGCGACCACGGCGAACAGAACGAACACGAGTGCGAGCGTCACCACTTGTCCAGTGGACACGAACATCATGAAGGTGCCCGTCGTCCCGATCAGGTAGAAGATCGACTGCGCGATCAGTCCGCCAGCGACACCGTGAATCCAGAACGCCACTTCATGCCGCTCCGTCACGCGGTTGGGGTCGGACAGATCCCACCACATCGCATAGGCGAATACGCCGAGCCCGCAGACGAGTGCAACCGGATAGGCGAGGTGCCCGAGCGCGAACACATTGTCCCCGCCGAGCAACGCGACCACCAATGCCATGACGGCGAGGGCGACCGAGAGCGCCGCGAACGACACCGCGATCGGCGGCGCGAACCGTTTCCAGAACAGCCACATCGCCCCCGCGCCGAGGACGAAGATCACCGCGCCCGCACCGCCATATCCCTTGGCGCCCCAATCGGGAGAGGTGGCGTAGAGGCCCAGCCCGAGGGTCGCGAGGACGCCGCCGAAAAACGCGAACGACAACAGGATGCCGGTGAGCGCCAACTTGCGGACGCGCACGAAGAACTCGGCGAGCCCCCATGCCGCAACCGATACCGCTAGCCCCGCAGCGACGTGATTCAAGGTGTAGCCGATATAGCCCAACCCAAGCATGAGGAGGACGCTGCCGAAAGCGACGAAGGCGTCACTGCTGCCGTCGAGGATTTTGTAATGCTCCTCGTCGACCCGCGGGAAGTGACGCTCTTCCGCGATATAGTGTCGAAACGCGTCGGTGGCGTCGCGCGGTAACACGCCGGCCGCCACGGCCTGCTCGAGGTCGTTGTCGTTATACATGCTGCCCCTCCCCTTGGTGGGATAGGGCTAGCATGCCTTTTTCAGAGCACCAAATCGGCTCGCCGCGGAGAACGTCAGCCGCCGGTCAGCGTCTTCATGATGGTCATCGACTGTTCGTTCCCCGAGGCGGGGACGATTTCGCCGGTGCGATCGGTGATCTCGGCCCAGTGCGCGGCGACGCCTTCGGGGGACAGGTCGTCGCCGGTCAGCAGCTTGCCTTGAGTCAGCGTCACGAATGCCGCCTGGAACACGCCCGCGCCGGCGCCAACGATCGCGTTCGACGGCGCGTCCTCGCTGACCAGATAAAGCGCTGCCGGCGCGACCTTGTCGGGGGAGAAGGCCTTGAACGCCTCGGCCGGGAACA
Organism: Sphingomonas sp.; assembly: GCF_036269755.1. Lineage (GTDB taxonomy): Bacteria > Pseudomonadota > Alphaproteobacteria > Sphingomonadales > Sphingomonadaceae > Sphingomonas. The sequence goes on along the minus strand of NZ_DATBDV010000014.1, from coordinate 59,818 downwards.
GATCCTCGGTCATCCGCGTGCCAGCGGTCGGCGCGATCGTGTTGACCCGGATGTTGTACTTCGCGCCTTCGAGGTAGAGCGTCTTGGTCAGCCCGGCGAGGCCGAGCTTGGCGGCGCCGTAATTGGCCTGGCCGAAATTGCCGAACAGCCCTGTCGACGACGCGGTCATCAGGATACGGCCATAGGCTTGCTCGCGCATCGTCGCCCACACCGCCTTGGTCACGTTCGCCGATCCGTTGAGGTGGACGTCGACGACGAACTTGAAATCGGCGGGCTCCATGTTCGCGAAGCTCTTGTCGCGCAGCACGCCGGCATTGTTGATCAGGATATGGACGCTGCCCCAGGCTTCCTTGGCCTTGGCGACCATCTCGACCATCTGATCGTAATCGGTGACGCTGCCGCCGTTCGACATCGCCTCGCCGCCCGCTGCCTTGATCTCCTCGACGACCTGGAGCGCAGCATCGCTATGCCCGGTGCCGTCGCGCGCGCCGCCTAGATCGTTGACCACCACCTTCGCGCCGCGTTTCGCCAGCGCCAGCGCATATTCGCGGCCGAGCCCGCCGCCCGCGCCGGTCACGATGGCTACTTTTTCGTCGAAACGAATGGTCATATTGGAGCGCTCCTGTCAGTGTTTGAAGCGCTTCCTAGGCAGTTGGCGGCGGGGCGCAAGCCCGGCGCGAAAGCATAAGCAGACCGGCGCGGGGAAACACCCTCACGCCGGTCCGGTCAGGCTTAGGATTATCGATTACGCGCCGGGCGGGCGCGGCGTCGTGTGGAGGCGTTGGCCGCGCGCGTTGGAGCGTTCCATGCAATGGTCGACCACGGTCTTAGAACACATCGGAACCGGGCCGGTATCCGCCGTCGCCGTATCGGGCAGCGGCTGGACGACGGGCATGGCCGGTCCCATCGTCATCGAGCCCGACGGCGCCGTCTGCGCCATAGGCGCCGCTGGCGGTGCGGCTGGCGTGTCCTGAGCGATGGCGGGCATCGCGAAAGCGGCAGCTGCCGCGGCGAGTAATATCTTCATGCGACTCTCCTGAGTTCCTGCACGCAGGGCGTGACAGATGGCTCAAACGCGCACCGCGCAAATTGGCTCCCTCGTTTCGCAGGCGATTCGATCAGCCGAGATTGAGCGCTCGAACTGGGAGTATAATTCGCGACCCAGGGACGGACGACATCCGGCGCCTTCGTTCTCCGATACCATTGTCATGCCCTCCACCGGTCGCGGGGTAGCAGCCGGTCTCGGCTGAGATGAACACCGGATCAAATACGTAAGAGAAAAAGCAAAATGCCCTAGCGGTCAAGTATTTATATGGTAAGGTTTGACCTCATTAGGGAGGAAGTACCATGCCAGTCAAAGACGGTATCGTCATGCCGCGCGACCAATACATGCACGTCGGCGCCCCCAGCGAATGGTGGTGGCATATCGGCACGCTGACGGCGCCGGGCGGACGAACCTTCGGCTTCGAGATCAACGCAGCTACCCAATCGCCGGGCGGTCAATTGATGTCGTTCAGTCAGATCATGCTGACCGACATAGTCGACCAGGTCCATTTCCAGGCGACCACCCAATTTCCCTACGATCCAGCGTGGGCCGAATCGGACTCGACCAAGCCTTGGTATGCCCGGCTCGGCACCGCTGGCGAGTCGGGATCGATCGCGATGACCGCGCCCGCGGCCAATCCGTGCGACATGACGGTCGATGCCAGCTTCATCGATGCCGCGACCGGCGTCTCGATCGCGTTCGCGCTGACGCTGAGCCAGGATAGCGTCAAGGTTCCGCCGCTGCTGGTGTGGGGGGATGGCGTCTACCAGTCCGTCGCGTCGAGCCCAGACCCGTTGCAGACCAGCAATTTCTATTACTCGCTGACAAAGCTCCAGGCGTCGGGCACGATAACGATCGGCGAGGAAAGTTTCGAGGTCCAGGGGACTACCTGGATGGATCACGAATATGGCATGTTCGGCGTCAAGACCAAGTGGATCCTGCAGGATGCGCAGCTCGATAACGGGATCGACCTGTCCAATTCGTGCGTGGGCCAGCAACCGGTCGCGGGTCAGCCGATGGTATCGATCGTCACCGTGCGCTGGCCGGAGGGCAACTCCACGTCGCACTATAGCGAGCTGATCCCAAGCGGCCCGACCTGGACCAGCCCCGACGGCCAGACCTATTGCCTGACGATGGCGGTGACGATCCCCGATCTGAAGACCGAGCTGACCTTTGTCAGCGCGTTCCCCGACCAGGAATTCCCGGTCGCTGGCAACCCGGTGTATGAGGGGATCGCGACGGTCACCGGCAACTTCATGGGCGATGCGGTGCAGGGACCGGGCTGGATCGAACAGGCGCTCCTGCCGCGCTGAGGCGTTCGAGCGCGACGACCAGCACGTCGTAGTGACCGAAGGTCGCGTCGGCGCCGCTCGCAGTTGTCTCGGTCGGTGCGAATAGCAGGCACGGTAGCCCAGCCGCGTGCGCCGCGCCGACGTCATGGGCCGAATCGCCGACAAAGGCTGCGCGCCTCTTGCCGCCGCACCGCCGCAGCATTTCGACGACTGGCGCGGGATCGGGCTTCATCGCAGCGACTGTGTCGCCGCCGATCACGCAGGCGAAGCGATCGAGCAGGTCGAGCCGGCGCAGCAGATCGACCGACCGCGCTTCGATCTTGCTGGTCACCACCGCGAGCTTCACGCCGCGCGCCGCGAGATCGTCGAGTGCCGCGACGACGCCAGGAAACGGCCGCGTCGTGTCCGCGATATGCGCTGCGTAATAGTCGATCATCAGCGGGTAGAGTCGCTCGAAATCATGATCGCCGCCGGTCGCGAGCAACGCGCTGCGCAGCATCACGCGCGAACCGCCGCCGATCATCGGGCGCACGTGATCGACGGTCAGCGGCGCGCGCCCGGCGGCCGCCAGCGCGCGATTGACTGCGGCCGCCAGGTCGCCGCTGCTGTCGACCAAGGTGCCGTCGAGATCGAACCCGATCAGATCGAAGGGGAAATCCGCCATCGCCGCCGTCCGTGCCCGCAACGGTATGGCAATGGCAAGGTCTTCGTGGCAGGGCGCGGATCACGGGAGACGCTGAACCGATGACCGATCCGATAGCCGCGATCATTCTCGCCGCCGGTATGGGCACGCGGATGAAGTCCGACCTGCACAAGGTGCTCCACCCGATCGCGAGGCGGCCGATGCTGCTCCATCTGCTCGACGCGTTCGATGCGGCGGGCGCCGCGGAAAAGGTCGTCGTGGTGGGGGCGCGGCGCGATCAGGTCGAAGCGGCGGTCGCCCCTTTGGGGGTGAAGATCGCGCCGCAGGACGAGCAGCTCGGCACCGCGCACGCCGCGCTGATGGCGAAGGACGCGCTCGTGGACTTCAGCGGCGTCGCGATCGTCTGTTTCGGCGACACGCCCTTCCTCAAAGCGGCGACGATCGCTCGGCTGGTTGAGCGGTTGAGCGGTACCGACGCCCCGCGCATCGCGGTGCTCGGCTTCCGCCCCGACGACGCCAAGGCCTATGGCCGCATCATCGCCGACCGCAACGGCGCGATCGACAAGGTCGTCGAATATAAGGACGCATCGGACGACGAGCGTGCGGTCAAATTGTGCAATTCGGGGGTGACCGCGGTGCGCTCGACCGATTTGTGGCCGCTGCTCAAACGGGTCGGCAACGACAATGCGGCGGGCGAATATTATCTGCCCGACATCATCACGCTGGCGCTCGCCGATGGCGACCGCGCCGTGGTGGTCGAAACCGACGCCGACGAGGTGATCGGCATCAACAGCCGCGCCGAACTGGCGTATGCCGAGGCGCGCTGGCAGGCGGCGCGGCGTGAGGCGGCGATGGCCGAGGGCGCCAGCCTGGTCGCGCCCGAGACGGTGTGGTTCGCTTACGACACGCAGGTTGGGCGCGACGTGCTGATCGAGCCCAACGTCTTCTTCGGTCCCGGCGTCAGCATCGCCGACCGCGCGATCATCCGCGCCAATTCGCATATCGAAGGCGCGACGGTCGGCGAGGGCGCCGAAGTCGGTCCCTATGCGCGGCTCCGCCCCGGCGCGGTGCTCGGCGAGAAATCGAAGGTCGGCAATTTCGTCGAGGTCAAGAAAACGGTGCTCGGCAAGGGCGCCAAGGCCAACCATCTGACCTATCTCGGCGATGCCGAGATCGGCGCGGGCGCCAATATCGGGGCGGGCACGATCACCTGCAATTACGACGGGTTCTTCAAGTACAAGACGGTGATCGGCGAGGGCGCGTTCATCGGCTCGAACTCGGCGCTGGTCGCGCCGGTGACGATTGGCGCGGGCGCGATCGTCGGCGCGGGGTCGACAGTTACTCAGAATGTCGAGGCCGACGCGCTGCGGCTGGTGCGGCCGCGGCAAGAGAGCAAGCCGGGCTGGGGGAAGCGATTCCGCGAGATGATGAGCGCGAAGAAGAAGGGTTGAGTATCAGGTTTTCTTGCCGCGTTGGTTCGCTATGTAGTCGAGCTGATGCTTCGACCGCTCGTCATTCGGATCGAGCGCCAGGCATTCGCGATAAATTGCCTCCGCCGCGTCGAATTTGCCCTCCTCAATCAGGATGTAACCAAGGCCGCGCATGCCGCGAGTCTGGTCGAATATCCGCCGATTGTCAGGCGACAGGGCGGCGGCATCGACGGCGCGTTGGAACAGCCTTCGCGCGGCGACCCAGTCGCGCCGCGACTTGTACCATTCGGCGAGTTCGCCGAGAAACTGCGCGTTTGAAGGCGCCATCGCCAATGCGCGCTCGAGCCAAGCTTTCGCTTCGTGGGACCGGTTGAGGTCGATCAGTGCGAAGCCCTTCAGGAAGATGGAATAGCATGCGGTTTGCGGCAGCACGACCGCTGCTTTCTTCTCGCTCGCTGCCCTGCTGCTGTAGAGCAACGCTTCGGCCGGGCTGCGCGCGCAATAGGTCTGGCGGTCGTCGCCTTGGCGGCGACGCTCCTGCGTGGCGATGAGCGAGTCGAGTAGCGCCACTGCCTCGGCTGGCTTGGCGGCGCTAATGAAGTTCGATGCGCGGTCGACTTGCGACTCGTCATCCTGCTGGGCCGCGGGTGCGGCGTCCTGCGCGGGCAACGGCATGGGCGTCGCGGCGAACAGTGCCAGCGCCAATGGCAAGGCAAGCATAGCGTTTCCCCCTGTTGGCTGAGAGGCTATCATAGAGCCGGTCCATTGTCAGCCGTGCCGGGAGCAGCCGACAAGAGGGGCCATGAAAGCTCGCGCCGATCGCGGGACTTCGTTAAATGTTGGCGCACGAAGCACCCGCGGCCTTGACATGATATCATGATATGATATCGCGATATCATCATGACTCGCATCCTTGCCGATTTACCCGAGGACGATCTCAAGTGGCTCGACCAGCATGCGGCCGAGCAGGGCAAATCGCGCGCGTCGGTGCTGCGCGAGGCGGTGGCCGAATATAAGGCGCAGACGCGCCCGAAGGGCAATCTGGATTGGCTGGATCAGGCGTTCGGCGCCTGGAAGGATCGTACCGATATCGGCGATTCGGTTGAGTGGCAGCGGCGCGAGCGGGCGTCGTCGACGCGACCGTGGGACGACGATTACGAGGAGGTCAAAGCGGAGTTTCCGGACCTGTTCGACGAATGGGACGACCGCGAGCGTACACGGTACCTCGACATGATCGCCGGGAAGATGCCTGACGAGAAACCGACCGGCACGTGAGCGGATATTCCTTCGACAGCAATATCCTGATCGACTCGCTCAATGGTAACGCAGGCGCGCGGGGGGAGATTGCGCGTGTCGAACATCGTTGGATCAGCCGCGTGACCTGGATCGAGGTCTTGTCGAAAGAACGAGGCGGCACGCTACGCGTGATCGAGGCGTTCCTGCGCGGTTTTGCTATCGACGAGGTTGACGAGCGCATTGCCGGGCATGCCGCCGCCCTACGCCGCGAACGCCCGCGATTGAAGCTGGCCGACTCGGTCATCCTGGCGTCGGCGCAGGTCAATCATCGCATTCTCGTGACACGTAACACTAGGGATTTTCCGGCGGCGATGCCGGGTATTCGCGTGCCCAATTATCTTTAACTGAAAGCCCAACCATGTGCGGAATCATCGGAATCGTCGGCAAGGATCAAGTCGCTGGCCGGCTCGTCGAGGGGCTGCGGCGGATGGAGTATCGCGGCTATGATTCGGCCGGCATTTGCACGGTCGAGCATGGCAAGCTGATCCGCCGCCGCGCCGAGGGCAAGCTCGCCAACCTCGTCGCGGTGCTCGCCGCCGATCCCGCGCTGGGCAATACCGGGATCGCGCACACGCGCTGGGCCACGCATGGCGCGCCGACCACGTCGAACGCGCATCCGCACGCCACCGATGAAATCGCGCTGGTCCACAACGGCATCATCGAGAACTTCAAGCCGCTGCGTGAAGCGCTCCAGCAGCGCGGCCGCAAGTTCGAGAGCGAGACCGACACCGAAGTGGTGGCGCATCTGATCAGCGAGCAGGTCGAGGGTGGCAAGTCGCCCGAGGACGCGGTGAAAGACGTTCTTCCGCAACTGCGCGGGGCGTTCGCGCTCGCGGTCGCGTTCCGTCAGCGCGACGACATGCTGATCGGCGCCCGGCTCGGTTCGCCCTTAGTCGTCGGCTATGGCGACGGCGAGACCTATCTCGGCTCGGACGCGCTCGCGCTCGCCGGCCTCACCCAGCGTATCGCTTATCTCGAGGAGGGCGACTGGGTCGTCGTCACTCGCGACGGCGCGCGAATCTTCGATGCCGAGAACAATCCGGTCGAACGCGAGATCACCATTTCGGGCGCGACCGGGGCGATGATCGAGAAGGGCAATTACCGCCACTTCATGCTCAAGGAGATTCACGAGCAGCCGATCGTCGTGGCGCAGACGCTGCGCAGCTACATTCGCGGCGTCGAGCAGACCGTCGCGCTGCCGCAGATGGATTTCGACCTGTCGGCGGTCAAGCGGATCACGATCGTCGCCTGCGGCACCAGCTTCTACGCTGGTATGGTCGCCAAATACTGGTTCGAGCAATTCGCGCGTGTGCCGGTCGACATCGATGTCGCCAGCGAGTTCCGCTATCGCGACCCGGTGTTCGAGGATGGCGGGCTGGCGCTGTTCATCAGCCAGTCGGGCGAGACCGCCGACACGCTCGCGGCGCTTCGCCACGCCCGGAAGGCCGGACAAAAGATCGCGGTGGTGGTCAACGTCCCGACCAGCACGATGGCCCGCGAGGCCGATCTGCTGCTGCCGACGCACGCCGGGCCCGAGATCGGCGTCGCCTCGACCAAGGCGTTCAGCTGCCAGCTGGCGGTGCTCGCCGCGCTCGCCGCGCACCTGGCGCTGGTCAAGGGCCGGATGACTCGCGACGAGGAGATCGAGGTGGTCAAGCACCTGGTCGAAGCCCCCGCCGCGCTCAACGCCGCGCTCGGCCACGACGAGGAAATCGCGGCGATGGCGCACCTCATCGCGCCGGCGCGCGACGTACTCTATCTCGGCCGCGGTCCGGACTATCCGTTGGCGCTCGAGGGTGCGCTGAAACTGAAGGAAATCAGCTACATCCACGCCGAAGGTTATGCGGCGGGCGAAATGAAGCATGGCCCGATCGCCTTGATCGACGAGAACGTGCCGGTGATCGTCATTGCACCTTCGGGGCCGCTGTTCGAAAAGACCGTCAGCAACATGCAGGAGACGCGCGCGCGGGGCGGCAAGATCGTCCTGATCTCCGACGCCGAAGGGCTGGACGAGGCGGGGGAGGGGTGCCTCGCGACGATCGAGATGCCCAAAGTCCACCCGCTGATCGCGCCGTTGGTCTATGCCGTTCCGGTGCAGCTGCTCGCCTATCACGTCGCCGTCGCCAAGGGGACCGACGTCGATCAACCGCGCAATCTCGCAAAGTCGGTGACGGTGGAGTGATCGCGCGATAGGATCGCGGCATGGCCCACGCGCACACGTTCAAGGCGAACCCGCACTGGCTGCCGCGTGCCGCGAAAGGTGCGCTCGCTCACATTCCCGGCGACAACGGGCTTCCGCTGGTCGGTAACACGCTGCGTATGCTGCGCGATCCGGTCCGCTTCGGCACCGGAATGGTCGAGCGGTTCGGCCCGATCTACCGCAACCGCTCGTTCGGCGAGACCAATATCGCGTTGCTCGGCCCCGATGCCAACGAACTCGTCCTGTTCGACCGCGACAAATTGTTTTCGTCCGAACAGGGTTGGGGGCCGTTGCTCAACCTCCTCTTCCCGCGCGGGCTGATGCTGATGGATTTCGATCACCACCGCGCCGACCGCAAGGTGATGTCGGTGGCGTTCAAGCCCGAGCCGATGCGGCATTACGCGACTCAGCTCGACGCCGGGATCGCGGCGCAGGTAACCGGATGGAGCGGGCGCAGCATGCGCTTCTACGACGCGATCAAGAAGCTCACGCTCGATCTCGCCGCTACGAGCTTCCTTGGAGTCGAACTCGGCGAGGAAGCCACCCGAATCAACCAAGCGTTCGTCGACGAGGTGCAGGCGAGTATCGCACCGATACGCGTGCCGTTGCCGGGCACGATGATGCGCAAAGGCGTCAAGGCGCGCGCCTATCTGATCGACTGGTTCGAGCGCGAAATTCCCCACCGCAGGCATGGCGCCCGCGGCGGCAATGGCGAGGATTTCTTCTCCCAATTCTGCCGCGCGACCGATGACGACGGCGAGCCGCTGTCCGCCGCGGCGATCGCCGATCATATGAACTTCCTGATGATGGCGGCGCACGACACGATCACTTCGTCGGCGACGACCTTGGTGATGCTGCTCGCGCGCAATCCGGACTGGCAGGAGAAATTGCGCGAAGAGATCGCCGGTCTCGATCCGCACGTCCCGTTCGCCGACCAGCTCGATCGTCTCGTCCTGACCGAATATGCGTTCAAGGAAGCGTTGCGGATGATGCCGCCGGTGCCGTCGCTGCCGCGCCGGGCGCTGCGCGGCTTCGAATTCGGCGGTTACACGATCCCCGCGGGGACTCAGGTCGGGATCGGCATCACCTGGACCCACAACATGCCCGACATCTGGCCCGAGCCGACCCGGTTCGACCCGATGCGCTTCACGCCCGAGGCATCGAAGGGCCGCCACCGTTTCGCGTGGGTGCCGTTCGGCGGCGGCGCGCACATGTGCATCGGGCTGCACTTCGCGACGATGCAGATGAAGTTGTTGATCGCGAATTTGCTGTCGCGCTACCGGATCGAGGCTGACGAGGATAGCGGGGCGGCGTGGCAGTTTTTCCCGATCCCGCGGCCGAAGGATGGCTTGCCGGTGCGGTTGGTGCCGCTCACGCAATAGTCGCGCGGGCGATGATCTCGGCGTAGATGTCGGCCAGCGTTTCAAGGTCGGCAAGCGCGACCGCCTCGTCGGTCTTGTGCATCGTCGCGTTGACCAGCCCGAACTCGACCGTCGGGCAAAGCTGCGACAGGAACCGGGCGTCGCTCGTGCCGCCGGTGGTCGACAGCGTCGGGCGTATTCCTGCGACCTTCTCGATCGCGTCGGTCGCCATCTCCGACAGCGCCCCGGGTTCGGTCAGGAATGCCTCGCCGGAAATCCGCGCGATCACCTGCGCCTCGGGCGCGTGCGCGCGGGCGGCGCGCTCGATCAGCGCGACCAGATCCTCGCCGCGCTGCTCATCGTTGAACCGGATCGACAGCCGCGCCGACGCCTTGCCCGGGATCACATTGCTCGCCGGATTGCCGACCGCCACGTCGGTGACTTCGATGTTCGACGGCTGGAACCAGTGATTGCCCTGGTCGAGTTCGATCGCGCCGATTGCGCTCAGCGCTGCGACCAGTTTGGGGATCGGATTGTCGGCGAGGTGGGGATAGGCGACATGCCCTTGCCGCCCGGGCACGTCGATCCAGATGTTGACCGATCCGCGCCGCCCGATCTTGATCATGTCACCCAATCGCGCGGTCGAGGTCGGCTCGCCGACCAGACACAGATCGGGCTTGAGCCCGCGCGCCGCCAGCCGATCCAGGATCGCGCGAGTGCCATAGATTGCCGGGCCCTCCTCGTCGCCGGTGATGAGGAAGGATAGCGTCGGGCTTTCATCGTTTTTGGCGACCCGCGCCGCCGCCGCGACGAACGCGGCGATTGCCCCCTTCATGTCGACCGCGCCGCGCCCGTACAGCCAGTCGTCCCGCACCTCCGGCTTGAACGCTTCGCTGGTCCAGCCGTCGCCCGGCGGGACGACGTCGAGGTGCCCGGCAAACGCCAGATGCTTACCCCTGCCGGGCCGAAAAGCGATCATGTTCTCGACCGGCCCGTCGGGGGCCTCGCCGATCGTAAAGCGGTCGATCTCGAACCCGATCACCGCGAGCGCCTGCGCCAGCACGTCGAACACTTCACCGCTCGCCGGGGTGACGCTTTCAGCGGCGATCAGCGCCTTGGTGAGTTCGACGACTTGCGGCAAAGGGTGTTCCTTCAAACGATGGAGACGGCATTGCCCAAGCTCGACCTCGACTCAATCCCCCAGACCAACCGAACCGGCTATCCCGCTCCGTTCGAAAAGCCGGTCGAGGGCCGCTGGTACCGCCGCTTGTCGCCCGCCAGCGGGCTGAGCGACTTCGGGGTCAGCCATGTCACGCTCAAGCCCGGCGCCTGGTCGTCGCAGCGCCACTGGCATATCGGCGAGGACGAATTCGTGGTGATGATTGCCGGAGACGCCGTGCTGGTCGACGATGCGGGGGAGCATCCGGTACGGCCAGGGGACTGCATCGCCTTTCCCAAGAATGACGGCAACGGCCACCATTTGCAGAACCGGAGCGACACCGACTGCGTTTTCATCGCGGTCGGGGCAGGGCAGCCATTGGGGGGCGATTACCCCGATATCGACATGCAATTCACCGCCGATGGCCGCTATGTCCGCAACGACGGGACCGCCTATCCGACGACGCGCATACCCTAGCGCTCAGGCCTCGGGCTGCTCGTATTTCTCGATCACCCATTCCTCTTCCTGCGCGGCGGCGATCCAGTCCTGCATGAAGCGGTGGTTGAGCACCGCCTCGACATAGGGCACCGCGAAGCGCGCGACGGGGAGCTGGTACGTCACGATCCGCGTGCACACCGGCGCGAACATGATGTCGGCCGCGCCGAAATCGCCGAACAGAAACTGCCCGTCACCGCCGAACCGCGCGCGCGCCTGCGCCCAGATCTCCATCAAGCGATTCAGCTCCTCGAGGACATCGTCATCCGCACGCCTGGCCGGATAGACATTACGGATATTCATGCCGCACTTCGCGCGTAGCGCTTGGAACCCGGAATGCATCTCCGTCGCCATCGACCGCGCCATCGCACGCGCCGCTTCGTCTTCCGGCCAGAATTTGGTGTTGCCGGTCTTGTCGTTGAGGAAGTCGACAATCGCCAGGCTGTCCCACACCACAACGTCGCCGTCCCACAGGATCGGCACCTTGCCCGACGATGGCGCGAACTCGTCGCCCTGGCGGCGCTTGTCCCATTCCTCGTCGTACAGCGGGACGACGACTTCCTCGAACGGCAGGCCCGATTGCTTGACCGCGAGCCAGCCGCGCAGCGACCAGGAGGAATAGGCCTTGTTGCCGATGATGAGCTTGAGCATGGCGGCGGTGCGTAAAGCGGATCGCGCCGGCGGGCAACCGGCGGTCCCGCGAGCAGGTCAAGCGCGACCGCTAGCGACTATTTGGGCGCCGGCGAGCCCTTGCGGCGGTCGCCGACGCGGCGTTCCGGGCCGGGGAAATTGGGGTCGTCTTCTTGCCGGCGATCGCTGCCTTCGCGCTTGTCGGCCGACTTGTTCGCATCCTTGTCCATCGCTGGTCCCCTAATGCTGAAGGCATCATGGCACAGACATAGCGAAAGTCGCCAGCCAAATTACTGATCCTGATCAGGCCCTAAAGCGACGGGTTGATCAGGTATTTTTCGCCCGTCGCCTTGCGTTGCCAGCCGCGGATCGTGTCTGGCGCGATCGCCTCGGCGAGCGATATTTCCGACGTATAGCCGCTGGCGAAGGTCGTCAGGATTTCGTCCGCAACTCGCTGGCGCAGCTTCTGCATCATTTCCGGCCCCGCCTTCATCAGGAACGGGGTGAGCAGGAACCCGCCGACACCCCAGGCGAACCCGGCATTGGGCGCGAGCGCGGTCGGCGACAGGTCGAGCCGGCCGTAGATATAGACTTGCTTGTGGACCGGCGAGCCATAGCCGCTGGTCGGCGGCGTCTTGCGCACCAATGCCGCTTCCATCGCGCCGAGAATGTACCCGGCGAGCGGCCCGCCGCCGACCGCGTCGAACGCGATCGTCGCGCCGGTTTCGTAGAGCACGTCGGTCAGCGTGTCGCGAAAGTCGGGCTTGGACGAATCGACGATGTGCTTAGCGCCGAGATCGCCGAGGATTTCCGCCTGCCCGCCGTTGCGCACGATGTTGACCAGGTCGACGCCGTCGGCGAGGCAGATCTTGTTGAGCATCTGGCCGAGGTTCGACGCGGCGGCGGTATGGACCAGCGCAGTGTGGCCCTCCATTCGCATCGTCTCGACCATCGCCAGCGCGGTCAGCGGATTGACGAACGCCGACGCGCCCTGCGCCGGGGTAACGCCGTCGGCATAGACCAGCACGCTGGCGGCGGGCGCCTTGCGGTACTGGGTGTACATCGCGCCGCCTAGCACCGCGACGACCTTGCCGATCAAATGCTCGGCGCCATCGCCCGCCGCGACCACCACGCCGGCGCCCTCGTTTCCGGCGGGGAGCGACTTGCCGAGCCGCGCAGCGACGAGCGGCGCGCCGGATTCGGGGATCGCCGCGGTGGTGACATTGCCGTCGCTGTCCAGGGTCGAAAGGTCGGCGGGGCCCAGCAAGAGCGGCTGGTCGGAAGGATTGATCGGCGCGGCCTCGATCCGCACCAACACTTCGCCGGGACCGGGGACGGGCACATCGACGTCCTGAAGCGACAGTTCGAGCTTGCCGTCGGCGATCAGCGAGCGAAGCTCGCGCATCCTGGTCGGTACCGTCATCGTCGCTCCCCAAAATCGATTGCGTGTTGCAACCGATTAGCGAGTGACGGGTCGGGGGGCAATCGCGACCGAGCTGACTAGTTGGAGCCCCACAGATCGGCGCTGGTGTTGCGCATTGCGAAGCTGAAGCTGCCCAACCAATGGCCGACGGCGCGGGTATATTGGCCGTTGAGGAACAGCAGGTCGCCGATCACCGCGGCGAGCAGTCCGAACAGAATGAAGAACCGCATAATCGCCAATCCCGGCCGCGCAGACCTCTGCGCAATCCTATGATTAGCGATTCCGGGTTACCGGCGAGTTAAGGCGAGCCCGGTTAGCGGCCCGCCGAGGGCCGGCCGTCAGCCGTCCATCGCGGGGTGAAGCCGCCATCGGCGAGCTTGCGGATCGGCGCGACCAGCGAATTGATCGCCGCGGTCATGTAGTCGATGTCGAGATTCTCGACCGTGTCGGTCGGCTGATGATAAGTCGGCCCGACCCACCCCGACAACGTGTGGGCGACGATCCCCTTGAGCGCGAGCGAGTAATTGTCCGATCGCTCGAAAAAATGTTGGTCGGGATACGGGTCGCGCGCAACCAGCGCGCCATTGGCCTTGAGCATCTGGAACAGGTCGGACCGCTCGGCCCCGGTCATCATCAGCGACCCCTTGGGGAGCTTCGCGTCTTGCGCGCCGATCATCTCGAGCTCGATATTGGCGACGATGCGGTCGAGCGCGATCGGCGGATGCTGTCCGAACCAGGTCGAGCCGAGCCCGCCGAGTTCTTCGCTGCCATAGGCGACGAACAGGATGCCGCGCTTGGCCGGGCCCATCGTCGCAAAGGTGCGCGTGAGTTCGATCACCGCGACGGTGCCCGACGCGTCGTCGTTGGCGCCGGGCATCATCACGCCATCCGGCCGCACGCCGAGATGGTCGAGGTGCGCCGAGAGCAGGATCACGCCCGCGGTCGGATCGGTGCCGGGGAGGTAGGCGATCGCGTTGGTGGTGACGCCCTTTTGGGCCGCGAAGGGCACGTCGAGCGACACGGTGTCGCCGGGCTTGATCTTCGCCAGCGCGTCGGCCGGCAGCGTCGCCAGCGCCACGCCGGACCACGCCCCGCCGCCTTCGAGCGTCGTGCGGAGCTGCGGCTTGCCGCCGGTCGCGGCGAGGTAGCGGCGGGTCGTATCACTTTCGGCGGTCACGATCAGCTTGACCTTGCCGCGCGCCGCACGCCGAACCTGCGACAGGCCGTCGGCGGGTCCGGTATAGACCAGCACGTCGGCAACCGGGACGCCGTCGCCGATCGCGTTCACCACGACGGCTTTGCCGCCGAGCGTGCCGCCATCGGTGGTAAGAATGCCGACCCCGCCAATCGCGGTACCATCGACCGTCAGCGTCGGGACGCCGGTCGCGGTGCGGCGCACGATCGGCGCGGCCTGCAGGTAGCTCGCCATCCCTGGCGCGGGCTGGAGCCCAGCCGCCTTGAATTGCGCCGCGACCCAATCCGCGGCGCGCGCTTCGTCGGTGGTGCCGCTACCGCGCCCGCGCATCTCGGGACCCGCCAGCGCTCGCTCCGCGGCCAGCACGTCGACGCGGCTGATCGGTGCGGCAGTCTGCGACAGTGCAGGCGAGACCGTAAGCGCGGTGATCGCTATCGCGGTGAGGATGTTACGCATCACGGGAACCTCCGAAGGAAAGAAATATTAGCCGATCGCCTCGATCACCGCTGCGCGTAGCTCGGGGATGCCGAGCCCGGTCTCGCTCGAGGTCGCGATGATGTCGGGATGCGCGGCGGGGCGCTTGCGCGCTTCCTCTGCCGTGCGCCCGGCGACCTCGGCAAGTTCGGTCGGCTTGATCTTGTCAGCCTTGGTCAGCACGATCCGGTAGCTGACCGCCGCCTTGTCGAGCATGTCCATGATCTCGCGGTCGACGTCCTTGAGCCCGTGCCGAGCGTCGACCAGCACCAAGGTCCGCTTGAGCACGTCGCGCCCGCGCAGGAAGTCGTTGATCAGGAAGCGCCACTTCTTGACCACGTCCTTAGGCGCCTTGGCAAAACCGTAGCCGGGCATGTCGACCAGCCGGAACGCTAGCGGCTCCCCCACATCGAAGTAGTTGAGCTCCTGAGTACGCCCCGGCGTGTTCGATGTGCGCGCGAGACCGTTGCGGTTGGTCAGCGCGTTCAACAGCGACGACTTGCCGACGTTCGACCGCCCCGCGAACGCGACCTCCGGCACCACGGCATCGGGCAGATGCTCGAGCTTGGGCGCGGACTTGAGGAACGCGATCGGCCCGGCAAAGATCTTGCGTGCCGCCTCGATCGCTTCCTCGTCGAAATCGCTCACGTTATTTAGCCACCGCCTGCTTGAGCGCCGGATGCCGTGCGTAGAGGATCTTCTGCTGCAACACCGTCAGCAGATTGCTCGTGATCCAGTACACCTGCAGCCCCACGGCGAACGGGGCCATCACGAACATCAGCACCCACGGCATGAACGCGAAGACTTGCTTCTGCGCCGCGTCCATCGGTGCCGGGTTCATCCGGAATTGCAGCCACATCGACACGCCGAGCAGCACCGGCACCACGCCGATCGCGAGGAACCCCGACGGCGTGAAGTGGAGATAGCCGAATAGGTTGAGGATCATCGCCGGATCGGGCGCCGACAGATCGTGGATCCACCCGACGAACGGCTGGTGCCGCATCTCGATCGTCAGCATCAGCACCTTGTAGAGCGAATACATGATCGGGATCTGCAGGAAGGTCGGCAGGCAGCCCGCGAGCGGATTGACCTTCTCCGCCTTGTACAGCGCCATGATCTCCTGCTGCTGGCGCTGCTTGTCGTCCTTGTGGCGTTCCTGCAGTGCCTTCATCTTGGGCTGGATCGCGCGCATCGCCGCCATCGAGGCGAACTGGCGCTGCGCGATCGGGAAGATCAGCGCGCGGATCGTCAGCGTGAGGAACATGATCGCCACGCCGAAATTGCCGATCATCCGGAACAGCCAGTCGAGATAGTAGAAGATCGGCTTTTCGATCACTCGGAACCAGCCCCAGTCGATCGAATAATCGAGCATCGGGACCAGGCCGCTATCGGTATAATGGTCGATCAGCCGCACTTCCTTCGCGCCCGCGAAGAAGTGGCTGGTCTGAGTCAGCGCCTTGCCCGGCGCGAGCGGCGTCGCGGCACGCGCGTAATCGGCCGAATAGGTCTTGGGCCCGGGCGAGGTGAACTGGCCGGCGAAGGCCGCGCCGCGATCGGGCACCAGCGCCGTCAGCCAATATTTATCGGTAAAGCCCAGCCAGCCGCCGGTCGTGGTGAACTGCTTCGCGCCCTTGTCGACGTCGGAATAATTGACGCCGTAATCCGCCTTGCCGTCGTGCACCGACATCGGCCCGACCTGGATCGACCAGGTGTCGGGATCCTTGGGCGCCGACGCTCGGCTGATCAGCGCGGCGGAGGCCACGTTGATTGGCGCGCCGCTTTTGTTGACCACCGTCTGGCGGATCGTGAACATATATTGGTCGTCGACCGACAGCTCGATCGCGAAAACCTGCCCTTGAGTGTTTGCGGCGGTCAGCGTCACCGGTTTGCCTGGCGCCAGCACCCGGCTGTTCGCGGCCCAGAAGGTGTCGGCGCTTGGCGCCTGCAGCCCGCCATTATTCTGCCAGCCAAACTCGGCGAAATAGGCGTCGGACGCGCCGTCGGGCGACAATAGCCGGATCGGCGGCGAGTTCTTGGCGATGGTTTCCTTGTACGCGGTCAACACCAGATCGTCGATCCGCGCGCCCTTCAGGTTGATCGAGCCCTTGAGCGTCGGCGTGTCGATCGCGACGCGCTGCGCCGCGCTGTCGGTGAGTACCGCTTTCAGATCGCGAGTCTTAGCGGGGGTGGTGGGGGACGGCGCGGTGGCGTTGGGCTGGACCGTCGTCTTGCCGCCCACGATCTTCGTCACCGGCGGGTTGGCCGGCGGGAAGAAATAATGCGTGACCCATTGCGAGCCGAAGAAGATCAGCGCGGCAATCACGATGAACGTGACGAAATTGCGATTGTCGTTGTTCACGTGTCGGAGGACCTTCGGCCGGAAATATCAGGGAACGGGGTCGGGCCCGAACCCGCCCCAGGGATGGCACCGCCCGATCCGCTTGATCGCCAGCCACCCGCCCTTGAGCGGCCCATAGCGGCGAAGCGCAGTGATTGCATAGGCGGAACATGATGGCTGGTATCTGCACGTGGGCGGCATCATCGCCGACGGACCGATCTGCCAGAGGCGAACTAGGCCGATGAGCAGCCGCGTGGCCAAGCGTCGGATCATCGCGCGACCTTTGCCAGGGCCCTGGTCAGATCCAGCTTCAGTAGCGCGAAATCGCGAGTAATGGCGTCGCTTCGCCCGATCAGGACATGGTCGGCGCCCCGCACGCCGCTCGTCGGCAGAACGTCGCGAGCAAGCGCGCGAAAACGCCGCTTGATGCGATTGCGCACCACGGCGTTGCCGATCTTCTTGGTCACCGTATAGCCGACCCGCATCATCGGGTCGCCGTCGCCGCGCGGGTTCACCAGCAGGACGAACCCTGGCATCGGCGCGCGCTTGCCCGAATTGGCTGCGAGGAAATCGCGACGCTTGGTGAGCGTGGTCAGGGGAGCAGAAACGAGACCAGCCCGCGCTCCATGCGGAGGCGGGCCGACATCGTCACCTTGTAAAAGCGAGTCGGGACTTACGCCGACAGCTTCTTGCGGCCGCGGTTGCGGCGCGCACGGATCACGTTGCGTCCGCCCACCGTCGCCATCCGCGCGCGGAAGCCGTGCCGGCGCGCCCGCACCAGGTTGCTCGGCTGAAAAGTCCGCTTCATCGCTCATTCCCTGATCGTCTGAATTGAAAAGGGCCGCCACGCGGACGGCCTTGATGGTGGCGCGCATACGCAAGCTTGCCGGCGAAGTCAACGCGAGGGGAGGCATGCGATCCACTTGTCGGCGGATGTGGGACCGGTGTGTTGCCTGCGCAAGACGCTGTGGTCGTTGCAATGTAGGAATTCGCGTGAGATTTGTCGCCTCATCGTCGGGAGCATGCCAGGGTCGTTCCTCTGACGTCATGGTCAGTGCGAACATTGGGAACATTCGATAGAGGGATCGCTGTTCCAAACCCGGCGCAAGCTGTTAGGAATTGCCGGAAGCGGGGGGCTGAATGGCGACATTGGTGGCGACGGTCGCGTATCTGGGGCTGGAGGCGCGCAGCGTCGAGGTTCAGGTGCAGCTGATCGCCGGGTTGCCGAGCTTCACGATCGTCGGACTGGCCGACAAGGCGGTGGCCGAGAGCCGTGAGCGCGTGCGTGGTGCGATCGCGGCGATGGGGCTGTCGCTCCCGCCCAAGCGAATCGTCGTCAACCTGTCGCCCGCCGATCTGCCCAAGGAGGGCACCCATTTCGACTTGCCGATCGCGCTGGCGTTGCTCGGCGCGATGGGCGTGGTCGATGCCGAAACGCTGAGCGAGTTCGTCGTGGTCGGCGAACTCGGGCTCGACGCGCGGATCGCCTCCTCGCCGGGGGTGCTGCTCGCAGCGCTCCACGCCGCGGAAGAAGGCAAGGGGCTGGTCTGCCCGGCGGCGCAAGGCGCCGAAGCGGCTTGGGCGGGATCGGTGCAGGTCGTCGCCGCGCCCGACCTGATCTCGCTGCTCAACCATCTCAAGGGCAACCAGCTGCTCGGTGCGCCCGCGCCCGGCGAGGCGGACGCGCCGGGGTTCGGCCCCGATCTCAAGCAAGTCAAAGGTCAGGAAACGGCCAAGCGCGCGCTCGAGATCGCAGCCGCCGGCGCGCACAATCTGGTAATGGTCGGGCCGCCGGGCGCGGGCAAGTCGCTGATGGCGGCGTGCCTGCCGGGTATCCTGCCGCCGCTGGACGCCGCCGAAGCGCTCGAAGTGTCGATGGTGCAATCGGTTGCGGGGACGCTGGTGGGCGGGCGGATCACGCGGACCCGCCCGTACCGCGCGCCGCATCATTCGGCGTCGATGGCGGCACTGGTCGGCGGCGGGCTTCGGGTGCGGCCGGGTGAGGTCAGCATGGCGCATCTCGGCGTGTTGTTCCTCGACGAGCTGCCCGAGTTCCAGCGCGCGGTGCTCGATTCGCTGCGCCAGCCGCTCGAAACGGGAACGGTCAGCGTCGCGCGCGCCAATGCCCACGTCACCTTCCCGGCGCGGGTGCAGCTCGTGGCCGCCATGAATCCGTGCCGGTGCGGACATCTGGGGGATGCCGCGCTCGCCTGCGCCAGAGCGCCCAAATGCGCGGCGGACTATCAGGCCAAGGTCTCGGGTCCCCTGCTCGATCGCATCGATCTGCACGTCGAAGTGCAGGCGGTCAGCGCCGCTGACCTGGTCCTGCCGCCGCCCGCAGAGGGATCGGCCGAGGTGG
Source organism: Sphingomonas sp. (assembly GCF_036269755.1). Lineage (GTDB taxonomy): Bacteria > Pseudomonadota > Alphaproteobacteria > Sphingomonadales > Sphingomonadaceae > Sphingomonas. The sequence goes on along the minus strand of NZ_DATBDV010000014.1, from coordinate 40,478 downwards.
CCGCGCGGGTAGCGGCGGCGCGCGCAGTGCAGACCGAACGCTATACCGGGCATGCGGCGCGGACCAACGCGGAGATCGATGGCGATCTGCTCGAGGCGGTGGCGACGCCCGACGACCCCGGCCGCACGTTGCTGGCACAGGCATCGGAAGCGATGCGGCTTTCGGCGCGCGGCTATACCCGCATCCTCCGCGTCGCGCGCACGATCGCCGACCTGGCCGGATCGGAAAGGGTCGGGCGAGTCCATGTCGCCGAGGCGCTCAGCTATCGCCGGCGCGCGCCGAACAATTGAGGGACGCGGTTCGTTTCGCGACCAGTTGTAATCGCCGGACGAAGGAATAGGCTGTCGCCGCGACTCGGGGGAGGCGGCATCTGCCAATAAACATATTTCGCCGGCGCGCGTGTGCCGATGCCGAGTTCAACAAAGGGGAGAGCTGAAATGGAATGGATGTTCATGCCGCTGAAGCGGTACGCGGAGTTTAGCGGGCGTTCGCGCCGCATGGAATATTGGATGTGGGTGCTGTTCGTCTGCATCGTCTACGTCGTGCTCAGCCTACTCGATTCGGCACTGGGTTTGGGCGGCAAATCGACTGCAACGCAGAACCTGTCCCCAAATGGCGTATCGTATAATTACGGCATTCACGGAGGCATCCTGACCGGCCTCTTCGCGCTTGCAACCTTGATCCCCAACATCGCCGTGGCGGTGCGGCGGCTGCACGATACAAATCGCACGGGCTGGTGGCTGCTGCTGCCGTTGGTGCCGGTGATCGTCGGGGTCGTGATGATGATGATGGGCGCGATGTCGCTGTCGCTCAGCATGGTCGGGCTGGGTTCGATGATCATGATGCTGGGTGGGCTGCTCGGGATCGTGCTGATCGTGTTCTACTGCCTTCCGGGAACGCCGGGTCCCAACAAATACGGTCCCGATCCGCTCGGTGGCGGCGCCAATCTGAACGAGACCTTCGCATAGCGGCGTTGTGCGGCTTGCCCGGACGAATCTGCTCGTCTAGGCAAGCCGCCTTCGCACTGGCGGGTGTGGTGGAACTGGTAGACGCGCCGGACTCAAAATCCGGTTCCGCAAGGAGTGTGGGTTCGATTCCCACCACCCGCACCAGTGTTCAGGATCGGCGGATGCGCGGGGCGCATCAAACCGCCTGAGCACTCCCGAGCGGAGCGATCAGCGTTCAGAATCTCTCCGCGATCAGTCCGGCATAGCCGCCGAACCGCCAGCCCTCGACCACGCCGCCCGTCTCCACCGCCCGCCAGTGCGCCGGGTGTGCGGGCAGCCACTCGGCCGGCTCGGCGGCCAGGTTGAAGACGCACAGCAACGTCTCGTCGCCGGCCGATCGCTCGAACGCGAGCAGGCTGTCGGTCGCGGTCAGCATCGTCACGTCGCCGACCCTCAGCGCTTCGCTGGCTTGGCGAAACGCGATCAGCCGGCGCGTCAGGTTGAGCAGGGAGTGCGGATCGCCGTTCTGCCGATCGACCGCGAGCGCGAGATGATCCTCTCCGATCGGCAACCAGGGCGGCGCAGTGCTGAACCCGGCGTGGCAGCCGGGGTCGCCGCGCCACGGCATCGGCGTCCGCGCGCCGTCGCGCGACAGCGTCAGCGGCCAATTGGCGATCGCCTCCGGGTCGCGCAGCGCTTCGAACGGAATGTCGACCTGAGTCAGGCCGAGTTCCTCCCCCTGGTAGAGGAACAGATTGCCGCGCAGGCACATCAGCAGCAGCAGCTTCAGCCGAGCGAACGCCGCACGATGTTGGGGTTCAGCCCAGCGCGAGATCGCGCGCGCGGCGTCGTGATTCTCGAACGCCCAGCTCGGCCAGCCGGCACCGGGTTCGTCGGGCCACTCGGCGAGCGCGTCGCGGACCAGCGCGGGGGTGAGGGGCTTGGCGTAGAGGAAGTTGAAGCCATACGCCGAATGGAGCCGCCGCGTGCCCGCCGTGAAGGCATGCATTTCGGGCTCGGGATGGCGGCCCCCCACTTCGGCAACGGTGAAGGTCGCGCCATAGCGATCGGTCAGCGCGCGCAGCCGCTCGAGGAAGGGCAGGATGTCGGGGTGGCTCTGGTTGTGGAGATGCAGCTGGAAATCGAACGGCCGCGACCGCTTGCCGGCTGGCGCAGGCGGATTGTCGGTCAGTGCGGGGTCGTGCATCGCGAAGTTGATCGCATCGAGCCGGAAACCGTCGACCCCGCGGTCGAGCCAAAACTGCGCCACAGCCATCAGGGCATCCTGCACCGCCGGATGGCGGACGTTGAGCTGCGGCTGCTCGGGCAGGAAATTGTGCATATAATATTGGCCGCGGCGCGCGTCCCACGTCCAGGCGGGCCCGCCGAATACGGCTTGCCAATTGTTGGGCGGCGAACCCTCGGGCTTGGCATCGGCCCAGACGTACCAATCGGCGTGGGGATTGGTCCGGTCGGTACGACTTGCCTGGAACCAGGGATGCCGGTCGCTGCTATGCGCGTAGACCTGGTCGATCAGTACCTTGAGGCGGAGCTCATGCGCGCGCCCGACCAGCGCGTCGAAATCGGCGAGCGTGCCGAAGATCGGATCGACATCGCGATAATCGGCGACGTCGTACCCGAAATCGGCCATCGGCGAGGTGAAGAAGGGCGACAGCCAGATGCCGTCGAGGCCAAGCGAGGCGACGTGGTCGAGACGCTGGATGATGCCGGGCAAGTCGCCGATGCCGTCGCCGTTCGAGTCGGCGAAGCTGCGCGGGTAGATCTGGTAGATGATCGCGCCGCGCCACCATTCTCTCGTGGAGGTGGCAGGAGCGGGCGCCGTCATGTTCAGCGCGGCAGCGTGATCGTCGCGGCGAGCCCGCCCTCGGCGCGGTTGGCCAGCGTGATGTCGCCGCCAGCCTCGCGCACGATGGCGCGGGCGAGCGCCAGCCCCAAGCCGATCCCGCCCGTTTCACGGTTGCGCGATCCTTCGAGCCGGGTGAACGCTTCGAACACTTCACCAATCCGTTCCGCCGGAATGCCCGGCCCATTATCACACACCGTGATTTCGACCGAGTGGGCGCCGGGCCGCAGAAACACTTCCGCGCCGCCGCCATATTTCACCGCATTCTCGATGAGATTGCGCACCGCGCGGCGCATCAGCGATGGTCGCAGGCGCATCTTGAGGCGCTCCACTTCGGCGAACTCCACCGGCTTGCCGAGGTCGCGAAAATCCTCGACCACGGCGTCGACCAACGCCGCCAGATCGACTTCGGTGAGACCCTCGCTGGGTCGCCCGAGCCGCGCCAGCGACAGGATGTCGTCGAGCGTCCCGCTCATTTCGTCGATCGTGTCCGCCATCTTCAGCCGATCGTCGTCGTCCTCGACCGATTCGATCCTGACGCGAAGGGCCGCCAGCGGGGTGCGCAGATCGTGGCCGATCGCGCCAAGCATGCGGTCCTTTTCGTTGAGCATCGCGGTCGCGCGGGTGCGCAATTGGTTGAACGCCGCGATCAGCGTGCGAACGTCGTGCGGGCCGCTTTCCTCGATTGCGCCGTCGGCCTCGCCGGGATGGTAACGCTTCGCGGCATTGGCGAGCATGTGCAGCGGCCGCGCTATTCGCCGCGTCGCCCACAGGACGGGCAGCAGAACGATCGCATAGAGGACGAGCGTCTGCCCGATCAGCGCCCACAGGATCGGCCAGTCCGAATCGTGCCACGACTGGCTCGTCAGCCACCAGCCGGTGCCCGGCTGTTCGACCGCGATGAGCAATTCGCCGCCAGCCTGGCGCAAACGTTGCGCGCGCAAATGGGAGACTCGTTCGAGCCGCGGGTCGTCGGGACGCACCGAGCGGATTCCCGTGACGATCTGACCGACCGGAATCCCCGCGTCGGTCAGTATGCGGCGCAGGCCGCTTTCGACATCCGGGCGGCGGCGCAGGCCGCTAGGCATCAAATTGGCCGGCCATGGACGCGGGCGAAAGCCGTCCCATGGTGAATCGTCGAACCGCGGCGGCGGCGGGAAATCGGGCGCACGGTTGGTCCTTGGCCCTTGCCCGGCGTCGATGATCCGCGAGGACACCGGGCCGACGACTTGCTCGAGGCGGAACGCCTGGCGATCGCGCAGCGTGAACCCGAAATTGATCGCCTGCGCCACGAATAGCGCCATCGCGACCAGCACCGCCATCTGCCCCGGCAGGTTGCGCGGCCAAAGCCTCAATGCCGGGCCCTCACAGGCGAGTCACCTCAGCCGCCAGCGTGTAGCCGCCGCCCCAGACGGTCTTGATCAGCTCGGGATTCTTGGGATCGGCCTCGATCTTGCGGCGCAAGCGGCTGACCTGATTGTCGATCGCGCGGTCGAACGCCATCGCCTCGCGGCCCTGCGTCAGGTCGAGCAACTGGTCGCGCGTCAGCACCTGACGCGGGCGCAGAACGAGCGCGAGGAGCAAATTATATTCGCCGGTCGACAGCGGCACCGACACGCCCTCGCGGTCGACCAGTGCGCGCTCGCCGCTCTTGAGCACCCAGCCGCCGAACGCATACGATCCGCTCTCTGGCGCGTGCTGCCGCGTCCCGCCGGTGGTGGCGCGGCGCAGGATGACCTTGGCACGCGTGGCGAGCTCACGTGGGCTGAACGGCTTCACGACATAGTCGTCGGCGCCCATTTCCAGTCCGACGATCCGGTCGGTCTCCTCGCTCTTAGCGGTCAGCAGGATCACGGGAATGTCACCCGAAGCGCGGATGTGGCGGCAGAGGCTGAGCCCATCCTCGCCCGGCATCATGATGTCGAGAATGACGAGGTCGATCGCATAGGCGGTCAAACGCGCGCGCGCCGCCTCGGCATCGCCGACCTGCGTGACGCGAAAGCCTTGCTTGGTCAGATATTGCGCGAGCGGCTCGCGGATCGAGCGCTCGTCATCAACAAGCAGGATGTGGGGCATGCCGCTCATGGCGTGAGGCTTAGCACCAAATTTCCTCCCGAAAAGCCGCTTGCGTGGGCGTCAGGCGAAGGCCGGGCGGGCGAGGAGGGACGCCCGCCCGGCTGCCGGGGCAGAATGGGGATTACTGCCCGGCGTCTGGTTTGGGCGCGCCCGGGGGCGGCGGGGGCGGCATGTCGCCACCCGGTCCGCGCTCGCCACGCATGCCCATCGCGTCGCGCGCCGCCTGGCGCTCCGCCGCGTCGATCTTGCCATCCTTGTTCGCATCCATGCGGTCAAACCGGCGTAGCGCCACCGCGCGAAACTCTTCGCGGTCGATCACGCCGTCGCCATTGGCGTCCAGCCGCGCGAACATGCGGTCCGCGCTTCCCGGGGGCGGCGGCGGAGGCGGTGCGGCGCCATCGGCGGGCGGAGGTGGGGGCGGGGCCATGTCGCCCGAGCCACCCGGCCCGCGGCGCGGCTGCAGCTCGGTGCGATCGAGCTTCCCGTCGCGATTGACGTCCATCAGATCGAACCGGCGATCGGTACGCGCGATCGTGTCTTCGCGAGTCATCACACGGTCCGGATTATCGCCGGGGGCGGGCGCAGTCTGCGCCGCCAGGGGGCCGGCAGCCGCGACGGCGGCGAAACCGCTGGTCGCCAGCACGGCGGCAAGAATGAAACGGTTCATCTCATGGTCCTCGACAGAGCGAGGAGGTCCCCGCCAGCGTTGACATCTGTCGCTGCTCTGTGTCGCGGGGCGGTGTCAGTCCACGGCGAAATTGTCGCAATTTGTCGCGTGTCAGGCGAAGATCGCGACGCTCTGCATCTGCTCGGCGATGGGCTCGCCGTCCGTGTTCCAGATCCGCATCTCCTGGCTCGAACTGCCGCCTTTGGCGTAAGCGGCGTCGGCGCGGAGCAGCCACCAGCCGTCGCGGGTCGTCGGTTGCGAGCCGAGGACATTGAGCTGCCACGTCATCGAACTGCACGGGGCGGGGCCGCCGACCAGTTTGAGTGCTGCGGGAGGGAGGCAATCGGCGACGGCCATCAACTCGACCATCGGATCGAGACCCTCGCGCTCGTTGAGCCGGACCCAGCGCAGCCATTCGGCGGGCCCGACCGTTTCGTCGCGGCGGTCGAGCAACTCGAAATTTTGCGCGAAAGACACCGCGGAATTGCCCTTGAACGTCGTCGCGTCGGGTCCCGGTGGCGCGTAGTCGGGTGCCTTGCCGACCTGATAGTCGACCTTCGATTCGACCGCGCTCATGAACACGAAGGTGGCGCGCAGCCCGAGCCCCGCTTCGCTTTCGACATCGGCCTGAACGAACGCCGCGTTGCGGCCGCGGCGGAGCCGGCTCGCGCGGATGACGATATCGCCCGACAACGGGCCGATGAACGCCACCAAAGCCGATCGCAACGGCGGCAGATCCTCGTCGCTATTCTGCGCGGCATGGAGCGCGAGCGCTGCCGATAGCCCGCCATAGCTGGTCCGGCCCTGCAGCCAAGTATCGGGGATCGTCCCCCGCGAGCCGTCCTCGATCGGCTCGAGCGCGTCGATGATCGCCTTCAATCCGGGCATCAAACTTCCCCCTTGGCGAGCCGCTCGCGCAGCTCGCGCTTCAGCACCTTGCCGATCGCGCTGCGCGGCAGCTCGTCGATCGCGTGGAGCGCCGACAGCCGCTGAGTCTTGCCAAGCTGGGCATTGGTCCACGCGATGATCTCGTCGGCGCTCGCATCGACGCCAGTGTTCGGCACGTAGAACCCCACGGGCGTCTCTCCCCAAGCTTCCGACGGCACGCCGATCACGGTGCATTCCTGCACCGCCGGGTGCTGCTTCAACACCGCTTCGAGATCGACCGGATAGATATTGAACCCGCCCGATATGATCAGATCCTTCTTGCGGTCCATCAGGATGAGGAAACCGTCCTCGTCGAACCGGCCGATATCGCCGTGACGGATGAAGCGATTGCCTTGCTTGTCGTGCCACTCAGCGTCGGCGGTGGCTTGCTGGCGGCCGTGATAGCCGGTCATCATCGCCGGCGAGCGGCCGACGACTTCGCCGACTTCGCCCTGCGGCACTTCGTTGCCGTTTTCGTCGATCAACCGCATGTCATGGCCGGGCAGGGGCTGGCCGACGGTGTGGAGCTTGTCGGGATGCTCGGTGGCGTTGAGGCCAGTCGACGCGCCGCCCTCGGTCATGCCGTAAAACTCGACCAGGGCGCCGGGCCATCGCGCGAGGATGTCGGCCTTGAGCGCAGGCGAGAAGGGCGCGCTGGTCGATGTCTTGAGCTTGAACGACGACAGATCGAACGTATCGAAATCTGGCAGCGCCATGATCCGCTGATATTGCACCGGCACCAGCATCGTGTGGGTGGCGCGATGTTTCTCGGCGAGTTCGAGGAAGCGGCGCGCGTCGAACTTCTTCATCAGCACCGACGTACCGCCCCAGCCGAGCGTCGGTAGGAAGCTGACCAAGGTCGTGTTCGAATAAAGCGGAGTCGAGGTCATCGTCACCGCTTCGTCGAACCCGCTCGCCGAATTGCGGCCGATATGCGCCCAGCGCATCTTGTGGCTCTGGACGATGCCCTTCGGCGTGCCGGTAGTGCCCGACGAATAGATGATGTTGAACCCGTGCTCGAGCGCGATCGTCACGGGCTGGGACCTGGCGCCTTCGGGCGCGAGCCATGCCTGGAACTCCTCGGTATCGAGCCGGACCTGCTTCGCCGCGATCGGCTGCCCGGCGATGGCCGCGGCATTCTCCCCGTCGACGAACACGATCGGCGCACCGCAATCGGCGATCATCACGGCGAGCGACTCCGGCGTCGACGAAGGCGCGAGCGGCGCAGCGACGCACCCGGCGCGGAGCGCACCCATGAACAGGGCGGCATATTCGATCGACGCCGCGGCGATGATCGCGACCGATTGGCCTTGTGCCACGCCATCGCGTTGCAGCGCGGCGGCGATCCGGTCCATCAACGCGTCGAGTTCGGCATAGGTCAGCGTCGCGCGCTCGTCGGCGACCGCCACCCTGCCGCCGCGTTCGCGGCCATGTTCGCGCAAGATGTCAGGGAGGGTGGCGAAGTCGCTGGTCAGCAAATCGGCGGCGCTCATCCACGATCCGCTAGGCGAAGCGTTTCGCGAATGCCATACGCGAAATTCGAAAAAGCCAATCGAGGGGATCCGATGCTGTTCTACAACGCCCCCAACGCGCCAAACCCGCGCCGCGTGCGTATCTTCCTTGCGGAGAAGGGCGTCGAGGTGCCGATGACCGACATTTCGATCATGACCGGCGAGTTGCAGTCGGAAGCGTTCCTCGCGGTCAATCCGCTGGGGCAGGTGCCGGCATTGAAGCTCGACGACGGCGAGGTGCTGACCGAGACGGTGGCGATCTGCCGCTATTTCGAGGCGCTGCATCCCGAGCCGCCGCTGTTCGGCACCGATCCGCTCGAGATCGCGCGGATCGACATGTGGACCAGGCGCGCAGAGCTGCGCCTGGGCATGCCGATAGGGATGATCTGGGTTCACACGCATCCGATCACCGCGCAGTTCCTGACGCAATATACCGACTTCGGCGAGAGCAATCGGCCGCGCGCCGCGGAGGCGATGCGGTTCCTCGATCGCCATCTCTCGGATCGCGAGTTCCTGGCGTCCGAGCGGTACACAATGGCGGATATCGCGCTGCTGACGATCATCGACTTCGCCGCGTTCATCGACGTGCCGATCCCCGTGGAGCTGCCTAATCTCAAGGCGTGGCACGCGCGAGTCTCTGCCCGCCCGAGCGCGCAGGCATGAGCGCGACCATGGAGGGCCGCGTCGCGATCGTCACCGGCGGCGGCACGGGGATCGGCGCGAGCGTGGTGAAGATGCTGGCGCAGCGCGGCGTGCGCTGTGTGGTCAATTACGCATCGAGCAAGGACGACGCGGAAGCCGTCGCGGCCGGGGCGGGCAATGGCTCGATCGCGGTGCAGGCGGACATCGTCCAGGACGCGGCGTGCCGGGCGCTGGCCCAGGCCGCGGCCGACGCGTTCGGGCGGATCGACTTCCTGGTCAACAATGCCGGGCGCACCAAGTTCGCCAATCATGAGGATCTCGACGCCCTCGACGCCGAGGATTTCGTCGACATCTACCGCCTCAACACGATCGCCGCGTTCCAGATGGTGCGCGCCTGCGCCCCGGCGATGCGCGAGCAGGATGCATCGTCGGTGGTCAACGTCGCCAGTGTTGCCGGCATGTTCGGTATGGGATCGTCGGTCGCCTATGCCGCGTCGAAGGGCGCGCTGATCACGATGACCAGGAGTCTGGCGCGAGTGCTGGCGCCGGCGATCCGGGTCAACGCGGTGGCACCGGGCTATGTCGGCACCGGCTGGTTCGAGAAGCGGCTGGGCGCGGAAGGGTTCGAGAAGCTCAACCAGAATATCGCCGGCCGTGTGCCGATGGGGTTCGCCACCGGGCCGGACGACGTTGCCGGCCCGATCGTCCACTTGCTCGATCCGCTGAGCCGAGCGATCACCGGCGAAGTCACGCTGATCGACGCCGGCGGGCATCTCGACATGGCGCTGACGCGGCGGCCGGGTAAAGAGAGTTAGGATACCGTCTCTTCTGACGCCTCCCCGGCGGAAGCCGGGGTCCAGTTGGGCGGCATTGATATCGAAGCGCTACGCCAACCAAACAAGCTCTCCCACCTGGGCCCCGGCTTTCGCCGGGGAGGCGCTGTTGGTTGGTCAGGCGGAAGCGCTCTCCGCTTTGGCGGGGATGCGATCGAGCACCTTCCACACGATGATCGCGAACGCCACCGTCACCAGCACCGCCGCGAGCAGGAAGTTCGCGCCCGGAAAGCCGTGGTCGACGCCTGTCGCGAGCGCTTGCGTCAGCAGCAGCGGCCCGATGATCGACGACACGCTGCCCATGCTGCCGATCCCGCCTTGCAGCGCGCCCTGATGCTTGGCGTCGACCATCCGCGACAAGAGGCCGTTGAACGACGGAAACACGAACCCCTGAAACGCGCTAACCGCCATCAGCACATAGGCCTGCCACCCCGCGGTGACGAACGCGAACAGGTAGAAGGCGAGCCCGGCCGAGCACATCCCCGTCAGCATCGCGCGCCGCTCGCCGAAGCGCTTGATGAAGGGGCCGGTCAGGCCGCCCTGGACGCAAGCCATGATCACCCCGACGAACGCGAGGCTCCAGCCGATCGCCTTGGCATCCCAGCCGAACCGGATCGCCGCCCAGAACGACCAGGTCGCCGGATAGACCATGTGCGCGAGCTGCCAGACGAACCAAGCCACGAGTAGCGGCGCGGCGTTGCCCGCGTGGAACAGCGGCCGAAACGCGCCGATGATGTGCGAATCGCGCAAGCGGAACGGCCGGCGGTTTTCCTGGCCGAGCGTCTCCGGCATGAACAGGAACATCATCACTGCGTTGGCCAGCGCCAGCGCGGCGGCGGCGATGAACGGCGCGCGCGACCCGAACTGCGCGAGCAGTCCGCCGATCGCCGGCCCGATGACGAACCCGATCCCGAACGCCGCACCGATAAAGGCAAAGGTCGCGCCGCGTTTCTCCGGCGGCGTCACGTCGGCGATCACCGATCCCGCCGGGCCGTACACCGCGCCAGCCGCGCCGGCGATCGCCCGACCGAGGAACAGCCAGCCGAGCGTCGGCGACCACGCCATCAGCACATAGTCGACGCCGAAGCACAGCATCGAGGTCATCAAGACCGGGCGCCGCCCGAAGCGATCGCTGAGATTGCCGAGCACGGGCCCGGCAAAAAATTGCATCACAGAGAACACGACCAGCATGTACCCGGCGACGCGCGTGGCCTGTTCGAGATCGATATGCCCGAGCTGCGTGATCAGCCGCGGGAAGATCGGCATGATGATGCCGAACCCGATCGTGTCGATCAGCACTGCGGCGAGCGCGATCGGCACCGCGCGGTTATCGAATCGTATCATGAGCTATCCCCCGCCCGATCATCCGAAGGTCACGAAAGTCACGCCACGTACGCGAGCGAAATACGACCAACCGAGTGGGGCCGGACAATCACCACCTGGGCATCGTCTCACAAACCTACGCGGGTAGGAAAATGAAAAGTGAAGTGGCGCGGTGGCAAGCCCCGTCAGCCGCGCCGCTTGTCACCGTTCTTGAGCGCCTCGCGCTGGCTGAGACCGCTCAGCCGATGGGCATTGGCGGCGACGTAGCGGGCGACTTCCTGTGGATCGATCCAGGCGTATTGGCGGAGCGCCCAGCCGATCGCCTTGCGCAGGAAGAACTCGCTCGATCCGATCGACGGCTCGATGCAGGCGTAGAGGAGATCGAGATCGATCTCGCGCTTGGCGGGGATCTGGCAGAGGATGGCGCTGCGGCGTTTCCACATGTCGGCGTCGGTCGACCATTGGAGCATCGCCGCCCGCATTGCTGCACGGTCGTTCTCCAAGATCGCCCACAGCCGATGCGTCGCGATCTCGTCGACATAGTCCCACCACGCGCCACCCACGATCATCTCCTCGTACATCGGCAGCGCGTCGATCGTGTGGAAACGGCGTGCCGATTTGAGCGCGGCCAGCTCGAGCGCGGCATAGCGTTCCTCGCGAAACTCCGCGCCGCGCCAAAGCGCCAGCACGTCGGCTTCCCACGCCGCGCGGTCCGGCCAGTCGATCCCCGCGAACACCGCCTTCAGCGCAGCTCGCCGCGGAACCGTGGAGACGCCGAGATAGGGCATCGCCGATTTCATATACGCCGCCATCGCCGGGGCGTGTTCGGGCTCGGCGACCGCCTCCAGCGCAGCACGGACGCGAGCAGTCAGGGGCTTTTCGGGGATGCGCGAATGTGTCACATCTCGACCATACCCGATATTCAGATTCGGTGAAGAGGGAGAGGTTTTTCATGGCGACCGCCGCCGAAATCGATCGTCCGGGCGATGCGCTCGACGATTTCCGCGCAGAGGTGCGCGACTGGCTCTCGGCCAACTTCCCGCCGTCGCTCAAGGGCAAGGGCAATGCGCTTGCCAGCGTCGAGGGCCCGACCAGCGAAACCCCCGAAATGACAGCGTGGCGCGAGGCGATGGGCGAAAAGGGGTGGGGCGTGCCAACCTGGCCGAGGGAATATGGCGGCGGCGGGCTGAGCAAGGCGCAGGCGCGCGTGCTGAGCGACGAAATGGCGCGAGTCGGTGCGTGGAACCCGATCGGCGGGATGGGCGTGATGATGTTCGGGCCGACCTTGCTCGAATATGGCTCCGAGGAGCAGAAGCGCGAGCATATTCCCGCAATCGCCAAGGGCGAAATCCGCTGGTGCCAGGGGTATTCGGAACCCAATGCCGGCTCCGATCTCGCGAACTTGCAGACCTTCGCCGAGGATGCGGGCGACCATTATGTCGTCAACGGCCAGAAGACCTGGACCTCGGGCGGGCAATGGGCGGACAAATGCTTCTGCCTGGTGCGCACCGACAAGTCGGACAAGCACAAGGGCATCAGCTTCCTGCTGATCGACATGACCGCGCCCGGCGTGGAGGTGAAGCCGATCAAGATGATCAGCGGCATGTCGCCGTTCTGCGAGACGTTCTTCACCGACGTGAAGGTGCCCAAGGAAAACCTCGTCGGCCAGGAAGGGCAGGGCTGGACGATTGGCAAGCGCCTGCTCCAGCACGAGCGGACCAATTTGTCGGGCGGCGGATCGCGGTTGCAAATGTCGGGGCCGAGCCTGGCTGATCTCGCCAAGACGTTCGTCGGCGCCGACGACGACGGTCGCATCGCCGACCGCGACCTGCGCGCGCGGATTGCGAAGTGGGAAATGGACTGGCGCACGTTCCAGCTCACCGCGATGCGCGTGATGGCCGAATCCAAGGCGGTCGGCGGGGTCAGCGAAGTGTCGTCGATCCTCAAGACCGTCGGCACCAAGCTCGGCCAGGAACGCGCCGAACTGATCATCGAGATCGAGGGCCTGCAAGGGCTCGGCTGGGAAGGCGAGGGCTTCTCCGCCGACGAGCTCCACCAGGTCCGCGCCTGGCTCTTCGGCAAGGCGACGACGATCTATGGCGGGTCGACCGAGGTGCAGAACAACATCATCGCCAAGCGGATCCTGGGGATGCTGGATCACCAGTGAATGACCGTCGCCCCGGCGCAGGCCGGGGCCGCTGGCCGCATGGTCAGCCATTCGCAACTTAGCGGCCCCGGACTTCGCCGGGGCGACGAGGAAAGACAGATGGCCGTACTCAGCGAAGAACAGACGATGCTGCGCGACATGGCGCGCGAGTGGACGTCGAACGAAAGCCCGGTGATCGCGTGGCGCAAGGTGCGCGACGCCGATAGTCCGACCGGCTTCGATCCCGCCGCCTATCGCGAAATGGCGCAGATGGGTTGGGCGGGGATCGTCATTCCGGAAAGCTATGGCGGGTCCGATTTCGGCTGGCTCAGTCTGGGGCTGGTGGTCGAGGAACTCGGCAAGACGCTGACCGCCAGCCCGCTTGCGGCCTCGGCCGCTGCCGCGTCAGCGATCGTGCTCGGCGGGAGCGATGCGCAAAAGGAACAGTGGCTGCCGCGGATCGCGTCGGGCGAGCTGGTCGCGACGCTCGCGGTTGACGAAGGCCCCCGCCATGACCCTGCCGACCTCAAGACGAGCATGTCGGGCGGCAAGCTGAGCGGTACTAAGGCATTCGTCGCCGAGGGCGATGCCGCCGGGTTGTTCGTCGTCGCCGCGGCCGATGGGCTGTACCTGGTCGACGGCGAAGCCGCGGGCGCGTCGCGGTCGCGGCGCAAGCTGACCGACTTCCGCAGCCATGCCGAAGTGCGCTTCGACGGCGTGGACGCCGATAAGCTGTCGGGCGGCGGCGACGCGTTGCTCGACCAGGTGCTCGACCGCGCGCGCGTGCTCGCCGCGGCGGAGATGCTCGGCATGGCGGGGCAGGGGTTCGAGACGACGCTCGCCTATCTCAAGCAACGCGTCCAGTTCGGCCAGGTGCTCGCCACCTTCCAGGCGCTTCAGCACCGCATGGCGAACCTGTTCAGCGACATCGAGCTGATGCGCTCGGCGGTCGAGAACGGGCTGTCCGCGATCGACCGCGGCGGCGACACGCGCCAAGCGGCGTTGCTCGCCAAGACCAAGGCGAACGAGGTCGGGCATTTGATGAGCCGCGAGATGATCCAGCTCCATGGCGGGATCGGCATGACCGACGAATATGACGCCGGTTTCTACCTCAAGCGAATGCGCGTGCTCGAGGCGATGTGGGGCAACACCGCGTATCTGCGGAATCGCTTCGCGACGCTCAACGGCTACTGATCGCCGCTACCGCATTGCTGTCCTTTTAAGATTTCCGGTATCGGGTTTGGGCTGATTCGGACCCATGAGGGTATGACATTTCCGCCGCGCACCGAGACGGATAGCAATTTGCAACTCGAAGAACCCTTGACGTAGCGTCAATCCCATGTGCCTATTCGATTTCTGGGTATGGTGCCGGCAAGTGCACTGACTCAATGGGGAGAGGTACATGACCAAGACAAGGTTGCTTTGCGCCTGCGCGATGTCGGCAATCGCCGTGATCGCTGCCGCACCTGCTCATGCTCAGCTGGCTGCAAACAGCGCAGCTGATCCGCAAGATACGCCCGATCAAACGCGCGACATCGTCATCACCGGTTCGATCATCCGCGGCACGCCGGAGGACGCGGCGTTGCCGGTCAACGTGATCACCTCGGACGATCTGACGAAACAGGGCTCGCCCTCGGCGGTCGAATTGCTCAAGGCGCTGCCGACGTCGAGCGGTGTGCTGGGCGATTCGAACCAGTTCGACAGCCGCAGCCAGGGCGCCGAAGGCATCGCCACCGCCAACCTTCGCGGGCTTGGCCCCCAGCGCACGCTGGTGCTGCTCAACAACCGGCGTCTCGTCACGGCCGGCAATGGCGTGCCGTCGGTCGACATCAACCTGATCCCGGCAGCGGCGATCGGACGGATCGAAGTGCTCAAGGACGGTGCGGCGGCGACCTATGGTTCCGACGCGATCGCGGGCGTCGTCAATTTCATCACCCGCACCGACCAGAACGGCTTCCGCGCGGCGGGCAGCTATAAATTCGTCAGTGGTTCCGACGGCGACATCGATGCGTCGCTCAGCTATGGCCACACCGCCGATACGTGGCGTTTCCTGGCGGCGGTCAGCTTTTCCAAGCGCGGCGAGCTGTCGGTTCGGGACCGGCCGTACCTGACCAAGCCTTACCCGCAAAATCCGCAAGGCGGGTATACCGGCGGCGGCAACCCCTCCACCTTTCTGGGTCTCGCTGCGTCCGGCGCGCCGACCACCGGGCTGATGGCGGACACGAGTTGCGCGCCGCTGGGCGGCTATGTCGGCGCCAACGGCCGCTGCTACAACCAATATACCAAGTTCGATGATCTCGCCGACCTCGAAAAGCGCGGCACCGCGTTCGTCGATTTCGAGGCCGACCTGACCAGTTCGATGAAGTTCGAGGTCACCGCGTTGTACGGGCGCAGCACCGTGCCGCATTATCTGACGACGCCGTCCTATCTCTTGACCCAGACGCCTTCGATCATCGCGCTCGGGGGGACCAACCCGACACCGTTCGTTCCCGGCTTTTATGTGCCGGGCAACAACCCCGGCTTCATCGCCTATCGCGCGGCGAACCCGACGTTGTTCCCGGCGACGACGACGGGTGCGGTGTTCCCGCTACTCTTGTTCCGGCCTTATCTTGCCGGCGGCAACCCAGCGACTCTCAACGATCCCGACGAGCCGGGATCGGCGCGCGGCATGCGCAAGTCGGAGTCGACGCGTTTCACGGCAGAATTGTCAGGCAAGATCGGCAGCGGCATCGACTGGAACGTGTCGGGCACCTACCACGATTATTACCGCTACATCGACGGCTATGACGAGTTCGGCGATCGCGTGGAGTTGGCGTTGCGCGGCCTCGGCGGCCCCAACTGCAACTATCTCACGGGTACGCCCGGTGTTGGCGGGTGCATGTATCTCAACCCGTTCGGCAACGCGGTCACCGCCGGCGCCGTAAACGGCACGACCAATCCGCAAGGAAATCCCGCGCTGGCCAACAACGCGGATCTCGCCAACTGGATCTTCGTCAAAGGCACGACCCAGGTCGAATCGCAATTGTTCGTGGCGGATGCCTCGTTGAGCGGTAGCACGGGGCTCAAGCTGCCGGGCGGCGCGATCCAGTTCGGCGTCGGCGCGCAATATCGCTACAACAAGTTCAGCACGGTTTACGGTTCGAACAACAATATTCTCACCGAGCCATGCCGCGATTCGTCGATTACCGGCAACACCAACGCGGCGGCTTGCGCGCCGACCGCTTCGCCCGTCGGGCCGCCCAGCGCACCCAACGGAGCGTTCGGATTCCTCGGGACGGGGCGTAACGCCTACCAGCGCGGCGGGGTCTACGCTCTCTACGGCGAACTCCAGCTGCCGGTGTTCGACGCGCTCAACGTGCAGCTTGCCGCCCGCTATGAGGATTACGGCGGTGGCGTCGGGCACACGTTCGACCCGCAAGTCCGTGCGCGCTGGCAAGTCACCGACTGGCTGGCGATCCGTGGCGGCTTCGGCACCACCTTCCGCGCGCCGACGCTGGCGAACATCACCACCGGGTTCGTGACTGCGCTGCAGTTGATCGGGTCGACCTTCACGCCGGTCGACGTGAACGGTAATCCGGGCCTGAAACCGGAAAAGTCGAAGAATTATTCGGCCGGGTTGCTGCTCAAATTCGGCGGCTTCCACGCCAGCGTCGATTACTTCCGCTATGACCTGTCGGACGTCATCGTCGCCGATCCGCTGGCGGCAATGGTAGCGACGTTGTTCCCCGCCGGATCTCCCAACACCTGCGCGACCAACGCCGCGCTGGCGGCGCGGTTCACCTTCTCGACCGGCGCCTGCACGGCGGCGACCACGGTGGCCAACGTCTCGCGCGTCAAGACGTTCTACCAGAACGGCGCCAGCCAGAGCAATTCCGGGTTCGACTTCAGCGCCGAATATCGATCCAATCAATTCCTCGGATCGGGAATGCGATTCGGACTTGGCGTGGACGCGACCTACACGATCCACAACCGCATCAGCGCCATCTCGGTAGCGGGGGTGCCGGTCGCGGCGGCCTTCGACGGTGTCGGACTCCTCAATTATCAGTCGACGCTCTATCCGTTGCCGCAATGGAAGGGACAGGCGTTCGTGGATCTCGGCTCGGGCCCGGTCGATGCTCGCTTGACGGTCTATTATACCGACGGCCTGCACGATCAGCGTTACGATACGCGCAGCGGCCCGTTCGCGCCCGATCCATCGATCCGCAATCCCGACGGCACTATCCCGGCAACGCCGATTTCGGTGCTCACCGGCGCCGATATCAGCAACTTCGTCACCGCGGACTTCAACCTGCAGGTCAAGCTGCCGTGGAATGTCGTGCTGACCGGCACGGTGATCAACATCTTCGACGCGAAGGCGCCGTTCGCTCGCGAGGATTACAATTACGAGCCGTTCATCGGCAATCCGTTCGGGCGCGAGTTCAAGGTGGGTGCCTCGGTCAAGTTCTGATCGTGCCCGACTAAACCCTTTCGGCCCCGTCGCGCCCAATCCGGCGCGGCGGGGCCTTTGTTTTTGTGCCAGTGTAGAGAAAGGACATCCCCTCCGTGTCCGGGCCCACCGACCTTCCCGAAGTTCAGGCGACCTTCGTCGCAGAACGCCGCGCGCTCACCCTGCTGCTGCTGACGTTCGCCTATTTCTTCAGCTACATGGACCGCCAGATCCTCGCGATCCTCAATGAGGATATCGTCAAGGACCTGCATCTCGGCGACGAGCAATTGGGGCTGCTCAACGGCACGGCCTTCGCGATCTTCTATGCCGGGCTGGGCCTGCCGATCGCGTGGCTGGCCGATCGCAGCAATCGCGTGCGGATCATCGCCATCGCGCTCACGATCTGGAGCGGGTTCACCGCTCTGGGCGGTCTGGCGATGAGTTTCTGGCAGCTGCTCGGCGCGCGCATCGGCGTCGGCATCGGCGAGGCCGGGTCGAGTCCGCCGAGCCATTCGATCATCGCCGACCTCTACCCGCCCGAGAAGCGCGCGAGCGCGATGTCGATCTACTCGCTCGGCGTCGGGCTCGGTGCGGCGTTCGGCACGATCATCGGCGGCGTCGTCGCGACCTATTACGGCTGGCGAGTCGCGCTATACGTGATCGGCCTGCCGGGCTTGCTGTTGGCGGTGACGATCTGGCTGGTCGTGCCGGAGCCCAAACGCGGGCTGTCCGATGCGCAGATCGCGATGGACGAGGGATCGAAACCGACGTTCGCCGAAGGATTCGCTTCGTTGTTCTCAAACCGCGCGGCGCTCCACCTGATCGTCGGCTTCACGCTGACCTCGATGATCGGCTACGGACTGACCGCGTTCGGGCCCAGTTATATGCAGCGCTCGTTCGGCTTCACCAAGCTCGACATCGCGCTCAAGGTGGCGCCGGCGGGCGCCGTCATCGTCGGCGTCGCGGCGATCGCGAGCGGCCGGCTCGCCGACTGGTTGACTCGCCGCTACGGGCTCTACGCGCAGTCGTTGATGGTCGCCGTGCTCAAGACGTGCGGACTGCCGTTGACGATCTGCTTCTATCTGTCGACCAGCGGCAACGTCGCAATCGGCTTCTTTTTCGCATCGATCCTGTTCTCGACCGCGTATCTCGGCGTCACGTTCGCGCTGATCCAGTCCGAAGCACCGATCCGCCAGCGCGCGATGTGGGCGGCGATCACCTTGCTGGTCAACAACATGATCGGGCTGGGGCTGGGACCGCTCGCGGTGGGCGCAATCAGCGAGGCGCTTAAGCCGACCTACGGCGCCGAATCATTGCGTTATGCGATGTTCACCTTCGCCGCGATCACGCCCTGGGCGATCTTTCATTACTGGCGAGCAGGGGTTTTGCTCAAGCGCAGGGCGGCTTAACCGCCGCGGCAAAGCCGCGTCGTCGGACAGGCTGGGCGCCTGCCGGCCGCGCTGGCGCGTCTCGTCGCGAACTCAGTTCGCGTCGTGCGCGGCGGCGCGGTCATCGAACATGCCGAACGCCAGCGTCGAAGCATACATCGCCACCGCGCGGTCGCGGCTCATCGTCGAGGCCCATTTGCGCATGTCGAACGCCGCGTTCTGCAGCGCCATCAGCGATTGCGCGACGATCATCGGGTCGACCGCGCGGATCGATCCTTCGGCGGCGCCGTCGCTCAGCATCCCGGCATACCGCCGCGCGATCCGGTTCGACCGGTCGATCATCGCGGTCCGCACCGGGCGCGGCAGCCCGTTGAGCGCAGTGGTGCGGAGCAGCGGTCCCCGTTCGGTGAACTGCACGTCGAGCAAGCTGGCGATAATGCTCGACAACCGGTGCCACCAGTCGCCATCGGCCGCGCTGCCGATGCGAATCGTCTCGGTGATCGTGTCGAAGCTGCGCTTGTAGCATTCGATCACCAGATCGTCCTTGGCGTCGAGATGATGGTAGAAGCTGCCCTTGGTGACGTTGAGCTCCGACGCGATCTTCTGCACCGACGCGCCGCGATAGCCGAGCTGGTTGATCAGCCGGGTGGCCGCGCGCAGGAACGCCTCGCGGCCCGGCTCGGCCTCCTCATGCTCGATGTCGAACATCTCCGGACGCCACTCGGCGCCCGGCATCGCGATGCCATGCCGGAACATGTCCATTAGCCGCGCCTCGACGCGATCATATTGGTCGAGGTCGTAGCGCGCGATCCAGGCCGGGATCCAGAACGTGTTCTCGAGCAGCACGTGCGCGCGCGCGCCGTACAAATCCTTCAATCGCCGGTTGGCGGGCTCCTCGCCCCACAAGGTGCGCGTGCGGCGGAAGATGTCGCGCCAGCCGGCCATCAGCCGGCCGAGCATCGGCTCCTCCATCGCGCGCAGATCGCTCAAACTGGCGAGCGCGCGTTCGTCATGCTCGCGGATGCGGGCGTAGCGCGCGATGTTTAGCGAAAGGTATTTGGCGACCCGCGCGTCGGGTGTGGGCTCAAGCAGTGCCTCGTCGAGCATGTCGCCGAGGATTTCGAGCGTGTGCTCGAAACAAGCTTGCGCGAGGTCTTCCTTGCGCTTGAAATAATAGGTCACGCTCGTCGTGTTGAGCCCGACGCGGCGCGCAACATCGGCGAAGGTCATGCCCTTCGCGCTTTGCTCGTTCATTGCCTCCGATGCCGCCGCCAGGATCGCGTTGCGTTTCGCCCTGAAACGCTTTGTCCCCCCGACGTCATCCTGCTCCGCGTCTTGTATTTGCCCCATCGTCGAAGCTTAACAGCTTGGCCCGGCAGGGCTAGCGCTTTTCTGTCGCAAATACGGGCGTTTTCGAAGGCGCGAACTCGCGGTGAAAAAGCCATTCTGCGGCTTTACCGAAAACGCGGTACGGTTTAGTCGAGTGCGCGACAGCCATAGGAGAGCGATGCGATGGACTTCACGCTGAGCGAACGAGAGACCTATTTCCGCGATCGCGTGAAGGCGTTCATCGACAAGGAAATCCGCCCGCGCAACGGCGACTATCACGCCGCGGCGCACACCGGCGATCGCTGGAAGGTGAACCCGGTGATCGAGGAAGTGAAGGAGGTCGCCAAGGCGCAGGGGCTGTGGAATTTCTTCATGCCGCCGCATTCGGGCCAGACGCATGTCGACGACAGTTTCGAATTCGAGGGCACGCAGCTCACCAACCTCGAATATGCGCTGTGCGCGGAGGAGATGGGCAAGCTCGGCTGGTCGTCCGAATGCTTCAATTGCTCGGCGCCCGACACCGGCAACATGGAGGTTCTTCATCGTTACGGTACGCGCGAGCAAAAGGAGCGATGGCTCAAGCCGCTGATGGATGGAAAAATCCGTTCGGCGTTCCTGATGACCGAGCCGGCGGTCGCTTCGTCGGACGCGACCAACATCGAGACCCGGATGGAGCGCGATGGCGATCACTATGTGATCAACGGGCGAAAGTGGTGGTCGTCGGGCGTCGGCGACCCGCGCTGCGCGGTCGCGATCGTGATGGGCAAGACCAATCCCGACGCCAAGCGCCACGCCCAGCAGAGCCAGATCCTCGTGCCCCTCGACACGCCCGGCGTGAAGATCGAGCGGATGCTTTCGGTGTACGGGTATGATCACGCGCCGCACGGTCACGGCGAAGTCACGCTGACCGACGTGCGTGTGCCGGTCGACAATCTGCTGCTCGGCGAAGGCCGGGGGTTCGAGATCGCGCAGGGACGCCTGGGACCGGGCCGCATCCACCATTGCATGCGCACGATCGGCGTCGCCGAGACGGGCATCGAGGCGATGGCCAAGCGGCTGCTCAGCCGCGTCGCGTTCGGCAAGCGGATCGCCGATCATTCGATCTGGGAACAGCGCGTTGCCCGCGCGCGGATCGACATCGAGATGACTCGCCTGCTGTGCCTCAAGGCGGCCGACATGATGGACAAGGCCGGCAACAAGGCCGCCAGCCAGGAAATCGCGATGATCAAGGTGCAGGCGCCCAACATGGCGTTGCAGATCCTCGACGACGCGATCCAGGCGCATGGCGGCGGCGGAGTCAGCGACGATTTCCCGCTCGCGCATCAATGGGCGGCGATGCGCACCTTGCGGTTCGCCGATGGGCCGGACGAAGTGCACAATCGCGCGATCGCGCGGAACGAGTTCGGCAAATATGGCGAGTATCGCGCGGATGTCCCGTCGAGCGGGGATATCGGGGTGTCACGCTAATCGAGCGTCACCGCGGCGAAGGCGGGGGCCGCCCAGTGGTTAAGTACAACATAGCGGCCCCGGCCTTCGCCGGGGCGACGGAGAAAAGATGAAAGCTGCCGTTCTGTTCGAAGCGAAGAAGCCGCTCGAAATCTGCGACGTCGATGTCGCCAAGCCGGGCCCGCACGAAGTGTTGATCCGCACCGCAGCGTGCGGGGTGTGCCGGTCGGACCTGCACTTCGTCGACGGCGCGTACCCGACTCCGTTGCCGGCGATCCCCGGCCACGAAGCGGCCGGGATCGTCGAGGCGGTCGGCGACGAGGTGCGCACGGTCAAGGTCGGCGACGCGGTCGTCACGTGCCTGTCGGCGTTCTGCGGGCATTGCGAGTTCTGCGTCAGCGGCCGCATGTCGCTTTGCGTGTCGAGCGACGTGCGGCGTCCGCAGACGGCGGCGCCACGGCTGACGATGAACGGTTCGCCGGTGCATCAGATGCTCAACCTGTCGGCCTATGCCGAGATGATGCTGGTCCACGAGCATGCCTGCGTCGCGATCGACCCCGAAATGCCGCTCGACCGCGCCGCGTTGCTCGGCTGCGCAGTGACGACGGGGGCGGGGGCGGTGTTCAACGCCAGCCCGGTCACGCCCGGCGAGACGGTGTGTGTCGTCGGTTGCGGCGGGATCGGGCTCGCCGCGGTCAACGCCGCGAAGATCGCGGGTGCGGGCAAGATCATCGCGCTCGATCCGGTGCCCGAGAAGCGTGCGTTGGCCGAGAAGCTCGGCGCGACGCACAGCTTCGATGCGATGAGCGAGAGCGTGGTGCCCGAAGTGGTCGAACTGACCAAAGGCGGGGTCCACCATGCGATCGAGGCGGTCGGGCGCGAGGCATCGGCCGAGACCGCGGTCAAGGTGCTGCGCCGCGGCGGCACCGCGACGATCCTCGGCATGATGCCGTTGGGGTCGAAGGTGGGCCTGTCGGCAATCGATCTGCTCGGATCGAAGAAGCTGCAGGGCGGACTGATGGGCGGCAATCGCTTCCCGGTCGACATTCCGCGGCTGGTCGATTTCTACCTGCGCGGGCTGCTCGACCTCGACACGATCATTGCCGAGCGGATGCCGCTCGCGCGAATCAACGACGCGTTCGACGAGCTGCGCAAGGGTGACGCGGCGCGATCGGTGATCACGTTCGCCTGATGGTCGACGACTCGCCCAAGACGATCGCGGTCGCCGATAAGGATCGGCTCGACCTCGACAAACTGACGGCGTGGATGGCGGCGAATGTCGAGGGTTTCGCCGCGCCGCTCGATTATTCCAAGTTCGCGGGCGGCCAGTCTAACCCGACCTACAAGCTCCACGCCGCGTCGGGCGAATATGTGCTGCGCCGCAAGCCGTTCGGAAATTTGCTTCCGTCGGCGCACGCGGTCGACCGCGAATATCGCGTGATCGCCGGTCTCTACCCGACCGGCTTCCCCGTCGCGCGGCCGTACGGACTGTGCACCGACCCGGAGGTGATCGGCACCGACTTCTACGTCATGGGGTTCGCCGACGGGCGCAACATCTGGGACGGGACGATGCCCGATTATGCGCCCGACGAGCGCACCGGCGTCTACAACGCAATGTGCGACACGCTCGCCGCGCTCCACAACACCGACCACGTCGCGGCGGGGCTGGGCGAATACGGCAAGCCGGGCAATTATTTCGAGCGCCAGGTCGCCCGCTGGACCAAGCAATATCGCATGTCCGAGACCGAGGAGATGCCCGCGGTCGAAAGGCTGATCGAATACCTCCCGCGCACCATCCCCGAGCAGACGCGTACCTCGATCGTCCATGGCGATTACCGCATCGACAACATGATCTTCCATCCGACCGAAGGTCGCGTGATCGCATTGCTCGACTGGGAGCTGTCGACACTCGGCGATCCGCTGGCGGATTTCAGCTATTTCCTGATGAGCTGGGTGACCGCGCCGGAAGGTCGCTCGGGCGTGATGGGCAAAGCGGGCGGCGACAGCGGGATTCCGACGATGAAGGCGATGGTCGATCGTTATTGCGCGGCGACCGGGCGCGATGGGGTCCCCGACCTCAACTGGTATTTCGCCTACAATCTGTTCCGGCTGACCGGGATCATTCAGGGCATCAAGAAGCGCATCGTCGAAGGCACCGCTTCGTCGGCGCAGGCGGAGAAGTCGGCGGCAGGGGTGTATCGGCTGGCCGACGCGGCATGGGGTTTCGCGGAGAAGGCGGGGGCCTAGAGGCAAATAGGGAGAAGAAGATGTCGCTATTCGACCTCACCGGCAAGGTCGCCGTGGTCACCGGTTCGTCGAAGGGGATCGGCAAGGCGAGCGCGTTCGAACTGGCCGAGCATGGCGCCAAGGTCGTGATCTCGAGCCGCAAGCAGGATGCGTGCGACGCGGTCGCCGCCGAGATCAACGCGAAGTATGGCGACGGCACCGCAATCGCTGTCGCCGCCAACATTTCCGACAAGGCGGCGCTTCAGCACCTCGTCGACGAGAGCCGCGCCGCGTTCCGGCAGATCGACGTGCTCGTCTGCAACGCCGCGTCCAACCCATATTACGGCCCGCAGGCGGACATTAGCGACGAGCAGTTCCGCAAGATCCTCGACAACAACATCGTCTCGAACCACTGGCTAATCGCGATGGTCGCGCCGGAGATGCGCGAGCGCCGTGACGGCTCGATCATCATCGTCTCGTCGATCGGCGGCTTGCGCGGATCGACGCAGATCGGCGCCTATTGCATCTCGAAGGCTGCCGACATGCAGCTCGCGCGCAACCTCGCGCACGAATTCGGGCCCGACAACGTCCGCGTGAATTGCATCGCGCCGGGGCTGGTCAAGACCGACTTTGCGCGCGCGCTGTGGGAGAATCCGGATCGCGTCAAGGCCGCGAACTCGAGCGTGCCGCTGCGGCGGATCGGCGAGCCGGAGGACATCGCGGGCGGCGTGGTGTTCCTCGCGTCGAAGGCGGCGGCGTTCACGACAGGGCAGACGATCGTGATGGATGGCGGCGTGACGATCTGAACCCAGCGTCGCCCCGGCGGAGGCCGGGGCCAGGCAGTAACATAACGGCCCCGGCCTCCGCCGGGGCGACGGAGAATGAGATGCCAAGGTTCACCGAAAAGTCGATCATCGTCACCGGAGCCGGATCGGGGATCGGTCGCGCCACTGCGATGCTGTTCGCGCGCGAGGGCGGCAAGGTTGTGGTCGCCGACAAGACCGAGGGTGCCGACGCGACGGCGGGGGCGATAGCCGACGCCGGCGGCACGGCGGTGGCGATCCAGATGGATGCGGGGCTGGAGGAGGATGTCATCCGCACCGTCCAGCTCGCGGTCGATCGCTTCGGCGGGCTCGACGTGATGTTCGCGAACGCCGGGATTTCGGGCGGAATGGCCAACATCTTCGACACCGACGTCGCGCTTATTACCGAGGTGCTGAGGGTCAATCTGATCGGGCCGTATCTGGCGATCAAGCACGCCGCGCCTAAGATTGCAGAGCGCGGTGGCGGCGCGATCGTGCTGACCGCGAGCGTCGCCGGCATTCGATCGGGCGCCGGCTCGCCAGCCTATTCGGCGTCGAAAGCGGGCGTAATCAACCTCGCCAAGACTTCCGCGCAGCAGCTGTCGGGATCGAACGTCCGGATCAACGCGATTTGCCCCGGGCTGACCGAAACCGGCATGACCAAGCCGACCTTCGATTATGCGCGGGAAGCGGGGAAGATCGACCGCGTAGGGCGCCTCAACCCGTTGCGCCGCGGTGCGCAGCCCGAGGAACTCGCCGAGGTCGCCGCCTTCCTCGCCTCGGACGCCGCGAGCTACGTCAACGGCCAGGCGATTGCAGTCGACGGCGGGCTGTCGTCGAGCCATCCGGTCACCAAGCAGGAATATGGGCGCACCGCGGTCTAGCCACGCCGCGATACCGGCAGTTTCTTACAATGAAGCCGGCGCCCGCGCGCCTAGCCTTGCCCAAGCTCGCGAGGCGGAGCGACAGGGGGCGGACATGGGCAAGGGATATATCGTCGGTGCATTGGCGATGGCGATGCTGATCGCCGGGTGTGGCGGCAACGGCGGCGGCAACGGCACGACGGATGTCGCTGGCGCAGACGACGGCGTCCAGTTGATCCCCGATACCACGATCGGCGCGGATTATGGTGCGACCGGCCCTCGCAAATGCTCGACGCGCAAGGTGCCCGCCGACGGCCCGCCGTCGAACGAGACGATCGCCAAATACGTGATCTGCGGGGGCGAGGAAGTCACCGGCAGCAACCTCTATCTCTACGACAACGTCGTCGTCACCGACGTTGCGCCCGGCCGACCGTACAACCCCAACGAAGACATCAACATGTCGAACATCGACATCAACAAGCCGGTCTACGCGATCAAGGGGTCGTTGCGCGGCTATCAGTGCGGTCCGGTGATGAAGCCGGGTGGGTATGACGGCGGCCCCGACGACCACAAGGGCACCAATTGCAGTCGCACGACAGAGCCCAACGCCAGCGGGCTATGTTACCAGGACACGTTCGGCGACTGGTATTGCAACATGCTCGACGTGAGCGCGCCGGTAAACGCCGAGCGTCAGGTCGCCGCGCCCTGATCTAGCGGCGCGGCTCGCGTTTCCGGATCAGTCCTTCCTGCGCCACGCTGGCGACCAGCCGGCCGTCGCGGGTGAAGATGCTCCCGCGGTTCATGCCGCGGCCGTGCCCGGCCCACGGGCTGTCCATCGCGTAGAGCAGCCACTCGTCGGCGCGGAAGTCCTCGTGGAACCACATCGCGTGGTCGAGGCTCGCGGTCTGCATCCCCGGCGTCATCCAGTTGACCCCGTGCGGCATCATGCTCGTCGCCATCAGCCCCATGTCGCTGGCATAGGCCAGGATCGCGCGGTGCATCGCCCGATCGTCGCCGAGCGGCGCGACCGCCTTGATCCAGCTATAGGTGATCGGATCCCGCGCGGTCGGGGAGAACCAGTTTCGCGGATGCAGCGGCCGCACGTCGATCGGGCTCGACCAGCGCAGGAAGCGCGCGCGGTGCTCCTCGGGCATAGCCTGCGCCGCCTCGACGCGGAGTTCGCTTTCGGACTTCAGGTCTTGGGGCGGCGGGATATCGGCCGGGAAGGCGTCCTGATGGTGGAGCCCTTTCTCGGCGACCTGGAAGCTCGCCGCCATGTTGAGGATGGGCTGGCCGTTCTGCGTCGCGATCACGCGGCGGGTGGCGAAGCTCTTGCCGTCGAAATCGCGCACCACGCGATAGACGATCGGCAGCGCGTCGTCGCCGGCGCGCATGAAATAGGCGTGGAGCGAGTGCGCGTCCTTGCCCTCGGCCGAACGCTGCGCCGCCTGGAGCGCCTGCCCGATCACTTGTCCCCCGAACACGCGCCCGCGGCCGCCGGGGAGCTTCATCCCACGATAGAGATCGGTGTCGAGTTCCTCGACGTCGAGCAAGGCGACGAGCCCCTCGACGAGTTGTTCGGGGGTGCGCTTGGGGCGGGGATTGGGGTCTTCTTCGGCCATTCGGGCTCCTAGCGGCACTGGGCCTCGTTTTACCAGTGCTCCTGCGCAGCCAGGAGCGTTGGCCGCAAACGTCGCGCTCATTCTCCACGCTCCTGCCTACGTAGGAGCACGGCCC
Source organism: Sphingomonas sp. (assembly GCF_036269755.1). Lineage (GTDB taxonomy): Bacteria > Pseudomonadota > Alphaproteobacteria > Sphingomonadales > Sphingomonadaceae > Sphingomonas. Next base: position 13,324 of record NZ_DATBDV010000014.1, on the reverse strand, counting down.
GTGTCAGTAACCCGCCGCCCTCGCCAGTTTATCCGCGTGGAAGTTGGCATCGCCGAACATTTCGGCAAGCACGCGCTGGCGCTTCATGTAGAAACCGACATCGTATTCGTCGGTCATGCCGATGCCGCCGTGCATCTGCAACGCTTCCTGCACCGCGAGCATCGAGGCGAGCCCGGTCTGCGCCTTGGCGACCGACACCGCTTCGTCCGCGCGGTCCGATCCGCTGTCGAGCATCTGCTGCGCGCGCAAGGTGGCGGCGCGGGCGACTTCCATTTCCGAATAGAGGTGCGCGGCGCGGTGCTGGAGCGCCTGGAAGGTACCGATCAACACGCCGAACTGCTTGCGCTGCTTGAGATAATCGACCGTCATGTCCATGGCGCCGCCGCCGACGCCGAGCATTTCGGAGGCGGCTCCGGTACGGCCGGCGCGGAGCAAGCGGTTGAGCGGATCGCGCCCGACGTCGACCTCGCCGATCACCGCGTCGGCGGTGACTTCGACATTGTCGAAGTCGAGCCGCGCCGCGATGCTCGAGTCGGCCAGCCGTTCCGGCGTGACGTCGAGCCCCGTCGCGCCCTTGTCGACCGCGAACAGCGTCACGCCGTGTTCGTCGGCCGCCGACCCTGCGGTGCGCGCGGCGACGATGATCAGGTCGGCGACATGGCCGTGGGTGACGAACTGCTTCTTGCCTGAAAGCTTGAATCCGTTGCCCGAGCGCTCGGCCTTCATCCCGACGCTGTCGCGGAACTTGGCGCTTTCGTCGATCGCCAGCGCGGCGACGGTATCGCCCGACAGGATACCGGGAAACCAGCGCTCGGCCTGCGCCGAACCCTTGAGCGCCTCGACCGCCGCGACGGCGGTCGGCAGGAACGGCGACGGGGAGAGGTTGCGACCGATCTCCTCGAGTACCACGCCCGCCTCGACATGGCCGAGCCCGAGGCCGCCCTGATCCTCGCCGATCAGGATGCCGGTAAAGCCCATCTCGGCGAATTGCTTCCACAAATCACGGCTGAAACCGGTCGGATCATTCGAGTCGCGCAACGCACGGAGGTGTTTGACGGGAGCATGCTCGGCGACGAAGTCCTTCGCGGTGTCGCGAAGCATTGTCTGTTCGTCATTGAGGTAGAGGGGCATTCTTCTACTCCGTCGCCCCGGCGAAGGCCGGGGCCGCAGGGTTTATGTCGGCCGGCCGCCACGCAGCGGCCCCGGCCTTCGCCGGTGTGACGTTAGCTCGGTAGCTCAAGAATCCGCTTCGAAATGATGTTGAGCTGCACCTCGCTGGTCCCGCCCTCGATCGAGTTCGCCTTGGTCCTGAGCCACGCACGCGGTGCGGCGCCGTTGTTCGACTGAGCGCTCTCCCATTCGAGCGCGTCCGACCCGCCGGCCGCCATCACCAATTCGTGCCGCGCCTTGTTCAGTTCGGTGCCGTAATATTTCATCATGCTGGGCTGCGCGGGGTGCGCCTTGCCCGCCTTGAGGTCGTCGATGAACTTCTCCGACATCGCGGTGAACGCCTTGGCGCGCACGTCGAACAGCGCCATCTGCGCGCGCAGCACCGAATCGGCGAGCGTGCCGTCGTCATTGAGCCCGATCGTCCGTTTGGCACCATCGACCAGCGGATTGCCGGCCGATCCGCCGAGCCCCATCCCGCTGATCATCTCGCGCTCGTGGCCGAGCAGATATTTGGCGACGTCCCAGCCCTTATTCTCTTCATGGACAAGGTTTTGCTTGGGCACCTTCACATTGTCGAAGAAGGTTTCGCAGAAGGGGGAATAGCCCGAGATGAGCAGGATCGGCTTGGTGCTGACCCCCGGCGTCGCCATGTCGAACAGCACGAAGCTGATTCCGCCTTGTTTCGATTCCTTGCTGGTGCGGACGAGGCAGAAGATCCAGTCGGCGTAGTTGGCGTAGCTGGTCCACACCTTCTGGCCGTTGACGAGGTAATGGTCGCCTTTGTCCTCTGCCGAGGTCTGCAACCCGGCAAGATCGGACCCCGCGCCCGGCTCCGAATAACCTTGGCACCAGCGGATCTCGCCGCGCGCGATCTTGGGCAAATGGTCGAGCTTCTGCTCTTCGGTGCCGTATTTGAGCAAGGCCGGCCCGAGCATCGAGATGCCGAACGAGTTGAGCGGGTTGCGCGCGCGAATTGCCTGCATCTCCTCGCGCAGGATCTTGGCTTCGGCCGGCGACAAGCCGCCGCCGCCATATTGCTTCGGCCAGTCGGGTACGGTCCAGCCGCGCCCGCCCATGGCGTCCATCCATTGCTTTTGCGCTGGGCTCATCTTCGATTGGTCGCGCCCCCCCCAAACGACATCGGCGTCGGACCGCACCGGCTCGCGCATTTCGGGCGGGCAGTTCGTCTCCAGCCAAGCGCGAGTCTCTGCGCGGAAAGTGTCGAGGTCGCTCATTGCATCGCTCCATGCGCCAGCCGCGCGACGGCGATGGCCTTGTGGTCCTGATAGGTGTCGGCGATCGCCTGGACCCCTATGGGCATGCCGTCGGGATCGACCCCGATCGGGAAACTCGTCGCGGGCAGCATCGGGAAGGTGGCGAGCCCGGGAAAGGCGAATTGCACCCCGAACGGCGTCTTCTCCCCGTTGATATCGAGCACGCGCCTGGGCAGCGGCGTGTCGTCGTGCGCGAACGCGGTGACGCCGAGGGTGGGCGCGATCACCGCGTCGTAGCGCTTGAACAACCGGTTCCACGCGCGCTGGTTGCGCGCTTGCTCGTCGCGCAGATCGAACCATTCGACCAACGTTGTCGGCTGCGATCCGTCCTGCGGCACGCCGCGTGCGATCGTGATGTTGAGCATCTTCATATAGTTGCGCTGTTGTGCGGCGAGATCGGGGACGAGGTCGCTGTCGCGGTCGACCGTCATGTCAAGATCATGCAGCGCATCCGCCAGCCGGTCGAGCGCGTCGGCGATGGGCGCGGCGACGGTCGCGCTGAGATGGCTGTTGAGAACCAGCACCCGATATCCGTTTGGCGGCCGGTTATCCGCTGGTTCGAGCGGATGGTCGCTGAGGATATCGAGCGCGAGCGCGAGGTCGTCGGCATTGCGCGCCATCGGTCCGACCACCGACAATTCGCCCGGCGCGCCGTCGGTGCCGGGGAAGAAATGCCCGTCGCGGCTCAGCGCGCCGAAGGTCGGCTTGTGTCCCCACACGCCGTTGAACGCGGCGGGCACGCGGATCGACCCGCCGATGTCGCTGCCCAGTTCGAGCGGAACCATCCCCGCCGCAAGCGCCGCCGCGGCGCCGCCCGACGATCCGCCGGCGACCCGATCATGATTGTGCGGGTTGTTGGTGCGGCCGTAGATCGGGTTGTTCGACTGCAGGTCGGCGAGAAGCGGCGGAACGTTGGTCTTGCCGAGGATGACGGCGCCGGCCGCCTTGAGCCGCTTGACCGCCAGCGCATCGTCCTGCGCGACGAAATCGCGCGCGGCCTTGATGCCCCAGGTCGTCGGCAGGCCGGCAAGGTCGAAGCTTTCCTTGACCGTCATCGGCACGCCGAGCAGCGGCGCGCTTTCTCCGGCCGCCAAGCGCCGGTCCATCGCGCGCGCCTGATGCCGCGCCCGGTCGAAATCGCGCACGACGACAGCGTTGATCGGCCCGTCGCGCGCCTCGATCCGCGCGATCGCGGCTTCGCATTCGAGCAGGGCGGTGGTCTCGCCCGACCGGATCGCGGCGGCGGTTTCGATGGCGGATTTCTCCGTCGCCCCGGCGAAGGCCGGGGCCGCTGCGTTTTTCGCGATGCCGGCGCCGACCAAAGCGGCGGCCCCGGCCTTCGCCGGGGCGACGTCGAGGGCCATCAGAACTTGTCCCCCGCCTCGGCCTTCCGCTTCAACAGCGGCGAGACCGGCACGCCGTTCTTTTCCAGCCCGGCTACGACCTTGTCGAGCCCGACCGTGTTCGCCCAGAACATCGGGCCGCCGCGATAGACCGGCCAGCCATAGCCGTAGATCCACACCACATCGATGTCGGACGCGCGTTGCGCCACGCCCTCGTCGAGGATCTTCGCGCCCTCATTCACCATCGGAAACAGCAACGCGCCGATGATTTCCTCATCGGTGTAATCGCGCCGCGCTTGGTTCGATTTGGAGCGGAATTCCTCGATGATCTCGGCGACCTCGGGCGACGGTGACGGGTTGCGATTCTCGTCGTAATCGTACCAGCCCTTCTTGGTTTTCTGCCCCCAGCGCCCCTTGGCGGCGAGCGCGTCGCGGATCGTTTCGATGCGGTTCGGGTCGCGGTGCCACCCGATATCGACCCCGGCAAGATCGCTCATCTGATAGACGCCCATCGGCATTCCGAAATCGGTCAGTGCCTTGTCGATCCGCTCGGGCGGCACGCCCTGCATCAGCATCGTATTGGCCGGCGCACCGCGCTGCGACAGCATGCGGTTGCCGATGAAGCCGGGACACACGCCCGACACCACGGCGACCTTGCCGATCGGCTTGGCCAGCGCCATCACCGTCGCGAGCACGTCGGGCGCGGTCTCGGCGCCGCGCACCACTTCGAGCAGCTTCATGACGTTGGCCGGCGAGAAGAAATGCATGCCGATCACGTCACCGGGGCGCGCTGTCACATCGGCCATCTCGTTGATGTTGAGGTAGGAGGTGTTGGAGGCGAGGATCGCACCCGGCTTGGCGATGCGGTCGAGCTTGCCGAACAGCTCCTTCTTGACGTCCATGTTCTCGTAGATCGCCTCGATAATCAGGTCGGCGTCCTTGAGCGCCTCGAGGTCGAGCGTCGGGGTCAGCAGCCCCATCATCGCCTCGACCTTGTCCTCCGTGAAGCGGCCCTTCTTTGCCGAATTCTCGTAGTTGCGGCGGATCGTCGCGACGCCGCGGTCGAGCGCTTCCTGCGTCGTCTCGACGATCGTGACCGGGATGCCCGCGGTCAGGAAGTTCATGCTGATCCCGCCGCCCATCGTCCCCGCGCCGACCACGCCGACCTGGTTGATCGCGCGCAGCTGAGTGTCGGCGGGGATGCCATCGACCTTGGCCGCCTGGCGCTCGGCGAAGAACATGTAGCGTTGCGCGACCGACTGCGTGCCGGTCATCAGCTTCATGAATTCCTCGCGCTCGACGGCGATGCCATCGGCGAAGGTGCCGGTGGTGGCTGCCTCGACACAACGGATATTGGCGGCGGGCGCGTCGAAGCCGCGGAACTTGCGCGCGTTCGCCTTCTTGAACTCCTCGACCGCCTGCGGGTCGGCGCTCGCGGTCTTTTCCGACGCGCGGGGCAGGGGCCGCGTGTCGGCTACTTCGCGCGCGAAGGCGATCGCGTCCGCCTCGAGCGAATCCTCGCCGACGATCTTGTCGATCAGACCGGCTTCATGCGCCGCCTTCGCCGAAATCGGATCGCCGATCGCGGTCATCTGGAGGGCGAGGCGAACGCCCGCGATGCGCGGGATTCGCTGCGTGCCGCCCGCGCCGGGGAGCAGCCCGAGCTTGACCTCGGGCGTGCCGATCTTCGCCGACGGCACCGCGACGCGGTAATGACAGCCCAGCGTCACTTCGCATCCGCCGCCCAAAGCGGTGCCGTGGATCGCCGCGACCACCGGCTTGTCGCACGCCTCGATCATGTCGATCACCGTGCCCAGCCCCGGCCCCTGCATCGGCTTGCCGAATTCGGTGATGTCGGCGCCCGCGAAGAAGGTGCGGCCGTCGCAGCGGATCACCATCGCCTTGATGCTCGCGTCCGCGACGCCTTCCTTGATCCCGGCCTCGAGCCCCTGCCGTACCGCCGCGCCGAGCGCGTTGACCGGCGGGTTGTTCGAAATGATGACGAGCACGTCGTCATGGCGTTCGGTGCGGATGGGGGAGGTCATTCTGTTCTCCTGCGTGCTCCTGCGTAGGCAGGAGCGTTGGCCGCCAGCGACGGCCTTGTTGGCCAGGGCTCCTGCCTGCGCAGGAGCACAATTTGCATCAGGTCAGCGACGAATAGATCATCGTCTTGAGTTCGCGGCGGATCGGGTAGACGCTCGATGGGCTCATCTGCGTCATGAACACCATGTGAAGCCGCTCGACCGGATCGATGAAGAAGGCGGTCGAGAACATCCCGCCCCAATAATATTCGCCCGCCGATCCGGGCATCATCGTCTTGGCGACGTCCTGCACCACCGCGAAGCCGAGCCCGAAGCCGGTACCGGCGTTCTGGGTCTCGCTGAACAGCGACTTCGACATCGACGAAAGGTCGGCGCGGTTGGGCAGATGGTTCATCGTCATCAGTTCAAGCGTTTTGCGCCCGACGATCCTCGCGCCGTCCAGCTCGCCGCCGTTCGCGCACATCTGGCAGAAGCGGTGATAGTCGAGTGCGGTCGAAACCAGCCCGCCGCCGCCCGAGACGAGCTTGGGCATGCGCGACCAGGCGCTTTCCTCGGCGCGGTCGTACATGATCCGGCCCTTGCCAGGGACGAAGGTGTAGCAATCGGTCAGCCGGTCGATCTTCCCGGCGGGGACCGCGAAGAAGGTATCGTCCATCTTGAGGGGGGCGAAGATCCGCGTCGTGAAGAAGTCCTGAAGCGGCACGCCCGACACGCGCTGCACCACCGCGCCGAGCACGTCGGTCGCGACCGAATAGTTCCACGCCTCGCCGGGCGAGAATTCGAGCGGCAAAGCCCCAAGCGCCGCGACGAAGCTGTCGAGGTCGTGCCCGCCGTGCCAATTCTCCATCTTCGCCGCGCGGTACGCAGCGTCGACGTTCGACCGGTTCTGGAAACCGTAGGTCAGGCCCGCGGTGTGCCGGAGCAGATCGAGCATCCGCATCGGCTCGTTGGTCGGCTTGGTCACGAACGGCACGCCGCCGCCGCCGCCATTGTACACGCCGACGCCCTTGAATTCGGGCAATACGTGGTGGACCGGCGTGTCGACCGCGACGTGCCCTTCCTCGACCAGCATCATGAATGCGATCGAGGTGATCGGCTTGGTCATGCTGGCGATGCGGAACAGCGATCCCTCGTCGATCGCCTTGCCGCCTTCACGGGCAGCGCCCTGACTTGAGAAATGGACGATCTCGCCGTCGCGCGCGACGAGCAACTGAGCGTTGGCGAGCTTGCCCGAATCGAGGTACCGTTCCTTCAGGAATGCGTCGATCCGATTGAGTCGCGCGGCGTCGAGACCGTGCTTTTCGGGCGCTTTCATCAGCATCGCTCTTCCATACCCCTATTTCTAAATTGCATCTCTATGCCTTGAGCGGCGGGCGAATCAACTCTAACGTTGCGATAAAGCCGCTGGCAACGACCAAGCGGATCAAACGTGCGGAGAGTGTGCCCCGTGGCAAGCAGCGTGACGAGCGAACCGGTTATCGAACTCGACCCGAATTGGCCCAAAATGTCGCTGGCCGATGCCAACGCGGCGCTGACCGCGCCGGGCAGCAAGTTCGAGATGGAGACGGTGACGATCCGCGGCGTCCCGACGCGCGTGTGGAAGAACGCGCCAGCAAATCTCGGGCAATTGCTCGATCTGTCGCGCACGCATGGCGAGCGGTTGCTGACGATCCACGAGGACGAGCGGATCAGCTACGAGGCCAACTACCGCGCGACCGTCGCGGTGGCGCGAGCGCTGGCGGATCTCGGCGTCGGCAGGGGCGACCGAGTCGCCTTCGTCATGCGCAACCTGCCCGAATGGCCGGTGATCTTCTTCGCGATCGTCAGCCAGGGCGCGATCGCGGTGCCGCTCAACGCTTGGTGGACCGGCGGCGAGCTCGAATATGGCATCCGCGATTCGGGCGCCAAGGTGCTGATCGCCGACGCCGAGCGGTACGAGCGGATCAAGCCGCATCTCGCGGCGCTCGACCGCGTCGAGCATGTGATCGTCGCGCGCGCGGCCGGCGCCGGCGCGCCGGCGCGCGCGCTCGAGGAATTGATCGGCACGCCGCACGATTGGGCGGGCTTGCCCGATATCGACCGCCCGCGCGTCGACCTCGATCCCGACGACGATGCGACGATCTTCTACACCAGCGGCACCACGGGCAACCCGAAGGGCGCGCTCGGCACGCACCGCAACCTCGCCACCAACATCATGTCGGGCGGGTTCAACGCCGCGCGCAGCTTCCTGCGCCGCGGCGAGCCGATCCCGGAGCCGACTCCGCGCGTCGGGCTGACCGTCATCCCGTTGTTCCACGTCACCGCCTGCAGCGCCTCGCTGATGGGAACGATGGCCGGCGGATCGACGATGATCTTCATGCGCAAATGGGAGCCGGTCCGCGCGATGGAGATCATCGAGCGCGAAAAGGTCAACCTGACCGGCGGCGTGCCGACGATCGCGTGGCAGCTGATCGAGCATCCCGACCGCCACAAATACGACCTCTCGTCGCTGGAGGCGATCGCGTACGGCGGTGCGCCGTCGGCGCCCGAACTGGTCAAGCGCATCCACGAAGAGTTCGGCGCTCTCCCCGGCAACGGCTGGGGAATGACCGAGACGATGGCGACCGTCACGGGTCATTCGTCGGAGGATTATCTCAATCGTCCGACCAGCGCTGGGCCACCGGTCGCGGTTGCCGATCTTGAAATCCGCGCCGACGACGGCGTCACCGTGCTGCCGACCGGGGAGGTCGGCGAGTTGTGGGCGCGCGGACCGATGATCGTGAAGGGCTATTGGAACAAGCCTGAAGCGACCGCCGAAACCTTCGTCGACGGCTGGGTCCGCACCGGCGATCTCGCGCGGCTCGACGAGGAGGGGTTCGTCTATATCGTCGATCGCGCCAAGGACATGGTGATCCGCGGCGGCGAGAACATCTATTCGTCCGAGGTCGAGAACGTCCTCTACGCGCATCCCGCCGTCACCGACTGCGCGATCATCGGCTTGCCCCATCGCACGCTGGGCGAGGAGCCGGCGGCGGTGGTGCATCTCGCGCCGGGCACGACCGCGACCGAGGCCGAGCTTCAGGCCTGGGTGCGCGAGCGGCTAGCGGCATTCAAGGCGCCGGTCGCGGTGCGCTTCGTCCACGAAACGCTGCCGCGCAACGCCAACGGCAAGATCCTCAAGAAGGATCTGGGCGTGCTGTTCGCCGACCGCGAAAGCGAGGCGGCTTAGGCGCTCCACGTCTCGCTATTGCGAGCAGAGCGAAGCAATCCAATGTCTAGGCGTGCCGGATGGATTGCTTCGCTGCGCTCGCAATGGCGGATGCGGATTAACCATCCTTGGCCGGAACCGCATTCCACAGCCTTCGTTATGCTGCCGGAACGGAGGATGTACCATGGCCGATCTCAACACCGACGAGCGTACCGTCGTCGAGCGCACCAACAGCAGTTTCAACGTGGCGAACGTGATCATCGCGATTGCGATCCTGTTGCTGGTGCTGGGGGTGCTAAAATATTTCGGCGCGACGCCGTTCTAGGCGCCGCCGCTTCTCTCACATAAATCATTGTCGGGCGGCGATTTCAACGTACAACGCCCGGCGATGCTGACCGAGAATTTCCTGAAAGGTCGCCGCCGCCGCGAACTGAGCGCGGAGGAGCGTCAGGCGCTCGAGAGCGTGCTGACGCCGCCCGTCACCCTACCCAAACGCCGGGTCGTGACCGTGCGCGGCGATGTCGTGAGCAGGAGCACGTTCCTGATTTCCGGTTTCATGTGCCGCTACATGGATGGCGCCGACGGGCAGCGGCAGTTGGTCAGCGTGGAGACGCCCGGCGACTTCGTCGATCTGCACGGCTATCCGTTGCAACGGCTCGATCACGACATCGCGACGATCAGCGAATGCCAGGTCGCCTATGCGCCGCATGAAAAGCTGACCGAGTTGATCGAGCGGTTTCCGCACCTTGGACGACTGTTGTGGTTTTCGACCCTGCTCGACGCGGCGATGCACCGCGAATGGATCTTCCGGCTCGGGCGGCTCGATGCGGTCGGCCGCGTCGCGCACATGCTGTGCGAAACCTACGTGCGGCTCGACGCGGTCGGGCTGGTCGAAAACCAGTCGTTCGCTTGGCCGCTGACTCAGCAGGATCTGGGCGAGGCGTGCGGGCTGACATCGGTCCACGTCAATCGCACCTTGCGGGTGCTGCGCGAGGCCGGAATGGTCGACGTGGCGGACCGGATCGTCACGGTGCTCGATTTCGGCCGGCTCGCGTCGACCGGCGAGTTCAAGCCCGATTATCTTTATTTCAACGACGAACTGCGCACGCCCTAGCGCGCGGCGTCGATGACCGATCGCACCGCGCGCTCCCACCCGGCGAGCCGCACGTCGCGCACCGCCACCTCCATCCGCGGCTCGAACGCGGCGATCTTGCCGCGCATCGCCGACGCGGCCTTGAGATCGGCGAACATTCCGCAGCCGACCCCCGCGAGCATCGCCGCGCCCAAGGCGGTGGTTTCAGCGAAAGCGGGGCGCTCGACGTGGACATCGAGCATGTCGGCAAAGTCCTGCGCCAGCCAGTCGTTGGCGACCATCCCGCCGTCGATCCGGAGCGCTTTCCAGTCGGCACCGTCGGCGGCAAACGCAGTCTTCAAGTCGTGCGCCTGGTGCGCCATCGCCTCCAGCGCGGCGCGGACGATATGCGCGCGGGTGGCGGTGAAGCTGAGCCCCGAGATGCTGCCGCGCGCTTCGGCTTCCCACCACGGCGCACCGAGCCCCGACAGCGCGGGCACGAGATACACACCGGCATTGTCGTCGACGGAACGCGCGAGCCCTTCGGTCTCGGGAGCGGTCGCGATCAGCTTGAGCGAATCGCGCAGCCATTGGATCAGGCTGCCGGCGACGAACACCGATCCTTCGAGCGCATAGGCCCGCCGCCCGCCGATCTGCCACGCGATCGTCGCGAGCAGGCGGTTCTTCGAGGTCGGTTGCCGGGCACCATATTGCGTCAGGACGAACGCGCCGGTGCCGAACGTCGCCTTGGTGTCGCCGGGGTCGAGGCAGGCTTGGCCGATCGTCGCCGCTTGCTGGTCGCCCGCCATTCCGCAGATCGGGATCGGCGCGCCGAACAAGGTCGTCTTGCCATAGTTTCCCGCGCAATCGACAATCTCCGGCAACGCCGCGCGCGGCGCGTCGAACAGATCGATCAGCCCATCGTCCCAATGTCCGCTGCCGATCGCCATCAACGCGGTGCGGCTGGCGTTGGTCGCGTCGGTGACGTGGACGCCCGCTGTTTTTTCGCCGGCGGTCAGCTTCCACACCAGCCATGAATCGATCGTCCCGACCGCGAGCCGATCGCCGGCTTGCTTGAGCTGCGGCCAATTCGCCATCGCCCAGCCGATCTTCGACCCCGAAAAATAGGGATCGAGCAGCAATCCGGTGCGCGCCTGGACGGTCGGCTCGTGCCCGGCCTGCTTGAGCTTGCGGCACATCGCGGCGGTACGCCGGTCCTGCCACACGATCGCGGGCGCGAGCGGTTCGCCGGTGGACTTGTCCCAGAACACCACCGTCTCGCGCTGGTTAGTGATTCCGATCGCGGCGATCGCGCCGGCGCCGCCGGCTTGCTCGACGATCTTGCGCGCGCAGGCGAGCGTGCGCTCCCAGATTTCGGCGGCATCGTGCTCGACCAGCCCGGGGGCGGGGTAGTGCTGGGTCAGCTCCGCCTGCTCGCAGCCGAGACACGTGCCATCGGCCGCGAACAGCATCGCACGGGTGGAGGTGGTGCCTTCGTCAATGACGAGCAGTTTGTCGGCCATGCCGGCGAGGCTAGGGGGTCGGTCCGATGGCGACAATAGCTACATCGCGGGATTACTTTGCGCCGGATTGTCGTTACGGATGGTGTCGATGGTAGATCCGAGCGAAACCGGCGTCAGCCCCGCAGTCGCCGCTACGCTGGGCGGCGCGGCGGCGGTTGCGCCGGCGCCGTCCCCGCCACCGGAAAACGGCGAAGGCCCGCCGGTCGACGATCGCCGCGATCGGCTGCTCGCCGGGCTGACGCTGATCGCGGGGATCGCGTTGCTGCTCGGCTTGCCCTTCGCGCTCAAGGCAGGGGCGGAGTTCTTCCTGCCGGTGACGATTTCGCTGGTCATCGCGATCGCGTTGATCCCGGTGCTCGAATGGCTCGAGCGGCGGCGGTTGCCGTCGTGGATCGCGGCGTTGTTTTGCGTGCTGAGCTTCCTTGCGCTTGCCAACGTCGCGCTGGCGGCGATCGTCGTTCCGGCGATCGAGTTCTTCCGCAAGCTGCCCGAGCGCATCGACCGAATCCAGGCCAATCTCGCGCCGTTGCTCGATCTCTACCAGACGCTCGAAAAATACATGAACCGGACGATCACGCACCTTGCCAACACCGGCCCGGTCAAGGCGCCCGCTACCGCGGCGGTGGCGCCGCCGGGATCGTTGCTCGAGCTCGCCGCGACGTCGGCGCCGACCGCGATCATCCAAGTGTTTTTCGGGGTGCTCGTAGTATTCTTCTTCCTTGCCGGCTGGACGCGCGCGCGGCGCAAGACGATCACCAGCCGCGCAAGCTTCGGGGGCGCGATGGCGACCGCGCGGGTGATCCAGGACGTGGTCGACGACGTGTCGGCCTATCTTGGCACGATCACGCTGATCAACGTCGTGCTCGGCGCGATCGTCGGGACGGCATTGTGGGCGGTGGGGATGCCCTATCCGGCAATGTGGGGCGGCATCGCGGCGTTGCTCAACTACGTGCCCTATTTCGGGCCGATCGTCGCGGCGTTGCTGCTCGCGGTGGGCGGACTGATGACGTTCAACGACATCTGGATCGCATTGATACCGGCTGCGATCATGATCGGATGCCATCTGGTCGAGGCCAACGTGATCACGCCGCTGATCGTCGGGCACCGGCTGACGATCAATCCGGTGCTGATCCTGATCTCGCTGAGCTTTTGGAGCTGGGTCTGGGGAACGCCCGGCGCCTTGCTCGCGGTGCCGCTGCTGATCATCATCCAGACCGTCGTCGGGGCCGCGGGCAAGCCCGATATCGCGGGCTTCCTGTTCGAGCGCGGCACGCTTGTCCGGGAGCGTCCGCGCACGCGTTTCGGTATCCGCAGGACTTAGCGGGAGCGGCGGTTGACAGGGTCCGGCCCCTCGCTTAGTGGCCGCGCCTCACGCTTTCCAAGCGGGTGTAGCTCAGTTGGTTAGAGCGCCGGCCTGTCACGCCGGAGGTCGCGGGTTCGAGCCCCGTCACTCGCGCCATAGCGCCGTCTGAAAGACGCGCTGGCGAAGCCATCGCGCATTCAGACAAGCTCGGCCGGCGAGGCAGAGCCTCGACCGACGACGCGGCTTCGCCGCGGCGTAATCCTCAGGTTTTCACCGCCGCCACCGCCCAGTCTCCATCCAGCTCAGCATCCGTCGCATCGGCAGCAGCCATAGCCAGGCGACGCCGGCGGCAATGTAGAAAATCAGCTGCACGATTTCCGGCCATTGCCCGATCCAGCGCGACAAGCTGG
>NZ_DATBDV010000013.1:0-16746 GCF_036269755.1 Sphingomonas sp. | reverse complement strand
ACGCTCTTGCCGTTGTGGTCGGTGAGTTTGCCGTGGTCCATCACCTGCAACAGAATGTTGAACAGGTCCGGGTGGGCCTTCTCGATTTCGTCGAGCAGCAGCACCGAATGGGGATGCTGGTCGACCGCGTCGGTGAGGAGGCCGCCCTGGTCGTAGCCGACATAGCCCGGCGGCGCGCCGATCAGCCGCGAGACCGAGTGGCGCTCCATATATTCGGACATGTCGAAACGCTGCAGGGGGATGCCCATGATCGAGGCGAGCTGGCGCGCCACCTCGGTCTTGCCGACGCCGGTCGGGCCGGAGAAGAGGTAATTGCCGATCGGCTTGTCGGGATCGCGCAGCCCTGCCCGGCTCAATTTGATCGCCGAGGAGAGGATCGAGATCGCCGCATCCTGGCCGAAGACGACCCGCTTCAGGTCGCGGTCGAGATGCTCCAGGGTCTTCTTGTCGTCGGCCGAGACGCTCTTCGCCGGGATCCGCGCCATGGTCGAGATGACGTTCTCGATCTCCCTGGTGGTGATCGTCTTCTTGCGCTTGTTGGGCGGCACCAGCATCTGCATCGCGCCGACCTCGTCGATCACGTCGATCGCCTTGTCCGGCAGCTTGCGGTCGTTGATGTAGCGCGCCGAAAGCTCGACCGCCGCCTTGATCGCATCGGGCGTGTATTTGACGTGGTGATGCTCCTCGAAGGCGGAGCGCAAGCCCGCCAGGATCTTCACCGTATCCTCGACCGTCGGCTCGTTGACGTCGATCTTCTGGAAGCGCCGGAGCAAGGCCCGGTCCTTCTCGAAATGGTTGCGGAACTCCTTGTAGGTGGTCGAGCCGATGCAGCGGATCGTCCCGCCCGACAGCGCGGGCTTGAGCAGGTTCGACGCGTCCATCGCGCCGCCGCTGGTCGCGCCGGCGCCGATCACGGTGTGGATCTCGTCGATGAACAGGATCGCGTCAGGCAGCTTTTCGAGTTCGTTGACGACCGCCTTGAGCCGTTCCTCGAAATCGCCGCGATAGCGCGTGCCGGCGAGCAACGCGCCCATGTCGAGCGAGTAGATCACCGCGGGCTTGAGTACGTCGGGCACGTCGCCCTCGACGATCTTGCGCGCGAGGCCTTCGGCGATCGCGGTCTTGCCGACCCCGGGATCACCCACATAGAGCGGATTGTTTTTCGAGCGGCGGCACAGGATCTGCACCGTGCGGTCGACCTCCGCCATGCGGCCGATCAGCGGATCGACCTTGCCGATCTTGGCCTTTTCGTTGAGGTCGACGGTGAACTGCTTGAGCGCGCTCTCGCCCTTGCCCTTGTCGGACTTGGCGGGCTTTTCCTCGTCGCTCGCACCCTTGGGCGCGCTGCTTTCGGTCGGCGCGCCGCCCTTGCCGACCCCGTGCGAGATGTAGCTCACCGCGTCGAGCCGGCTCATGTCCTGCTGCTGGAGGAAATACACCGCGTAGCTCTCGCGCTCGCTGAACAGCGCGACGAGCACGTTGGCGCCGGTCACTTCGTCGCGGCCCGAGGACTGGACGTGAAGGATCGCCCGCTGGACGACGCGCTGGAAACCGGACGTGGGCGACGGATCGGTGGCCTTGTCGACCTTCAATGCATCGAGCTCGGTGTCGAGATAATTGGCGACGGTCGACCGCAGATCGTCGAGCTCGACCCCGCACGCCGCCATCACCTTCGACGCATGCTCATCGTCGACGAGCGCGAGCAGCAGATGCTCGAGCGTGGCATATTCGTGGCGGCGTGACGATGCGGCTTCGAGCGCTTTGTGAAGCGTGGTCTCGAGCGCGGAGGCGAAACTCGGCATTACAATGTTACTCCTAACGGGCCGCAGGAACGCGCGGCCCTTTTTCCCAATGTCGGGATGGGAGGGCCCCGCATCAAGCGCTGGCCGATGTCCGCATCATCCTGTCGGCAATTTGCCGGCGCGAGGATGCGGTTCGCGCTCATCGCTTGAATAACTCGTCGGCGATTGCCCGATGGTTAACGGCGCGTTGTTTATGTTGATTAACGCGCGCAATTTCGCCCTCCAGCGCGGCGATGCGCGCGTCGAGCTCGGCCACCGACAGCGGATCGAGGTCCTGTTTGACCAGGAGCGCGAGCGGTTCGTTGGGCCGCGGCAGATTCTCGTCGGAATCCATGGTTGCCAGCGTTGACCGGGGCGAGTCCCATGTCAATAACGATGCGATGGCGCCCACGATTCCGAGCATGATGCGGGCGATCGATCCCGAAACGCCCGGCGGCCCCGACGTGCTGCAAATCGTCGAGCGGCCGGTGCCCGTGCCCGGCGACGGCGAGGTACTGATCAAGGTCGCGGCGGCGGGCATCAACCGCCCCGAAATCCTCCAGCGAATGGGCACCTATCCGCCGCCGCCCGGCGCGCCGTCGATCCTCGGGCTCGAAGTGGCGGGGACGATCGTCGCCACGGGCGATGGCGTCGAGCGCGATCTGGTCGGCCAGCCGGTCTGCGCGCTGATCGCCGGCGGCGGCTATGCCGACTATGCGGCCGCGCCTTACGGCCAGTGCCTGCCGGTGCCGGAGGCGCTGACCATGGTCGAAGCGGCGGCGATGCCCGAGACCCTGTTCACCGTGTGGACCAACCTGTTCGAGCGCGGCTACGCGGCGGAGGGCGACACCGTGCTGGTGCATGGCGGCACGTCGGGGATCGGCACGATGGCGATCGGGCTGTGCAAGCTGTTCGCCGTGACGGTGATCGTAACCGCCGGATCGGACGACAAGTGCGCCGCCGCCCGCGAAATCGGCGCGGATCATGCGATCAACTACAAGACGCAGGACTTCGTCGCCGAGGTAAAGGCTATGACAGGCGGCCAAGGCGTTGCGGTGGTGCTCGACATGGTCGGCGGCGATTACGTCCCGCGCAATATGCAGTGCCTGTGCGAGGAGGGTCGCCACGTCTCTATCGCGGTCCAGCGTGGCGGCGAGGCGACGATCCCGATCTTCGAGATCATGCGCCGTCGGCTGACGTTGACGGGATCGACGCTTCGTCCGCGATCGGTCGCGTTCAAGAGCGCGGTCGCCGATGAAATTGCGCAAACCGTCTGGCCGCACGTCGCCGCCGGCAAATTGAAGCCGGTGATCGACCGCACCTTCTCGCTCGACCAGGCGCCCGACGCGCACCGGCGGATGGAAGCGGGGGACCATGTCGGCAAGATCGTGCTGACGATGGAGTGAAGCGTGGCCAACTTGATCCTTCATGAATATGCTGCATCGGGGAATTGCTACAAGATCCGGCTCACGGCCGCGCATCTCGGAACCGTGATCGAGCGGCGCGAGTACGACATTATGGCCGGGGAGACTCGCTCGCCTGCCTTCCTGTCGGGCGTCAACGCCAATGGCCGCATCCCGGTGCTTCAGGTCGGTGACGACTATCTGCCCGAGAGCAACGCGGCGTGCTTCTACCTCGCCGACGGGTCCGACCTGATCCCTACCGACCGGTTCGACCGCGCCGACATGCTGCGCTGGATGTTCTGGGAGCAGTATAACCACGAGCCCAACATCGCGACGTTGCGCTTCTGGTACGGCTGGCTCGGCGAGGCGAACTTGACCGAGGCGCAGCGCGTCCAGATCGAACCCAAGCGCGCCGCGGGCGAAGCGGCGCTGACGCTGATGGACGAACATCTGAGCCAGACGCCGTTCTTCGCCGGCGGCCGCTTCAGCCTCGCCGACATCGCGCTCTATGCGTACACGCACGTCGCCGAGGGCGGCGGGTTCGAGCTGCATCGTTATCCAGCGGTCGAGGCGTGGCTGGCGCGAGTCGCCGCATTGCCCGAGCATATCGCGATCACCGACTGACGCCGCGGACGCGACGCGCTATAGCGGCGGCGATGGCGCGACGAAGCAAGCCGACCAACGCTCGACCGCTACGCGACGTCACCGAACTCGACGGCGCCCGGGTCGCGATCGTCACCGATGCCTGGCTGCCGCAGGTCAACGGCGTCGTCCGCACGCTCCAGGCGACGATCGCCGAGCTGGAGAAGATGGGGCATCCGGTGCTGGTCATCTCCCCGGACCAGTTCCGGACTCTGCCGTGCCCGACCTATCCCGAGATCCGCCTTGCCTTCGCTTCGGTTCGAAGGGTGGGGCAAATGCTCGAGGATTTCGGGCCGAACGCCATCCACCTCGCGACCGAAGGGCCGCTGTGCCTCGCCGCGCGGCGCTGGTGCCTGCAGCGCGATTTTCCGTTCACCACCGCGTATCACACGCAATTTCCGGACTATATCGCGGCGCGGACCAGCGTGAACCCCGAATGGGTGTGGCGCTACATCAAGTGGTTTCACCGCCCGGCCCAGGCCATCCTTGCCGCGACTCCGTCGATCGCCGAAACGCTGCGTGCGCATGGGCTCATCCGGCTGCGGCATTGGAGCCGCGGCGTCGACCTCGCGACTTTCGCCGGTGCGACGCCCGATCCTGCGATCCGGGCGTTGCCGGGCCCGGTCCAGCTCTATGTCGGACGCGTCGCGGTCGAGAAGAATATCGAGGCGTTCCTGACCGCGACGCACCCCGGCAGCAAGGTCGTGGTCGGTGGCGGTCCCGGGCTCGCCTCGCTTCGCACCAAGTTCCCGCAGGTCCATTTCCTCGGTCCGAAGTTCGGCGCCGATCTCGCCGCCGCTTATGCGGCCGCCGACGTATTCGTCTTCCCCAGCCGGACCGACACCTTCGGGCTGGTGATGATCGAGGCGCTGGCGAGCGGCACGCCGGTTGCCGCCTATCCGGTCACCGGCCCGGTCGACGTGCTGACCGCCGAAACCGGGGCGATGGCCGACGACCTCGACACAGCGATCGCCGAAGCGCTCACTCGCGACCGCGCCGCGTGCGCCGCCTACGGCCGCACCTTCACCTGGGCCGCGAGCGCGCGCCAGTTCCTCGACGCCCTGGTCCCGCCGCAAGACGAGGCCGCCGCGTAACCCTTGCCCCGCGCCGCCGTTGGCGGTAAACCGCGTCACGACACGGCCGCTCCGCAAGGGGCGGCCCTATTCATTTCTGACGGAGTTTTTCATCGTGGCCCAGCCGCTCATGCCGCACGCGACCGCTTCCTGGCTGGTCGACAATACCGCGCTCAGCTTCGAGCAGATCGCCGAGTTCTGTGGCCTCCACATCCTCGAGATCCAGGCGATCGCCGACGACACCGCGGCGACCAAGCTGACCGGGCGCGACCCGGTGCGCGCGCACGAGCTGACCCAGGAAGAGATCGACAAGGGGCAGGCCGATCCCAACTACGTGCTCCAGATGTCGAAGGGCCCGGACCAGATCCGCCGCACCAAGGGCCCGCGCTACACGCCCGTCTCCAAGCGGCAGGACAAGCCCGACGGCATCGCCTGGATCATCCGCAACCATCCCGAGATCACCGACGGCCAGATCAGCCTGCTGATCGGCACGACGCGCACGACGATCGCAGCGATCCGCGACCGCAGCCACTGGAACATCGCCAACATCACGCCCAAGGACCCGGTGACGTTGGGCCTGACGACGCAACGCGAGCTCGACGCCGCGGTGGCCAAGGCGGCGAAGGCGGCGGGACTCGAGCCGGTGGTCGACACCAGGCTCGACGGCGACCGCGAGGCGCTGATCGAACAGCTCCGCGCCGAACGCGAACAAGCCGCGCGCGACGCCGAGGCGGCGGCGAACGGCGAGGAAGCCGGGCCGGTCGAGCACACCGCGGAGACTCTTTTCAAGAGCTGAGGCGAAGGGCCGGCGACGCCCGCGCCGGTCGCGCGACAGCGCGAGCGCCAAGGCCGGCCGGCGGACGAGAGCCGATCCGGCTCGATTCGGCCGACGGCTTTGCCGTCGGCGGTGCCGAAAGGTCACACCAGGGTCACACTATCCGCGCCGCATCGAAGTCCCGGCCGGCGCCGCACCGACACGATCCCGACGGGTATCGATCCGTGCGACCGAACGTTCACAAAAATTCGCACTGCCATGTGTATGCCCACGGCCGCGCACGCGCAGGGATTGCGGCATTCCAAAGAGCCACAGGTCGCCGCCGACTCACCATGTCAAAGAGTGTCGGAACCGTGCCAAGTGAAATCCAACATTACCAGTCCATTCTCCCATGGTGTTCATCGTTCGGCCTTGTTAGCGTCCCCAAGGCCGGACAGGAGAATCCTCATGAAACTCGTAGCTCGCGCATGCCTGCTGTTCGGTGCTTCGGCCGCCGCGTCCTTCTGGATTGCCGCACCTGCGCAATCGGCCGTCAAATGTACGTTTCCCCGGGGCGACGACACGAGCGTTGACGAGATGATCGCATCGATCAAGCAGACGAATGCCGCATGTGCACTGCCGTGGCGCGCGCTCAAACGACAGGTCGCTGACCCGGCGGCCAAGAATCGTATCGAAGCAGCCTATCGCGAAGTCGCCGTGAAGAATCCCGACAAGGCGGATGCGGCACGTGCGCGGAGCGCGGACGTAGAGGCCGCCGCTGGCAATCCGGGGCCGATGCTCGCCCTCGCCGATGCCAATGTAATAGCGCATCCCGAAGACAGGACGCTCGCCAACATGTCCTGTTTTGCGCGCGCCGCTTACGGTTTCGATATCGAACACGCGATGCCTTATTGCGACGCCGCAGTCGACAACGGTCGCCCAGGCTATGCTTTGGTAAACCGCGGTTTCGCGGAGCTGCAATTGGGAAAGTTCCGGCAGGCAGTCGACGACTTTGACGAGGCTCTGAGCACGCGAAAAGAACTTGGAACGCATTCCATGGTGCAAGCAGTGTTTGGCCGAGGTGTGGCGCGGCTTCGTCTCGGTGATGCAGCCGGTCGCAAGGACATTGACGCGGCGGTCGGCGCGTATCGCGGCGTTACCGCCGAATTCGCCGATTTCGGGGTCACACCTTAGATCCCTCCCACTATCCCCGCGTTAATTCCGTTGCTACCCGAAACCGGATGGCCACCGCCCGTACCGATGCCGCGTTCGTCGCGGATGAGAGCTTCGTTCCGACCAGCCACAAAGGCCTGACCTATCCGTTCGGCGGCGCCGAGCCCGGCGAGGGCGAGGTGATGGCGGTCGCGCCGGGGGTGCGCTGGGTGCGGTTGAAGGTTCCGGGGCCGCTCAAGCACGTCAATTGCTGGCTGCTCGATGACGATGGCGGTGTTTCTCTAATCGACGCGGGCATGAACCGCACCGAGACTCGCGACGCTTGGAAGGCGGTGTTCCGCGGGCCGCTCGCCGGCACGCGCGTGACTCGGATGATCGGCACGCATTTCCACCCCGACCATATCGGGCTCGCCGGCTGGATGTGCGACCATCACGCCGCGCCGTTGTGGATGACTCGCGGCGAGTGGCTGACCGCGCAGATGCTGGTCGCCGATGCCCGCGCCGAGACGCCGCGGGAGGTGAGCGCCTATCGCCACGCCGCCGGCTGGTCCGACGAGCAGATTGCGATCGCGGCGCAACACGGCTGGGCCAATTTCGGACGGATCGTGCGGCCGATGCCGATGTCGTACCGCCGGATGGTTGATGGTGAGAGCATCGCGATCGGCGGACGCGACTGGCGCGTGATCGTGGGGTCGGGGCACAGCCCGGAACATGCCTGCCTGCTCGACGACGCGAACGGCGTGTTCGTTACTGGCGACCAGGTGCTGCCGAGGATCAGCCCCAACGTCTCGGTCGGGATCACCGAGCCCGCCGCCGATCCGCTGGGCGAATGGTTCGCGTCGATCGCCAAGCTCAAGCGTGAAGTGCCGGCCGATGTGCTGGTGCTGCCGGGGCATGGCGACCCGTTCACGGGGTTGCACACGCGGCTCGACGCGATGGACCGCGAGCATCGCGAACGGCTCGACGAACTGGAGGCGTTCGTCCGCGAAGAGCCGCGCCGCGTGACCGATTGCTTCGGCCGCCTGTTCCGCCGCGCGATCGGTCAGGACATGCTCGGCATGGCGACCGGCGAAGCGATGGCCCACCTGCGGCGGCTCGAGGTTGAGGGCCGGGCGGTACGCGAGACGGGGGCGGATGGGATTTGGCGCTGGCGGGGGCTAGTCGGATAAGCGCCGCGAGCGATAGTTCTAGTCTGGGCTCAATCCTGCCCGCTCGGGGCATCGGTATCCAACACCTTGGCCGCCTTGCACAACGCCAGCAACTGGCGTCGGATTGACGGTCCGGCGAGATGCGCCTGGATCGAATCGTGGCGCTCGGCAATCAACGCGCGTCGGATGTCTTCCATCGTTTCGCATCGGCCGGAGCGCGCCAGCTCGTAGGCGCGTTCGACCGTGCTCAGTTGGCGTTCGGGCCGGCTACTCATGCGTCGGCACGTCCGCGGTTGGGGGTTCGCTCGGGCCGGGATCATTGACCACGACCAGATCGAAGCGACGATGGGGAGAGGGGCCCGCCGCGAGCCTGTCCCCGTATCCGCGCGCGAGCCCCGCATGCGCGCGGCGCGAGCAGGCACAGGCCGCGTCGCGGGCCATCATCAGCGAAACCTGCTCGCGTTTCAAAAGATAATTGGTATCCATGGGCCACACCTCGTCTGCAGGCGAAAGCACAAAGACGCTGACGGTCACGAGATGCCTGCGGAATCGATCAGGTGATGTCGCTACATAGCACGGTTCCGGCCGTAGGCTTGCACCCATTCGACGCTGAGTGATTGGGCGGCAGTCTCGTCCCGCTTTCCCCACCGGCCGATCGCCTCTAGGTTCGCGCAGACCCGCAACGCGCGACTCACAGGAGAGCGAGCAATGTGCGACGAACATACCGCGTCCGACAATGATCGCTTCCTCGCCAGCGTTCACCCCTCGCGGCGGCAGTTCGGGGCGCTGGCGGGGGTCGCGGGGCTGATGGCGATGATCCCGGTTCCTGCCAACGCCGCCGAGATCGAGGGCCGCGACGTTGCGATCACCACGCCGGACGGGACGTGCGACGCCTATTTCGTCGCGCCGACCAGCGGCAAGCATCCCGGCGTGCTGATCTGGCCCGACATCATGGGGTTGCGTGCCGCATTCCGGCAGATGGCCGACCGGCTCGCGCGGTCGGGCTATGCGGTGCTAGTGGTCAACCAGTTCTACCGCTCGACCAAGGCGCCGTTCCTCAGCCCCCGCGAATCGTTCGACCAGCCCGAGGTGCGCGCGCGGATCATGCCGTGGACCAAGCTGCTGACCGCCGACACCGAGTTTCGCGACGCGATGGCGTTCACCGCCTTCGTTGACGCTCAGCCCGAGGTCGACGCCAAGCGCGGCATGGCGACCACCGGATATTGCATGGGCGGGCCGATGGTGTTCCGCACCGCGGCGATCAACCCGAAGCGCATCCGTGCGGGGGCGACGTTCCACGGTGGCGGCCTCGTCAGCGACAAGCCCGACAGCCCGCATCTGCTGGTGCCAAAGATGAAGGCGTCGTACCTGATCGCGATCGCCGCGAGTGACGACGCACGCTCGCCGACCGACAAGGATGTGCTCAAGACCGCCTTCGCCGTCGCCAAGCGGCCCGCCGAGATCGAGGTCTATGCCGGGACGATGCACGGCTGGTGCCCGCCCGACAGCAAGGTCTATGACGCGGCGCAGGCGGAAAAAGCGTGGGGGCGGATGCTGGCACTGTTTCAGGCGGCGCTGTAGCTGCCCCTTGTTCGCAGGAGAGAATCGATGAGCGACCTGATCTTCTACACCAACCCGCAATCGCGCGGCCGGATCGTGCGCTGGGCGCTTGAGGAAGCCGGCGCGAACTATGAAGTCCGCGTGATGAACTATGCCGACAGCATGAAGTCGGACGAGTATCTCGCGGTCAATCCGATGGGCAAGGTCCCGGCGATTTCGCACAACGGCAAGGTGGTGACCGAGTGCGCGGCGATTTGCGCCTACCTCGCCGATGCGTTTCCCGACGCCGGGCTCGCGCCTGCGCCTACCGACCGCGCGGACTATTATCGCTGGCTGTTCTTCGCGGCGGGGCCGGTTGAGCATGCGGTGACCAACAAGAATGCGGGCTTCACACCCTCGCCGGAGCAGGGCCGCATGTTCGGCTATGGCAATTACGACCAGGCGATCGACGTGCTCGAAGGCGCGATCGCCAACACGCCGTATGTGTGCGGCGACGCGTTCACGATGGCGGACGTCTATATCGGCTCGCAGGTGATGTGGGGGCTTCAGTTCGGGACGATACCCAAGCGCGACGCATTCTCTGCGTATAGCGAGCGGCTCGGCGAGCGCGAGGCGCTCAAGCGCGCGTGGACGCTCGACAACGAATTGGCCGAAACCAACCAGATCGCCTGACCGCCGGGCAGGCGAATCGCTAGCGCTTCGGCAATTCCGCCATCACCGAGTCGCGCTCGGCCGCGGTCATGCTCGTCCAGCGCGCGATTTCGTCGAGCGATCGGCGGCAGCCTTCGCAATGGCGGTCGGCGCCAATACGGCAGACGTTGACGCACGGACTGGCGATCGCCTGCGCCGGCACGATGGTGATGAAATCGGGCAGCGACACCGCGAAGATCAGTCGGTGGTGAGTTTGGCGCTCAGGAAGTCGGGGAGCGGGCCATTCCAGCCGCCATCATCAACTGCGTCGGGGCGGTCGTCATGCTCGTCGCGGCGTGGGCGGGGGGAGCGTTCGGGACGTGGCGCCCGCGCTTCGCGGGGAGGACGTGGCTCGGGGGCGGGCTGGTCCTCGCGGGCGGGGCGCTCCTCACGAACTGATCGGTCTTCGCGCGGCGCGCGCTCGGCACGGGGGGCTCGCGCGGGACGCTCCTCGGCCGCAGCTTCGGCGCGCGCCGGCTTCGCCTTCGCCGCCGGTCTGCGGCCGCGCGCCGAACGCTCGGCGGGCTCGTCGGTGGCGCCTTCGTAGCGCTCGATCTTGAGGCCGGTCAGCTTCTCGATGTTCTGGACGTTTTCGGCATCTTCGCCGGTCACCAGCGTGAACGCGACGCCGGTCGCGCCCGCGCGGCCGGTGCGGCCGATGCGGTGAATGTAATCGTCTGGGTGCCACGGCGCGTCGAAGTTGAAGACGTGGCTGACGCCCTTGATGTCGAGACCACGTGCGGCAACGTCGGACGCCACCAGGATGTTGATGTCGCCGGCCTTGAAGCGGTCGAGCTCGGCGATGCGCTGCGATTGCTCCATGTCGCCATGGATCTCGCCCGAATGGAAGCCCTGGCGCTGCAGCGCCTTGTTGAGGTCGCGCACCGTGGTCTTGCGGTTGGCGAAGATGATCGCGGTCTTGACGTCCTCGTGCCGCAGCAGCTCGGCGAGCTTGTCTCGCTTCTTCGACGCCGACACCGGCACCAGCCATTGCTTGATGTTGATATTGGCGGTGGCCGGCCGCGCGACTTCGATCGTCTTGGGGTTCGACAGGAACTTGTCCGCCAACTTCTTGATCGGCGGCGGCATCGTCGCGGAGAACAGAAGCGTCTGGCGGTTGGCGGGCAGCTTGGTGCAGATCGTCTCGATATCGGGGATGAACCCCATGTCGAGCATGCGGTCGGCTTCGTCGATGACGAGCAAATTGCACTGCGTGAGCAGGATCTTGCCGCGTTCGAACAGATCCATCAGCCGGCCCGGCGTCGCGATCAGCACGTCGACGCCCCTTTCGAGCGCCTTGACCTGGTCGCCCATCTGAACGCCGCCGATCAGCAGCGCCATCGAGAGCTTGTGATACTTGCCGTATTTCTCGAAATTCTCCGCCACCTGCGCGGCGAGCTCGCGGGTCGGCTCGAGGATCAGGCTGCGCGGCATCCGCGCGCGGCTGCGGCCGTGGCCGAGCACGTCAATCATCGGCAGCACGAACGCGGCGGTCTTGCCCGTCCCCGTTTGCGCGACGCCGATGATGTCGCGCATCATCAAGACCGACGGGATCGTCGCGACCTGGATCGGCGTCGGCTCGGTATAGCCCGACTCCTCGACGGCGCGGAGCAATTCATCGGAGAGGCCGAGATCGGCAAAGGGCATTCGGACATCCGGGAAAAATGCACGCCCAAATCGCCGCGCATAGTGTCGCGCGCTTGCCGATCAGCGACGAAATGTCAAGGTTTGCGGGCTTTTCCCGGCTTGGCCACCAACCGCCGGAAACGGCCGATCGGGCAGCTGTCGCCCGACCGCGTGCGGATCGCGTCGCGCTTGGCGCAGACCTGGCCGTCGGCCGAGGGCTTGAGGTAGAAGCCGCCATAATAGCCCAGCGCGGCGCAATCGTCGTCGAGCTGCGCGCGCACGCGGGCGCCGCCCTTGAGCACCAGGTCGACCGAATCGGTATCGTTGACGATCGCCCCGGCGAGCTGGTTCGCGACGATGCACTTGGGTCCTTTCTTCTCGGCCCAGCGTAGTGGGGGCGACACCGTGGCGAGATCGGCTGCGGCGGCATCGGCGCGCGACGAGGGAACGCGGATGATGATCCGTCCCGTCACGGTCACTTGCGCCAGCTCGATGCGATCGACCGGCGCTGCCGGCACGGGCGCGCTCGCCGCGGTAGCGGACGCGAGCAGCATCAGGGCAATGGCGGATGGGTGCGGCATGAAGCGGGTCTTGGTAGCGCGAGATATTGAACGTCGAATGAATTGGCCAGCCATGCTAGCGCGGCGGGCATGACGACTCCCGCCCAGACCGCGCTGATCGAGGCCGTGCGTGCCGAACTTGGGGACAAGGCGGCGATCACCGAAGCGTCGGACATTGCACCGTGGCTGAACGACTGGCGCGGGCGGTTTCATGGGGCGTCGCCGGCAATCCTGACGCCTGACGCCACCGAAGGGGTGCAATTCGCCGTCGGGCGCGCGCACGAGCTTGGTGTCGCGCTGGTGCCGCAAGGCGGCAACACCTCTATGGTCGGCGGCGCGATCCCACCCCCCGACGGATCGGCGCTGATCCTGTCGCTGCGGCGGATGAATCGGATTCGCTCGCTCGACGCCGAGGCCGGGCTGGCGGTGGCCGAGGCGGGGGTGATCCTCCAGCATTTGCACGAGGCGGCGGAAGCGGCGGGGCGGCGCTTTCCGCTGACGCTCGGCGCGCGCGGTAGCGCGACGATCGGCGGATTGGTGTCGACCAACGCGGGAGGCACGCAAGTGCTGCGCTTCGGGACGATGCGGTCGCTGGTCGCCGGAATCGAGGCGGTGCTGCCCGACGGCTCGCTGCATGATGGACTCGCGGCGCTCAAGAAGGACAATCGCGGCTACGACCTCGACCATCTGTTGGTCGGGGCTGAAGGAACGCTGGGCGTGGTTACCGCAGCGACGTTGCGGCTGGTGCCTGCCATCGCCGACCGCGCGACGGGGTGGCTTGGCGTCGATTCGCCCGCGGCGGCGCTCCACCTGTTGCGCGCGATGGAGGCGCGCTCCGGCCAAGCGATCGAGAGCTTCGAATTGGTCGCTCAGGACACGCTCGACCTCGTCCTCAAGCACATCCCCGGCACGCGCGCGCCGCTTGGCGGGCAGCATCGCTGGCTGGTGCTGGTCGATTACGTTGGGCCCGCCCCCGATAGCGCGAGGGAGTCGCTCGAAACGTTGATGGCGGCGGCGCTTGGCGAGGGGCTGGCCGAAGACGCCATCGTCGCGGCGAGCGAAGCCCAGGCCGAGGCCTTCTGGCGGCTGCGCGATTCTATTTCCGAAGCGGAACGCGCCGAGGGGCCGACGATGGCGCACGACATCTCAGTGCCGGTCGATGCGATGCCGCAATTCATGATGGACGCCAGCGCGAGGGTCGAAGCGGCATTTCCGGGCGTGCACTGCTCAGCGTTCGGGCATCTCGGCGACGGCAACGTCCATTTCCACGTCAACGCGCCCGCCGGGGTGGATGCGGAGCGCTGGCGCACCGAAGTCGGCGAGCCGGCGAGCCACATGGTCTATGACCTCGTCGTTGCAGCTGCGGGCTCGATTTCCGCCGAGCACGGCATCGGACAGATGAAGCTCGCCGAGCTCGAACGCCTGTCGCCGCCGGGCCGGCAGGCCGCGCTGCGTGCGATCAAGCGTGCGTTCGATCCGCACGAACTGATGAACCCGGGCAAGCTTGTGACGCTTGCGCCGAACGCCTCCAGGCCATAAGGCGCACGCCTTCAGGGGGAGCGTGATGCTCCGCATTCACGAGATTCGATGGAGTTCAAGTAATGGCCAGCGCGCCGCAGTCGCTTCCGTTGTTCTACAATACGCTCGAGCCGCTTTCGAGCGATGCCCATGCCAATTTCAAGGTTCGCCCCGCGACCGGCGCCACGTTCCTGGCCAACCAGCACGCGATCCCGCTGACGATCGACGAGTTCGCGATGGCGCAGCGCCACATGCCGATCATCTTTTCGCAGGGTGACGACGCGGTGCCGCTCGCGCTGATGGGGCTGAACGAGGGCATCAACGTCTTCATCGACGAGAATGGCCTGTTGCGCGATTCGTACACCTATATTCCCGCCTACGTGCGCCGCTATCCGTATCTGCTCGCCAAGCTTCAGCCCGAAGCGGAAGAGCTGACTTTGTGCTTCGACCCGACCTCGCCGACGATCGGCGATTTCGACGACGGCGAGCCGCTGTTCAAGGACGGCGAGGCGACCGACGTGGTCAAGAACATCCTGGAGTTTTCGAAGCAGTTCGAGGAGGCCGGCGCACGCACCGCGGCGTTCATGAACGAGCTTCGGGAACTCGACCTGCTGATGGACGGCGAGGTCACGATCCAACCTGAGGAATCCGACAAGCCGTTCCTCTATTCGGGCTTCCAGATGATCAACGAGGAAAAGCTTACCGCGCTGCGCGGGGATCAGCTGCGCAAGATCACCCAGTCGGGGCTGCTCCCGCTGATCTACGCGCACCTGTTCTCGTTGCAGGTGATGCGCGAGATCTTCGCGCGCCAGGTCCAGCTTGGATTGATGCCGGCCCCACAGGCGCCGCAGCTGGCCGAATAACGTCGCCATTGCGAGCGCGAAGCAATCCAGGTTTCGCGAGCCGTCTGGATTGCTTCGCGGTCGCTCGCAAAAGCGAATTTTCAGCGCAATCCGCCCCCTTGAAACCGGATTCCCGCGTTCTTAGCTAATTCCTGCACGGCTTCGCGTTCCCCCCTTTCGCGAGGTCGTGCGGCGCACCTTCGGGTGCGCCTCCTCCCTGAACCTAGGCCGCCTCGGGTAACACCGGGGCGGTTTTTTATGGGTCGGGTTGGTGTTTCGGCGCAGCCGAAACACGGCGGTTCCGGCCCGCTCCCCCACCCGACCTCCCGATCAGGATATTCTATGGAAGGCCGGGTGGGGGAGCGGGCCGGAACCGTGCTCCAGCATTATTCCGCGGCGAGCGCTTCGCTTGCGCCGAGCAGTTCCTCGGTCGCAGCGTCGATCATCCGGCGCAGCAACTTCGCGGTGGCGGCAAGCCCCTTGCCTGGCGCGTTGAGCGATGAGTCCAGGTAAAGCCGGCGATCGATCTCGATCTGGATCGCGTGCACGCCTCGCTCGGGGCGACCATGCCGCATCAGGATATGCCCGCCCGGATAGGGCGCGTTGAGCGCCGCGCGCTGGCCAGCGGCGGCGACTTCCGCTTCGAGCCGGTAGACCAGTCGCCCGCCGGCGCTGTGCCCGAACCGGTCACCGATCACGATTCGCGCCGAGCTCGCGCCGGGCAGCGGCGGCATCGAATGCAGATCGATCAGCAGCGCCACGCCGAAGCGATCGCGCGCCGCGGCCAGCGCTTCGTCCAGCGCGGCGTGATAGGGCCGATGATCGGCGGCGATCCGCGCGCGCACTTCGTCGTCGCCAAGCCGGCGGCGCCACAACGTCACGCCCGGCGCGGCGCGGCGCGGGACGAGTCCGAGCCCGCTCCTGAGCTTGATCGCGGCTGCCCCCGCCGGGATCGGCCGCGCGCCGTCGTCGATCAGCGGATCGCGTTCGTCCTCGGCGCGGTTGAGGTCGATCCACGCGCGCGCCAATCGCTGGACGAACAATGTTTCGTCGCCGCGCGCGGCGAGCGCCAGCGTGTCGGCATGGCGATCTTCGAGCGCCAGCATCGAGGCGACCGGCACTGCGGCGGCGGCGCGCAACGGCAGCGGGTAGTCGCGGCCCGCGTGCGGCACCGACACGATCACCGGGCTGAGCGGCGGAACGGCTCCGATACGGTCGAACGATGCGGCCATGACGGCACTCTATGCGCCGCGATGGGACGCGGCAATCGGGGCTTTTTGTCCGCTCGCGCGGGCAAGCGGGCCGGCACCTCGAAAACCCAGCCGGCGCTGGAAAATGTTAAGCCCTTGGCGCATAAAAGGGGCACAACACGCAAGCGGGGCGGCGATGATCAGAATTCTCTTGGCCGAAGACGATTCGGTGATGCGCGAGTATCTGACCCGCGCGCTCGAACGGTCGGGCTATGCCGTCACCGCGGTCGACCGCGGCACCGCGGCGTTGCCACTGATCGAGGCCGAGCGGTTCGACCTGCTGCTGACCGACATCGTCATGCCCGAAATGGACGGAATCGAGCTCGCGCAAAAGGTCGCCGAGATCGCGCCCGCGACGCGCGTGATGTTCATCACCGGGTTCGCCGCGGTGACGCTGCGCGCGGGCAAGCAAATGCCGCAAGCGCGCGTGCTGTCGAAGCCGTTCCACCTCCGCGACCTCGTGCTCGAAGTCGATCGCCTGTTCGAATCGGAAACCGCCAGCGGGGGGTTGTAGCTTAGGCAGCGCTTCGCTAGAGGCCGCTCCCTCGTGGGCGTGTAGCTCAGTGGTAGAGCACTGTGTTGACATCGCAGGGGTCGCAAGTTCAATCCTTGCCACGCCCACCATTAAAAGCCCGCTTGGTCAGTGACCTGGCGGGCTTTTTCGTGGCCCGCGAGAGTTCGACCGCAAGCGTCGGAATGCGCTCCACGCACGTATCGCGCAGGGTC
>NZ_DATBDV010000012.1:0-69207 GCF_036269755.1 Sphingomonas sp. | reverse complement strand
CCTGATGTTCGGCGGGATCGAAGCCCTCATCATTCGCGTGCAGCTCGCCCGCCCCAACCAGCACCTGCTCACGCCCGATCGGTATAACCAGCTATTCTCGACGCACGGGATGACGATGATCTTCCTGTACGCCCTGCCGATCCTGTCGGGCTTCTCCAACTACCTGTGGCCGCTGCTGCTGGGCGCGCGCGACATGGCCTTCCCACGGCTCAACGCGCTGTCCTACTGGATCTACCTGGCGGCGGGTCTCTTCATGTATGCGGGCTTCGCCATGGGCGCGGGGCCGAACGACGGCTGGTTCAACTACGTCCCCTACGCCAGCCGCGACTTCAATCCGGGCCTCAACGAGGACTTCTATTCGCTGGGGATGATCTTCCTGGGCGTCTCGACCAGCGTCGGGGCGGCGAACTTCGTCGTCACCGTGCTGAAGTGCCGGGCGCCCGGCATGTCGATCAACCGGCTGCCGATCCTGATCTGGGGAACGCTGACCGCCAGCGTCGCAAACCTGATCGTGGTGCCCGCGGTCAGCCTCGCCTTCTTCCTGCTGTGGCTCGACCGCCAGTTCGGGACGAGCTTCTTCCTGCCCGCGGGCGGCGGCCAGCCGTTGCTGTGGCAGCACCTGTTCTGGATCTTCGGCCACCCCTGGGTCTACGCGATCGTGCTGCCGGCGATGGGCATGGTGTCCGACGGGCTGCCGGTGTTCTGCCGACGACCATTGGTCGGCTATTCGCTGGTCGCGCTGTCCACCGTCGCGACGATGGCGCTGGGGTTCGGGGTGTGGGTCCATCACATGTTCGCGACCGGCCTGCCCGGTCTCTCACTCAGCTTCTTTTCGGGCGCGTCGATCGTGATCACGGTGCCGAGCGCGGTCGCGGTGTTCGCCTGGCTGGCGACGATCTGGATGGGCAAGCCGGTCATCACCACCGCGTTCCGGTTCTTCGCGTCGATGATCCTGCTGTTCGTGATCGGCGGCGTGTCCGGGTTCATGACCGCGAGCGTGCCGGTCGACTGGCAGCTGACCGACACCTATTTCGTGGTCGCCCACATCCATTACGTGCTGATCGGCATCAACGTCTTTCCGGTGATGGGCGCGACCTATTTCTGGTTCCCCAAACTGACCGGGCGGATGATGGACGAACGGCTCGGCCGCTGGAATTTCTGGGTGTCGTTCCTGGGATTCAACCTCGCCTTCCTGCCGATGCACTTGACCGGCCTGCTCGGCATGCCGCGGCGGATCTGGACTTACGGCCCAGACATGGGCTGGACGACGCTCAACCAGATCACGACGGCGGGCAGCTTCCTGTTCGCGATCGGCATCCTGCTGTTCTTCATCAATGTCGCCAAGAGCTGGCGCGGCGGTGCGCCCGCAACCGCCGATCCGTGGGGCGGACCGACGCTCGAATGGTCGGTGCCGTCGCCGCCGGCGCCCTACAATTTCGCGGTGATTCCGACGATCGCCTCGCGCCATCCGCTTTGGGAAGAGGCGCTCGACGAGAGCCGCAATCGCAGCTCGCTCCATCGCGGGATGATGCTCGACCAGGGCAAGGAGACGCTGATCACCTCGCCGATGGACGCCGAGCCCGACCGAATCGTCGAAATGCCCGAGGATAGCTGGGCGCCGGTTTCGCTCGCCGTTGCGCTGATATTCCTGTTCGCGGCGTTGCTGTTCAAGGCCTGGGCCGCGATCGCGGTCGGAATGCTGCTGACGCTCGGCGCGCTGATCCTGTGGCTATGGCCGCGCCGGCGCTTGCTCGAACGGGAGCCGGCGCATGGCTGAGATGGTCGTCGCCCAACCGCAAAACCTGCCGGTCGGACCGGTCGGGCGGTTTGGTCTTGGCCATTGGGGCGTCGGTGCGCTGATCGCCAGCGAGGCGGCGTTGTTCGGCTATTTGCTGTTCAGTTATTATTATGTCGGCGCGACTGCCTTGCCCGGCTGGTTGCTCGAACCTCACCCCAAATTGTTTCCGGCACTGCCCAACACGATCCTGTTGCTCGCGTCGAGCGGCGTCGCGTGGTTCGGCGAGAAGGGCGTCGAAAAGGGCGACCGCCGCCAGGCGCTGATCGGGCTCGGCGGCGCGTTCGTGATGGGCACGGCGTTCGCGCTCGTCCAGCTCTACGAATGGTCGGGCAAGAGCTACGGCATGGGGACGACCAGCTACGGCTCGCTCTATTTCACGACGACCGGGCTGCACATGGCGCACGTGGTGGCGGGATTGATCATCCTGGCATGCCTGTTCGGCTGGGTCGCGTTCGATTTCTTTTCGCCGCGGCGCCGGATCGTCGTGTCGGGGGGCGTGCTCTACTGGCACTTCGTCGATGCCGTCTGGCTGTGCGTGTTCACGACCTACTACCTATCTCCGTACCTGGGATTCGCGCGATGACTGCAGAACCTGATCCCGCCCCCGAGCGCGCCCAGTTGTCGGGCGTTGTCGCATCCTTGCTGCTCTATACCGGACCGCTCGCCTGGCTCAGCCAGCTCTCGCTCGGCGAAATGCTGACGAGCTGGCCGTGTTTTCCGGGACCGCAACATCTCGAGATGCCGATGCCCGGCTACGACTGGACCCGGCTGGCGTCGATCATCCTGCTGGCGCTCGCCGCGGTGGCTGCCTGTGCCGCCGGGTTCGCGTCGTGGCGCATCTTTCAGTCGGTGCGCGAGGAACGCGAGGGCGGACACGACGCTTTGGTCGAGGTGGGACATGGCCGCACGCGCTTCATCGCGCTGTGGGGCATCTATCTTGGAGGAGGATTTGGCGTGGTGACTCTGTTGACGCTGGCCGGGTTCGCGATGGTGCCGCGATGCCTCGGGTGATGCTCCTCGCGCTCGTCCCGCTCGCCGCGTGCAGCCAACCGCGCGATTATGGCGAGGCGCGCGCGCTGATCGCGTCGCGCTGCGCCGCATGCCATACGGTGCCCGGCGTGCCCGGCGCGCACGGCAAGGTCGGGCCGACGCTGCAAGGCATCGCGAAGCGCCAGGTGATTGCGGGCAAGCTGCCCAACACGCCCGCCAATCTGCGGAGCTTCCTCGAGCACCCGCAAGCGGTCGAGCCCGGCGGCGCGATGCCCGAACTCGGCCTCACCGCGCAACAGGCCGCCGCCATCGCCTACTATCTCTACACATTGGACAAGCCATGAACCGACGCCTGACCCTTGGAATCGTCGCCGCTATCATCGTCATTCCAGTCGCGGTGTTCGGCGCGGAAAAGCTGGCCGCGCCGACCGCGACCGACGGCTATACCGGACCGCCGCCGCAGATGCCCGCTCCGGTCCTGGCGGGAATGGTGTTTACCCGCGAACAGATCGGCCACGCGCTGGCGCCGCCGACCACCAACATGGGCAAGGCCAAGCCCGCGCCGGGCGGATCACCGCAGGACGACGGGCAATGGACGATGCCGTCGAAGAACTACGCCTCGACTCGCTTTTCGGCGATGAACGAGATCACCCCGGCGAACGTCCGCAACCTGAAGACCGCGATCACCTTCTCGCTCGGCGTCAACAAGGGGCAGGAAGCCGCGCCGATCGTCGCCGGGAATACGATGTACATCGTCACCGCCTATCCCAACATCGTCTACGCGCTCGATCTGACCAAGCCCGGCGCGCCGCTGAAATGGAGCTATTCGCCCAAGCCGGCGCCGGCCGCGCAAGGCGTGGCGTGTTGCGACGTGGTCAATCGCGGCGGCACCTACGATGCGGGCAAGTACATCTTCAACACGCTCGACGGGCAGACGATCGCGGTCGACACCGCGACCGGCAAGCCGCTGTGGAAGTCCAAGCTCGGCAACATCAACCTCGGCGAGACGATGACGATGGCGCCCCTGGTCGCCGATGGCCGAGTCTATGTCGGCAATTCGGGGGGCGAGCTCGGGGTGCGCGGCTGGGTCGCCGCGCTCGACGAAGGCTCGGGCAAATTGGTATGGAAGGCGTACAATACCGGCCCCGACAAGGACGTGATGATCGGTGGCGATTTCAAGCCGTTCTACGCCTCCGACCGCGGTGCCGACCTCGGCGTTAAGAGCTGGCCCGCCGATGCGTGGAAGATCGGCGGCGGCAATATGTGGGGCTGGTTCACCTACGATCCCGATCTCCACCAGGTGCTGCACGGCACCGGCAATGCCGGGCCCTGGAACGCCGAGCAGCGCCCCGGCGACAACAAGTGGACCACCGGGCTCTTTGCCCGCGACCCGGCGACCGGGGCCGCCAAATGGTATTACCAGTTCACCCCGCACGACACCGACGACTATGACGGGATCAACGAGCAGATCCTGCTCGACATGCCGTTCGGTGGGAAAATCCACCACGTCCTGGCGCACCCCGACCGCAACGGCTATTTCTACGTCATCGATCGCGAGACCGGCCAAGTGCTGTCGGCCGACCCCTTCGGGCCAATCAATTCGTCCAAGGGCGTCGATCTCAAGTCCGGCGCGCTGATCGTCAACCCCGACAAGATCGCCAAGGTCGGCCAGGTCACGCGCGACATCTGCCCGACCGCGAGCGGCGCGAAGGACTGGAACCCGAGTTCGTTCAGCCCGGTCACCGGCCTGCTCTACATCCCGCACGAGAATATGTGCATGGACTGGATGAACCTGGAGGTGAACTACATTGCGGGCACGCCCTATGTCGGGGCGGAGGTCCACATGAAGCCCGGCCCGGGCGACGGGCATCGTGGTACGCTCACGGCATGGGACCCGATCCTGCGGAAGCCGGCCTGGGAGATCGCGGAGAAATTCCCGATCTGGTCGGGCACCGTCACCACCGCAGGCAATCTCGTCTTCTACGGCACGATGGACGGCTGGTTCAAAGCGGTCGATGCGACCAACGGGAAGATCGTTTGGCAACAGAAGCTCGACAGCGGGATCATCAGCCAGCCGATCAGCTATCGCGGGCCCGACGGTCACCAGTACATCGCGGTGCTGAGCGGCGTCGGCGGATGGTCGGGCGCGATCGTCTCGGGCCCGGTCGATCCGCGCGACGGGACCGCCGCGTTGGGCATGGTCAACGCGATGTCGGACTTGCCCAAATACACCACCGCAGGAGGGACGCTGTATGTCTTCACGCTCCCGCACTGACGCGGCCCTGGTGGGCGGCGCGGCGCTCATCCTGCTCGTGTCCGCCTGTCACCAGCACGATGCCGAGATGGCTCGCGCCGCGCCCGAACGCCCCGGCGTCATCACCTCCGCGCTGTTGCCGGGCGAGCCCAACAGCCTCGTCACCGACGACCAGCGCGCCTTGCCCTATTACGACAATGCCGAAGCGGTCACCACCGGCATGAAGCTGTTCAAGGCATACAATTGCTCGGGCTGCCACTCCAGCGGCGGCGGCGGGATGGGGCCGGACTTGATGGACGACGTGTGGATCTATGGCGGACGGCTCGCGCAGATCCACCAGACCCTGGTCGAAGGCCGCCCCAACGGCATGCCGAGCTGGGGCGGCAAGCTGCCCGACGAGCAATTGTGGCAGCTCTCCGCCTATGTCCGGTCGCTATCGCTGCCCGCGACGATCGCCGCCAACACCGGCAATACGCCGGGGCAGCGGCCGGCGCCGGTGCCGAAGGAGGCCGACGCGCATAACGGCTGGGCGCCGCCGCCGGGCACCACCAACGATTATACGACCACGACCGCAGGGCCCAAGTGAAGCGTTACGGGGGCGCGTGCGCGCTGGTGCTACTCGCGTCGTGCCACGCGGCGCCGTCGGGGCCGCACGACACCGTGTTCGTCTCGGACGAGAAGCTCGATCTGCTCCACGTGTTCGACGGCGCGACCGGCGAGGAGGAGGGCGTCGTCAAGACCGGCAAGCGCCCGCGCGGCATGGTCGTCTCGCCCGACGGCAAGTTGCTCTATGTCGCGGCGGGAAATTCCAACCGGATCGACGTGATTGATTTTTCGACCCGCAAGATCGTGCGATCGCTCAATTCGGGGAGCGATCCCGAGCGCTTCGCAGTGAGCGCGGACGGCAAGCAAATCTACGTCGCCAATGAGGATCACAGCACCGCGAGCATCATCGATGTCGCGTCGGACAAAGCCGTGTGCGAAGTCCCGGTTGGCGCGCAGCCCGAAGGCGTCGGGATAAGCCCGGATGGCAAGACGCTGATCGTCACCTCCGAAACCGCGAGCACCGCGCATTTCATCGACCCCGCCGCCTGCAAGCTGATCGACAGCGTGATCGTCGGCAACCGCCCGCGATCGGTGCTGTTCATCAAGCAAGGCAAGGAAGCCTGGGTCTCGTCCGAACAGCGCGGGACGATTTCGATCTTCGATCCCGCCACCCGCCAGATCATCCACACGATCGACCTCGTCGAGTTGCTGCCGCAGATCGATCCGGTACAGGCGGTCGAGATGCGGATCACGCGCGACGGCAAGCGCGTGTTCGTGGCACTCGGCCGCGGCAACCACGTCGCCGAAATCGACCCCGCGACTCGCGCGGTGGTGGGCACCTTCCCGGTCGGCGAGCGCAACTGGGGAATCGCGCTGTCGCCCGACGAACGCCGCCTCTACGCGGTGGGCGGGCTGTCGGGCGACATCACCGTGATCGACCTCAAGACCAACACGATCGAACGGACGGTCAAGCTCGGCGGGCAGCCCTGGGGCGCGGTTGCGGTGCCATGAAGCGCGCGGCGGTCCTTGTCGCGGTTCTGCTCGCCGGCTGTTCGGTGCACGCCGCCAAGCCGGTGCTGACGGTTTGTGCCGATCCCAACAATCTGCCCTTTTCGAACAAGGCCGGCCAGGGATTCGAGAATCGCATCGCCGATCTGGTCGCGCACGATCTTGGCCGCGACGTCCGCTATGTCTGGTGGGCGCAGCGCCGCGGTTACGTCCGCAACACGCTCAACGAAGCGAAGTGCGACATCTGGCCAGGGGTCGCGAGCGGGGTCGAAATGGTCGCCACCACGCGTCCTTATTACCGCTCGACCTACGTCTTCGTGACTCGCGCCGACCGCCCGCTCGCCGGGCTGACGCTCGACGATCCGCGCCTCAAGACGCTCTCGATCGGAATCCAGATGGTCGGCGACGACGGCATGAATACGCCGCCGGCGCATGCGCTTTCCGCGCGCGGCATCATCAGGAACGTGCGCGGGTTCATGCTCTACGGGGACTATGCGCGGCCCAACCCGCCGGCGGAGATCGTCCGCGCGGTTGCCGACAAGCGGATCGACGTCGCGATGGCCTGGGGCCCGCTTGCCGGCTACTTCGCCAAGCGATCGGCGGTGCCGTTGCGAGTCGAGCCCGTCACGCCATGGCTCGATCGCGCGCAATGGCCGATGGTCTACGATATCTCGATGGGGGTCCGCAAAACCGACCCGGCGTTGAAGCAGCAAGTCGAGACGATCCTTCGCCGCGAAAAACCGGCGATCGGCGCCATCCTAGCCCGCTACGACGTGCCCCAAATCAAGGCCGAATAGCCAACAATGGGACAGCGGCCAGCGTTCGATCTGTAAATTGCCGCCGAAACATGGTTTAAGCGGCCGCATGGACGATTCCGTTTTCGCTTCCCTGACGCCACGCGAACGCGAGTGCCTGCGCGGGGTGCGGGCATTGATGGGATCGGGCGAGATCGCGCGAAAGCTGGGAATCGCGACCGGCACCGTCGACGCCTATATCGCCACCGCGAAGACCAAGCTCGGCGCGCGCGACCGCAAGCATGCCGCCTTGATGCTTGCCAAGCATGAAGGCGCGCGCGAAATGGACGCCGAAATCGCCCCCCAGAAACTCGCATACGAGAATCTGGGGCTGGCGGGCGGGGCCGTCCAGCCGC
Source organism: Sphingomonas sp. (assembly GCF_036269755.1). GTDB lineage: Bacteria > Pseudomonadota > Alphaproteobacteria > Sphingomonadales > Sphingomonadaceae > Sphingomonas. Next base: position 61,461 of record NZ_DATBDV010000012.1, on the reverse strand, counting down.
CATCCCTCTCCTCGGTCGGGGGCGATCGGCTGAGCGGCACACTCAACGATTTCGTCCTCGACCGCCGGCGCTTCGGCGATACCCCGGCCCGCACCGATTGGCGCGGGATGATCGGGGAAATCATCGGAGGAGCGAGGCCGGGTGATTTGTCGACGACGACCAGAGGCGTGCTGATACTGGCGGCTACCGTGATCATCGGCTTTGCCTTTTTCGCGGTCAGTGCCGGGGTCGGTGCTCTCTACGGATTGGCGACCTTACTCCGTTCGCTTTCTCACTGACGCAGGCTGTCCCTAACTAGAGCGCGCCCGGCCCGGTCTGGCGCGAAGGAGGCTCTATGCGCGTCGATCCGACCAACCATCCGCAATACCAGAATATCCTGGCGGTTTCGGCCGCCGTCCTCGCCGCCGAGCGCGACGTCGACAAGTCGATCCTGGCGCTGTCGAACCTCGTCGCCACGACGATCGAGCAATATGCCGACGCCAAACTGCCAGCGCACATGGCGCAATCGGCGCTGACCAAACTTGCCCAGGCGCTCAGCGTGAATGTCGAAGGCCGTCGTTTGCTCGGTGAAGCACATCTCGAATACGGTCGTACCGCCAAGGTACTGGGCGCGACTCCCGACGATTGGGGGCCGAACTGGCCGTGCTATACCACTGAGGAAGCCGCCAAGCCGAAGCCTTCGCCGCTCCGTCGCGTCGCCTGACGCCTTGACGGGGATACGCCGCGATGGTCGACATCGAGGGTGATATTTTTCCTGTTCGCATTCCTGTGGCTCGGGTCGTGCGGCTATGCCTTATGGCGTGGCGGACAGCCCGAGCGCTTTGTCGCCATCATGTTTGTGGTGGCGGTGCTGTTGAACTGGGTGATTTACATTCCGAATCCGTGGCGGGGGGTGCAATGGGGCATTCTGGGCGTCGACACGGTGATGCTCATCCTGATGCTGGCGATTGCTTTTCGGGCAAATCGTTATTGGCCGATGGGCATGGCGGCCATGCAGTTGCTCGAAGTCGTGGGGCATCTGATAAAGCTGACCGACCCCGCCATGCTGCACGTGGTTTATTGGGTCAGCGCGGTGGTATGGGGCTATCCGATGTTGCTCCTGCTTTGGCTGGGCACGATCCGGCACCACAATCGCGTGAAAAAGTTCGGTCCCGAAAGGCCCTGGAGCGGCTCCTCGACCCCCTCTGTCTGAACGATCCGCGCGCACTTGCCGCGACGCTGATCGATCAATTCGGGTCGCTGCCATTGCTGCTTGCGGCGCCGCCCGCGCGGCAATTGCGCGCGACCGGCGATCCGCGCGCGGTCGCCTTGCTCCAGGCGGTCAGGCATGCGCTTCTCCAGGTGACGCGCGCCGACCTCGACACGCGCCCGGTGTTCCCCGACTCGCGCGCGTTGCGCGACTACCTGATGGCGCACCTCGCCGACGAGCCCAACGAGCATGTCCGGGTGCTCTATTTGACCGCGCACGACCGGCTGATCCACGCCGAGCTGCATTCGAGCGGCACGCCAAGCACCACGCCGTTCTGCGTGCGCACCATCGCCGCGCGCGCGCTCGAGGTCGGGGCGATGAAGCTGATCGTCGCGCACAACCATCCGTCTGGCCGTCGCGAGAGCAGCCGCGCCGACATCGCACACACGATCGCGCTCGAACAGGCGCTCGACGCGCTCGGTATCGATCTGGTCGACCATCTGATCGTCACGCGCGGCGGGTTCGCCAGCGTTCGGCTGGCGGCGCGGGCGGACGCGGCATGACGATCCGCGCGCTGCTGATCGACGACGATCCGGATACGCGGGCGCTCCTCGCGCTGGCGCTCAGCAGCGATGGGCGCTTCACGGTGGAGGCGATGTCGCGGTTCGACGCCGCGTCGGAGCTTCATCGCGACGCCGCGGGCTATGACGCGTTGCTCGTCCACCTCCTTGAAAGCGAAGGCGAAGGCGCGGCGCTGATCACCGCTATTCGGCAATGGGCACCGGCGCTGCCGATCGTCACGCTCGGCGCAGCCGGGACGATCGCCAAGCCGGTCGATCCCCTAGCGCTGCCCACGCAGTTGGCGGAGATGCTGGAGGCTTGAGGCCGACCGACCGCTCCGTCAGGCGGCCTTGAGCGTCGGGATTTGCGACAGTTCGTCTACCATCTTCGATGCCGTCGTCGCCAAATCATAAGCTAGCTGCATCCTGCCCCAAATCTCTGCGCCGTTACCGCAAAGTTTCCCGAGACGAAGCGCCATTTGCGGCGTCACCGGTTGGCGTTCAGCCAGCAACTCATAGAGCGTGTGACGCGAAACATGGAGCGATCGCGCGATCTCGGCCTTGCCGAGACCCAACGCGGGAAGAATGTCCTCGCGAAGGATTTCGCCCGGATGCGTGGGTCGCAAGCCCTTCAGTAATGACGTCATTTGAACCGGGCCCTCCTTGGCCTAATGATATTCCTCGAGATCGACCGCGACCGCATCCAGCCCTTCGAACCCGAACGTGATCCGCCAGTTGCCGTCGCACCGGGTCCGCATTCCGAACCGGAAGTTTTGACGCGATCCCCGTTTCCGCAAACTGCTTCAGCGCCTTGCTGCGGAACGACTTGATCATACCTGGGTGTAAGTCGACGCCCTACACTTTGCAAGCGAAAAGTGTAAGCCATGACCTAACGCCTAGTTCATCACCTGCGCGGCGAAGCGCTCCATTTCCTCCGCCTGCGGGCTCATCTGGAGAAGGAGCAGGTCGAGGCCCGCGGCCTCATATTCTTCGATGCGTTCCTTCAACTGTTCCGGCGTGCCGACCAGGTTCGGGCGCAAACCCCGATTGGACACCGAATATTCCTGGATCTTGAGTTCGCGCTCGAGTTGCGTGCCCGACAGCCACTGGTCGAAATTGGCGTAGCCTGCGGGCAGCTTGTCGACCGTGGTGATCCGCTCGAGCTCACGCTTCGCCTCGACCTCGCTGTCGCGAACGATCGCGTACGCCGCCATCCCGTATTGCATCGGCGCACCTCCGGTCGCTTCGCGCCGCGCCGCCATGTCGGCGATTTTGGGCGCGATCGCGTCGGCGGCGTCGCCGTGCATGACGTACGCGTCGCACTGCGTCGCGATCATCGTCTTGGCCTTCTCGCTCTCGCCGCCGGCATAGACGGTGGGTCGCTTCGCCGGCTTGGGGCTGCAGATCGCGTCCTCGGTCGAATAGAATTGGCCGTGGAAGGTGAAGCGATCCTCGGTCCACAGCCCATCGACGACCTTGAGCCATTCCTCCGTCCGCGCGTAGCGGTCGTCATGCTGGTCGAACTGCAGGCCGTATTGTTTGGCTTCATCGGCCCACCACGACGACACGACGTTGAGCGCGAGGCGCCCGCCCGAGATGCGATCAATGTTCGCCGCCGCCTTCGCAAACAGCGCCGGATGGTGGAAATTGGGCCGCACCGCGACCATCAGCTCGATACTCTCGGTCACCGCCGCCAGCGCCGCCGCGGTCGACCATGCGTCGAGCGCGGGCTGCTCGACTCCCTTGATATCGTTGAGGTTGAGCTCTGCGATCAGCGAGAGATCGTAGCCGAGCTGCTCCGAGCGTTGCGTCAGCGCCTTCACATAATCCCAGCTCGCCGCCATCCCCTCGTCGGGCACGTTGCGCAGCCAGCCGCCGAACACCGGCATCCAGTAACCGTAACGCATCAGCGAGTCTCCGCGATCAGGGTATCGAGCCAATCGATCAGCCGTTCGTGCGGATCCCAGCCAAGTACGTTCAGCGGCTGCGCGACGAAATTGGACAAAGCGTTGATGTCGTAGAAGCGCGGAAGGCCGTCGCGGTCGTCGATCATCACCTCGACCCCCCCCACGTCGAGGTTCATCGCGGCGGCGATCCGTTCGGCGGCGTCGACCAAGTCGGACGAAGGCTCGGCCGCGCGCATGCTGATGTTCGAATCGGCGACGCAGGCATCCGCCGGGCACAGGTCGAATGCGCCGCCCCCGGCGATGTCGATCGCGTAGAGATATTGGCGGTCGAGCGTTTCGATCCGCGTGATCTCGCCGCCGCGCGCCGGCACGTAATCCTGCACCAGCAACACGCCATCGACGCTCTTGGGCAACTCGCCCTCGTTCACCGCCCAGCGCAGTTCGGCCATGTTGTCGAACCGCATGATCCCCGCGCCCGACCCGCCGATATTGGCCTTCACGACGAGCGGGAAGGCGAGCGTCGCGGCGGCGGCTTCCACGTCGGCGGCGCGGTGGACGATTCGAGTCTCGGGGATGGCAAGGCCGAGGCTGGCGATCAGCGCGAGTTGGCGCGCTTTCGAGGCATCGATCGCCATCACGTCGGGCCCGTTGACCACCCGCGCGCCCGAGCGCCGCCAATGATCGAGCAACGCGATGGTGTGGAAGATCGGGTGCTCGTCGGCGCGCAGGAAGCTCGACATCGCGATTCGGTTGAGCACCACCGGCGCCGGGATCGCGGAATCGGCCGGGTTCCAATGCCCGTCGGCGCCGAACGCGGTGTAGTCGACTCCGCGCCGGTCGAGCGCGGCGAACAAAGGCGCGAACCACTGCGGATGTTCGTAGAGAATCGCGAGGTCGGTCATCTTTATCCGTCACCCCGGCCGCAGTGCCGGGGTCCGCGTCGCCCCGACCGACTCCGCCGAGCCTCCTGCCGGTCGCTTGCCGCTAGGCGGACCCCGGCACAAGGCCGGGGTGACGAAAAATTATTACACAGCGACCGTCACGGGTTCATCGACCGTCGCATAGGTCTGCCCCTGCCGCCACAGCAGCAGCGCGAGCACCATCGACGCCACCGACGCGCCGATCCAGAACGCGACCACGCTCGAAAAATCGTAATGGTGCGCGCCCGCGACCGTCGTCGTGCCGCGATCGATCAGCGCCCCGGATACCTGCTCCTGAATCGCCGAGCCGAGATAGGAGAACGTCCCGATCACCCCGAGCGCCGCGCCGACGACGCGCTTTGGCACTAGGTCGGTCGCGAACAGCCCGGTGGCGGTGACCAGCCCGGTCATGCCGAGCCCGAACAGCACCATGCCGAACACCAGCACGGGGGTCGTGCCCGGGCCGTAGAAGATCACCAGCATCCCGACGATCTCTACCATCGCGAAGATCAGGTTGGCGGGCGGACGGCGCCCCTTGAAGACCAGGTCGGAGCAATAGCCATAGGCAACCGCGCCGGCGATGCCGGCGAGGTTGCTGATCAGGATCAGCGTCCCCGCGCTGGTCAGCGACAGCCCATGGGCTTCCTGGAGATAGAGGATTCCCCACGAATTGATCGCGTAGCGCGTGACGTAGATCAGCGCGCTGGCGAGCCCGAGCAGCCAGATCGACGGGATCGCCAGCACCGCGGCCTGCGCCTTGAGCACGTCGATCGGCCGCGACCCGACCTCGCCGGTTCGGCGCGGATGGTGAAGATTGGGGATTAGGGCGAGGGCGAGCAACGCGGCGACTCCGCTCAAGACCGCCGCCGACCAATAGCCCCAGCGCCACCCCCACCACGTCACCGCCGCGGTCACCGCGAGGAACGTCAGTCCCTCGCCGATCGAGTGCGACGTGCTCCAGATGCCGTAGGCGCGGCCGCGCTGCGCGTCGGGAAACGCGGCGGTCAGCGCGATCACGCTGCCCGGAGCGCCGGCGCTCTGGAACCAGCCGTTCAATCCCCACAGCAATGTCGCCATCGCCACCCCGGTCGTCGCGCCCATGCCGAGGCAGCACAGGCCCGACAGCGCGAACCCGGCGACGATGAACAGCCGCACGTTGATATGGTCGGCGATGAAGCCGTTGAAGAACTTGCCGATCGCGTAAGCGAGGAACAGCGCCGATCCGATCGTGCCGAACTCGCCGGCGGTGAATACGCCGCCGTCGATCAGCGGCTTCTTGATCACCCCGATCGCGAGGCGGCACGTATAGGTCAGGCCATAGCCGAGCGTGATCGCGACGAGGATGCGATAGCGGACGGCGTTCGCGGTCTCGGTCGTCATCGAAGCCCTCCCGGTTCGACGTGTAGCGTCGCCCCTCCCAATCGTCACCCCGGGCTCGACCCGGGGTCCCGCTTCTCACCGACCGGGAAAATAGCGGGACCCCGGCTCAAGGCCGGGGTGACGAGAAGGCTTTCCTCCCCTACAGGGCGCCCAATCATGCTAAACCTGACCGACATCACGGTCCGCCTCGGCGGGCGGACGATTCTCGACGGCGCGACCGCCAAGCTGCCGCCGAAGAGCCGCGTCGGGCTGATCGGTCGCAACGGCGCGGGTAAGACCACCTTGGTCCGCGTGATCGCCGGGATGCTCGATCCCGATACCGGCAGTGCCGACATGCCGCGCGGCAGCCGGCTCGGCTATATCGCGCAGGAAGCGCCCGCGGGCGCAGCGACGCCGTTCGAAACGGTGCTCGCCGCCGATATCGAGCGCGCCGCGTTGATGCACGAGGCGGAAACCAGCCACGACCCCGACCGGCTGGGCGAACTTCACGAGCGATTGAATGCGATCGACGCCCACGCCGCGCCATCGCGCGCCGCGCGCATTCTGGTCGGGCTCGGCTTCGACGAACCGGCGCAGCACCGCCCGCTCGACAGCTTTTCGGGCGGCTGGCGGATGCGCGTCGCGTTGGCGTCCTTGCTGTTCTCGCAGCCCGATCTGCTGCTGCTCGACGAGCCGTCGAACCATCTCGACCTCGAAGCCGTGCTGTGGCTCGAGGATTTCCTGCAATCCTATCCCGCGACGATCCTGATCGTCAGCCACGAGCGCGATTTCCTCAACAACGTGGTCGACCACATCCTCCACCTCGAGCGCGGCAAATTGTGGCTGTATCCCGGCGGGTACGATTCCTTCGAGCGCCAGCGCGCCGAGCGCCAGGCGCAGATCGCCTCGGCGCGGCAGAAGCAGCAGGCCGAGCGCGAGAAACTGCAGGATTATGTCGCGCGTAATTCGGCGCGCGCCTCGACCGCCAAGCAGGCGCAGAGCCGTGCCAAGGCGCTCGCGCGGATGCAGCCGATCGCCGAACTGGTCGACGATCCGTCGCTGAGCTTCGACTTCCCCAGCCCGGCCGAGCTGCGTCCGCCGCTGATCACGCTCGACCTCGCCAGCGTCGGCTATGGCGATACCCCGGTGCTCAGCCGCCTCAATCTCCGGCTCGATCCCGACGACCGAATCGCACTGCTCGGCCGAAACGGCAACGGCAAGACCACCCTGGCCCGCCTGCTAGCGGCGCAACTCGCGCCGATGGACGGATCGATGAACGCGTCGGGCAAGATGCGCGTCGGATACTTCACGCAATACCAGATCGAGGAGCTCGACGCCGACGACACCCCGCTCCAGCACATGACGGTGCAGATGCGCGGCGCGAGTCCCGGCGCGGTGCGCGGGCAGCTCGGCCGGTTCGGCTTTTCGGGCGACAAGGCGATCACCAAGGTCGGCAAATTGTCGGGCGGCGAGCGCGCGCGGCTCGCGCTCGCTTTGATCACGCGCGACGCGCCGCACATGCTGATCCTCGACGAGCCGACCAACCATCTCGACGTCGATGCGCGCGAAGCGCTGATCCAGGCGCTCAACGCCTATTCGGGCGCGGTGGTGATCGTCAGTCACGACCGCCACATGCTCGAGATGACGGCGGATCGCCTGGTGCTGGTCGATGCCGGCACCGCGAAGGAATTCGACGGCAGCCTCGACGATTATATCGCGTTCGTGCTCGCGAAGGACGCGTCCGACACGGCGAAGGAAGTGTCCAAGCTCAACAAGAAGGATGCGCGGCGTGCCGCCGCCGAAGCGCGCGAGGCGAGCCAGGGACTGCGCAAGGCGGCGAAGGCGGCGGAGGCGGAGCTCGCCAGGCTCAACGAGCAACGCAGCGCGATCGACCGCGCTATGTTCGATCCCAAGTCTGCGGCGGCCGACCTCGCCAAGCTGACGATGACCGACCTGATGAAACGCCGCGCCGATGTGGAGGCGAAGATCGACGCCGCCGAAGCCGCGTGGATGGAAGCGAGCGAGAAGCTCGAGGCGATCGCGGCGTAACTATTCCAGGGGGGCGGCCCCTTCCCGCCCAACTCTCCCGCGCCTCGCATTGGTTAGTAAATTGTCAAAGCTTCGCCCGTACGACCGGTCGGGACTATGAAGGGATTCACGGCATGAGCGCGTTTGGGCGCCGTAACGGACTAGGCGCTGGAACCGCCGGGCGGCCGGCGTTCGGCGTCGCAAAACCGATGCAGGGCAGCGGCGGCGCGCGGTCCGAGCCAGACGTCGCGGAGCAGTTTCCGCCGCTCCCGGGTGGACAGGATCCCACCCTCGCAGCCACGCCGCCCGATATCGCCGCCGGCACGCCCGCGGGCAACATGCCGGGCGTCCAACAGGACGCGATGCAGCGCCTCGCCGATCGCCAGAACGCCAGCGCCGAATCGGGCAGCTCGCGCGGCGAAGGCTTCGAAGCCTCGGTCCATAAGATCAAGGAACAGGTGCTGCCGCGCCTGCTCGAACGCGTCGACCCAGAAGCCGCCGCCACGCTCAACAAGGACGAGCTGGCCGAGGAATTCCGCCCGATCATCGGCGAAGTGCTCGCCGAGCTCAAGCTGACGCTCAACCGCCGCGAGCAGTTCGCGCTCGAAAAGGTGCTGGTCGACGAATTGCTCGGGCTCGGGCCGCTCGAGGAATTGCTCGCCGACCCCAACATCTCCGACATCATGGTCAACGGGCCGGACCAGACGTTCATCGAACGCAAGGGCCAGCTCGAGCTCGCGCAGATCCAGTTCCGCGACGAGGAGCATCTGTTCCAGATCGCGCAGCGCATCTGCAACTCGGTCGGCCGGCGCGTCGACCAGACCACGCCGCTCGCCGACGCCCGCCTCAAGGACGGTTCCCGCGTCAACGTCATCGTCCCGCCGCTCAGCTTGCGCGGCACCGCAATCTCGATTCGTAAATTCTCCGACAAGCCGATCACGCTCGACATGATGGCCGGGTTCGGATCGATGAGCCCGAAGATGGCGACCGCGCTCAAGATCGCGGGTGCCTGCCGGTTCAACGTCGTGATCTCGGGCGGTACCGGTTCGGGCAAGACGACGATGCTCAACGCGTTGTCGAAGATGATCGACCCCGGCGAGCGCGTGCTGACGATCGAGGACGCGGCCGAATTGCGGCTGCAACAGCCGCACTGGCTGCCGCTCGAAACGCGCCCGGCGAACCTCGAAGGGCAAGGCGAGATCACCATCCGCGATCTCGTCAAGAACGCGCTGCGTATGCGCCCGGATCGCATCATCCTCGGCGAAATTCGCGGGTCGGAATGCTTCGACCTGCTCGCCGCGATGAATACCGGCCATGACGGATCGATGTGCACGCTCCACGCGAACAGCCCGCGCGAATGCCTCGGCCGCATGGAGAACATGGTGATGATGGGGGACATCAAGATCCCCAAGGAAGCGATCAGCCGCCAGATCGCGGACTCGGTCGAGCTGATCATCCAGGTCAAGCGCCTGCGCGACGGTTCGCGCCGCGTGACCAACATCACCGAGGTGATCGGCATGGAAGGCCCCGTCATCGTGACGCAGGAGCTGTTCAAGTTCGAGTATCTCGACGAGAGCGCCGACGGCAAGATCGTCGGCGAATATCGCTCGATGGGGCTGCGCCCCTACACGCTCGAGAAAGCGCGCCAGTTCGGGTTCGACCAGGCGTTTCTGGAGGCTTGCCTTTAACGAAAAGTCAGAGTCGCTTGCACTTGACCGTCTCGACGATTGCCACGTCCACGCCCCCACGAAAGATGGAGGTGAGCGTCAGCGCGTCGGTGTCCAAGCCGATCATGGCGTCGAACGGCTTTGGTCCGTCCAGCTCGACATAGTCGGCCACGACGGCGTCATCCGCAAAAGTGACCGTGCATCGCGGCGTTACTTCCTTAAGTGTGTCGCGCGCGATTTTGTCGAACCAGGCGCAGATCGGTCGACGGCCAAGCCCGCCACTCCGGCCTTCCGAAAAACTGAACTCTTTGGTGTCTCGGTCGATCTGGACGATATCGGTCTCGCCTTTGACCTTTGCACAATCGTAGCGCTCAACCACCGCGTTGGCCGCGTTGGCCGCCAACAAAACACCTGCTGCCATTGCAAAAGCGATTCGCTTCATCGCGATCCCCTCCATCGTATCGAAATTATCAGCGCCGCAGGCTCATGGCCAGCAACGCAAGAACGGGGTTAACACGCCGCTAACGCTGTTCCGGCGGCGGGCAGGCCGCGCTATGGCATGACCATGCGCCGGCTGCTCCCGCTTCTCGCCCTCCTCCCCGCGCCGCTCGGCGCGGCGATGGCGCCTGCCATGCCGCTACCGCTCCCCGACCGCACGACGCTCTCGCCCGATGCCGAGGCGCAGTGGGTGTCGTTCGACCTCACGCCCGGCAACCAGATCGCCTTCACGATGACGATCGACGGGCGCCCCGCTCTGGCGATCCTCGACACCGGGTTCAGCCAGTCGGTGATCTCGCGCCGTTGGGCGAGCGCGGCGGGGTTGCGGATCGGTGACGGCGGGCGCGGCATCGGCGTCGGCGGCTCGGTCGCGATGGGCGCGACCAACGGGCGCACGCTGGTGATCGGCGGAATGACCAAGACCGGCGGGCGATTGGGCGTGCTCGATCTGCCGACGAGCGCGACTGGGGGTACCGCCGCGGTCGACGCGGTGATCGGCAGCGACCTGTTGCGCCCCTATGCGCTCGACATCGATTTCGCCGCGCATCGCTTTCGCCTGCTGCCCAGCGGCCGGATGCCGTTCGCGGGGCGAAGCGCGCCGCTATCGCTGTCGGGCCGCGACCAGCTCTACATCAGCGAGATGCGCGTCGGCGACACGCGGCTGCGGCCGATGATCGTCGATACCGGCGATGGTGCTACGATCACCGTATCGACCGATGCCTGGCGCACGATCGACGGCGCGCGGCCGGCGACGACCACCACCGTTTCGTACAGCGTCGCCGGGCCGGTCCAGTCGGACCTCACCGTGCTGCCCGAGGTCGCGGTCGGCGACGCGACGTTGCGCGGTGCTGAGACGCTGATCGAATCGGGCGGCGGCTTTTCGACCCGGATGGGCGCGGCAGGCCGGATTGGGATCGGTTTCCTGCAGCGTTTCCGCGTGCTGCTCGATCCGCGCGCGGGGCGGATGGTGATGGCGGTCACCCCCGACACCGACCGGCCGGCGCTGCGCTCGACCAGCGGACTGCTACTCGCGACCGGCGCCGATCGCCTTCGCGTGCTCCACGTCATGCGCGGCAGCCCGGCGGCTGCGGCGGGATGGAAGCCCGGCGACGAAATCTGCAGCGTCGACGGCACCGCGATTTCCGCCGCTTATGCCGGCGAGCCGATCGCGGCGTGGCCCGCCGCGGCCCCGGGGCGCGTGGTGCGGCTCGGCATGTGCGGCGGCGGCGTCCGTGCACTGACGCTCGAAAGCTTCTACTGAGTCCGAGCGGCTCACGCCGGTTGGCGGAAGCGCATCAAAACTAAAGGTTCACCGCGACGCTGAACGCGACCACCGCCGCCACCAGCGCGAAGAACTGAACGCTGCGCCAGTCGAGCAACGCCACCCGGTCGAGATCGTCGCGCTTGCGATGCCGCCAGTCGGCCACGCCTGCGAGAGAAGCGACGACGAGCGCCAGCGCGATCGCGGCTTCGGCGATCTGCTTGCCCGACCAGTCCATGCGCTAGTGCCCGAGCTTGTCGATCTTTTCCCGCAACCGCGCGAGCTCGGCCTTGAGCGCGGCGACATCCTCATCGTTGCTCACGGGCGCGGTCTCTTTGGCGCCGGCGGGTTTGAACGCCTGCGTCGCGGCCTCAAACATCTGCATGTTGCGCTTGGCGATCTCCGCGAACGGGGAATTGGCGAACGCGCCCTCGACCGCGGTCTTGAACTGCTCGTGATTGCGGCGAAAGCTGTCCATCGAGGCTTCGAGATACCCCGGCACCATCGCCTGCATCGAATCGCCGTACATCGCGATCAACTGGCGCAGGAAATTGACCGGCAGCATCGTCTGGCCGCGGCTTTCCTCCTCCATGATGATCTGCGTGAGGACGTTGTGGGTGATGTCCTCGTCGGTCTTGGCGTCGACCACCTTGAAGTCGCGCCCTGCGCGAGTCATCGCCGCCAGGTGGTCGAGCGTGATGTAGGACGAGCTTTCGGTGTTGTAGAGCCGCCGGTTGGCGTACTTCTTGACGATCACCGGGCCATCGCCCGCCGCGTGCTTCTTCATGCGCCTGGCGCCCCTGTGCAGCTTCGCCGCCTGCCTAGAACGTTGCTTGACGCACCGCAACATGCTGCGCGGAATATCCGCAGCATGACGTAGGGGCGCTCGATAAAAATCTGTTGTGCGATTGCAGCGCGGGCGGTGCAGGCCGAACGCTCACGGCAAGCGATCGAACCGATCTCCCAGCCCGGTCAGCAATTCGTATTGCGACATGCCCGATTCAGCCGATGCGCGCGGCAAATCATAATCGAGCTCGAGCCAGTCGCCTTCCGCCACCGCCTGCCCCGTCACGTCGACCGCAATCAGGTCCATCGACACACGCCCCAGCACTGGCAGCGCGACGCCTTCGCACATCGCCCGCCCCCGCCCCGAAAAGCCCCGCCAATAGCCATCGGCATACCCGATATTGAGGATCGCAACCTCGGTATCGGCGGGCGCGGCCCAGGTCGCGTTGTAGCCGACCGTCTCGCCCGCTCGCACTCGGCGGCGCTGCAGCACCTGCGCCTCGGGCCGCGCGACCTGGACGATTGCGCCGGCAAGTTCGCGCCGCGGGACGCCGCCGTATAGCGCAAGGCCCGGTCGAGTGAGGTCGAACGCGTAATCGGTGCCGAGCGCGATCCCGGCCGAATTGGCGAGGCTCAGCCGCTCGGCGCGCACGCCGGCGGCCATTGCGACGAAGCGGCGGCGCTGGTCCGCATTCCTGGGCGAATCGTCGTCGGCCGAGGCCAAGTGGCTCATCAGCGTGTCGGTCGCGAGCCCGTCCAGCGCACCCGCCGCGAGATCCTCCGCGCTCAAACCGAGCCGGTTCATCCCGGTGTCGAGCATCACGTCGCACGCCCCGCCCCCGGCTTCACGCCAGCGCGCCACTTGCGCCGCGGTGTTGAGCACCGGCCGAGCGATCCCCGATCGCGCCGCGGCCATGTCCTCCGCGCGGACCCCGTGAAGCACCGCGAGGCCGGGCAGCCCAAGCGGCGCGAGCGCCTCGGCCTCCGCCCAGGTCGCGACGAAGAAATCGCGGCACCCGGCAGCGGCGAGCGTGCTCGCCACCCACGCGGCACCGAGCCCGTAACCATCCGCCTTGATCGCCGCGCCGCACGCCGCCGCGCCGCTCAACCGCGCCAGCGCGCGCCAATTGGCGACGAGCGCGTCCGCGTCGCGACGCAATCGAAGAGGAGCGGGAACCATCGCGGCTGCGTAGCGACAGGTCAGCCCGGATGCTAGCCGACCGGCGATACCGGCTGAATGCCCTCGCGCCTGGATGAATATGCGTCAGCGCTTATGTCCTTCGGTGATAAAATTGATACAAATTGATACAAATCGCCATATTTTGACATAAATTGAGGAGGTACGCGGCTCCATCCGCTTGCCAGAAAGGTCCGGAACGGTTTTGTGGGCCAACGCGCTTAGGGAAAAAGCGCCTTCTGGTTTGGGGGTCTCACAACAATGAAAATTTCGCACCTTTTGGCGGCGACCGCGCTTGTTTCGTGTGCAGCGCTGGCACCGGTAACCGCGTTTGCTCAGACCGCGCCGAAACCCAACGATACCACGGTCGTCCCCGATCAGGTCAGTGGGTCCACCACGCCCGGAACGACGACCGACACGGCCAATGCCGACGGTTCGGACAAGAGCGCCGGCGACATCGTCGTTACGGGCTCGCGGATCCGCAACAGCCGCTACAAGGGTGCCGATCCGGTCACCGTGCTGACGCGCGACGATGCGATCGCAAATGGTTTCAGCACAACCACCGATCTTCTGCAGAGTAATGCAGTCACCAACGGCACGTCGCAGATCAACAATGCGTATGGCGGCTATGTCACCAATGGCGGTCCGGGCGCAAACACGGTGTCGCTGCGCGGCCTCGGTACGTCGCGCACGCTACTTCTGCTCAACGGCCGTCGGCTTGCCCCATCGGGCTCGCGCGGCGCGGTGGGCGCGGCGGATCTCAACTCGCTGCCGAACGCGATGGTCGACCGGGTCGAGGTCCTCAACTCCGGATCGTCGTCGATTTACGGTTCGGACGCGGTCGCCGGCGTGATCAACGTCATCACGCGCAGGAAAATCAACGGAATCGAATTGAACGGCGAAGTGAACGTGCCGCAAGTCGGGGCCGGTGTACAAAAGCGTCTCGGGCTGCTGTTCGGCGCCTCGGGCAACCGCTTCGAGATCGATGGCTCGCTGGAATATTACCAGCGCGATGCGCTGACGTATGGCGACCGCGATTTCATGCAATGCCAGATCGGTGGCCGCTATAACGGCACCGGCGGCGGCTATGGTTCGGGCGACTTCATCGATCCCGCGACCGGTCAGCCGAAATGCTATGGCATCGTCAACGGTACCGGCGACAGCGGTCTGACGATCAACACCATCGGTCTCCCCACGGTCGCGGGCAGTTCGGTTGCGTTGGCGGCGGGCGTTCCCGCCGGATACGGGACGTTGCCGACAACCGCCGGCTACGGCACGATTGCGCAACAGGTCTGCAACCGCTTCCGTCCAAATGCGGCGGTCACGACGGGAGCCTATCCGGGCTATGAGTGCGTCGGCGGCGGCTTGCTGTCGACCAACATTCGCGACACCTTCCCTCGCAGCCTGCTCAATCAGGCCCTCATCTCGCCGACCGAAAACTATAACGGCTTCTTGTCGGGCTCCTACAAGCTGCATTCGCTGGGCGACGCCGAAGTCTATGCCGAACTGCTCGTGTCGCGTCGCAACTCGAGCCAGTTGGGTGAGCGGCAGTTCACCATCGACTATAACCAAGGCAGCCTGTTGTTGCCGACCGCCCTGCGCAACGGCAATTTCGGCACCTGCAGCCAGGCCAGCTTCCCGACGTGCATTACCGGCACGCCGGTCGCCGCGCGGGTCTTTGCGAACTACGGCAACTACAACAACTATCAGACGTCCGACTTCGTGAAGTTCGGTGGCGGCATTCGCGGCAACCTGCCGTGGAATTTCCACTATGACGCCTACGCCAGCAAGTCGTGGTCGGACTCGCGTTACACCACCGATTTGATCCTGACGAGCCGCTTGGCGCAGAGCCTGGATGTGGTGGCATCGGGGTCCGGGTTTGCTTGCCGCAACCCGACCGGCGGCTGCGTCGCCGCTCCGCCGCTGAGTGCAGCGATCATCGGCGGCGACTTCTCGCAGTACCAGTCGTTCCTCAACTACGTAGTCGCCCCGGTCACGGGAACGACGAAGTTCCGTGAGACGACCTTCGCGTTCAACATCGACGGTCCGCTGTTCAAGCTGCCGGGCGGTAGCGCGCAGATCGCCTTGGGTGCCGAGCGCCGCACGCAAAGCATCGACGACACGCCCTCGACCGAGAGCCAGAACGGCAATCTCTACGGCTTCACTTCGTCCACGATCACCCGCGGCAGCGACGCCGTGTCCGAAGTGTTCGGCGAGTTGCAACTGCCGGTGCTGCACGATCAGATCATTCACGATCTGACGATCAACGGGTCTGCGCGTTACACGAACTATCGTTCGTACGGCGGCAACACGACCTATAAGATCGGCGGCGTGCTGGCGCCAACCAAATGGTTGCTGTTCCGCGGCAGCTACGGCACGTCGTTCCGCGCGCCGCAGCTGTTCGAACAGTATCTGGGTGCGACCTCAGGCTTCCAAGCTGCCTCGAGCGACATTTGCGGCAACTTGACCGCGGCATCATCGCCAGTCCGCGTCCGCAACTGCGCAGCCGACGGCGTGCCGCTGGGCTTCACCCCGACGAACGGAATCCAGGTCAATCAGCGCGGCGGCGCCGCGTCGGGCCTCTCCGCCGAAAAGTCGCGTAACATCAACTTCGGCGGGGTGCTCTCTCCGCGGTTCGGCAACATTGATGTGTCGCTGTCGGCCGATTACTTCAACGTTCGCGTCAATAACGGCGTCAGCCAGCTGAGCTTCTCGACGATCCTCAGCCAATGCTATGACGATCCCGCCTTCCGCGCGAATGCTGTCTGCAATCTGGTGGTTCGCAGCCCTGTCGCACCGTACAGCCTGATCGTGACCACCGGCTATGTGAACATCTCGAAGTCGGTGTTGCGCGGTATCGACTATAACGCCCGCATCGGGCTGCCGCTGGGCCCCGGCAAGCTTACCCTCAACGCCGCCGTGACTCAGTACCTGCAACGTTACAACCAGACGCTGCCGACCGATCCGATCACGGAGTTGACCGGGCTGTACACAGGCAACGCGTATCCGCGCTTCACCGGTGTGTTCGACGGCACGTATGCGGTTAATCGCTGGAGCATCCACTACAGTCTCGAGTGGACGCAGCATCTCGACAGCAATGCCTATTTCGGGGGCGGTCCGACCTATAACTTCAAGACTCCCGATTACTTCCTGCACTCGCTGTCGGGCACCTATCACGGCGACAAGTTCGCGATGACGATCGGCGTCCGCAACCTGCTCAATACCGATCCGCCCAAGATTTCGTCGGGTGCAGTCAACCGTATCGGCGATTCGCCGCTGTACAGCGGGTTCGACTTTGTCGGGCGTTCGTTCTTCGTGAACGTCTCGACGAAGTTCTGATCAGGAACTGAGCGAAAAAGAAGGGCCGGGCGATCAGCGGATCGCCCGGCCCTTTTCGTGTCGGCTGTCGGCCCGACACCCCTCGGCACCGAGGATCGTCAGCCCGGGTGCGGCTCGTCCTTCCACTTCAATCCCCACAGCGCCACCAGCAAAGCGACCAGCACGACCCACCACGTATACCACAGCCCGCCATAGGGATTGCCCGTCTTGGCGACGATCAGCTGGCTGATGAACGGCAGGAACCCGCCGAAATAGCCGGTGCCGATGTGATACGGGATCGACATCGAGCTGTAGCGGATGCGCGGCGGGAACATCTCCGCGAGCAACGCCGCGACCGGGCCATAGGTCGCCCCCGCCAGCGCGCTCATCACCAGCATCGCGAACAGGATCGCGGCGATCCCGATCCAGGTCGGCTTGACCTTGTCGAGCTTGTACCCCGCCGCGGTCAGCGCGGCGTCGAGCCCGGCGGGGCTGGTGTCGGGCACCGCCTCGCCGCCGATCAGCACCACCACCGCGGGGGTCGATCCCTTGGTATAGGCAACGCCCTTCTTCGAGAAATAATCGAGCAGCTTGCCGCACTCGTCCACCTGCGCCTTGGCGAACGGATCGTAGCTGCAATGCGGCCCCGACACGATCACCGGCGCGCGCGCATTGGCATGCGCAAGGCCGGGGTTGGCCGCGCTTCCCATCACCCAGAAGATCGGGAACAGCAGCGCCAGCGTCAGCGCGTAGCCGATCACGATCGGCGCCTTGCGCCCGACGCGGTCGGACAGCCGCCCGAACAGCACGAACCAGAACAACCCGGCCAAGCCGCCCGCCCCGACGATCAGCTGCGCCGTCGTCTCGTCGACGCGCATCGTCGTCGTCAGGAACGACAGCGTGGAGAAGAGCGCGGTGTACCAGATCACCGTCAGCCCGGCCGCGATCCCGAACAAGGCGACGAACAGCCGCTTCAAATTGCCGGGATAGGTGAAGCTCGCGACGAACGGGTTTTTGACCGTCTCCCCCGCTTCCTTGAGCGCGCGGAACACCGGGCTCTCGCTCAGCTTCAATCGCATCCACAGCGACACCGCGAGCAGACCGAGCGAGAACACGAACGGGAAGCGCCACGCCCATGCCGCCCACGTGTCGCCGCTCACCACCAGCTTGGTCAGCAGCACGACCGCGAGGCTGAGGATGAAGCCGCCCGCGACGCTGGCCTGGATGAAGCTGGTGTAGAACCCCGCTTTACCCGGCGGCGAATGCTCCGCGACATAGATCGCCGCCCCGCCATATTCGCCGCCCAGCGCGAGGCCTTGGAGCACGCGCAACAGGATCACGATCCCCGGCGCCCACAGCCCGATCCGGGTCGCCGGCGGGATCAGCCCGACCCCGGCGGTGGCGATGCCCATCATCGTGATCGTGATCAGAAAGGTGTATTTGCGCCCCAGCCGGTCGCCGAGGAACCCGAACAGCACTGCCCCGATCGGCCGGAAGCCGAACCCCACCGCGAAGGTCGCCCAAACCAGCAACGTCTGCAGCGTGACGTTGTCACCGGGAAAGAACGCCTTGCCGATGATCGAGGACAAGGTGCCGTAGATGAAGAAGTCGTACCATTCGAACAACGTGCCGAGCGACGACGCCGCGATCACCAGCCGGATGTCCGACACGCTGGGATCGGGCCGCAATTCCTCGGGTGCCATCGTCGCCATGCTTTCCCCCCTGGTCCTGGTTTAGCACGGTCCTACCGTGTCGCGCGGGGGAGTGGAATATGCAGGCGGTGAGGACTGCGATCCCGCGGCGGAGCGTCAGATCGACAGCTTGGCGTCGCCTTCGAGCACGCGCTGCTCGAGCCTGGGCGGCGTGCCCGGTTGCCACAGCCGGGCTTGGTGCGACACGCGATAGCGCAGCGGGCCGCCGTCGGGGGTCGTCGCGCGAGCCACCGGCCGGACGATGCAGACGAACTCGGTGTCGATCGAGTTCGGCCCGGCGCTGACCACGGCATAGCCATGCCCCGCCATGTCGACGAATTCGAGGTGCGGCGCGACGTCGGGATTGGTCAGCGCGCGCGCCCTGGCGATGTCGCCGCTCGCGGCATATTCGAGCGCGCTCAGCACCCCGCGCTTGATCGTCAAATTGACCGTGTGCTCGGGCGCGGCGCCGGGCGTCGTGCGGACGAACAGCGGCTGCAGCGGGGACGGCTTCGAGAATTCGACCGCCTCGCCCATCCCGGGCGCGGAGATCGAGCCGGTGATGAAGCTGATCCCGACCGGCGCGAACCCGGCCGGCGGCAGATGCGGCGCGGCATAGCCCGCCCAGAAGCTGTGGCGATCGCCCGACACGGTGACGAACCCCGACACCTTGTGGTCGCGCACGGTGTCGTAAATTTCCGCGCGCTCGGCGAACGCCCCGCTGAAATCGCCGCCGCCGAACGTGCCGAAGTCCTTGCCCATCCACGGCGTCTTGACGAGCGCGGCCGGGATGTTCTGCGCGTCGGTCCGCATGTCGAGCGTGCCGTTGGTGGCACCCCAGATCTTCCACGTCGCGGTCGACCGGGTCAGCCGATCCTTGAGCCACGCTTTCTGCTCGCGGCCGAGCGCGGTGTAGGGCGGATCGTCCTTGCGGAAATTGGGGATGGTCTTGTCGCCGATCGCGATCGTCGCCGGGGGCTTGCCGCCATTATAGTCCCGCCCGCCGTCGGTGATCTCCAGCCATTCCTGCGGCAGGACCGGATACTCCCCCGAATCGAGCGCCGCCGCCTCCGGGCGATCGGTCGGGTCCGCCGCCTTGTAGCTGTGCAAGTCGGTCAGGATGAGCTCGACGTGCCGGCCATAGCGCATCGCCCGATACGCGGTCATGCTGCCGACCGCCGCGCGGTTGTTCGCCTCGGTCCCGAAGCCATGATCGTCGAACGTCGCGATCGGCGCTTTGGTCACCGCGGGCGGGCCGAACTGATCGAGCCCCGCCCCCGAAGCCTTCGCCACCCGCGACGGAATATATTCCCACCATGCCTGGTTGGCGGCGACTCGCAGCGGCTGCGCGGGCTCGACCCCGCTGCCCGGATATTTGATGAAGCTCTGCCAGCCCTGCCACGAGAATTCGTGATTGTCGCCGATGCACACGAACGGGAAGTGCGCGCGCGCGTCCTGGATGTCGGGGTCGTCGATATGCGCGCGATAGATGTGGCGATAGCCGGCGAGGTTGGTGGGAACGTAGAAATATTTGCTGACCTTGCGCGCGTCGGGGACGGGGCCGAGATCATAGACGGTGCGCGAATAGCGCTTCGGCAGCTCGGCGGGTTTTTCGAAAACCTCGTAGATGAAGTCGCCCAAGTGGAGCACGAAGCCGAGCTTGCGGTCGGCGGGCGCGCGCTCGTCCTCCCAGATCATCCGGGCATAGGCGTTCTGCGCGCCTTCGTTGACGCTGTTGCACGACACGAACGCGAAGCGGACCGGGCGCGGATCGCTGGCGCGCGGCGCGGTGATCGTCCGCCCGACCCGGCTGCCCGCGCCGCTGTCGTCGCTGAAGCGATACCAATAGGTCGTCGCCGGTGAGAGCCCGCCGACCAGGGCGCGGCACGTCCAGTCGGCCGCCGCCAGCACCGGCGCGCGCGCCGTCGCGACCACTCGGCGGAAGTCGGCATCGAGCGCCACTTCCACCGTCAGCTCGTGCCGATCGCCCCGATCGAACGGCCGCCGGGTCCACAGGATGACGCTATGCTCGTCCGGGTCGCCCGACGCGACGCCCTGCGGATAGAGCGCGCGATCCTCCCGCCATGCCACGCGCGACGGCGCCGCGGCCGATCGAGTCGCCCAGATGCCGATGACCCCGAGCGAAGCCGCGCTCGCCAGAAATTGCCGACGGTCCATGTCACGCTCCCAGCCTCTGTGGCGTGATAGTCTCGTAACACAGTCCCCAGGTCAAGCTCGTCGGTGGCCCGGCGGGCGGCATATGGGTAACAGTGCCCGGCCGGAGCGGATCGCCGGGAAGAGCGCGTTGCCGACGATCGACGACAAGGTGCCGTAGATAAAGACGTCGTACCCATTCGAACAACGTGCCCACCGAGGAGGCGGCGATCACGAAGCGGATGTTGGAAGGAGCGGGATCGGGCCACAATTCTTCCGGTGGCATCGTCACCATCCCTGTTCCCCCCGGTCTTGCTCTTGGGGCGGTCCTACCGTGTCGGGCGGGAGAGGGGAATATGGGGGCGCTGATGAGCGGACATACGTCACGCCGCGATCACCGTGCCTAATTCGCCGTAACGATCGCGGTCTTCACATGATCAATCGATTGCGGCGCATATACCGCCAGTCCCACAAGAAGGATCGTGCGGCAAACGATGCGAAGACAGATGGCAACTAACGCCATTCGCGGATGACCATTCTCGACCAGCTTGCCGATTTGCTCCGTCTCGGCTTCGCCGGGATATCTGAAAGTCACGTAGGCGCACTCCTGCTCAAAAAAAGACGCTCTTCGGCTCTTCTTGGCTGTGGCGCAGGGTCGGACTTTGCCGCGATCCCTACGGGATGGTGCACACCTTTTCTGATTCGTCGTCAAGAGGGGCGCTCTGGATATCCACCTAGTTATTCACACCCCCCTTTTTACTCGTAAGTAGCTGCAAAATAACCATTGCACGCGTCCACGCGCTGTGCGGAGGCGTTTCTATGTGCACAATAACCACGTTATCCACAGGTGGTGGCCATCGAATTTCGCGATTCACGATCCGCCACCAATGGTTCAGACGCAATCTTGAGCGCTTCGATACAAAACTCATTGCGAAAATTACTGGCAAGGTAGTTCGATAGCCAACAGGTCAATCACATGCGAATACACAACGCCATTCAAACACCGTCTACACCGCCAATTCCGCGCCAGAAAATACGTTAGGAAACACGCCAGCATATACGTCGGATATAATGTTGGAAAAACGTACGATAAAAAGTGCAATCCAATTGCAACTTCAGTACGAATTATATATGCGGAATAATAATGGTGGTTAGGAAGGCGTCCAAACGGGCCTTCTGGAAGGGCCCATCGGTTTCAACACTGGGCCTTCCTAACCACCGCCCTTCCGAAGGTTGGAATCTTCTTTCGGACCTGCTCCGCAGAGCATGTCTGATCTTTGCCTGATCTTAGTTATTACCACAAGGGCGATTTGGCCTTGGTTAGTGCCGGTGTGCATGATTTCCGGCCATTTCCATCCATTGGTCTCCCGCCTTACAGGCGGTGCGCCATGGCGAGCGCGAACATGATCGGCCCCGCCGAAGTGGTGATCAGCCATAGGGCGCCGTAGGCCAGCGCCATCCACGGGTGCCCCTTCTGGATGAATACGCTGATTGCGGTGGGCTCGATAGCGCGAATGGCCGGAAGTTTGATCGGTGACATAGGTCGGGCCTTTATGATCGGTAGCCACCCTACCCGCGGCCGTCTCGCTCGACCGGGTGGTTTGGGTGGCCCCGCGTCCTACATGGACGTGTTGGCACCGCTCTACCGACGCTTGAATCAGCCTGTCACGCCTTTGCGCGACAACCATAGTCAATCGCCGAAAGATCAGCGCAGCGTTCTCCGCCGCGCCCTTCCAGTTATAAGCTGTTCTCCAGATGACGCGTCGCGACGCTTTGCAGTTCCCCGGTTAACGCTGTGATCATCGAGAGCGCCGATTCCATCTCACCCGCCTCCCTTCCGCTTCCCCGCCGGAATATCCTCCATCCGCCATCCCCCGAACAGCGCACGGCTCGCGTCGGTCGACGGCTTGTCGCTCGCCCTCGACCATCCCGTCACTTGCGCGAGGTCGGGCAGCTCGCCCGGTTCCCATCGGTGATAGGTCGGCTCGCCGCGGGCGAGGCGCTCGGCCTCGGCGATGCGGTACTTCATCCGCTCTCGTTCGCGCCTCGCCTCGTACATTTCGCTCAGCCGGATCAAATGCGCCTCGCGGTTCTCCCCGCGGCGTCGCTTGAGGTGCGGCGGTTCGTCGAGGTCGAGCGCTTCCTTCCGGTGAAGATGCATCAGGTGCAGCGCTTGGCTCACCGTCATCGGCGGCAGCGCAGGCGAGTCGTTGCAGCGCCAGTCGTCGTCCGCGAAGGATTCGGGCAGGCCGGTTTCGAGCAACGCGAGCTTCAACCGCTCATATCCCCTTTCCAGCGCCAGCCGCCATTCGCGCGCGAAGGCGGGGTTCCTACGCCGGTGTTCATAGATCGCGTTGGTCGAATAACCCGCCGCCGCGGCCGAGAGCACCACGTTCGCCGTGGCGCTGAGCGCTGCCAGAAAGTTCTGCCGCGCGGCATGGTCGATCGTGCGAGACCGCGCCTTGCGGATATGGAGGCGGCCGGATTTGCCGCGCACGATGTGCGGCTCGCCGGTCAGCGAAATTGGCCTTTCCGGCGATGCCGGCGCCGCCCTGCCGAGCGCTCCGTGGGCAAGCGCGAGCGCGGCGTCCCATTGCAGCGCAAACCCCGGATGCTTGCGTCGGCGTTCGAGAAACCGCCCGCGCTCGAACCCCACAGCGCGCGCCGCCGTACTGGCGTTGCCGGTTCGGCGCAGGTGGCGCAAAAACTCGGCATTCTCCATCTGCTGGGCGCGGGTGAGGGGTTGAGGCACAAAGTGCTCCTGTTTTGGAACCGAAGGTTCCCGGACAGGACCGCACCGGATTAGCGCACGCTAATCCTGAGACGGCGAAGCCCGGCCAGCCTCGCGCAAGCGAGGTCCGGCGACGCGGAATCACCTCCGCGTCGAACGCGAGCCGGACCAATTCTGCCCGGAAACCCAACATTGCAAGCTGGATTACACCCCCCTCTCCCCTTTGCGGGAGAGGGTTGCGCAGACTTAGGGCGCGCTTCTTCGGCGCGGCCTTAGTCGGAGCTGGGTGAGGGGTATGCGGTCGCGCTTGCGACCGCGCGGAGCGTTGCTCCGCTCACCCTCTCCAAGCTGCGCTAGCGAGCAAGCTCGCAAGCTTCGCTATCCTCTCCCTTCAAGGGAGAGGAGGTGGTTGGATCGGGTTTTGACGAATAATCCTCCCCGTTTACGGGGAGGTGGCAGCGCATAGCGCTGACGGAGGGGGCGGGCCGCCCTCGAATCGCGCGTGGCGATCCCCCTCCACCATGCTTCGCATGGTTCCCCTCCCCATGCATGGGGAGGATTAGAGCAGCGCCACCACCTCCACCGCGTCCGGCTTTCCGGGCAGCGACACCACATCGTCCTCCCCCGCGCCGATCAGCGCACGGGCGAGCGGGGCGCTGAACGCGATCAGGCCGGCTGCCGGCTCGGCTTCGTCGTCCCCGACGATGCGGATATCGCGCTCGGTGCCGTCCATCGCGATACGCACGCGCGAGCCGAACGCGATTGCGTCGGCCGGCGGCGGCGGGGCGACGATCGCGGTGACTCGCCGCGTGTGCCAATAGCGCAAGCTCCGCGCGATCTCCGAGCGGCGCGGTTCGTCGGCGTGCGTCGCTTCCGCCTCTAGCGCGGCGATGCGCGCATCGATCAGCGCCGGGCTGTTTTCGGTGACCAGGTTCGGCCCGGCCGGGATCGGCAGTTCGAAGCGCGGTTCCTTATGCTCTTCGTCGGAATCGCGACGGAACGCGACGCTCATTCGCGCTTTCCGAGCGCGCGGATGATCGCGGAGAAATCGAGTCCGCCATTCCCCTCGTCGTTGAACGCCGCGTACAGTTCGGCAGCCTTCGCGCCCATCGGCGTGTCGGCATCGACCGACGCCGCCGCCTCCATCGCCAGCCGCAGATCCTTGAGCATCAGCGCGGTCGCAAAGCCGCCCTGGTAATCGCGGTCGGCGGGCGTTTCCGGCCCGACCCCCGGCCACGGCGCGTAGCTGGTCAGCGACCAGCTCTGTCCCGACGAAACGCTGGCGATGTCGAAGAATTTCTGCGGGTCGAGGCCCAGTTTGTCGGCGAGCAGGAACGCTTCGCACGTCGCGATCATCTCCGCGCCCAGCACCATGTTGTTGCAGATCTTCGCCGCTTGGCCGGCGCCGCTCGCGCCGGCGTGAATCACGGCCTTGCCCATGTCGGCGAGGAACGGTTGCGCGCGGTCGAACGCTTCGGCCGATCCGCCGACCATGAACGTCAGCGTGCCCGCATTGGCCGCCGCGATCCCGCCCGACACGGGGGCGTCGACCATCGTCAGGCCCTTGCTCAGCGCAGCTTCGCCGACGCGCTTGGCGGTGGCGACGTCGATCGTCGAGCAATCCATCAGGATCGCGGACGCCGGCGCGGCGCCGAACACGCTGTCGGTATAGACGCTCTCGACGTGGCGGCCCGCGGGGAGCATCGTCACCACCGCCTCGGCGCCGTCGCAAGCCTCCGTGGCGCTAGCGGCGGGCAGGCAGCCCGCCGCCTTGGCCTTCTCGAGCGCGTCGGCCGACAGGTCGAACGCGCGGACGTCGTGGCCTTTCTTGGCCAGATTCGCGGCCATCCCGCCGCCCATATTGCCGAGGCCGATAAATGCTACGCGTGCCATTTAGTGTTCTCCCAAAAAACTCCCCTCTCCCCTTGCGGGAGAGGGTTGCGCAGACTTAGGTCGGCTTCTTCAGCCGGCCTTAGTCGAAGCTGGGTGAGGGGTAAGCGGTCGCGCTTGCGACCGCGCGGCGCTTGGGCGCCGCTCACCTCTCCAAGCTCCGCCAGGCAGCAAGCTGCCAAGCTTCGCTATCCTCTCCCGTCAAGGGAGAGGAAAATAAGTGGTCAACGCCCCACCCATTTCCCCGCCCGCTTCTCGACGAACGCCGCCATGCCTTCCTTCTGGTCCTCGGTCCCGAAAAGACCGTGGAACAAGCGCCTCTCGAACTGAACGCCCTGCCCGAGCATCGTCTCGAACGCGGCGTTGACCATTTCCTTGTTCGCCTTGACCGCGAGCGGCGCCATTCCGGCGATCTGCGCGGCGACCTTGACCGCCTCCTCGACCAGATCGGCCGCCGCAACGATCCGCGACACCAAACCCGCGCGCTCGGCTTCCTCGGCATCCATGAAGCGCCCGGTCAGGCACATCTCCATCGCCTTCGCCTTGCCCACCGCGCGCGTCAGCCGCTGGCTCCCGCCCATCCCCGGCGCGACGCCGAGCCTGATTTCGGGCTGGCCGAACTTGGCGGTGTCGGCGGCGAGGATGAAGTCGCACATCATCGCCAGCTCGCACCCGCCGCCGAGCGCGAACCCGGCGACCGCGGCGATCACCGGCTTGCGGGTGCGCGTAAACATCTCCCACCCGGCGAAATAATTGTCCCCGTACATGTCGCCAAAGCTCTGCGGGGCCATTTCCTTGATGTCCGCCCCCGCCGCGAACGCTTTCTCGCTGCCGGTCAGCACTGCGCAGCCTTGCGACGGGTCGGCATCGAACGCCTGGCACGCCGCGACCAGCTCCCCGAGCACCTGGTTGTCGAGCGCGTTGAGCGCCTGCGGACGGTTGAGCGTGATCAAAGTAACGCCGCCGTCGCGTTGCTCGACCAGCAGGGTTTCGTAATTGGCCATGTTCATTCCTTCGGGGGCAGCGGCGACCACGCCTGATCGGCGGGGAGCGGCTGGAAATAGGCGTCGACCATCGCGTCGGTAACGTCCGCCGCGCTGGCCGGGTGCCATTGCGGATCGCCGGTCTTGTCGATCAGCAGCGCGCGCACGCCTTCGGCGAAATCGTGCGCCTGGTACATCCGGATCATGATCGCATATTCCATCCGCATCTCGTCGACGAAATGGAGGTGGCGCGGGCTTTCGACCAGCATCTTGAGCGAGACCCTGCACGAGGTCGGCGAGCGTTGCGCCAGCGTTGCGAGCTGCGCCGCCGCCCACTCGCCGCCGTCGACCTCAAGGTCGCGCAGGATCGTCTCGTAATCGTCTGACGCGAACAGCCGATCGATGTCGGGAAGCTGTGCTACGATCTTGGCTGGCGGCGGCGACACCGCCGCGCCGGCGAGGATCGACTCGGTCTTCTCCGGGGTCGCGCAGATCTCCGCCTTGACCTCCTCGAGCCGATCCGACGGCACGTAGAAATTCGCCAGCCCCAGCGCGACGCAATCCGCCCCGTCGAGCCGCGCCCCGGTCAGCGCCAGATACTGCGCGCTTCGCCCGCGCAGCCGCGACAGATAGCGCCCGCCGCCGACATCGGGAAACAGGCCGATGGTGGTCTCGGGCATCGCGAACACCGTCCGCTCGGTCGCGACGCGATAGCGGCATGGGCACGAAATCCCGACCCCGCCGCCCATCGTCACCCCGTCCATGAACGCCACACCCGGCTTAGGATAAGTGTACATCAGATGATTAAGTCTATATTCTTCAAAGAAAAATTCACGCCCAACGGTCGCGCCCGCTGGCACGTCGTTCGCGATCGCCACCACATCGCCGCCCGCGCAGAACCCGCGCCCCTCGGCATGGTCGATCAGCACGATCCGCACATCGGGATTGGCGCGCCAGTCGAGCAGCGCACGCGTCATTGCCTGCACCATGTCGAGGTTGAGCGAGTGCAGCGCCTTGGGCCGGTTAAGGCTCAGCCGCCCCGCGCAATGGTCGACATAGGTGCGGACGTCATCGGTCGTCATGAGGTTCACGCAAATCCCCTTAGTGCGTGATGGAAACGTAGCTGCCCGGCGCCAGCTCGATCGCGTCGGCGGGAGTGCGGGCGGGGACGCGCTTGCCTGAGCCCTGCTCGGCCAGCCACTTGTCCCAGGTCGGCCACCACGACCCTTCGTTCTTCGTGGCGCCGGCCAGCCAGTCCTCGGCGTGCTCGGGCTTGGCATCGCTGGTCCAAAACCCATGCTTGTTCGCCGCGGGCGGATTGATCACCCCGGCATTGTGCCCCGACCCGCCGAGCGCGAACGTCACAGGCCCGCCGAACAGCTTGCCGCCGTCGTACACCGCGCTCCAAGCCGAGACATGGTCGTCCTTGAGCGCGATCAGAAAGATGGGGGTCTTGACGTCGGAAAGATCGATCTCGACCCCGCCAACCGCGAAACCGGTCTTTTCCTTGAGCGCGTTGGCGGCCAGCAAACCACGATTGTAGCTCTTCAGGAACGCCTGCGGGATTCGCGCGCCGTCCTCGAACCAGTAAAGCAGGTCGCTCGGTGGTGCGGCCTTGTCGAGCAGGTAATGGTTGATCACCGACGACCAGATCAGGTCGTTCGAGCGCACCGTCGCGAATAATTGCTGAAGCTCGGTCGAATCGATGAACCCCTGCCGCTCGAGATGGCCTTCGAGCGCCTCGAGATGCGCTTCGTGAACGAACGCCGCCCAGTCGTTCATGTCGGCGAAATCGACCATGCTGCCGATCAAAGTTGCGGTGTTGACCTCACCGGCGCGGCCCTTTGCCTGCAGCCAGGCCAGCGTCACCGCGACCAAAGTCCCGCCAAGGCAGAAGCTGAACAGGTCGACCTGCTTCGCGCCACTCGCCTTGCGCGCCGCGCCGATCGCTTCGACGATGCCGTCGAGCACATATTGTTCGACCCCGCAGTCGCGATGGCGTTCGTCGGGGTTGATCCACGAGATGACGAACACCGTCCGCCCCTGATCGACCAGCCATTTGACCAGGCTCGATTTGGGCTGGAGGTCGATCATGTAGAATTTGTTGACCAGCGGCGGGACGTAGAGCAAAGGCTCGGCCGCCACATCCTTGGTCGCCGGATCGTACTGGATCAGCTGAAACAGATGGTTCTGGAACACGACCGATCCCGGCGTCGCGGCGATCGTCTTGCCCTTTTCGAACGCGCGCGGATCGGTGCGGCGGCGGACGATGCCTTTTCCTCCGGCGACGTCCTCGATCAAATGCGCGAAGCCCTGCGCGAGGTTGGCGCCGCCCGTCTCGACCGTGCGCTTCACCACATCGGGATTGGTCATTGCGAAATTGGTCGGTGCGATCGCGTTGAGATACTGATCAACCAGGAAACCGATCATCGCAGCGCTCGGCGCATCGCCCTTCTCCGCCACCTCTGCGACGCTGCGAATCTGCTTCGACGCGAGCAAATAGGCATCGCGAATGTTACGGAAATAGGGGTTCGACTCCCATTCGGACGAAGCGAAGCGGCGGTCGCGCGACTTCTCCGAATCCGGTTTGGGCAGGAACGCCGCCGACCAGAAATCGCCCCACTCGCGCGCCGCCTGCAACTGCACCTGAAGCAATTGCTGCGGATGCTGACCGAGCCCGATCGCGAACTTGGTCATCGTGTTCATCAACGCCAGCGGATCGTACGGCCGAGTCGCCTCCGCCTTGATCGGCGCGCGCGCCGCCTGCGTCATCGCGTTGGTGATGTTGGCCAGCGCGTCCTGCCAGAGTGCGGTGGGAGACTGCTCGGTCACGCTATCCGTCACTGCCGAGTCAAGTCCCGGCCGACGATCATCCGCATCACCTGGTTAGTGCCCTCCAGGATCGAATGGACGCGCAAGTCTCGCCAGAAACGCTCGATCGGATAATCGCGGAGATAGCCATAGCCGCCGTGAAGCTGGAGAGCGCGGTCGACGATCGAGCTGCCATTGTCGGTCGCGAGCCGCTTCGCCATCGCCGAGAACCGCGACTTGTCGGGCGCATTCGCGGTCACCTTGGCCGCCGCGAGGTAGAGCAACGCGCGCGCCGCTTCCAAATCGGTCGCCATATCGGCGAGCGTGAATTGGGTGTTCTGGAAATCGGCAATCGGCGAACCGAACTGCTGGCGCTCCTTGGTGTACTTCACCGATTCATCGAGGCAGCGCTGCGCGCCGCCAAGCGAGCAGGCTCCGATATTGAGCCGCCCGCCGTCCAATCCCGCCATCGCGAAGCGGAACCCGTCGCCCTCGGCGCCGACACGGTTCTCGACGGGCACACGGCAATCCTCGAAGATCACCTGCGCGGTCGGGCTCGCGTTCCAGCCGAGCTTCTTTTCGGGCGCGCCGAACGACAAACCGGGGGTGCCTTTCTCGATCACCAGACACGAAACGCCCTTCGACTTCTCCTCCGACGTCCGCACCATGCAGACGTAGATGTCGTTATACCCGGCGCCCGAGATAAACTGCTTGGTGCCGTTGAGCAGGTAATGGTCGCCGTCCAACTTCGCGCTGGTCTTGAGCGCCGCGGCGTCCGATCCCGATCCGGGCTCGGTCAGGCAATAGCTCGCGACCTTGTCCATGCTGACGAGGTCGGGGAGGAAGCGGTCCTTGATCTCCTGCCCGCCGAAGCGGTCGATCATCCACGTCGCCATGTTGTGAATCGAGATGTACGCGCTGGTCGCGGGGCAGCCATAGGCCATCGCCTCCATTATCAACGCGGCTTCCAAACGCCCGAGCCCGATCCCGCCCGATTCCTGGGCGACATAGATCGCGCCGAAACCGAGCTCGCCCGCGGCCTTCCACACGTCGACCGGGTAATGGTTGTTCTCGTCCCACTCCCCCGCGAATGGCGTGATGCGATCCGCGGTGAACCGCCGCGCGAGCTCTTGAATCTCGCGCTGGTCGTCGGTCAGGTCGAACTGGTTGGTCATTGCGCGTTGGTGCCCCCCGGCGCGTCGCCGTCATCGGCGGGGACGTCGGTGATGTTGGCGTCGTCGGGCATCGCGTTGGTGTCGAGCGTGGTGATGTTGGCGGCGGCCTCGTTGGCCGGTGCCGGCGCTTGCCCGGAATGGCACGCAGCGATCGCCAGCGCCGCGACGGCGAGGACAAAGAGGCGGTTCATAGATAACTCCCGATCTGGCCGTTCGGCCATAAACGCGCGACGCGTGTTACGCCAAGGGGAAGCGTGGCCTATCTTGTCACTGGCCATCGCCGATCCGATCCGCCAGCCAGGCATGCGCCGCGCCGGCGTCGCCGAAGATCCGGATGTGCGGCGCGACGAACACGCGGAGCGCCTGCAATCGCAGCAGCACACTTTTGGTCAGTACCGCGGTCGGCACCAGCAAGTCCTTGTCCAGCCCGCGCACGATATCCATGAACCCCAGACTGATCGGGATCGACTGCACCGGAAAGTTGGTGGCATCCGCCAACACGCCAAACGGACGCCCCTCGTCGGCGACCGAACGCAGCTTGGTCACAAGCGCGGCGGCGAAACGGTCGAGCAGCGCGCGATCCCAGAAGCCGGTCGCATATATCGTGACGAGGCGCCGGTCGCCGTCGAAGCCGAGCACGTAATCCGCGATCTCCGTTGTGACCGGCATCGCCCTAACCCATCGTCGGGATGACGAAGGCGTTGGCGCCATCGCCGACGCCCCCATCGGGCCAGCGTTGCGTCACCTTCTTGTTCTTGGTCCAGAAGCGAACGCCTTCCATGCCGTGCTGGTCGATGTCGCCAAACCCCGAACGCTTCCACCCGCCGAACGAATGGTACGCGACCGGCACCGGGATCGGCACGTTGATCCCGACCATCCCGACATTAACTCGCGCCGCGAACTCACGCGCGGCGTGGCCGTTGCGAGTGAAGATCGCGACGCCGTTGCCGTATTGGTGGTCGCTCGGAAGGCGCACCGCGGTCTCGAAATCGGGCGCGCGGACGATCTGTAGGACGGGGCCGAAAATCTCTTCCTTGTACGATTCCATGTCGGGGGTGACATGGTCGAACAGCGACGGGCCGATGAAGAAGCCTTCCTCATGGCCCTGCAATTTGAAGCCGCGTCCGTCGACCACTAGTTCGGCGCCCTCGTCGAGCCCCTTCTGGATCCAGTTTTCGACCCGCTGCTTGTGCGCGGCGTTGACCACCGGGCCGTAATGCGCCTCGGCATCGGTCGACACGCCGACCCGAAGCGCGTCGATCGCCGGGATGAGCTTTTCGCGCAAGGCATTGGCGGTCTTGTCGCCGACGGGAACTACCACCGGGAGCGCCATGCAACGCTCACCGGCCGATCCGAACGCAGCGCCCGCGAGGTCGGCGACGACTTGGTCGAGATCGGCATCGGGCATGACGATGCCGTGGTTCTTGGCGCCGCCCATCGCCTGGACTCGCTTGCCCGCCGCGACGCCGCGCGAATAGACATACTGCGCGATATCGCTCGACCCGACGAAGCTGACCGCCGAAATCGCCGGATGGTCGAGGATCGCGTCGACCATTTCCTTATCGCCATGAACGACCTGGAAGATGCCTTCGGGCAGCCCCGCCTCAAGGAACAATTCGGCGAAGCGGACCGGCACCGACGGGTCGCGCTCACTGGGCTTGAGGATGAACGCGTTGCCGCACGCCATCGCCACCGCGGACATCCACAACGGGATCATCGCCGGGAAGTTGAACGGGGTGATGCCGGCGACCACACCGAGCGGCTGGCGCATCGAATAGACGTCGATGCCGGGGCCGGCGCCATGCGTGTATTCGCCCTTGAGCGCGTGCGGAATGCCGGCGGCGAATTCGACCACGTCAAGCCCGCGCTGAACGTCACCGCGCGCGTCGGCGACGACCTTGCCGTGCTCGGACGCCAGGAGATGCGCGAGTTCCTCCATGTTCGCCTCGACCAAAGCCTTGAACGCGAACATCACGCGCGCACGGCGCTGTGGGTTGGTCGCCGCCCATTCGCGCTGCGCCGCCTGCGCCGCCACCACTGCACGGTCGAGATCGGCCTGTGTGCCGAGGTTGACACTCGCCTGGACCTTGCCGGTGTTGGGGTCGAACACGTCCGACGTGCGGCCGCCCGCGCCGCCCTGATGGCCGACGATATGATGATCGATGATACGCATGAAAATCTCCTGCCGGGGAGGGGCCGGCTCTGCCGAGCATCTGTAATTTAATTGCGCCTGATTCAATAGTCTCGCGCGGTCAACGGCGGTCGACCGGTATGCAGATCGGGTGACCGGGCACGGCGACCAGCCGCACACCGAACAGCTCGCCGAGCCGGTCGGGCGTGAGGATGTCGGGCGCGGGGCCGGCGGCGACGACTCGCCCGCCCGCCATCAGCACCGCATCGTCGGCGACTCGCGCGGCTTGCGCGAGGTTGTGGAGCACCACCGCCACCCCGGCCCCGCCCCGCGCGACGGCACGGAGGCGATCGAGCAAGTCGAGCTGGTGGGCCGGGTCGAGGCTCGCCAGCGGTTCGTCGGCGAGCAGCCAGCGCGGCTCTCCCGCCAGCACGCGCGCAAGCAGGATGCGCGCGCGCTCGCCCCCGGACAGTTCGCCGATGCGCCGGTCGGCGAGCGCTGCGCTGTCCGTGGCGGCCAACGCATTCGCGATCGCCGCCTCGTCCGCCACAACGCCGGAACGATGAGGCAGGCGGCCGAGCGCGACGACATCGCGCGCACCCATGTTCCAGACGACCTCACTCTGCTGCGGCAGGTAGCCGATCGTCCGCGCGCGGTCGCGAGTGGCCATTGCGGCGATATCCTCGCCGTCGATCGCGACATTGCCCGTGCTCGGCCGCACCAGCCCGGCCATCGCGCGCAACAGGCTGGTCTTGCCCGCGCCGTTGGGGCCGAGGATCACGGTCACGCGGCCGGGTGCGATGCTCAAGCTCACGCCGTCAAGCACGCGCTGCGGCCCGAGATCGAGCGTCACCTGGTCGAGGCTCAGCGCCATTGCCGCGTGCCTTCGCGAAACAGCAGCCCCAGAAAGAATGGGGCGCCAATCAGCGCCATCACCACGCCGAGCCGCACCTCCCCCGCGCCGGGCGCGAGCCGGCACAGGCTATCCGCGACCAGCGTCAGCGCCGCGCCGCCGAGCGCGCTTGGCACCAACAGCGCCGAGGGCCGCGCCCCAAATATCGGACGTAGCAAATGCGGCACCACCAGCCCGACGAACCCGACGACTCCGGTCACGGCCACCCCCGCGCCGACGGCCAATCCCGTGCCAAGCACGATCGTCCAGCGCAACCGCGTCAGACTCACCCCCAGCGACCGCGCGGCATCCTCACCCAACGCCAGCGCATCGAGCGCTCGCCCCGTCGTCAGCAACAGCAACGCCCCGCCCGCGATGAACGGCGCGGCGAGCAGCACGTCGTCGGTGCCGCGATCGGTCAGCGCGCCCATCAGCCAGTCGATCGCTTCGGCGACCGCATAGGGATTGGGCGCGATCGAGATCAGGAACGCGGTCAGCGCCCCCGCCAGACTGGCGAGCACCGTCCCCGCCAGCACGAACCCCACCGGGCTCTCGCCGCGCGCGGTGAGCAATGCGAGCAACGCCATCGCGCCCCCTGCCCCCGCCATCGCCCAGCCGAACTGGCCGAGCCCTGCCCCGCCCAAGCCAAGCACGATCGACGCGACCGCGCCGAGCGCCGCGCACGACGACACCCCGATTACCGTTGGGTCGGCGAGCGGATTGCGGACATATCCCTGCAGCACCGCCCCCGACAGCCCGAGCGCGCCGCCGAGCAACGCACCGAGCACCGCGCGCGGCACCCGCAACTCCACGATGATAGCCCAACGTGGATCGTGTCCCGTCCAGGCACCCCATGGCAGCCATTGCTTGCCCGCGGCGAGCGACAGCGCGAACGCCGCGACGGTCAGCGCGAACAGCAGGGCCAGGCGAACCGCGCGGCTCATCGCACCACCTTGGCACGGATCGCGGCCAGCCGAGTCATCGCATCGGCGATCGTCGGCCCGCCGCAATTGATCAGCGCGCGCGGGAAGCGCGCTTCGACGACGCGATATCCCGCCTTGCCGAGAATTTCACGCCGCAGGCTCGCGGTGCGGCTGCCCGGATCCGGGTCGAGGATGACCTGGGGCGGATGGGCAAGCAGGCGCTCGACCGACAGCGGCGTGGATTGCGTCAGCCCGAACGCTCGCCCGCTATCGCCGAACCCTGCCCGACCCAACATCTCGCCGAGCAGGGTCGGTCCGCCACTGGCGAGATTGCCCGAGATGAACAGCAAGGCGCTGGGCCGCGCGGCGCCCTTGGGTGCGGCGGCCGCCACGGCGCCGTCGATCCGCGCGATCAGCGCGTCGCCGGCAACCCTCTCACCGAGCGCGGCAGCGACAGTGCGAATCTGCTCGCGACTCGCGGCGATCGTCGTCGGCGAATCGAGCAGCAGCACCTTGAGCCCCAGCCGCCGATACGCCGCCAACGTGTCGTTTGGCGTGAAGCTCGATGCCAGCACGAGGTCGGGCTTGAGCGCAATCACTTCCTCGGCGGTGCCGGCAATCCCGCGATACCGCCGCGCAACATCGAGCGGGATCGAGCTTTCGTCGGCTTCCTGCGAATAATGGCTGATCGCCGCGATCCGCCGGGGCGGCGCCAGCGCGATCAGCAGCTGGTCGGCGCAGGGATTGGTCGACACGATTCCGCCGGTTGTGAGGGGCCGCGGTTGTCCGCAGCCTCCCAACGCCAGCGCAAGCAAGGCAATGGCGGCCCTCAATCGAACCTCACACGCATGCCGCCATAGGCCGCCCGGCCCGGCGTGCCGTAACCGCGCACGACCTGATAGTTCGCGTCGAACAGATTATCGACTCGGCCGTAGAGCGCGAACTTGTTCCCGATCGGCATTTCCGCGCGCACCCCCGCCACGACATACCCGTCGAGCCGGTTGAAATTGCCGGCATCGTCGAAGCTGTCCCCGACCATCAAGACGGTGCTGCCGACGCTGAGCCCGATCGGCGTCTTCCAATCGACCGACGCACTCGCCGACTGGCGCGGGCGGCGCGCCAGGTCTTTGCCGAAATTGACGTCCGCGGGCCCTCGGTTCTTCGAACCGATGAAGCTGTACGACGCGCTCAACGTCAGCCTGTCCGATGGCCGGACGGCCAGAGCGAACTCGACGCCTTGCGCGCGGGCGCGCAGGATATTGCCGTAGGTGAAGGTACCGAGGTCGAAGTCGATCTGGTCGCGCGTGTCGCGCTGGAACCAGGTCACGCCGGCGGTCACTCGATCGGCGAGCAGCTTTTGTTCGATGCCGACATCGTAGCTTCGCGCAATTTCCGGCCGGAGGTTCGGATTGCCGAGCCCGAAAGGGCCATAGAGCTGGTAGAGCGTCGGCGCCTTGAATCCTTGGGCATAGCTCGCGCGGAACGTGGTGGCGGTCGGCAGCGCGTACACCGCGTTGCCCCCCCACGTCGTGTGCCCGCCATAGGCAGAGTCATCGTCGTAACGCACACCCCCGGTGAGCGTCAGGCGTTCGGCGGGCGACACAATCGCCTCGCCATAGACACTGGTGACGCCGCGCGTCGGCTTGACCATACCGTCCGTGAAGCGCGTGTCCTCGCGCTCGGCGCCGCCGACCAGCCGCACCGCATCGCTCGCGCGCCAATCGCCCAGATATTCGTATCGCTCGCTTCGCCCGCGCGCGAAGAAGATCGGCGTCGAACCCGCGGCGGGGTCGAAATTGTCGCGGTCGATATCGGCGATCGTGAAAGCCACGCGGTTCCGCAGGCGGCCGAGCCGGACGTCGAGCGCGGCATAGCCATAGGCTTCTCGAGCCTTGGCATATTCGCCGTCGTCGACCGGCAGGAACGGCGGGTTAAAGTCGAACCCGTCGCTTTCGACTCGGCTGTCGGCGTAATAGCCGCGCAGCTCGAGGCTGACGGCATCGCTGATCGCTACTTGGACGCGGCCGGTCGCGCCATATTGGCGATAGCCGTCGGGCTCGGTCCCGCTAGCCGCCGCGGAGATGCCCTCGGTTCGCAGATACCCCGCGGTCAGCGCGCCCGACACGATGCCGGTCTTGCCCGACACGCCGGCATTCGCGAACACCGAGTTGAAGCTGCCATATTCGGCATTGCCGCGCGCTTGTAGGCCATTGCTCGGCTGAAGCGTGATGACGTTGACCACGCCGCCGATCGCCTGACTGCCCCACGGCACCGAATTGGGGCCGCGCAATATCTCGACTCGATCGATCGACCCCGACAGCAAATTGGCGAAGTCGAACCCGCCGCCCGGCGACGACGGGTCGTTGACTCGAACCCCATCGATCAGCGTCAGCGTCTGCTCGCCCTCCGCGCCGCGGATGCGTACCGCGCTGAACCCGCCGATCCCGCCGTTGCGCGTGACGGTGACGCCCGGCGTGGTCGCGAGCAGATCGGCCAGCACCACCGTCTGGCGCTGATCGAGCGTCGCGCGGTCGATCAGCGTTACCGCCTGGCCGATATTTTCCGCATATTGCGGCGCGCCGGACGAGACGATGATGTCGGGCGCGATGCGCTGATCGGCGAAGACGATACAGTTTTCCGGATGCGCGTCACAGTCATCGGCCGGCGCGGTTTGCGCGGCGGCGGGCGCAGCCAGGACGATCGCGGCGAGCGCCGACGATGCGAGGATGGATTGCTTCAACATTGAGACATGACCCCTTCGAGGGGCCATCGACCGGGATGCCAACATGACACCCGGCCTCCGGCCCGGTTCATGTCGTTCACGCGAGGGTGCGCCCCTCGTCCGCTCGGCACACCCCGTCCGCGCGAAGGATCGACCGTGGCGGGCAGGTCTCCTGGCTCCCGGGTCGTCGCTTTCGCGCCGCCTTCCCAGCCCGAGGGCCAGTGGCAAATGGCGCGACCGCTATCCGGTCACAGTTGCGGGGGCAGCGCCGGCCTGACACCGGACTTCCCTCTTGCTTCGCCTTGCGGCGAACCCGTCACAGGGCCGCGTCTAGGCGCAACGCTGCAGCGCGGCAAGCCGCGTTCAGAATCCAAACGACTGCTGTGGCGATTGCGGTGGTGGCGTGGGTGCCTTCGATGTTTCGACCCCCTCCAGCGCCAGCATCCGCGCCTTCGCAACCGATCCGCCCGGTGCCGAAAAGCCGCCAACCTTCCCGCCCGCGGCGAGCACACGGTGGCACGGCACGATCAGCGGGATCGGGTTCGCCGCCATCGCCTGCCCGACGTCGCGCGCGAATTCGGGGCCCGCGCCGAGCTGCTTGGCGACCGCGCCGTAGGTCGTGCTCTCGCCCCATCCGAGCGCGCGCACCGCAGCGTAAACGCGCGTGAAGAACGGCGACTGCTCGCCGAGATCGATCGGGGTCGCGTTGAAATCGATCCGCTCGCCGGAAAAATATCGCTGCGCCGCCGCGATCAGGCCCGCAATCTCGGCAGGCGGGTCGCTGCGCACCGCATCGGGCAAGCGCCGCAGCAACGCGCGTTCGGCCTCCGCCGGCGTTGCGGCCGGCAACCGAAAAGCGTTCACGCCCCGCGCGCTCCAGCCGACCGCGGCAAAGCCGTGCGCCGTCTCGAACACGTGATAGCGATGCATGCTCGGTCCTCTCGCCCGCTTGGTCGGCATAGGCCAACTCGCGAGCTGGCTGCGAGCTATACGATAACCCGCAGCCCTTCGACCGGTCTAGTGGCTCGCGGTCTCGCCTTGCTGACGCAGCTCCATATACTTGCGAGTGATCGCCGGCAGGCTCTCGTCGCAGAACCGCGCCATCGCCAGTTCCTCATCCAGCGTCTGCTGAAGCAACGGCAAGGCGTCGCCGAAGCCGCCGCTTTCGCCCATCGTGATGAGCGACTTGTAGCTCGCCACCTCGAAATTCTCGAAGGCGAAATTGGCGAAGCTGTTCTTGAGGATCTCGTCGGGTGCAAATACGTGGCCGAGCGCGGCGAGGTTGCCGACCAGGCCTAGCGCGGTGTCCTTCAGCGCCGACGCGCTCTCATCGAACCCGTGAAGGATCTGGTCCAGCCGTTCGATCTGGCCTTCGGTCTCGCGCCGATGCGCCTTCAGCCGCTGCGCCACTTCGGGATAATGACTGAGATGGTCGATCTGGCGGTCCATCAGGGCGAGCGCCTGATGCTCGACGGCATGCGCGTTGCGCAGTCCGACGACGAAGAGGTCGCGAACGACAGGGTTACGTTCGAGTGTTTCGGTCATCACGTTCTCCATT
Organism: Sphingomonas sp.; assembly: GCF_036269755.1. Lineage (GTDB taxonomy): Bacteria > Pseudomonadota > Alphaproteobacteria > Sphingomonadales > Sphingomonadaceae > Sphingomonas. The sequence continues at coordinate 23,130 of NZ_DATBDV010000012.1, read as the reverse complement.
GGCTTCAGATTTGACTCAGCGTCCGCTCGGCTGCCCGGACTAGGCAGCCGCCGCCGCAAGCTGTTTGGATGGCACCTCCGGCACCTTTAGATCGTTGCTCAAGCGACGATACGCCGCCAACGCCTGACCCACGACCTGGTCCATGTTGTAGTAGCGATAGGTCGCCAGCCGGCCGACGAAGGTCACGTCGGGCTCGGCCAGCGCCAGCGCTTCGTAGCGCTTGAACAGCGCCTGATTCTCCTCGCGCGGGATCGGGTAATAGGGGTCGCCCGTATCGCTTGGATATTCGTAGGTTACGCTGGTGCGCGGGGCGTCCTGCCCCGTCAGGTGCTTGTATTCGGTGACTCGCGTGTAGGGCACCGCCTCGTTCGGGTAATTGACGACGGCGACTTCCTGGTGCTGGCGCTCGTCGAGCGTCCGGTGATCGAAGCGCAGCGACCGGTACGGCAGCTTGCCGTAGCGATGGCCGAAATATTCGTCGATCGGCCCGGTGAACACCAGATGGTCGTGCGGCCAGACCGAGCGTGCTTCGAGATAATCGACGCCCAGCAGCACATCGATATTGGGGTGATCGAGCATGCGCTCGAACATGCGCGTATAGCCCTCGGCCGGCATGCACTGGAACGTGTCGGTGAAGTAGCGGTCGTCGGTGTTGGTGCGCGTCGGGACTCGCGCGGTCACCGACTTGTCGAGGTCGCTGGGATCGATGCCCCATTGCTTGCGCGTATACCCCTGAAAGAACGTCTCGTAGAGTTCGCGCCCGACCGCCGAGACGACGACGTCGGCCGAGCTTCGGACCACGTCGACCGGCTCGGCCCTGCTCGCGAGAAACGCCGCCGCCTCCTCATCGGTCTTGAGATCGAGATCGTAGAGCATGTTGAGCGTGGTGCGGTTGATCGGCATCGGCACGCGCTTGTCGCCGAGGTCCGCCAGAACGCGATGCTCGTAGGTCCGCCACTCGGTGAATTGCGATAGATAGTCGACGATCTGTTGCGAGTTGGTGTGAAAGATGTGCGGCCCGTATTGGTGCATCAGGATGCCGGCATCGTCGTATCGGTCGAACGCATTGCCGGCGATGTGCGGGCGGCGATCCACCACCAGCACCTTCTTGCCGGACTGCGAGGCAAGCCGTTCGGCCATCACCGCGCCGGCGAACCCGGCACCGACCACCATCACATCGTAGCGACCGCTGGCTTTGGTGGATCGCTTGGACGGCGACACGATCGGCTGAACGCGGCGCGCTTCGGCGATGACGCTTTCGATCAGATCGCTCATCCGGCCATGCGTCCGGTCCCAACTCCCTTCCGCCAACAGCGCATCCACTTCCGGCCACCAGTCGCGACTGCGCGACGTTTCGAGCGCCTCGTCGCAAGCGGCGACAAACGACGCGGCGTCGCTGGCAATGCGCACCGCTTCGACCTCGCCATAATGGCGGATCACGTCCTTGATCGGCGTCGAGACGACGGGTCGCCCGGCGGCGAGATATTCGGGAGTCTTGGTCGGGCTGATGAACCGGGTCGCTTCGTTGATTGCGAACGGCATCAACGCGACATCCCAGCCGCGCAGATAGTTCGGCAACTCGGCATAGGATTTGCCGCCGAGGAAATGGAGGTTGGCGCGTTGCGGCAGATCGTCGGGGCTGATCTTGACGACGGGGCCAACGATGACGATCGACCAATCGGGCCGCGCGTCGGCCAGCGCCGCGAGCAGCTCGAGGTCCATCCGCTCGTCGACCACGCCATAGAAGCCGAAGCGCGGACGCGGCAGCGCCGTCTGGTCGGCCGGATCTCGGCCCTCTTTGCGCGCCGCAGCAAAGTGCTCGACATCGACGCCCGACGGGAACGGGTGGATGCTCGAATGGCGATCGCGCTTCGCCTCATAGAGGCTGTAGCCCCCGGTGAAGACCAGATCGGCGCAATCGAGCAGGCGCTGTTCGAGCGGAACCAGCTCGGCCGGCGCGTTCTTGAAGTTGGCGAGCTCGTCCATGCAATCGTAGACGGTGCAATCGGCCTGGATGTGCTGCGAAAACGGCAGCATCATCGGCGTATAATACCAGCGCACTACCGTCCCGCTGGCGTCCGCCATCGCACCGTCGAGCAATCGCCGCAGAACCTGCTGATCGGTGCCGCGGTCATCCTCCGCACGCAATTGCGGGACCGCGACTTCGACCCCGGTCGCCGGACACGTCGTGATCTCGAGGACGGCAGACTCCAGCCCGTCGACGATCGTCGGCTCTTCCCAGAAGATGACCCGAGCGTCGCGCGCGAAACGACTCATCAAATGCTGAGGTCGTTGAAAGACGAAGTTCCATCGCAGGTGGCTGAAACAGATAATCGTCGCCACATCCCTTTCCGCGCCGGCCGGTGTGAATGACGCTGCGGCAGAGATTTGCTGCATTTGGGTATACCTCGCTGATGGTTAAACCAGCTCAACGGCGCGCCGCCGCTGCAGGTTCCTGCTAACGCGTTGATACTAAACTCGATCAATGTGAATCATTGAAACGAACTCATTTCGGCTTCGTTGGGAGCGGTCTGCAGCTTGAGTTTTTCGTCCACGATACGGGAGAGCGGCACGATGGAGCTCTGGGGCGGCGTCGAATGTACCGTGAACCGGGTCGGGGACGGCTGGCAGGACCAATCGAAGCTCACGGGTCACGAGCAGCGGCTCTCGGATATCGACCTGATCGCCGAACTGGGCCTCTCCGCGACCCGCTATCCGATTTTGTGGGAGCGGGTCGCGCCGGACTCCCCCGACGTCGAGGACTGGCCGTGGACCGACGCTCGCCTCGCACGGCTCGCCGAGCACAAGCTGCGCGTCATTGCGGGGCTGATCCATCACGGCAGCGGGCCGCGTTACACCAATCTGCTCGATCCGGGCTTTGCCCCGGGGCTGGCGCGCCACGCGCGCTCGGCCGCCGAGCGCTACCCCTGGATCGAGGACTGGACCCCAGTCAACGAGCCGGTCACCACCGCGCGCTTTTCGGCACTCTACGGCGTCTGGTATCCCCACGCCCGTGACGAGCGCTCGTTCTGGCTGGCGCTGCTCAATCAAATCGACGCGACGCGATTGGCGATGCGCGAAGTCCGGGCGGTCAATCCCGCCGCACGGCTGATCCAGACCGACGATCTTGGCCGCACCTACTCGACCGCTCCGCTCCACTATCAGGCAAGGTTCGACAATCTGCGCCGATGGGCCGGATGGGACTTGCTGTGCGGTCACGTGACGCCCGGCCATCCGCTGTTCGGCTGGATCGCATCGTTCGGCTTCGGCGACCGCTTGCGCGCGATCGCGGACGACCCCTGCCCGCCCGACGTCATCGGCGTGAACCACTATCTGACCAGCGACCGCTTCCTCGATCATCGCGTGCAGCTTTACCCGGCGCTCCAGCCCGGGGGGAACCGCCGTCAGCGCTATGTCGATGTCGAGGCGATCCGCGTGCTCGATCCCGCACCGCAAGGGCTGGAGGGTGCGCTGCGCGAGGCGTGGGAGCGATACCGCATTCCGATCGCCGTTACCGAGGCGCACAATGGGTGCACGCGCGACGAGCAGATGCGGTGGATGGCACGCGCTTGGGAGGTCGCTCAAGCGGCGAGCCGCGACGGCATCGACCTTCGCGCCGTCACCAGCTGGGCATTGTTCGGCAGCAGCGGCTGGAACACGCTGTTGACGGGCCCCGGCGTCTACGAACCGGGCGCGTTCGACGTCAGCGGCGGAAAGCCCCGCCCGACGGCGCTGACGCGACTCTTGCGGAACCTGGCGTCAGACGGCGATCCCGGCCCGATCGCCACAGCGCTCGGCTGGTGGGAGCGGCCCTGTCGCTTGCTCTATCCCGCCGTCCAGCACGGCGAGCCCGTTGCCCGGCGATTTTCGGCGGGACGCGGCGGTGGCAAGGCCCCTCCGATCCTGGTTTGCGGCGCAACGGGCACCCTTGGCCGTGCGATCGCGCAGGCGTGCCGGCACCGCAATCTGGCCTATGCGCTGACGTCGCGTGCCGATCTCTCGCTCGACTGCGACGCCAGCATCGACCATGCGCTCGATCGGCATCGACCATGGGCGGTGATCAACGCCGCCGGCTGGGTGCGAGTCGACGATGCGGAGGCGGAAGAGGCGGCATGTTTCGCCGCCAACGCCGACGGCGCGGTCGCGCTAGCGCGTGCGTGCGCGGCCCGCGACATTCCTACCGTCAGCTTTTCCAGCGACCTGGTGTTCGACGGCGCCGCCGGGCAGCCCTATGACGAGCAGGACATGACGGCACCGCTCAACGTCTATGGCCGCAGCAAGGTGGCGGCCGAGCAACGCATCGCCGAGCTTGCCGGCAAGCATCTGCTCGTTCGAACGGCAGCATTCTTCTCGCCTTTCGACCCGCACAATTTCGCATGGGCCGTCCTCCAGGCGCTTCGCCGCGGCGAGCGATTCCGGGCAGCATCCGATTACGTCGTGTCGCCGACCTACGTCCCGCATCTTGCGAACGCGGTCCTCGACTTGGCAATCGATGGCGAGGCGGGAGTTTGGCATCTCAGCAACGGCACGGCTGTGAGCTGGACAGAGTTCGCGCGCGCGGTCGCGGCGGCTTGCGAGTTGGACGTGACCTTGATCGAGCCCGTGCCTGGTGAGGATCTCGGCTGGCGCGCGAAACGGCCGACCAACTCGGCTTTGACGAGTCGCCGCGGAAAGTTGCTCCCGCCGCTCAACGAAGCCCTGATCGCCTTCGCGCGTGACGCGGGCGTCGCCACCGCCAACCTGTCACTGGCCGCTTAGCCTATGCCGATCGATGGAACCCTGTCGGACGTTTCGATCCTGGTGATAGACGAACGGCCTTTTCGGGGCGGGTATGTCGCGGAGGTGCTCAAGGCAGCGGGTGCTCTGATTGCCGGGCCGTTCGACAATCCCGCCGCGGCCGTGGCCTGGTCTTCGGACACCGACACGCTCCCGATGCTTGCCTATATCGGCTTCACGGCGGCGCCCGACCAAAGCCTCATCGATAGACTGGATTCGCTCGGGCTGTCGTGTCTGGCGGTCTGCTCGGAATCGCTTGGCGAACGCGAAGGCATAGCGCCGCGAATGTCGCTTCGACCGCCGCTCGCCGCGTTCCAGATCGTCGATGCGCTCAGCCATTTGCATGACGCCTGCCGTGACCGTGGACGCGCCTGGATGGACATGGCTGCGAACGGCTGACACGTCCCGCTTCGCGACCATCCCCGCCGTCGATGGCTCCCGACGCATTCGGCTGCGTTATACCCCTGGGCACCCGGGAGACCTGTCATCGCTACCTTCATGTTCGCCACCGGAATCGAGAACAGCTCGCCGACGATCGACAATGGCCGCACGCGCGTCGACGAAATGGAAAGCTGCGGTCATTACCAATGCTGGCGCGAGGATTTCGAGATCGTTCAGCGGATGGGGATTGGCTACCTCCGCTTCGGGCCGCCGATCCACAAGACGTGGCTGGGCCCCGACAAGTACGATTGGGAATTCGCCGACCAGGCGTTTGCCGACCTGCAACGCCGCAACATCGTCCCGATCGTCGACTTGTGCCACTTCGGCGTGCCGGACTGGGTCGGGAATTTCCAGAATCCTGACTTCCCAAAACTGTTCTGCACGTATGCGCTGGCCTTCGCGCAGCGCTATCCCTGGGTACAGCTCTTCACCCCCGTCAATGAGATGTACATCTGCGCCACCTTCTCCGCGCGTTACGGCTGGTGGAACGAGCAATTGAGCAGCGACCGCGCGTTCGTCACCGCGCTCAAGCATCTGGTCAAGGCGAACGTGCTGGCGATGCAAGTGATCCTCGACGTCCGTCCCGACGCGATCTTCATCCAAAGCGAGTCGTCAGAATATTTCCACGCCGAAAGCCCAGCCGCGATCCGGCCGGCGGAGCTGATGAATTCGCAACGCTTCCTGTCGCTCGACCTCAATTACGGGCGGCGCGTCGATTCGGAGATGTACGAATATCTGCTGGAACACGGCATGACGCGCGAGGAATACCACTTCTTCCTCGAGCGCCGGATGAAACAGCACTGCATCATGGGCAACGACTATTACATCACCAACGAGCACCGCGTGTCGGCGGACGGGGAGACAAGGGCCTCGGGCGAGATTTTCGGGTATAGCGAGATCACCCGCCAGTATCACGACCGTTACCGGCTGCCGGTGATGCATACCGAGACCAACCTCAGCCAGGGGCCGCTCGGCACCGAGGCGGTGGACTGGCTGTGGAAAGAATGGGCCAACGTTCTGCGCGTGCGCAACGATGGCGTGCCGGTGGTCGGCTTCACCTGGTACTCGCTGACCGACCAAGTCGATTGGGACACCGCGCTTCGCGAGAAGAACGGCAACGTCAATCCGCTCGGTCTGTTCGACCTCGACCGCAACATCCGCCCGGTCGGCAAGGCGTACATGCGGTTGATCGAGCAATGGCGCGACGTCTTGCCGACCCAGAGCATGTGCCTGACGGTGCCGATCGTGCTGCCCGACGAGGCGAGCGACCAACATACCCAGCGCCAGTTGCGGCGCGCCAAGCGGATGATCAGGGCGGATGCGACCTCACCCGCCGTGCAGGAGAGCCAATGATGGAACGCCGCTTCGACGACAAAGTTGCGATCGTCACGGGCGCCGCCGGTGGGATCGGTGCCGCGATCGCCGCCCGGCTGCACGCCGAGGGCGCGGCCGCGGTGATCGCCGACCTGAAGGGCGACGCCGCACAAGCGGCCGCCGACAAGCTGGTCGCGGACGCCGGGGGCACCGCGATCGGCGTCGCCTGCGATGTCGGATCGGAGGAGCAAGTCGCCGCCGCGGTGCAGACCGCGCTCGACCGGTTCGGGCGCGTCGACGTGATCGTCAACAATGCCGGGCTGATGACGTTCAAGACGCTGGCCGAATTCACCGGGGACGATTGGCTCAAGGTGCTGCGCGTCGACTTGCTCGGCGCTGCGTTCTTCACGCGGCAAGGCTTCCTGCATTTCGGCGACAAAGGCGGGACTATCGTCAACATCGCCAGCGTTCATGCCATCGAAACGAGCGCCAACGCCGCGCCCTATTCGGCAGCGAAGGCGGCTTTGCTGTCGCTCACCCGGACGACATCGATCGAAGGACGGGACTTGAAGATCAGGGCGAACGCGGTGTTGCCGGGCGCGATCGACACGCCGATGCTATGGGACAATCCCAACGTCAAATCGGGGGCGGAGACGATCGACAAGCGCGATGTCGGGACGCCCGAGGATGTCGCGGCGGCCGTGGCGTTCCTCGCGAGCGACGACGCCAAGTTCATCACCGGCACGACCCTGGCGGTCGATGGCGGCAGGCTGGCCAAGCTGTGAGCGCGCCGCTGACGCTCCGCGCCGGGGCGCTCGAGGTGCAGCTCCTGCCCCAACTGGGCGGGAGCATCGCTCGCTTCGATCGTGTCGCGGCGGGCCGCCGGCAGCCGCTGCTGCGCGCCGCTCCGGCCGATGCGAACAGCGTGCTCGACACCGGCTGCTTTCCGATGGTGCCCTACGTCAACCGGATTCGCGGCGGGACCTTCGACTGCGACGGCCGGACGGTCACGCTCACCCCGAACATGGCGGGAGACGCCAGCCCGCTCCACGGGCAGGGCTGGCTCGGAGCCTGGCGAACAGAGCAAGCGGGCGACGATCACGCCACCCTCTCCTTCCACCACGCGGCCGGCGAGTGGCCGTGGGACTATGAGGCGACGCAGCACTTCCGGCTCGACAAGGACGGCCTGTCGCTGGCGCTATCGTGCCGTAACCTGTCCGCCGATCGAATGCCGTGCGGGCTCGGCTTCCATCCTTATTATCCGTGCGATGCCGACACGATGCTCGACACCGAGGTGGAGAGCGCCTGGACGATCGACGCCGCGGTGCTGCCGGTCGACAACGTTCCGGCGACGGGTCATTACGACCTGCGCCAGCGCTGCATTTGCGGTCAGGGCCTCGACAACGGCTTCGATGGCTGGAGCGGCACCGCGTCGATCACTTGGCCGGGGGAAGCAGCGGGGTTGCGGCTGTCGTCCCCCGATGCCCGACGTTTCCAGGTCTATTCGCCGGCGAGCGGCGGGCTGTTCGTCGCGGAGCCCGTCCAGCAAGCCAACGCCGCGCTCAACGCGCCGCAAGCGGACTGGCCGTCGCTCGGCATGAGGCTGCTGGAACAGGGCCAGTCGGTTGCCGTCCACGCGCGGTTCGACGTGATCGTTTCCTAGCGTGGGGAGGTCTGGGGCGCCGATTGCGACCGGCTCGACGGCGTGCCCCCCGCAACCGTTGGCCATCCATCGACAAAGGTCAGCGGGTCCAGAAGCATGACTCGGCGCGTGTTGACCTGATCGCTCGGGCGGCTGCGCGGCCGGGCCGCGTCGACGCCGTGATAAAGCATCCACAGCCGGCCCGCGGCGTCGGCGATCACTGCATTGTGGCCGGGCGCGATCCACGCGGCGCTCCGCGCCACCACCGGCAGCGCCAAGCCGCTAACGGGATCGCGTCGCACCGTGAAGGGGCCAGTCGCCAACCGCGAGCGAGCCACCAGCACCGCGTAATGCGCGTCGGGTCCGCAGCAATTGTCGCCCGAGAAGAACAGGTAATACCAGCCGGCACGCCGGATCACCCAGGCGCCCTCGACCAGGCGGCGGTAATTGCCCGGATCGTCGGTCGGATCGGGCGCGACGAGGTCGACCGCTCGACTGTCGGCTGCGAACGACACGCGATCCGGGGCGAGTTCGCGGACGTGGATCGGCCCGAACCCCGAGCCCCAGTAGAGCAGTCGCCGCCCGGTCGCCGGATCGTCGAACGCCATCGGATCGATGTTGACGAAGCCTTGGCCGCACTGAAGCGGCTGCCCGCTGTCGGTGAACGGCCCCTCGGGCCGACGCGCGGTCGCCACCGCGAGACAAAGCCCGCGGCTGGTGTCGGTCAGCGCCGCGTCGGGCTTGGCGGAATAATAGAGGTAATAGGTGCCGCCGTGGCGCACGACATGCGGCGCCCAGAAATCCTGCGTCCGGCTCGCCCAGCCCGGCTTGACCGGCAGCGCGTCGCCGATCCGGGTCCAGCGCACGAGGTCGCGCGATCGGGCGAGCTGGATGTTGAGCATATGCCCACCCGCTCCGCCTTGCGTCGCATAGAGGTAATAGAAGCCGTCGGGCGCGCGCAGCACGCTGGGGTCGGGAAAGTCGCTGTCGATCACTGGATTGCGATAGCTGCGCGCGCGCTGCGCCGGCGCCGACATGCCGACCGACAGCGCCAGGCAAGCGAGCAGGACGATCGAGGGTAGCAGCCGGGTCGGTCTCGTCATTGGGACGCCACTTTCCTACCCGAATAAATATGATAATTGATTGGCTATCCCGATCGCCGATGCTTCGTCAATCGGCCGCGGTTCCGAGGAGACGATGTTGCGCCCGCTGATCCTGCTTGCCCTCGCGTTCGGCCTCGCCGCTCCCTCTGCGGCGCGCGACGAACAGCCGCTGTTCGTCCCCGTGCTCGATGAAAACTTCCCCGATCCCTTCATCCTGCCGGTCGGCGATGAATTTCTCGGCTATGCGACCAACGCCGAGGGCGGGCGCGCGAACGTCCAGATGGCGCGGTCGACCGATCTCACGCACTGGCAGATGATCCGCGACGGCGTGCACCTCCACGACGCGATGCCGGTGCTGCCGCCCTGGGCGCGCGAAGGCTCGACCTGGGCGCCCGAAGTGATCGCGGTCGACGGCGGCTATGTGCTCCATTTCACCGCCAAGGAGCGCAAAAGCGGGCTGCAATGCCTCGGCGCCGCGTTCAGCGCCGATCCGCGCGGGCCGTTCAAGTCCGATGCCGCCGAGCCCCTGCTTTGCCAGCGCGACCTCGGCGGGACGATCGATTCCGACGTGTTTCGCGACGCCGACGGCCAGCTCTACCTCTACTACAAGAACGACGGCAACAATCCGCGCTTCCACACCTCCACACAAATCTACGTCCAGCGGCTGACGGCCGACGGTTTGCATGTCACCGGCGATCCGGTCGCGCTGGCGAAGAACGATCAGCCTTGGGAAGCGCACGTCATCGAGGCGCCGACGATGGTGCGGCATCAGGGCCGCTACACCTTGTTTTTTTCGGCGAACCATTTCGGCTGGGAGCCGGACCAGAACATCTCGGTCTATTCGATCGGCTATGCGGCCTGCAAAGGCCCGATGGGCCCATGCACCGACGCGGCGGACAACCCGATCCTGCACAGCTTCAACGACCGGTCGGCGGGCTGCCTCAGCGGCCCGGGGCACCAGGCGGTGTTCAATGTCGGCGACCGTCAGGTGTTCGCATTCCATGCGTGGGCGGCCACGCGCGACTGCCACCTCGCGATACCGCCGCACCGCCAACTCTATCTGGCGCCGCTGGGTTGGGACGGCGATCGCCCGATCATCGGCCGGAGCCTGCGCCCCGCGTCGCGGTGAAGCGCGGCCCTCCCGCCGGGCGGGAGGGCCGTGAGCTTACTTCCCGAAGCGGAAGCGGATGCCGAGCGAGACGGTTTCTTCGTCGAAGCGCACATAGCGCGGATATTCGGCGCGAGTCGCGCCCGCACGCGCCGAGCTGAAGTCCTGCCTGAACTTCGAGTGCGTGATGTTGGTCCAATCGGCGAAGATCGTGAAGCGCTTCAACAACTCGTAGTTGAGCGACAGATCCAGCCGGTCGGCGGGATGCGACGTCTCGATATAGACATCGTCGCCGCGATATTGGCGCGTGCCAAGGAAGCTCGACCGCCCGCTATAGGTCAGGCGCGCCGACAGCCCACCGGACTCGTACATCCCGACCACCGCCCAGTTCCACTTCGACGTGCCGTTGAGTTCGTCGGTGATGGGGAGGTAGGCCAAGCCGCCTGCCCCGTTATCCTGTTGGAGCTTGGCATCGAGATAAGTGACGTTCCCTTGAACGCCGAAACCATGCAGCCAGCGGGGCAGCCCGCCGAAGTCGAGGAACGTCTGCGCCTGGAACTCGACGCCGTTGATGTAACCCTTACCGGTATTGATCGGCCCCGAAATCTGGACGACGCCCAGCGTCGGGTCGGTGAACCGATACGTCCTGTTCAGGATGAAGCCGTTGAGATCGCGGCGAAACCCGGTAACCGAAGCAAAGCCGGCGCGCGAGAAATAGAATTCCAGCGCAGCGTCGTAATTCCACGACGTGTAGGGCTGGAGGAAGGGATTGCCGCCCTGTCCGGTGCGGGGCTGCTGATCGGTACCCACCGCGGGGCCGTTGCCCTGCGAATTGATGGTGACGAAAGGCTCCAATTGGGCAAAGTCCGGCCGAGTCTCGGTCTTGGATACCGCCAGGCGGACCTGCACCTTGGGGTCGACCCGCCACCGCAAGCTGGCATTGGGCAAGAACTCGGTATGTTCATTGCCATTGTCGACCGCAGGGATTCCCGTGGGAGGTCCCGGGAAAGTCGTGCGAATGCGGTTCACGCGAAGCCCGATCACGCCGCCCAGCGCATCCCCACCGAGATTCAGCTGCCCGTAACCGGCAAGCGTCGTTTCGTTCGCGCGGAACTGCGTGCCGGCGACGAGCGGCGTGGTGGTATAGCTGGCACAACCGTTGCCAGGATCGGTCGGCAAGATCGCCGCGCAATGGGAGATAACATACTGCCGCAGCTGGACTAAATTATCGCGAATGCTGTCGTAGGTCGGGGCGGTCCAGTTATACGTTCCGTTCGATCCCTCGACCCCCCGGAAGACGTCGAAGGTGACCGGCAGCGTGCTGGCATTCAGCCCGAGCGGGAGCAGATAGGCATAGCGGCTGCCAAAGTCGCGCTCAGCCTTTCGATCCGTATAGCGCACGCCGATCTGGATGTTGCGCAGGAACGATGTGTCGAAATCGTACTGCAAATCGGCGCGGAGCTGCCAATCCCGCCCGATCGCACGCTGATCCTCCTCGTACAGGCCTTGGAAGGTCTGCGCAGTCGGATCGGTGAAGTTGATCCCCGTAACCGTGAACGACGGATCCTCGAGGTTGAAGTTGATCGTGCGCGCGCCCGGGAAGATGCGGTCGATCGATTCCGTCGATCCGCGGAATGTCGACCGAGTACGCGCAACGTCCGCACTGATGTGCCAACGATCCTGGTTGAACTTCAGGCCGCCGGCATACTGGAAGGTGTCGGTCCGGTTGTACGTCCCGCCCTGGTAGGAGAACAGGTTCCCCCCCGGGTTGGTCACCGTACCGCTGCTGACCTGATTGGTGCCGTCGCGCAGCACGAGGTTGCTGTACGCCGCACCACCATAGAGCGGCGATTCGAGGAAGTGGTCGTCGATCTGGTTGCGGAAGCCCTGCCACAGGAACTCGCCATAGACCTCGAGCGAGCTGCTCGGCCGCCACTGCAGCGCGGCGTTGACGGATGGGCGTTCGCGGCGGCCCGAGCGGTAGTAAAGCCGCTGGATGTCCGGCAGGCGGACGTGCTGGCCGCTCGGCGGGACGGTCGGGTCGGCGATGAAGTCGGTGTTGGAAATCTCTGAGTCGAGATACTTCATTTGATCGTAGGAGGCGTTGATCAGGAATCCGATCTCGCCGATCCCGGTCTGCCAGCGATCGGTCGCCAGCAGGTTGAAGTTCGGGCGCACCGAATTGCCCTGGCGCGTGTAGAGTTCCCAAACCGAGCCCGCGAACTGCGCGCCGGTGAAGTCGAACGGGCGGCGTGACCGGACATTGACCAGCCCCGCGAGCCCCGGCTCGACGAGGTCAGCGGTCGACGTCTTGTACACTTCCAGCGCGGCGATGTTCGCGGAGGGGAAGTCCTGAAGCGCGACGACGCGCGTTTCCGCGGTGAAGATCTCGCGACCGTTATAGGTCGTGGTGAAGAACGGCAGGCCGCGCACCAGCACGTTCGACGCTTCGCCGCCCTGACGATAGACCTGCACGCCCGGAATGCGCGCCGCGGTTTCGGCGGTGTTGAGGTCGGGCAGCTTGCCGATATCCTCGGCAACCACGGAATCGATGATCTGGGTCGAATTGCGGCGAATGTTCTGCGCCGATTGCAGCGACGCCCGAATACCGGTGACGATGATGTCCTGCCCATTGTCCGCTGCGTCGGTGTTATCGACGCCGGGTGCGGGGGTGGTCTGGGGAGGAGTAGCGGCGGGCGTGCCGGGATCGCCATCCTGCGGCTGCGTCTGCGCGAACGTCGGCGTCGCCGAAAATGCGAGGACCCCCAACGAGGTCGTGCAAAGAACCAGGGTCTTCAGGCGCATCGGTCGGTCTCCCCCAATAGCGGTTATGGCCGCTGGCGCGGCTCTCGCGCCGACCGCTACACCCGCGTATGAGCGGGTGACAAGCCAATTATAAGATTAATCAGATGGTGTGGCGAAGCGACAACAGCATGGGTTAGTGGCGCCCGCGCGCTTCACCACTCGGCGAAGCTGCCGTCCACCTGCCGCCAGATCGGATTGCGCCAGCGATGCGGCTCCGCCTGCGCGGCGCGCACCTTGTCCTCGTCGATCTCGATACCGAGGCCCGGACCGGTCGGGATCGGCAGGAATCCGTCGACCGGGGTGAGCACGTCCGGGTTCGCGCAAAAGCTCAACAGATCATGGCCGCCCTGATTGTAGTGGATGCCGATCGACATCTCCTGCAGCACGACGTTGGGCGTGCAGCCCGCGAGCTGCAGGCAAGCCCCGAGCGCAAGCGGCCCCAGCGGGCAATGCGGCGCCACCGCGACGTCGAACGCCTCCGCCATCGCTGCGATCCGCCGGCATTCGGAGAGCCCGCCGGCATGGCTGAGATCGGGTTGCAGGATGTCGACCGCGCCCGACGCGAGGAACGGCTTGAAGTCCCAGCGCGAGTAGAGCCGCTCGCCGAGCGCGATCGGCGTCGCGACGAGGTGCGAGATTTCGGACAGCACTTCGGGGTTCTCCGACAGCACCGGCTCCTCGATGAACAGCAGCCCGAGCGGCTCGAGCGCCTTGGCGAGCTGCTTCGCCATCGCGCGGTGGACTCGGCCGTGGAAGTCGAGGCCGACATCCATTCCCGCCGCCTGCGCTGCGCGCACGCGCTCGCTCACCTCTTCCAACGCGCGCGGCGAGGCGAGATAGTCGAGCTCCGCCGTGGCGTTCATCTTGACCGCGGAAAATCCCTGCTCGCGCCGCGCCTTGGCGGCGTCGGCGATGTGCTCGGGCCGGTCGCCGCCGATCCAGGCATAAGCGCGCACCTTGTCGCGCACGCGCCCGCCCAGCATTTCCCAGGCGGACAAGCCGTAGTGACGTCCCTTCAAGTCCCACAGCGCCTGATCGAGCCCCGACAACGCCGACATCATCACCGGGCCGCCGCGGTAGAACCCGCCGCGATAGGCGATCTGCCAGATATCCTCGATCCGGCGGGGATCGCTGCCGATGAAGCGGTCGCGGACCGGCTCGAACGCGCCGAGCACCGCCTCGGCATGCCCCTCCAGGCTCGCTTCGCCCCAGCCGAACGTCCCGTCATCGGCCTCGACGCGCACGAACAGCCATCTCGGGGGAACCAAGAAGGTCTCAATACGCGTTATTTTCATGAGAATTTTTCTACCCTCGGCCGTCGCCCGAACATTTATATTATAAATTTGGAGCCGCAAGGATAATGCTGGCGCACGACCAACGAAGCGGCGAGCGATCGGCTCCCCACAACGATTACACGGAGCGAGCATGACTTGGCGTGACGGCTATATCGCGGTGGATTGGGGGACCACCAATCGGCGCGCCTGGCGGGTCGCGGCGGACGGCAGCATCACGCAATCGTTCGAGGACGATCTCGGTTTGCTCGCGGTGCCTGCGGGAGGTTTCCCGGCGGCGGCGGCGGCGATCCGGCAGCGGCTCGGCGACCATCCGATGATGCTCGCCGGAATGGTCGGCTCCAATCGCGGCTGGCGCGAGGCGCCCTACGTCCCCTGTCCCGCCGGGGCGGATGCGCTGGCGGCGGCGGTCGCATGGATCGAGCCCGAGCGCACGGGCATCGTGCCGGGCGTCTGCCAGCGCGGCGAGGCGGGCGCCGACGTGATGCGGGGCGAGGAAGTCCAGGTGCTCGGCGCCGTGACGCTCGGCCAGGCTCCGCAGGACAGCTTGGTCTGCCATCCCGGTACGCACGCCAAGTGGATCCAGCTTCAGGCAGGCCGCATCGCGCATTTTCGCACGACAATGACTGGCGAAATGTTCAACCTGCTCAAGACGCACAGCATCCTCGCGCCGCAGCTACAGGGCGACGTGTCGCCCGACGATGCCGGATTCTCCGCCGGAGTCGCAGCGGCGTTCGCCGGCGAGAACATGTTGTCGGATCTGTTCCGCATCCGTGCGCGGCACCTTCTTGGCGGAAGCGTCGGCGAACCGGCGTCGTACGCCAGTGGATTGTTGATCGGGAGCGAGGTTTGCGCGGCCGTCGCAAAGGCTGGCGGTTCGGCGCGCGAGGTCGTGCTGATCGGCCGGCCCGATCTGTGCGCGCTGTACGAAGCTGCGCTGACGACTCGCGGCGTATCGACGCGCCGCATCGACGGCGCCCAAGCGTTCCTCGCCGGTATCCGGCTTATAACGGAGATGCTGTGATGGACGCGCTCGCCACCTTTCAGCGCCACTTCGCGGCCTGCCCGCTCATCGCGATCATTCGCGGTGTAGCACCCGATGAGGTCGAGGCCGTCGGCGCGGCTTTAGTCGAAGCGGGCATCCGGATCATCGAGGTGCCGCTCAATTCCCCCGAGCCGTTCGACAGTATCGCGCGGCTAGCGCGGGCGTTCGGCGACCAGGCACTGGTCGGCGCCGGGACCGTCCTGCGCGTCGAGGACGTCGCGCGCGTGGGCGACGCGGGGGGCGGCATCGTCGTCTCGCCGGGCGCCAATCGCGACGTGATCGCTGCGACCGCGCGCGCCGGTCTGGTTTCCGCGCCCGGCTATTTCACCCCGACCGAAGCCTTCGCCGCGTTCGATGCCGGCGCGGACGTGCTCAAGCTTTTCCCCGCCGAGGCGGCACCGCCGGCGGTGGTCAAGGCGCAGCGCGCGGTGCTTCCGAAGGACGTGCCGCTGGTGATGGTGGGCAGTGTCACGCCCGACAAGATGGCCGCGTATTTCGATGCCGGCGCGAACGGGTTCGGCCTGGGTGGCGCGCTCTACAGGCCTGGCCGGAGCGCCAGCGAGGTCGGGGCGCAGGCCCGCGCCTTCGTCGCAGCATTGGGCGCGCGCGCGTGACGATCCGGATCGCCATCGTCGGCTATGGCAAGATCGCGCGCGACGAGCACGTTCCCGCCATCGCCGCCAATCCGCGGTTCGAGCTTGCCGGCGTCTCGACACGCAGCGGCGACCCTGGCCTGGGCGTGCCGTTCGACACGGAGCCCGCCGCGCTGTTCGAGGCGCTGCGCGGGCGGCTCGAAGCGGTGGCGATCTGCACGCCGCCTTCGGTACGCCACGACATCGCGCGCCATGCGCTCGAAGCGGGACTGGCCGTGTTGCTCGAAAAGCCCCCCGCCGCGACCTTGGGCGAAATCGAGGACTTGCAGCATATCGCGGAGCGGGCGAATCGTCCCCTCTTCACCGCCTGGCACTCGCAGTTCGCGCCCGGCGTGGCGCCGGCCGCCGGAGCGCTGCGGAACGAGACGGCCAGTCGGCTACGGATTTCGTGGTTCGAGGACGTCCGCAAATGGCATCCCGGTCAGGAATGGATCTGGGCCCCGGGCGGCTTCGGCGTGTTCGATCCCGGCATCAACGCGCTCTCGATCGCCAGTCGAATCCTGCCGGTGCCGTTGTTCGTGCGCGGGGCCGCGCTGACCTATCCCGAAAACCGGCAGGCGCCGATCGCCGCGCACATCGATTTCGTCGGCGGGAGCTTCGCGGCCGATTTCGACTGGCGCCATGCCGAAGGCGAAAGCTGGACGATCGAGGTCGACACCGCCTCGGGCCGCAAGCTGGTACTCGAAAATGGCGGACACCGGCTCAGCATCGACGGCGCCGAGCAGAGCCTCCCGGACCAGCGCGAATATCCCGCACTCTATGAACATTTCGCCGACCTCGTCGCCGCCGGCCGCAGCGAGGTCGACCGTGAGCCGCTGCGCATCGCCGCCGACGCTTTCCTTGTCGGCCGTCGCGACGTCACCGCGCCGTTCGTCTGACTTGATCGATGATGCCGCACGATGACATAGGGAGCGGGGGAGATTTTTCGTTGGCGAGCGGCGCTCGAATGCAATCGGCCATGGGTTCCGGCAGCAACCTGACCTACGGCATGGTCGATGCCCTCGGGCGATCGATCGTCACTGGCCAATTCGATGACGGCGGTTTCCCGACCGAAGCCGAACTGGCGCGCCAGCATGCGGTCAGCCGATCGGTGACTCGCGAGGCGGTGAAAATGCTGACCGCCAAGGGGCTGCTCACCGCCCGCCCGCGCAAGGGCACCAGCGTGCAACCGGCTGCGCAGTGGAACCTGTTCGATCCCGACGTGCTGCGCTGGCTGCTCGAGCGCAAGTTCGCGCTCAGCCTGCTTCGCCAGTTCACCGAACTGCGCATCGCGATCGAGCCCGCCGCCGCAGCGCTCGCTGCCCGCGCGCATGACGAAGACGGGATCGGCGCGATCCATGCCGGCTTCACGCGCATGGTCGCGGCGGAAAGCGGCGACGACGATCCGCTCGAAGCCGACATCGCCTTCCACATCGCGATCCTCCACGCCTCGGGCAATCCGTTCTACCGCCAGTTTCGCGATGTCGTGGAGACCGCGTTGCGCACGTCGATCCGCTTCACCAACCGCTTCAAGGGGCGCACCGCCAGCCTGCCGCAGCACGAAGCGGTGCTGACCGCGATCGAACAGCGCGACGGCGACAGCGCGAGCGCCGCGATGACCGCGCTGATCGCAGACGTGATGGTACTGATCGCCGACGCCGAACGGAAAGACTGAGATGGAATGCATTGCCGACGTTCAAGCCATTCTGGGCGAGGGGCCGACCTGGGTCGCGCGCGAGGCAGCGCTCTATTGGGTCGATATCGTCGGCAAGAAGATGTTCCGCTGGTCCGAAGCGGAAGGCACGCGGATCTGGGACGTGCCGGTCCATGTATCGACGCTGGCACCGCGGGCCGGCGGCGGGTTCATCGGGGCGGGGCATGACGGTTTCCTCGCGTTTGAGTTTGGCGCCGGGGTCACGCTGCTCGGAAATCCCGAATCCGGGCGGGAGAGCAACCGCTTCAACGACGGCAAGGTGGATCGCGCGGGCCGGTTCTGGGCCGGGACGATGGACCGCCACGAGCAGCAGACGAGCGGCGCGTTGTACCGGCTCGGCTCAACGCTCGAATCGGCACTCGTCGACGACGGCTACCACGTCACCAATGGCCCGGCGTTCAGCCTCGACGGGCGGAAGATGTACCACACCGATTCGGCGCTGCAGCGGATCTACGCCTTCGATCTGGCTGATGACGGCGGCGTCACCAACCGCCGCGTCTTCGCGCAGTTCGGGGAAGGCCAAGGCTATCCCGACGGCATGACCGTCGACGCCGAGGATTGCCTGTGGATCGCGTTCTGGGATGGCTGGTGCGTGCGGCGGCTTTCGCCCGCGGGCGAACCGATCGCCGAGCTCGAGGTACCGGCACAGCGCCCGACCAGCGTCGCGTTCGGCGGGCCCGATCTCGACCGGCTGTTCGTCACCAGCGCGCGGCGCGACCTGACGGCGAAGGAACTGGAGTCGCAACCTTGCGCGGGCGGGCTGTTCATGACGGTGCCCGGCGTGCGCGGAGTCGCCGAACCGCACTTCGCCGGCTGAGCCCGCTAGGGGATTTCGGCCAGCAATTCGTCGACTCGCCGCTGCGCATCGGCCAGCGCCTTGTCGACCGGCTTGATGCCGTTGACCGCCGCCTCCAGTTCCTCGCCGATCACCCCCTGGATCGCCGACTGCCGCCGCACGTAATCGGGCAACTGGGCGCCGGTCGCGGCCATCGCCGCGATGTCGGCGCGATGCGGCAGGGCGCGGAATTTGGGCATCGCGAGCACCGCGCGGAACGCCGGCAATTGCCCCGTGCGAGTCCATTCGAAATTGTTCGCGGCCATGAACCGGAGGAAGCGCGCGATGACCTGTAGTTCCGCGGGGCTGCGCGATCGTTTGGGCATGATCCAGCTATGCCCGTCGACGAACGCCGCGTCGTGCCCCCACAGCCGCGGGAACGGCAGCGCCGCATAATGCCCGTTGAGCGGCCGGCCCGGGATCGCCGCTTCCGCATCGTACGGCCCGATCATCCAGGTGCCGGTCGGAAAGATGCCGCCCTCGCCGTTCATGAACGCCGCGGTCGCCGCCGGGAAATCCTGGTTGCGCGCGGTCAACCCCTCCTGATTGAGCGTGCGATAAAGCTGCACGATCGCGCGCGCCTGCGGCGTGTCGAGCCGGACGTGCCGCGCGTCCGGAAAGATCACCGCATCCTGCGCGAGCAGATAGGTGTAGAGATTGGCGACGTAATAATCCGGCGCACCGACTTGCGCCTGGAGCAGATACGGCTTGCCCGTCCTCGCGCGGAACTGCCGTGCTTGCGCGAGCAATTCCTGCGGGCTGGTGGGGAGTACCGGGCGCCCATTCCGCATCAGCCCGGCCTGCGCCATCAATTGCGTATTGATGTGCCACAGCCGGCCGATCGTGTCCCACGGCATGGCGTAGATTCGCCCGTTCTTGATCACCCCCCGTTTGCCGGCGTCGCTGAAGTCATCGGCACTGATCCCCGCGTCTTTCAGCACGCCTTCCATCGGCTCGAGCAGCCCGCGCGCCGAATAGTCGGAAATGACCGACTGATGCATCACGACGAGGTCGGGCGGATCGCCAGCCGCGATCTGCGCGGAGAGTTGCGCGTAGCCCGGCCAGGCGACGACGTTGACGCTGACCCGCACGTCGGGATTCTCCGCCTGGAACTTGTTGATCAGCGTGGTGAGAATGCCGCATTCGGTATCGGCGGCGGCGACGTCGGTGCTCTGGTCATAGACCGCGCCGCATTCGCCGAAGAAGCGCTGGAGCACGATCTCGGTGCGGTGGTCGGACCGCGTGCAACCGGTCAGGCCGATCAGCGCGAACAGGAGGAGCGCGAGTCCCCTCATCGCACCGCTGCCCCGGCCATCGCGCGCACGATCTGCTTCTGGAAGATGATGTAGACGATCAGGATCGGGATTGACGCGAACACCGCCTGCGCCATCAGGAAGCCGAGCCCGCTGGTCTGCGCGTAATTCATCTGCGAGGAGGCGAGGCCGACGGTGAGCGTGAAGCGCTCGCTGCGCGTCGCCGAGATGAGCGGCCACCAATAATCGTTCCACGCGCCGAGGAAGGTGAACACGCCGAGCGTCGCCTGGGCGGGCCTGGTCAGAGGCAGCAGCACCTTCCAGAACAGAGTGAAGCGCGAGGCCCCGTCGAGCAGCGCCGCTTCGTCAAGCTCGCGCGGGATGGCGCGGAAATATTGGGTCATGAAGAAGACCCCGAACGGTGCGACGAGGCCGGGCAGGATGAGGCCCGGATAGCTATTGTGGAGGTGGAGCTGGGCGAAGAGCTGGTGGCGCGGGAGGATCACCGCCTGCTCCGGAATGGCGAGGCCGAGCAGGACGAAGACGAACAAGGTGCGGCGGAACGGGAATTCGAGCCGGGCGAAGCCGTAGCCGGCGAGCGAGCAGAGGATGAGCACGCCCGCCGTCGTCCCGAGCGCGACGATCAGGCTGTTGAGCAGCCAGTGCGGGACCGAGGAGGCAAGCACGATCGCCCGGTAATTTTCGAGCGTGTAGGGTCCCGAAAAGGCGGTCGCGCTGTCGCGCATCAGCTCGGCATTGGACTTGAGCGAGAGCAAAAGGGTCCAGACCAGGGGCGCGACCATGATCGCCGCGCCGATCAAGACCCCGGCCCAGGCGGGCGCGGAGAGCCGCGCGCGCGGCGTGCCGGCGCTCATCGCTCGGGCTCCTGCCGGGTCACCGTCCAATATTGGATGAGGGTGACCGAGAGGACGAGGAGGAACAGGATCTCCGCCGCCGCCGCCGCATAGCCGAGCTCCCAGCGCCCGAACGCGACCTCGTAGATGAACAGGACGACCGGCCGCGAGGCGCCGCTCGGCCCGCCCGCGGTGAGCAATTGCGCCTGGCCGAACAATTGCAGCTGCGCCGCGGTCTGCAGCATGACGACGAGGAGCAGGGTGCGGCGCAGGCTCGGCAGGGTGATCCGGCGGAAGGTCGTCCAGCGGCTTGCGCCGTCGAGCGCGGCCGCCTCGTATATGTCCGCGGGAATCTGCTGCAGCCCGGCCAGGAACAGCATCATCGGCAGGCCGATGCACCACCAGATGGTGGTGATCGCAAGCGCCGGGATGGTGAGGTTCGGATCGCTGAGGAAGGGAGGCGGATCTCCGCCGAACGCCCGGACGAGCTTCGCGACGAGGCCCGCATCCGGGGTGAGGATGAAGCGCCAGATCAGGGTGACGATGGTCACCGAGAGCACCGAGGAGGAGAAGAAGATGCCGCGGAACACGGAGGCGATCCGGCTCGGCCGGTTGAGCGCGAGCGCCAGCGCCAGCGCGATCAGGGTAAGCGCCGGGACGATCAGCAGGGTGAGCTTGAAGGTGTTGACGAGCGCCTGGTGGAAGATCGGATCGGCGGCGAGCCGCGCATAATTGTCGAGGCCGACCCACTGGCGCGCGCCGAACGGATCGGCCCGGTTGAGGCTGATCCCGATCCCCATCAGCAAGGGATAGATGAGCAGGAAGAGGTAGAGGAGGAGGAACGGCCCGACGAAGAGGAAGCCTTCGAAGCGGCGCGCCGATCTCCTCACGCGCCCGGCTCCGCATGGCGGCCGCTGCCGTCCGCCGTGAACAGATGGGCGGCGGCGCCGTCGATCGCGAGGCCGATCTCGTCGCCCAGCCGGACCCGGCTATTGCCTTCGTCCTGCGCGGTCACCGCGGCGCCGTCGGCGAGCCGCGCATAGACGAGGGTGCGGTCGCCGAGCCGCTCGACCAATTCGACGCGGGCATTGGTCGTGCCGGCGCCGGGGCCGGTCACGGTCACGCCTTCGGGGCGCAGGCCGAGCTGGACCGCGCCGTCGCCGGACAGGCTCGCGCGCGCCACGCGGGTGTCGAGCTCGGCGCCGTCGCCGAGGCGGACGCGCGCGAAGCCGCCCTCGCCGGGGAGCAGGCTTGCCGGCGCGAGCGTCATCGCCGGCGAGCCGACGAAGCGGGCGACGAAGCTGTTGGCGGGGCGGCTGTAGACCTGCATCGGCGCGCCGATCTGCTGGATCCTGCGGTCGCTCATCACCACGATCCGGTCGGCCAGGGTCATCGCCTCGGCCTGGTCGTGGGTGACCATGATCACCGCCGCCTCGACCCGCTGGCGCAGCTGGGCGAGCTCGACCCGGGTGCGGGTGCGCAGGGCCGCGTCGAGGTTCGAGAGCGGCTCGTCGAGCAGGAACAATCTGGGCTGCTTGACGATCGCGCGGCCGATCGCGACCCGCTGCCGCTGCCCGCCCGAAAGCTGGCCGGGCTTGCGGTCGAGCAGGGCCTCGATCTCGAGCACGCCGGCCGCCTGCGCCACCCGCACGGCGATCTCGTCCCGCGCCACGCCCGCATTCCTGAGGCCGAAGGCCATGTTCTCGCGCACGCTCATATGCGGGTAGAGCGCATAATGCTGGAAGACCATGGCGACGCCGCGCGCCCCGGGCGGGAGCAGGTCGATCCGGCTTCCGTCCAGCCAGACCTCGCCGCGGTCCGGCGTCTCGAGGCCCGCGACGATGCGCAGCAGGGTCGATTTGCCGCTGCCCGAGGGCCCGAGGAAGGCGACGAACTCGCATGCCTCCATCGTCAGCGACACGTCGTCGAGGACAGGCGTGTCGCCATAGGCCTTGCTGACGTTGCGGAGCTCCAGGCTGGCCAAGGGCATCACTCTTTTATCATATTTATTCGCTTGTGGGCGATCCGGGGCGGCGGCGTCAATGGCGGTCAATAGGCCGGCTCGAGCAGGCCCTGGATGACATGGTGCTGGACCACGGGCTCGAGCGTGTCGACCAGCCGGCAGGTCAGATGGTCGCGGACGCGCGGGGGCAGGGTCCGCGCATAAGCATGGGTGGCCTGGAGATCGTGATGCGCGGCATTGGTCGCATCGGGCGCGTCGACGCCGACGACGAGCGCCGGCCGCGCTTCGCTCGAGCGATTGGCGGTGCCGCGGTGGACGGTGAGCGCGGAGCGCGCCGAGATGTCGCCGCGCTG
>NZ_DATBDV010000011.1:2500-113100 GCF_036269755.1 Sphingomonas sp. | reverse complement strand
CGGCTATTTCCGGGGCGGTGCGGCGACGGGGGCGAGCTACGCCGATTTCGACCAGGCGTACGACCCCTATACGAGCTATGCGCAAGGGGCCGGCGGCGGCAGTTACACCGCGCGTAGCGGCGACAGCCTGGCGAGCGTCGCGGCGCAACTGTGGGGCGATGCGTCGCTCTGGTACAAGCTGGCGCAAGCCAACGGCATGGGCGCCGACGGCGCGCTCACCGCGGGCCAGGTGCTCAACGTCCCCGGCGGCGTGTCCAAGAGCGGCAACAACGCCGGCACGTCCAAGCCGTACAACTCGGCTGACGCATACGGCGATACCTCGCCGACGACGCCTGCCCCGCAAGAAGGCTCCTCTCTTCGCTCGACTTGTCTCCTAGAGGCTACCGCGAATCGTCGCCGGGCCGCCCGCGAAGACCGGGCATGATCGTGGGAGACGCTTTCGCGTTAGACCGAAAGCACCGCCAAGAAGTCTAGAATCTCTGAGTTTCCGCACTCCCGTTATCCGGACGCGCGCAGGTTGCGCCCGTTGCGGAGTGGTGCACGTGAAGCTCAATGGCGAGGTAGTCTACCTCTGGCCAGCAGTCGTCCAGGGAGGCGATATCCTCGAAGTTACATCACCAAGAGGCGTTAGGGTTAGACGCGGCGCGCGCGCGAGCACTTAGGAAACATCAATGCCAACTGATGATTTCGCGACGCGCTATGAGCGGAATGTCTCGGAAAAATGGCACCTACATCGCAATGCCGTTCAGTTTCCACCACGAGCGTACCAGCGAATCCTGCGGCGCGTATATGCATGTATTCGCTCCTATCCACCTCGTCGCACCTAGCTATCTTCGTTGACAGGAAATGCACTGCAACGAAGTTGAATCAATCTATTTGTGCGCAAATTGGCATTGCGGTTTGTAACTTAATATAGGAATGCAACTTTATGTTGGATATGTGGTCTCTTAAGAATCCGCCTTAGCGCAATATTTTGCAAGACGCGAATATCATTTTCTATCGGATAATACCTCGATACTATTTTATGACCTTTGCACTATGTACTTTGTTCGAGCCAAGAAGCCACTCACAAAAACAACCGCGTGGCACCGTTGAAGGAAGGGCGCATGAGTCTGACAGCTCGCCGCCGCCATCCCTCCATATATATCTGTGCTTTATCTCATCCGGATTTTGGAATTATCGGTCTATTGTCAAATCAAAAAAGAGTCGATAGGCTTTCGGCGCAGGTCGGCATCACGAATATCAGTTGAACCGCGACCGACCACAAGACGTCTGAATGAGCGTGTTGCTTAAGCGTTTTTTCCTGCAATTATAAAGGAACATACAATGGCAAGCACTCCGATTACCGATCTCCTTAATCAGGAGGAACAGGACCAGCTGACGCCGGCGGCACGGCAGATTACCGAAGCCGATGCAATGCGCGTGATGGTTTCGATGCGCGGCGGTGGAGGCCGCCTGCCCGGTGATGCCCCGGTCAATCTGTCGCTCGAAGATATCACGTCGCTCAATAGTGCCTTCGACACAATGATGCGAAGGACGGCGACGTCACGCGATCTCGGCGATATCAAATGCTGTTGCTGCACGCCATGCTGCTGCACCGCGGCCGCTGAAGCGGCTCCCTCAAGGTCGCGTCGAATTATACACTGATCGTGGCGACCACTGCGCTACCTCTACGTGGCGTTGGCGATACCGAAACGGCGGCGGCCGGACACGACTCGTGCGACTATATCGCACGAGTCGCTGGCCCAGTTCGGGCTACGGGGCTCGTCGGTTCCGCTCACGAAATTGATCGGTGGCTGAAGAATGATCGGCGCCGAATCATCGGTGTCGATCTCTCCCTCGGCGCATGGGAGGGCCAGGCGGCGGCATGTCAGATAGAGCGGCAGCTCAATATCGATGCCGGGTCTGCGACTCGCGGCACGATGGCGGTGCCGTGGTCGGCACATGGCGGTATGTCCGACGCCACGGTCGCAAGCTGGATCGACGCGGAAGCCCAGGGTGACGCGCAAATCCTTGCCGCGCTCGATCGGGCAAAGCATGTTTTGCGGCATCTGCGCGAGTGGCCGGACGTCGCGCTGTTGATCAGCCTGCCACAATTCGGCTTCGACTTTGGCCGCGAAAACCGTTTTTTTGCGAGCTTTTTCGCAGCGGCCAGGGGGCCCGGCAGCCTCATATTTGTCGGAACACCGGCAACGTTGGACGTCGAAGGATTTCTGATCGACTGGTCCACATTGTCCGATCCATCGCCAGAGTCACGCGTTGAAACTGCGGACTTTCACGCGGAGGTCGTCGCGCCCGGCGGGCACACATCGGCAAAACCCGCGGCGATCGCGCTCGATGGCGGATGGTCGATGGCGTCGCCGGCGGCGCGTAGCGATCCGACGCAGGCATCGACGGAAACTCTGTGCCACATCGCGTTGACGGGAGCGCCGAACGCGCGGGCCTTTGCCGAGACTCGGCTCGTGCAGCGCGGGCTTGGCGATGCGAGATTACTCGCGCAGATGGCTTGGGAAAGCTTTTCGGTCGGTGGCAACGACACAGGGTTGTTGCTTCTGACGCACGCACAGGTGGCCGCGCGCGACGCGTTCGAGGCCGGCATGATCCTGCTGATGCAGCAATCGATGCGTATTGCGCTGCAGCGGTACCGGGAGGCGGCGGTCGTCGAAGCGCTGCCGGCGCCGTTGCCCGAGCCGGTTCGACGCGCGCTAATCGCATCGCGCGCGTGGGGTATGGTGATGAGCGGCCAACCGGGCGAGGCGCTGACGGCCTTCGGGCTGGCACGCGGAGACGGCAAATTTGCAGATAGCCCCTGGCTTGACCTGTATTTGCGAAACATCAACGCACTCGCTCATCTGCGCGCCGGTGACGCTGAGCGCGCGCTCCAGCTTGAGGCGGGTATCGAGGAATCACTCGATGTCCTGGACGACGAGGCTTGGCACATTCGCTATCTCAACTGCATCAACATCGCCCGCCTGCACCGGCGAGATGCCAATATCGACGAGGCCGAATCCTATTATAACCGTGCTTTTGAGACGACGAAGGGCGTCTTTATGCCTTCGGATCTCGTCTATCGCGACGTTTGTCGTGCTCAACTGTGCGAGGCGCGTGGCGACCTATATCCGGCATTCACCGCATGGCTGCGCGCATGTCTCAACCTCGCCGCTTTTGAAGTGCCCGAAGCACTCGGGTGGCGGGTAGCGAGCGCGATCATCAATCGGGCGGTCGCCTGGGATGGAGTCGATGCCGAGGAGGTGTTGAGCGCCGCTCGAGCGCGATTGGAACACGCCGCTGCCGCGCTAGGGATCGACAAACCGTGCGGCGTAGCGGCGGCAACCTTGCCGATAGTCTCTCGCGACCTCTACGGGCGGGCTTCGGAGCCGGGGGCAATGACCATGGTCGGCGCGCAAGGCTGGGCAGTAGGGGTTATCGATTGCGCGCTTGAACCGCCCTATGATTCACCTGCCGCACAGGCGTTGCGCGCGGCATTAGCAGGCCTTCTCCGCACGACATCCGGCAACCCGCCAGAACTAGCGCGCGGCGCCATAATCCTCGACACTCGCGACGGACAGGGCCTGCCCGAGAATCGCCCGGAGGCGATTGAAACCGCTTTGCGATATTCGACCGGCAAGTTGGTCTGGAACGGCGTCCACATCGATCCCGGACCGGTCGACTGGTCGCGGGCGCGGGTCAAGATCGGACCTGCGGTCAGCTGTATCAGACCGTCCGCCGACGACGGCGCGACGGTGCATTTCAAACGCTATCGTTCGCCCTACCAAATCACTGCAGCCGAACTAAGAATGCTGCGCTCGGAACGTGCCGGGGATCTCGATGCCCTGCATCGGCTGGAAGAGGAGCGTGTTTTGACAGTTGAGCGCGCCACCGCCGGGAATTAGGAACCAAGGCATGACGACGTGACGCCGGGGCTACGCTTCCTGCCCGCCCAGTTGATCGAAATCCCCGAGGGCGCGATCCTGGTGCGCGGGGCAACTTCATTGCGATTGGTCGGGCGCAGCATTCTGGAGGCCGTTTCGTTTCTGATGGCGACTGCGGAATCCGGGCGCGTTTCGCGCGAGGATTTGGTGGATCGGTTCGCGGCGCCCGATCGACCGGTTATCGAACGATTGCTGGACCAACTGATCGCCGCGCGCTTCATCTCAACCGACATGGATTCCGCCTCCGTGACGGATGGGCCGCTCGACATCTTTTACTGGGACATGGGGGCCGATCCGCGACGAACGGGCAAGGATCTGGCCGCTCGCAGTGTCGCGATCGCAGGCATCAATCACCTCACGCGCGCGATCGGCCAACTACTGTGCGAAATGGCTATCGGAACTGTCGCGTTCCTCGACGATCCGGTGCTTCGCAATCTGGACTTCTTCGCCGCCGACGGATCTCTCGCATCAGCAAGCTGGATGTCCGATTCGTTCGCGCCGATGCCTCCGCCCATCGCCAGTAGCCAATGGCGTAACGACACTGCGCGGCGACCGGATCTTCTCATCGCGGCAACCGAATTTGGTGGCGCGACATTGTTGCGAGCGTGGAACGGCTTTTGCGTCGACGCTTCGATCGATTTCCTGCCGGTGGTGAAGGCGAGTTCATGGGCAACGATCGGGCCTTGGGTGAGCCCCGGGGAAACGCCATGTTTCGAGTGCCTGCGCGG
This sequence comes from Sphingomonas sp., assembly GCF_036269755.1. GTDB lineage: Bacteria > Pseudomonadota > Alphaproteobacteria > Sphingomonadales > Sphingomonadaceae > Sphingomonas. Next base: position 108,440 of record NZ_DATBDV010000011.1, on the reverse strand, counting down.
GCGGGAAAACGCCGCGCACGAGGATCCTGCCACCCGTCGGTTACCCGAAGGCTATGCCCACCTCGCTCAAGACGCGAGCGGGCGCCATCCGGCGATGACGGCTTCAGTCGCCGGCCAAGTGGCGCTTGAAGTGACGCGCGTATTCGCCTTACGCGATCCCAACGCGATCGGCCGCGTGCTCAGCGTCGATTTTGCCAGCGGAACGACGGAAAGCCGCCCGTTGCTTCGCATGCCGCGCTGCCCCGTCTGCGCGAGTGGCCGCTCGGGTGGCGCGGTGGCCATCGGCGACAACGACCGCTTCAGCGCCGCATGATCGACGCCTCATCCTTCAGACGGCTCACGGATGTTCTGGACGTCTTGGTCAGCCCCACGACTGGACCGATCCTGTTCGTCAGGGAAATGCCGCGGCCGCCCAACTCACCCGATTTCTGTCAGTTCGCTGCCTATGCTCAAGATAATAAGGGCATGGGCTTTGCGGAGAATTTCCGGTCGGGCGGCGGGGCGTCGCCGTATCGAGGCCGCGCCCTGGCGAAGGCAGTGGGCGAATCGCTCGAACGCTACGGCGGCGCAATCTTTGAAATCGACGATTTCCCGTCGACCAGCTTCGACGCCGCGCCGTTCGCATGTGCCCTGCCGGAGAGCTTCGCGCTGTATTCAGAGACGCAATATGCTGAACCTGACTTTCCCTTTCGGAGGTTCGATCGGCAAACCGTCACTCGCTGGTGCCCGGCGGTCAGGTATGCGGACCAGGAAATCGTCCACATCCCGGCATGCACGGTATTTGTCCCGTGGTTCTATATTGAAGATGGCGACACGCCGCTGCTACAACCGATCTCCACCGGACTCGCGTTCCATTGCTCTTATCAGGAAGCCGCGATTTCCGCGATATGCGAGGTGATCGAGCGCGACGCCTTTACCATCACATGGCAGGCAATGATCTCGCCGCCGCGCATTGTCGGCGACCTGGGACCCGACAATACCGATCTCGTCGCGCGGCTGGAGCGCGGCGGTTACGCGACCGCACTGTTCGACATTACGCTCGACCATGGCGTCCCGACCGTGATGGCGATAGCCCGGCGCAGCAGGCCGTCCGCCCCCCCTGTCGTCGTGGCAGCGGCCACTTCGCCCGATCCGATCGAGGCTGCCCGCAAGGCGCTGGAGGAAACGGCCCACACCGGTAGCTGGATGGAAGCAAAGATGCGTGACGGCGCTCACATCGATGTCGTCCCTGGGTACACCAACATCCGCGAGCAGAACGACCACCTGATCTTCTACTGCGATCCGGACAATGCCGGTATTCTAGATTTTCTACAGGCCAGCGAACGCACGACCACGTTATCAGGTATGACATGTATCCAGCGAGCAAGCGCGTCGGACACGCTCGAAGAGCTGGCGTTGCGCGTTCAGGCCTTCGGCGAGGAACTGTACTTGGTCGACCTGACGCCACCTGATCTGCGCCAACTCGGACTCGCGGTGGTGCGCGCCGTCATTCCGGGCTGCCAGCGGCTGGCGGCTGGCCATTGGATCCGCCCGCTCGGTGGGCGCCGATTATGGAAGGTCCCGCAAAAGATGGGATATGCCGGAATTATGTCGTCGACCGGCGACAACCCCGCTCCACATCCATATCCATAGGAGCGTAATGAATGAGCTGGGTCTGGGATTCGACGGTCGGGCGCTCCGCGCAGGCTGCCACCGCGTGGGAACTGCTCCATGAAAATGCGAAGATCGGACGCTACACCCGCGGCCCGAGCGACGACCGCGTTATCGCGCACATGCAATCGCTCTGGCCCGTCCTGCCCATGGGCGATGGCACGTCGATCGACCTTTCGTCAGACGCTATTGAATTGCGGCAGCCCGCAAGCGAGGCGATGATTGCTCGCGCAACGCCCCAAGGCTTCGCGGCGACGCCGATCAGCAGGGCCACTTTCGCCACTATTCTTCGCCTCGCTTGCGGGGCAACCAGCGATCGCGGTCCGGCGGCGACGCCGCGTTATTTGAGAACGTCGCCGTCTGCTGGCGGCCTTTATCCGATCGAGATGTTCGTCGCGGTTTACCGCGTGGATGATGTCGCTTCGGGTCTTTACTATGTCGACTTTCGCGGACCATCGCTGGCACGAATCGGCGATGAAAAGACCGCGGAGGCAGCCGCAGCCTGCTTCATTCAAACGGATGTCGCCGCTAGTAGTGCGGTGCTCGTCTTATTTGCCGCTGTCTTTCAACGCACGACTTTTAAATACGGTAACCGCGGTTATCGATTCGCGTGCATTGAAGCTGGACATATCGCACAGAATTTGAATTTGGCGGCGGTAGCTTCGGGGTGTGCTGCGCACAATCTCGGCGGCTATCGCGACCGCGAGCTTGACAGGCTGCTTGATTTGGATGGTCTTGATCAGTCGGTGATCTACGCAACTGCCGTCGGGACTGCACTCACATGACCATGGGCGAGCGACTGCGCGCACGCGCTTATCAACTGGTGGACGATGCTGCGGGTCTACATATTCGGCGCGGACGGTCTGAGTTGTTGCTCCCGGACAGGCGGCTGGGTGCACTCGTCGTGGACCTGCTCGCCGCATTTGAAGGTGAAGCGGGTGTCGATCGGGCGGCGATTGTCGGCACCTATGCCCCGCGTGACAATGGCGTCGTCGTTGGACTGATCGATAGGCTCGTGCAGGTCGGATTGTTGAGCGACGCGGATGAATTCTGCCACGACGGCAATAGCCCGGAGCCGATCTTCGATATCTTCGTGCACGATGAGGGCGACTACCCGGGGAAGGTTCGCAAACGGCTTGCCGACGCGTCGCTCACCATCCTGGGGGTCAACGCGATATCCCATCGATTGGCGGATGCGCTACGCGAATCCGCTTTCTTGGACATTCAGGTTGTAGACGATCCGCCTCTGCGCAACCTCCGACTTTTCGAACAGAACGCGAAACCCGCGGCCGACCCGGGGGATACCATGCGCCCGACACCGGTGGCCGCGTGGCAGCTCGATCCGGAACGCGTCGACTGCCTCGTCGCAACGGTCGAGTTCGGAGCGGGCCAATTGATCGATCGCTGGAACGCCCTCGCGGTCAGTCTGTCGGTCCCGTTTTTGCCCATTCTGCTTGATGGGGCAGTCGGAACCGTGGGGCCGCTCGTTGTGCCGGGAGAAACGGCATGCTGGAATTGCCTGATCTCCCGCGAAAACGCGCCGTGGCTCCGCCGTCCGCTCGCGATTTCGCGCGAGGCGCTGGAATACCAGATGGCTCAAGGGCACCATCCATCTATGCCGGCTATGCTTGCCGACTGCGCCGCGATCGAACTGACGCGTTTTTTCGGGGAAATCCCGCGTCCCCGTCCGGGGCGAGTTATCACGGTCGATTTTCTCGACAACGCGATGAATGCGCGTCGCGTTTTGCGGATACCTCGATGCAACGTTTGCTCGGAAGCAAATGCGTTTAGCCCGATCGCGCTCTCGCCTTATCGCGAGCACGACCGATGATGGGCAAACCGCTGCCCGGTACCAATGCGTGGGAAGAAAAGCAGAAGCTGGACGTCGGCCTCACCGCGATCAACGATCTCCTTGGGCCACGGTCCGGCGTGTTGCGGTATCTCGGCGAACAGCCACGCCAGAGCGAACTGCCCAATTTTCATCACTTCATCGCCAAGTCGATCTCGACCGCTCCATTCGCCGAGCGGGCCAATTTCGAACATAGCGGTGGCGCGTCGGTGTCGCGCGGCGGCGCGATGATCAAGGCTGTGGGCGAGGCGGTCGAGCGCTATTGCGCCGCGATCTACGATGAGCGCGCATGGCCCCTAGTCGAAGCGCGAGACGCGATGTTTCCGCATACTCCTCCCGCGAGCTTCGTTCGTTATGGGAGCGACCAGTTGGACCGCCCGGACTTTCCGTTCGAGCAGTTCGACGAGGATACGCGCGTGCGATGGCAGGCCTGCCGGACGATTCCTGGCGACCGGGAAATCTACGTGCCTGCAGCGATGATACAGCTGCCGTATTATTTTTATGCGGAAGATGCTGAGCCAGCGATCGTTCAACCTATTTCGACCGGACTCGCTGCGCACACCGTGCTTGGTGCGGCGATCGCTGGTGCGCTGTGTGAGGTAATCGAGCGAGATGCCTTCGCCATCACATGGCAGGCGCAACTGCGGCACCCGCTCATCGAGCAAGCCTCGCTTCCGGCGCCGGCGCTCGATATGGTTCACCGGTTTGAAGCGGTCGGGAGCCGTGTATCGTTGCTCTGGGCGCGCATGGATCACGGGGTCCCGACGATTATCGCGCTCCAACGTCACGATCATCCCGATATGCCGGCGATTACCTTTGCCGCCTCGACCTCCCCCGATCCGGCCATGGCGCTCAGCAGTGCGCTGGAAGAACTCGCTCATACGCTACGCTGGACCTATGTTCTCAAGCAAACGCGGCCGCCGGTTTCGACCGCGAACGACTATGTCGCGGTCGTCGATCAGGAGACTCATCTCCGCCTTCATACCGAGGCGGCGCAGCACACTTTGTCGGATTTCATCGACAGCAGTCCGGAAACGGTGACGTTTTCGAACATAGCCCGGCTCGATTCTGCGACTCCTGACGAGGGGCCGCGCCATGTGGCGGCTGCGCTCGCACGGCATGGATATACCGCCCTCATGGTCGAGCAGACGACGCCCGACGTTGCCGAACTCGGCTTTCACGTTGTTCGTTGCGTTGTCCCCGGGTTGCAGCCTCTGGTCATGGGTCATGCACTGCGTTTCCCGCCCGACCAGCGATTGGCCGTGCTAGCGAAAACGATTCCAGGTTGCCCGAGAAGCGAGCGCCACGCGGCACCGCATCCCTTTCCATGACCACTCCTGAGCACGACATCTGGCTGAAAGTGCGCCTGCCTTCCGCAGCCGAGGAATCGGCGTGGGAATTGCTGCATGAGAATTCCAAAGTCGGGAAATATTACGACATCCTGCCCGACGACCTGGCGACGGCGCGATCGCGGGAAATGCATCCCACGCTACGATATGCGCGGAACCTAGCGATTGCACTCCCGCAAGCTGCGGCCCAGCTTGGCATGGACGTCGCCGCGGCAATTACACAGCGACGAACGCCCAGCGACATCGAAGGTGCTCCGTTAGCGATGGAGACGCTCGCAACGTTGCTGCGACTGGGCTACGGCCAACTCCCACCCGATGGCAGTGAACCGGGCGCTCGCCCGCGAAGGACGGTGCCGTCCGGCGGCGCGTTGTACCCCCTCGAGCTGTACGTATATGTCGCTTCGGTGGAAGGAATGGCAGCCGGGCTTTATCATTTCGACCCGTTGCGCGGCGAACTGGCTGTAGTTCGGTTGGGCGACGCCAGCGAAGCGATTGCCGCCGCACTGGTTCAGCCTGCGCTCGCGCAGGACTGTAGCGCCATGGTCTTCGTCGCAGCGCTTTTCGAGCGCAGCACCTTCAAATATGGTGATCGCGGCTACCGGGCGGTATTGGTCGAAGCCGGGCATGTCGGACAAAATCTCGCCCTAACTGCCACCGCCCTTAGATTGGGATGCATCAACCTGTTTGGCTATCATGATCGTGCTATCGACGGCTTGCTGGCATTTGACGGCTTGACTGCGTCGGTCGTCTATATGGCCGCTATCGGACATCTGGCGGGGCACAATGCTGACCCGCGCTGAGGCCAGCAGATTCCAGACCGACGGCTTCGTCGTTCCTAAATATCGGCTTTCGACCGAAGCGCTTGCTTGGCTGCGTGAAGCCGTCGCCGATCTGGTAGCCGCGAACTCCACGGTTCCGCTCACCAAGCTGGTATTGCCGCGAAGCGCTCGGCCAGAAGCCAATCCGTTCGGCGTAGTCGGCCATCACGCGCTAAATCGCTTTGCCGAGAACCCCGAGTTCGTTGCACTGGCGAGTGCGGCTTTGGATTGCGAAGCCGTTCTATGGGGGGCCCAAGTATTCAGCAAAGCGCCGGCGTCGGGCGCTCGCGTGCCGTGGCACCAAGATGCATTCTTCTGGCCAATCGGGCCGCCTAATGCCTGCACGCTATGGATCGCGGTGGACCAGACTACGCACGAAAATGGCTGTGTGCAGGCAATCTCAAGCTCGCACCGGGCCGGACTCTTGCCTCACGACACCGAAGGCGCCGATGGAAATTTCAGCGCCAGCTTTGATCCTTCCCCCGCGATGTTTTCGAACATCGTCGATTTGCTGCTCAAGCCTGGAGAAGTCTCGCTCCATCATTCATTGCTCGTACATGGCTCGGGATCCAATTTTTCAGGGCAATCGCGGACCGGTTTTGCCGTGCGCTTTATGGACGCCCGCGCCAGATTCGTGCACGCCCATCGATGACCGCCCCGTCATAGCGGGACGAATCGGGCGCCGAAGATTGCCCCTCTGCCATCGCGGATGCGACGCCCGTATTCGCGATCGATGCTGGCGATAGCGCGGTGTTGTTCGCAGCGATCCAACCAAGCCCCGGCTTCGGCTTCGCTGGCCATCGGGATGGCCACTCTAGCACGGGCGGGTCGCGCTCTAGAGTCTGATCCACCTATGTTGAAGCGTATCCGGAGTTTTTGAGGCAGCGGGCGCATTCGTGTCGAGGGAAGGCCTCGAGGAGATTTCCGATGCGTTGCCATGTTGCCTCGACGGATCGTTCTGTGGCTTTGCGCAGTAGCAGCTTGAGCTTGGCGAAGACCTGTTCGATCGGATTGAGGTCGGGCGAGTAGGGCGGCAGGCGCGAAGCTTCTGTCTGGCACGGCAAGAACTTGGTCGATTTATTGACGTCACGAGTCCCGAACGTTTAATTCAAAATCTGAACAAGTTGATCGTTCGGCGATCAGCCAATTCCAAAATATGAACAACGAAAAGTAAAGGTTGATCGATATCAAGACTTGCGGAATAGTCGGAGTCGTATCGAATCGGGTCGCTCATTGCGCGGACGCTTAAATAGCGACGCGGCATTTTCCTTTGGGAGCAGGCCGCTGGGGGACTCGATCATCCGAATCACGTCGCACGATGTGGCGCCGCTGAACGTCCGTCTGCTCGGCGGCTTCGCGCTGGAGCGCGACGGCGTGGTGATCGGGCTTCCACCGACGCCCAAGTCGCGGCTGCTGCTCGCCTACCTCATCCTCAACCGCGATCGACTGATTCACCGCGAAACCGTCTGTGCGACCTTGTGGCCCGAAGAGACCGAGGCAGTCGCGCGCAAGGCGCTGAGAACCGCACTGTGGCGCATCCGCTGCGCGATCGAGGGCGACGGCGGCGAAGGCAACCACGTCTACGCCGACGCCCATCAGCTCGGCTTTCGCGGGAGGTGCGCAGCATGGGTCGACATCTGGGCATTCGAGGATGCGATCGCCGCGACGGATATCAAGGCCGACGACGCGCTCGATGAAGCCGACGCGGCAAGCCTAACGTGCGCCGCGCAACTTTATCGGGGCGATTGTGCTGCGGGGCAGTACGATGATTGGCTGACGGTCGAACAGGAACGGCTCCACAACGCCCATCTTGCGCTCATCGAGCGCATCTCCGCCTTTCACGCGCGACGCGGGAACTGGCTACAGGCGATCGCCTGGGCGGAGCGCGCGCTTGCGCTCGATCCGTTGCGCGAACATCTCCATCGCGCCGCGATGGCCTGTCATTTGTCGATGGGCGACCGGCCATCGGCGTTGCGCCAATATGCACGTTGCGAGAACGCATTGCGCGACGAACTTGGCATCGCGCCGATGGCGGAGACGGTAGCGCTGCGCGATGCGCTGATCGAGCCATGCGGCGAGCGCCCCGCCCCTCCGCCCAAACCGCGCGGCAAGCGCACGGTAAAACGCGTCGACGCGAGCATCGCCGACGCGCTGGCGATCGTCCGCCGTGCCGCGCCGCGCGCTGAAGCCGCCGTCCTTCCCGCCTGATCCGTGCCTGCTTCGTCGCGGTCGACCGCGGCGCCTCCGCACCTACGTTTGCCGCGCATCGGTGACGCGCCAGTGACGCGCCGATGACGACGGCGGCGCGCGTCCGCGACGCTCGACACGCGCCGCCGTGACAGGTCCGCCGCTGAGCCGAAACGGCTGCGAGGCGCGACTCGTCTACACCCGGTCCGCTGGCGCTGATGGCGGCGCAAGGTGGAGTCGCATGCCGACCATGCTGATCGACAATTTCGACAGTGTCGCGCCGTGGCAGGCGTTGACTCCCGCCGACATGCCATCGCCCGATATCACCCTCGCGCTCGACGAACCGAGTCCGTCGTTACCCGTCGGCGGGCTCAGTCTGTCGGCCGGTATCGCCGCCACGGCCACCGGACATCGGATCGAGCGCGCCGTCGCCGCCACCGACCTCACCGACTTTCCCGAGCTGCGCTTTTGGGTACGCGGGGATCGGCCGACCGACCAGGATTCGGCGCAGCCGTTCCGACTCGAATTGCGGCTTGGCTCGGCCGCCCTTCCAATCAACGCGGTGGGCAACGACTGGCACCGTCGCATCCCGATCGCGCCGGCGGGACGCTGGACGCTGGTGCGCCTCGCGCTCGACGACCTGCCAGCGACGGCGCGGGGCGCCGTGACTCGCATCGCGCTATTCGTGCTGGCCGGGGATGGCGGGTTGAACGTGTGGCTCGACGACCTGCGCGCGGTCGCGCCCGCGATGGTGCCCGACGCCGACGCCGCGTTGCTCGCGGCGCTGGACGGCGGCCTTTCGATCGGCGGCAATCCCGTTCCGGCAATTCTCGACCTGCCGGGTGCGGCCGTTCCTGCAGAGCCCTGGATCGGAATCGTCAATTACGGCGCGACGCCGGCCGACATGCTCGGCGGCCAAGCGCGGCGCAGCGCCGACTACACAGCGACCGGCCATCGCATCTATCCCGAGCCTGAAGCCTGGCACCTCAATTACCGTATCGAGTTCGCCGCCGGCGACACTGCCGCGCAAGCGGCAATGCTCGATTTCGTCGTCGCACGGCTCGGTATTTATGGGACGCTCGACGTCGGCGGCTTAGGCCATCGTATCGAACGCATCCGCGAGGTCGAGCGGCGCGACAAGCAGGCGACGGGGCCGCTGCTCCGCTACCGGCTGACCGTCGCGCGCGACCGCGGCCGCGCGATACCCGTGCGATCGGTCGGCGAGGTCCGGCTGGCCACAGGCTACAACGAGGAAGCGGCATGACCCAAACGCGCGTTCTGCTGCGCAACATCGCGCGGCGGCCGATCGAGCGCCATGATGGCGGAGCGGTCACGATCATCCCCGCCGACGCGGCGATCGAGGTCGGCGAGATCGATGGCGCTCATGCCGCGCTGATCGAACGCGGCCTGATGACGGTACATCCTGCGCCCGCCGCGCCACCCGCCCCCCCCGCGGCCCCCGCGGCCCCCGCGGCCCCCGCGGCCCCCGTAGCGGGATCGTCGCGGCGATCCCGCAAAAATACCAAGGCCCCCGCAACTCCCCGCGGCGAAATCGGCAGCGCAGTCCGCAAGACGACCAAGGCCAAGACACCGACCGCAACCAGCCGCCGCAAGGGAGAAGGCGCATGACCTTTAATATCGGTCTGAACGTCGTCGAAGTCGACGGCACCGGCGCGCCGGCGATTCCGGGCGCCTCGACATCCGTCGCCGCGTTCAACATCCTGACCAAGCGCGGCCCCGCGCAAAAACCGGTGATGATCGGCTCCTACGCCGAATTCGAGCAACGTTTCGGCGGACATTTCGCCCAGGGCTTGGGCTCGTACATGGTCAAGGGCTTTTTCGATAACGACGGTGCGACGGCCTATGTCAACCGCGTCGTCGCGAGCGGCGGCGGGGCGTCGACCACTGCCAAGCGCATCCTTCAGGACTCGGGTCCGGTCAACACGCTGACGCTCGAGGCAGGTTCGCATGGCGTCGCGGACCCCGGATCCTGGGGACTCGATATTTACGTAAGGACGACACGGCGCTCGCTTGTCACCAGCCTGCGCCTAGCGGAAACGGCGACCGCAACGGTCGTGACGGCCGCCCCGCTGGCCGCGGCAACCGACATGGTCGCTGCCGCCTTTCCCAGCCTCGTCGTCACGGTCGATAACGCGCCGGGCGCGACCACGGTCACCTTCAGTGCCGCCCAATTCGCCAATCCGGCTGCGGCGACGCGGGCGGAGATCGTCGCGGCGATCAACGCCGCCACCAGTGATTTCCACGCCTCGCTCGACGCCGGCAACCAACTCCGCCTGACTTCGGGCGGCAGCGTTGCGCTCATGAACGGCGGCTTCACGCGCCTCGCGGTCGCCGCCAACGCGACGCTCGGCTTCGCGGCGGCCAATGCCGATGCGACGATCGCCGCGCTCGGCGCGAACGGTGCGACGCTGCAATCGGTGTCCGGCCTGAACGTCGGCGACGCGGTGGTATTCGACGACGGCACCCTGCCCCCTCCGGAGCGCGTCAAGATCATGACGATCAATCCCGTAACGCGCGCGGTGACTTGGGCGCCGGCGGTGACCCCCGCCAATTACACCGCGACGGCGTTACGCATCGCGACGCTCGAATTCGACCTCGAAATCTATCTCGGCGGTACCGATCCCGGTCAGAACCTCAAGGAGACTTGGCCCGGCCTGTCGATGGAGGGCGACGTCGACAATTACGTCGTCGCCAAGCTAAACAATCCGGTCAGCGGCTCGGCCTATGTCCGCGCGATCGACGAGCATAGCGCAACGCCGGTCGGCAACGATCGCCCGTCCGACATGGCGCTTCCGCTCGCGTTGGCCACGGGCGGACTCGATGGCGTCGCGACATCGAACGACTTCATCGGCAGTCAAGCGGCGCGCACCGGCTTCTATGCGTTCGATCCGTTGGACATCCAGCTCGTCACCTGCGAGCGCACCGACGCTGCGATTGCTCAGGCCGGGATAAGCTATTGCGAAGCGCGCGACGACTGCATGTACGTCGGCGCGATTCCCGACGGGTCGATCGAGGGCGGCACCGCGCTGGCCTATGGCCAGGCGTTGCAGGGCACGAAACGCTACGGCGCGCTCTATGGTCCGTGGATCAGCGTCGCCGATCCGCTGGGCGTCGGCGACTCGCCGGTCAAGACGATTCCGCCGGTCGGCCACGTGATGGGGGTCTATGCCCGCATCGAGCGGACGCGCGGTATCTGGAAGGCGCCGGCGGGCGACGAGGCGCGGCTGCGCAACGCGCTCGACGTCAGCTATCGCCTGTCCGACAACGAACATTCGCATCTGGTCCGCGACGGATCGATCAACGGGATACGCGCGCTGCCCCGCGCCGGCATCGTCGTCGATGCCTCCCGCACGCTGAGCACCGATCCGCGCTGGTATTACGTCAGCGTCCGGTTGCTGTTCAACTACGTGAAGTCGAGCCTCCGGGCCGGATTGCGCTGGGTGCGGCAGGAGCCAAACCGTGACACGCTGTGGAACTTGGTCACCTATGGCAGCGTGCGGCCTTTCCTGATGCAGCTGTGGCGCCACGGCGCGTTCGGCACCGGCACGCCCGCGCATGTCTTCACGATCATCTGCGACGCGACCAACAACCCGCCGAGCCAGGTTCAGCTCGGTTTTCTGAACGTCGAAATCTATTTCTACCCGTCGGTCCCGGCCGAGACGATCGTCGTCAAGGTCGGCCAACAGCCGAGCGGCGAGACATCGTCCGATTCCTGATCCCCACCACATTCAAGGAGCAGCGCCATGCCGCAGGTCGGCGAAATCTGGGAAGGCTATAAGGCGACCGAATTCGTCATCATGATCGACGGGACGGAAAGCCCCGGCGTGACCAAGGTGACGGGCCTCAACGAAGGCATGTACGACACGGTCGAACAGCCCGACGGCGGTGGCTTTCGCATCCACAAAATTTCGTCGAGCAAGGTCAAGTTCGATACTTTGGTGATCGAGCGCCGCGTCGACGGCAGCCCCGAGGACCAGCGCTGGCAGGATTGGTGGCGCTCGACTTTCTATCTGAGCGAGAACCGCAGTCTCGGCTCGCGCGTCCGCAAGAGCGGGCAGATCATCAAGCGCGATAACGGCGTCCCGGTGCTCGCCTTCATGTTCTTCGACGGCTGGATCAAGTCGTCGAAGTTCACCGACCTTGAGGCAGGGTCGGACGGCTTCCTGACCCAAACCATCGAGATCGAGCACGAGGGTCTCGAACGCATCCCTGCCGCCTGACCGGCCAGCACCTTCGGAGACCGACGATGACCACCACCACCACCATGACCCGAGAAATCGAGTTCAACCTGCCGATCGGATACATGAACGGCGATGGGGCGCTACGCCGCTCCGGCATGTTGCGCAAGATGACCGGCCGCGAAGAGGCGATCCTGGCCGACCGCTCCAACCAGCATAATGGCGGGAAGCTGGTGACCGAGCTGCTGCACAGCTGCGTGACCCAGTTCGAAGGCGAGCAGAAGCTGTCGAAGCAGGATGTCGCCAACTGGTATTCGGCCGACCGCAACTACGTGCTGATCCGCCTGCGCAGCTTTACCTTCGGTCCTGAACTCCCCGCCACTTACACTTGCCCGCAATGTGGCGAGAAGCAGGACGTCGTCGAGAACCTCGACGAGCTTCCGGTGCGCGCGCTGGGCGATGACGAGACGCTTGAGGATATCACCGTCGAACTGGTCGACGGCTATTGGGACAAGGAAGTCTGTCACACAACGGTGACCCTCACGCTGCCTCGCGGGATCGATGAGGCGGCGGTCGCGCCGATGCTGCGCAAGAACGCGTCGACGGGCAAGAATGCGCTGCTCGCACGCTGTCTCAAGAAGGTTGGCGACATGCCGCAGCATCGCGTCGAAGCGCTGGGGCCGCGACTGTTCTCGGAACTGACGCTGACCGACCGGCGGCTGATCGACCGCGCGCTCAACAAGGCGGCGCCCGGCGTCGATCTGATGCGCGATCGCGAATGCTATTCCTGCGGCGCCGAGATCAAGGCCAATCTCGACATGACCCACTTTCTAGCACTCGAATGAACACGGCGGCGCTTAGGCAGGAAGTCTTCTTCCTTGCCTATCACCTCCACTGGTCGTGGTCCGAAATCATGGACCTCGACACCTCCGAGCGGCGCAGCTTCGTCAAGCTGCTGAGCGAGCAGATCGAACGCGAGAACGCGCAGATCAAGGCGGCGAGAAAGGGATGAACGAATGCCGCTGCTGCTGTTTCCCGAACTGACCCTCCAGCTGTGGACGACCGGCCGGAAGCTCGCGCCCTGGGCGCGGCTGGTCGGCATCGAGCAGACGCTGCTGCGCCGCGTAGAGAGCGCCTATCTGACCTGGTGGTTCGGGCGCCGCGTGCCGGAAAAGAACCTGAACCTGCTCATCGCCATCCGCAATATCGACGCGCTGAAGGACCAATATCAGCTGGCGAAGCGCAGCCGCCCCGATCCGGTCTCGCAGGTCAGTCTGCTCGGCCCGCTGGCAGGGATTTCCGGTATGCTGGTTGGCGCGGCGATGTCGCCGACCGGCCTCGTCCTTATCGCGTCGCAGTTCAAGCGCATCACCGGCGCGATCACGGGCACCGCGTGGGAAGACCGGTCGCTTATCAAGAAAATCCTGTGGGGCATCGGCGGCGTCTTCGCTTTCGTGCTCGGCCTGGGGCTGCTGCCGGGGCTCGCGATCGGCGTTGGGATGCCGCTCGGCCTGTTCGCGGCTTTGGGACTGGGCATTGCCGGCCACGCGCAAACGAGGTCGATCGTTACATTGCTCGGCGATTTCGGGCTGTTCATCGATGCGATGGCGCGATTCTGGGACCAGCTTTCCGGACCACGCGACAAGGTCGCGAACCCGCTGCTCAAGCGCATCCTCGTGACGCTCGACAAGTTCGCCGGGTTGTTCATCCAATTCGTCGGGGTGGCGGCTTTCCTGTTCGACCGGCTCATGCCGATCGTCCCCGGCCTGCTCGCGCAATGGCGGGCGATGTCGATGCTAATCGGCACGGTGATGGCCGCGCTGAAGGCGGTGCTGTCCGGCGTTCTCGATGCACTGTTCGCGCCATTCGACCAAAAGCCGGAGATCGGCGACGTGCTGGGCGGGGCGATGGATCAGCTACTCCAACTGCCCGGCAAGATCGCCGAGCGGGTCAGGAAGGCGATCGCCGACGCCAACGACGCGATCACGCCGGTCGTTGCGAATATCAAGGCCGCGCTGAACGAATTCGCGGATTTCCTGAAATTTGAGCTTGCGGGCGCGTTCGGGAAGACCGCGCTTGGCGTGCTTGTCGAGCGGATCAAGATGCTGCTCGATCTCGTCGTCGCCTGGAAGGCCGCGTACAAAGCCATTCCCGAGCCGCCCAAGGGCGATGACGGGCCGCTGCGCGACAAGGTGGATGGCTGGGGCCCCCTTATCGGCGCGGGGCTGGTTGACGCGGAGAAACCACGCGCGGCCGTGGCTCGTCTGCTCGGCGCGGTCGACGCCCTCAAATTCCCCGATTTTCCGGACCTCAAGATCCCGGACCTGCCGACGCTGCCGACGCTTCCCGACCTCGATGCGCTCGACAAGGCGCACCCGCGCCCCGACCTGCCCGACATCGGCGCACTCGCCAGCCACCTGTTTGATCAGGCGAGTGAGGTTTACGCGGGGGTGAAGCTGCCGCCCGAATTCTCGCAGCGGCCGAAGAGCGCCTTCGCCGGAGCACGCAAGGCGCTCGAAAGCTCGGCAGCGATGCCGATGCTGACGCTCAACAACGTCGCGCTGCGCGACGCGATCTACCTCGCCGTCGGTCGCGTCCTGCCGCCCGCGCTCAGAGACTATGCGCCGCAGGTACGCGGGCTGTTCGACAAGCTCGACGAGACGATTTACGGCGCCCCGGAACAGACGCCGGCGCAAAAGGATGCGCAGGCGCGACAGTTACTGCCGGTCAACGATCTCGGCGACACCGGCCTGTTGTTGCCCAAGATTACCAAGCTCAGCTTCGTCGGGGCCGACGCCGAAACACCGGACTTGCGCGCATTCCGCGATATCGTCGTCGCCGCGTTCGAAAAGCAATCCTATGCCGCGCGGGCGGCCTGACGCCATGCCGATCGTCGTCCTCTGGGCCGAGACGATGGCGCCGCACGCAGCGGACGTGATGCGCTGGCTGAAGAACATGGACCGGTCGACCTTCCTGCTCGACCGCTGGCTCGAAGCAAGGGTGCCCGCCGCCGAGCGGATGGAGGAAGCCACCGCCGCCTTCCCGATCTTCAACTATTACAACACCGCACTGACCGCGCGCGTCGCCGATATCCAGTTCGGATCGCTGCTGACAGTGCCGGTCGACGGCGTCGGCGCGCATGTCGAGCGCGCGCTCGAGAAATGGGACATTCCGGGGAACATCGCCAACCAGGCGCGGTCGGCGGCGCTGCCGGCAGAAATGCTGCGCGTGTTCGAGGAGATTACGGTCGCGTTGATCGGCTCGCTCGATCGCTTCAAGACGCCGACCACGGAAATGTTCGATCCGAAGGCGCGCACCGCCTCCGACATGATCGGCATGACGGCTTTGGTGTGGCGTAGCCTCGGCGCCAACCGCAACGGCTTCTACCAGGCTCTCGAGCGGCTGCGTGACGGGCTCGGACTGCCTGCCAACGACAATGGCGGTGCCCACGCCCCCTTAATGGGCGGGGCGCAAGCCGCGGCGGGGCTGCCGCTCGCCGATCAACTCGACGAGATGGCGCGTTATGTCGTCGCCGGTCTGCTTGTCATCCCGGCGCTGTCGAGCACCATCGAAGAGGCGGGCCGCGACGCGCTGACGCTCGCCAAATACAAGGCGCTGGCCAAGTTCGAGCACTGGGAAACGCTCGCGTGGAACCACCGCAAGGCGATCCTCGGCAGCATCCTCAACGGCATGGCGGCGATCACCGAGACGGCGCTGCAGCTATTCCTTCGGATCGGCAGCGGCGTCACCGGCATCGTCGAATCGTTCGCGGCTATTGGCGGCGCCTATCTGCGCGGCCTGACCAGCGGTGTCGCCGACCTCGCCGAGCAGATCCGCGCCTTTTGGGGCGGTGTGATCGGCTTGATCAACCAGGTGGTGGGTTTCGTCCAGTCGATCACGGCTGTCGATATCGGCGCCATAATTCATGAAGCGCTGGTGACGATCCAGGAGGTGATCGCCTGGTTCTCCGAAAAATTCTACGACGATGACGAACGCCCCCCCGCCTACACCGCGCCCGCGCAATTTACCGTGACGATCGGCCAGGCGGTGATGAAGGAAGGTCCCGGCGTCACGGCGGTCGATCAACTCGGCTTGGCGACGAAGCGCCTGTCCTTCGCGGTGCGCCACGCGCCGGGGCTGAAAGCGGCGCTGGGCAAATTCGCCGCGGATGCCTTTGGGGGGATCAACCTCGACAGGATGGTGGCGGCGCTCGCCAGCGTCGGCGGCATCCTCGATCAAGCGCCCGATCCGCAGCGCGCGCAACCGGTGCTCAAGACCGATTTCACTAACGCCCCCGACCTGGTCGCGAAGATAGTTCGCCCGTTGCGCGCGGGCCTGATGGACGCGGTCGATCAGGCCTCGCGGGGGGCCAACGACGCGGTGACCGACGTGTTCGCTTCGGCAAATACGCGGCTGAACGACACCGCCAGCGCGTTCCACAAGGAAGCGCAGAGCGCGGCGGCGTTCGACCCGAAAAAGCTGATGGCCCGGATGGTCGGCGACTCTGACGCGTTACTGAACGCCTTGTTCGGCGGCCAGTCGCCGGAGGCACGCAAGACCGGGCTGGACGCGGTCGCGCTCGCCTTTTCGGCTTGGATGCAGGGCGGCTTCGACACCGTCGCCAACCTCTCCAGCGGCTACATTCGCTTCATGCTCGACGAATGGACCGAGCAGATCGCGAAGAACGAGGACCTGCCGCTCGAAGTCAACGCGGCGTCGCCGAAAAAGCTGCTGCAGCGTGCCGAACTCGGCCGCGTCCATATGCCCAAGCTGCGCATCGTCGCTCAAGGCGGCACGATCGACCGCGCGCTCGCAGGCCGCGTCGCCGACACGTTTCGCGACGAGGTCGAGGCCGCCTATCGCCGGGGCGCCAAGCGCCTGAGCGATCTGGCCCAGGCGGCATAGGGGCGCGGCATGGATCCCGATGACGCCATCGTCGCCGCGATCGGAGTGCTGCTGACACAGCTACGCAGCGCGCGCCGCGCGCTCGAGGACGTCCAGCGCAGCACGTCGCGTTACGGCGGATTCGAATTCGCCAAGGCCTTCGCGTCCGGAGAACGTTTCGGCGCGCCGCCGATGTTCGACGGAGCGCTGATGGTGCATGTCGTCAACATCAACGATCTCGCGCCCGGCAACAGTTTCGGCGGGTTCATTGAGGCGCTGCTCGGCGGCGTCGGGAACTTCTTCGGCAATCTCATTGGCGGCGTTGTGGGCGGCACGCTGAGTGCTTGGAAGTTACCCGACATGATCGAGCGACTCGATCGCATCGTCCAGAATATCGGCGGGATCGTCGATCGGCTCGGCATCGGCGGCAAGAAGCCGGATGCCAAAACCGGCGACCCCCAATCCGCGCCCGAAGCGCAGGCGAAGACTGGCGAGAGCCTGCTTGCCACGCTGGAAGGCATTCGTGGGACATTGAAGGACGTGACCGCGCTGTTCACGGTCACCACCAAGGGACCCGGGGATGCTGCGCGCGTTTCGCAGACACCGCTGAGCGAGACCGGCGAGCGTTGGATGGCGATCCTGAACGGCGTCAACATTCTGCTCGATCGCGCCGGCCGTCTCGTCGATGGCCTGGTGCTGCTGATCCCCATGGCGGTCGGCGGAATCGCCTTCCTGATCGCCAATCTCGGCGAAATCCGCCGCGCGCTGCTCGAAACCATCCAGTTTCTGCTGCGCAACGCGCTGGTGTTGCGCGGTGTGCTGCTGACCGTGGTGTTCGAGACGGTCGCGTCGGCGGCGCGGCTCGCGGCGAACGTCGTCGGCATCATCGGCGACACCATCCAGTCGGTGCTGACCGCGATCTTCCAAGTGATCAAGAAGCTGCTCGTCGCGGCGTTCGACGCGCTCGAGACGCTCGCCACTGCGCTGCAGGCGGTCGTTCAATCGCTCCTCACCTGGCTGGTCGACGGGCTGTTCAACGTACTGCGCGCGATCGGCGATCTGACAGTGTTCCGTACCATCGATCATCTGATCAAGGTGCTGCCATCGCTGCTGTCGGCAATCTACGTACTCAAATCGAGCACATCGTTGCCCGGCGATATCCAGGGCATGCTCAACGCTGCTCAGACCGCGGTGCTCAAGGATTCGTCCGCCGCGCCGGCGGGCACGGCGGGCGGCGTCACCAACCAAGGATTGGCGGTTGCGCCGACCATCATCGGGGCGTTCCCGGACCTGAAAGGCATGCTCAAGCCGCTTGGCGATACGCTCGCAAGCGGGATCGATGCAACCGGGGCGGACGTCGTCGCGGACGTCAAGGTGTCGATCGGCAACATCACGACGGCGCTTGGCGGGGTATCGGGCCGATTTGACCAAGCGGCGCGAGACGAGGCCAAGTTCTCGTCGGGAGTGCTCCGCGCTTACGGCGCGGACATCGCCAAGAATTCGGACGACTTGACCAAGACGATCACGGCGCCGGCGCAAGCGAGCGGCGCGCCAACCGGCTTCGAGTTGATCGCCAAGAGCTATGAGCAGTGGCTGACCGGTGGCGGCATGAAATCCGTGCTCGACGAGGCATCGAAGCATTTCACGGAAGCGCCCAAAGATGGGGGCGCTCCGACCGGTGCGTTGCGTCTGCTGCGTGGCCAGTTCGATCGTCCGCGGGCCTCGATCGAGATCGACGAAGTCGAGATCGTTATCCAGCCAGGCGAAGATCCGGCTCGGCACGAGAAAACCGCACCTTCGGAATACGGCCCCGGCGATTTCCCGACGCGCCCGCACACCGACGAGGATGTCTGGCTCGCGGTGCGCCGCCACGAACGCGAGCTCGAGGACCGCGGCATCCGCCCGGCCGAGCTCGACGCGATGCTGATCTAGGAGAAGAACATGGAACGCGGTCTGCTCGCCAACATCTTCGCCATCCCGCCGCTGATCTTTCGCTTTCAGTGGAATCCAGACCTGCTGCAGGAGCGCAAGCGCTACAAATACGAGCAGGCAAATAGCTTCGGCCGGTGGGGCTTCGATCAGACCAGCGCCGCCTCGGCGGGCTCGTTGCTCGATATCGGCAAGGGGCTGTGGGAGGATCTGAAGGAAATCGGCCCACTGCTCACCGCCACGCGCCCATTCGAGGCCAAGGAAGGCGAGCCGCGCGAATACCAGATCGAGTTCCAACTCGACGCGACGACTCCCGGTCCGATGGACACCGACGACCATTTCGGCGGCAGCATCGAGCCCGACCTCGCCGTGCTCCGCTCGTTCATGTATCCGGGCTGGGACGACATCGACGTCATCGGCTGGGTCGCGAGTGGCATCGGCGGCAAGGGCTGGGAACCGCCCTGCTGGAACAAGCCGCCGACCTGCACCTTCATCTACGGCCAGTTGAGTTTCGACTGCGTGATGCAGGATCTCGATATCAAGATCACTGCGTTCAAGGACGACCTGTCGCCACAGCGCGCCGAAGTCACCGTCCGTTTGGTCGAGCAAACGCATTCCGCGACCCCAATCACCGACTTCGTCACCCGCACGGTCAGCGCCGCCAAGGCGCTGGGCCGCCAAGGGATCGGCGATGACTTCTACGCCGCGTCGCCGATCAAGCCGATCGTCGACCTCTTCACATGAGGCCAAGCCATGCCCGTTGATATCCGCTCCCGTTATTGGGTGCTTAATGCCTATCCCGCGCCGACCGGGGACGGCCCGACGCCAACGCTGCCGATCCGGCCGAACGTCGAGATCGCCGAATCCGACACGGTCGCGCACCGGCTTAGCGGAGTCGAAAACGTCGAGTATCTTGCTTGGCGTTATTATGGGCGCAGCCAGGTGTGGTGGCGTATCTGTGACGGGAATCCGCTCGCCTTTCCGCTCGATTACCGGCCCGGCGTGGGCCTGCGGGTCGCATCGGCTGGGTCGATCAACCGCGTCGTGCGCACGCGAAATTTCTGACGATGCCGTCCGACACCAACGTGATTTGCCGGGTGAAGGTCGAGACGATCGATCTCGGCCCGCAAGTGGTTCACGTCGACATCGAGGATGTCGATCGCGGCGCCGACAAGGCGACCTTCGTCATGGACGATCCCGGGTCGTCGAACTCGAACGTGCTCCGTCCGGGCGCCAACGTGCGGATCGAGCTTGGCTGGGAGACCGAGTACGCGCTCGCGTTTGTCGGCCAGATCACCACGACCGAAAGCGTCGCGGGCGCCGGCCCTAAAGGCCGCGTCAAGGTCACTTGCACCGATCAATCCTATCTGTTCAACGATCATCCGCCACTCGGCGAGCGCGCATATGCCGGATCGGTCGCCGATATCGTCACGCGCATCGCGGGCCGCGTGAAGATGCCGATCGGCAAGATCGACATCTCGGTCGACAAAAAATGGACCGAAACCGAGCCGCTCCAGCAGAAGAACCGTACCGACTGGGAATTCCTCCAAGACCTCGCCGAGCAGATGCGCGCGCGCGCCTTCGTTGAGGTCAACGCCGACCCGAAGGACAGTGACGCCGTCAAGACGTCGGGCGGCGAACCCAAGCTCTATTTCATGTCGGAGGACTCGCTGATCGCCCAGGATCCGATGGGCAAGCTGCTCTACTGCCGCGGCATGGGCAAGCTGCTCGAATTCAAATATCGCAGTATCGGCGCCGGGGCGGCGCCCGCCGCCTCCGCCGTCGTTGCCAACCCTGACACCGGGGCAGCGGAGGCGCGCACGACGTCCCCCACCCCCCCTGAGCCACAGCCTGGGCCTTCGGCGACCAGCCAAAGCCGGCTCACCGACGTGCTGGGCGCGGCGCGCGCGGACGACGTCGCGCAGGGGATGCAGGTCGCCGCCAACGCCGCGACCCAGCCCGACGCGAAGCGCGCGAAGACCGAGCCATCGGGCGCGCCCTCCGATCCCGCCGCGCTCGAACGCCGCATCCAGCAGGACAAGACCCGCATCCTCGGATATTTCGGGGAGGGCACGGCGATGGGGACGGTGTTCCTGCGCGCCAAGGGGCCGGTGCAGATCGACGGGCTCGCCAGCTGGGCATCGGGGCGCTGGTATGTGCGGCGCGTCAACCACATTTTCGAACGCGGCGCGCTCGGCAAGAAGGTTTCGGTTTCCTTCCGCTCCAAATTCCAGGCGACGCGATGACCACGCGCCCTTCCGATCTTCAGCGCCACGCTGACAAATATTACGGCAAGTATAGCGGCACGGTGACCGCCAATACCGACGACGATCAGCGTGGCTGCGTTATGGTCGAAGTGCCCGCAATGTTCGGCGCGGGCAACAGCGTGCGCGCGCGCCCTTGCCTGCCGTTCGGCCATTTCTTCGTGCCCGATGTCGGTACACCGGTCTGGGTCGAGTTCGAGGCCGGCGATACCGACTATCCGATCTGGGTCGGCACGTGGTGGGCGAAGGGCACGACGCCCAAAGAAGCGCAAAAGAGCCCGCCGACGCACCGTGTGATCCAGACCAAGTCAGGCCATACCATCGAGCTGTCCGACGAGGACGGCGCCGAGAAGCTGGTCGTGCGCAACGGCAAGGACGCGTTCGTCGCACTCCAGCCGGACGGGAGCGTCGTCGTTTCGAACAAGTCGGGATCCAACCTGTTCCTCAACGCCAACGGTCAGGAAGCGACGCTGATGAGCGAGCAGGGGCATCTGCTGACGATGACCAAGGACGCGCTGGTGCTGATGAACGACGGCGGCACCTCGGTCGAGCTGAAAGGCACCACCGCGACGATCCTGGCGAAGACGATCTCGCTTGGCGGTACCACCGTCGCGGTCGGATCGGGCGCGAGCGACCCGACGATCATGGGCAACGCCTTTTCCATTCTGTGGACCGCGCTGGTGGCGCACGTCCACCCGACGGCGATGGGGCCCACCGGCCCTTCGCCGATGATCCTGCCGCTCCAGCCGGGCATCCACCTGACCAGCGCGACGGTGGTCAAATGAGCCGCTGCGCCTTTCCCGCGCTCCCGGCGCTGTCGCTGCCGATCCCGGCATTGCCGGGCTTGCCCGCGTTGCCGCCGCTCCCGCAACTGCCCGCGCTCCCGGCGCTGCCCGATCTGCCCGAATTGCCGTCGCTCCCCGCGCTGCCGATGCCAACCCTGCCGTCGGTCGCGCTGCCGGGCGTGCCGTCGCTGCCACCGCTGCCGGAGCTGCCGTCGCTACCCGCGCTGCCCGATCTGCCCGAACTGCCGTCGCTTCCCGCGCTGCCGGTGCCCGCCTTGCCGTCGATCGCGCTGCCCGGCCTGCCGCCGCTGCCGCCGCTCCCCGCGCTGCCGGCGCTGCCCGCCCTTCCGCCCTGCCCGCTGGATTGAGAGGATAGCATGGCCCTCGACAAATCCGCCCTGGCGACCGCGCTCAAGACCGCGTTCCAGGCGGGCATGGACGATCCGAACTGGACCCTCGCCCAGGCCGCCGGGGCCATGGCCGACGCGATCGACGCCCATGTCCGCAACGGCGAACTTTCCGGGATCAAGAGCGACGTGACCGATACCGGCGGCAACCCGATCGGTCATGCGGTGCAGACCGCCGCGGTCAAAGTGACATGAGCGCGCAAAGCATCGCCGCCGTTCGCGGCCCCGCCTTTCCGTTCGCGATCGATCCCCAAACGGGGGGCGTGGCCTGGTCGACGGGCCAGACGAAGCTCGCCGACAACGTCCGCCTGATCCTGACGACGCGGCTCGGCGAGCGGCCGATGGCGCGCGATTTCGGCACGCCGATTCATTCGCTGGTGCACGAACCCAATGAAGGTGGTCTGGCGCGGCTGATCGCGCGGCATGTGCGTGAAGGGCTGATGCAGCTCGAGCCGCGCGTTCTCGTCACCGACATCGACTTTCGAAGCGACAACGGCGTTCTGACGCTCGAGCTCAAATACCAGCTCGCCGACGACCCCCGCGCCGAAATCATGCTCGTGCAGCTGGGGTGACGCGATGACCGGCAACCTTCCCCAGAAAATCGACTATACCGACAAGGATTTCGAGGCACTGCGCCGCGCGATGCTCGAATTCGCGGGGCTGCGGCTGCCCGAATGGACCGACCGCAGCACCGCCGATTTCGGCATGCTGATGGTCGACCTGTTCGCCTTCATGGGCGACGTGGTGCTCTATTATCAGGACCGCATCGCGAACGAATCCTTCCTCCAGCTCGCGACCGAGCGGCGCAGCATCGTCGAACATCTCCGCCTGATCGGCTACGAGCTGAGCTCGCCTGCCGCCGCCCTGGTCGAGGTCGATCTGGATTTCGATCCGGGCCTGCTGACGGTCGTCGTGCCGAGCGGCGCGCGCTTCCGCGCGACGGGGGCAGGCAATCCCCAGATCTTCGAATATCCCGGCGACGACCTGACCATAACGTTCGCCTCCGACCAGGTCGAGCTGCTGCCAGGCGGGCGGTTGCGCTATCGCGGGCTGCCGCTGGTCCAGGGCGAGACGCTGGCGACGCGCGTGATCGGATCGTCGACGGGCGAGCCCAACCAGGGCTTCGCGCTGCCGCCCGGGCCGGTCCTCGCCGACACGCTGGAGGTCGAGGTCGACGAGGGCGCCGGGTGGGTACGCTGGGATCGGCGCGACAGTCTGCTTTACGATATCGGCCCCGACGGCCGCGTCCGCCTGTCGGATCCCGACGCTCGCCATTATTACGTGCGCTTCGATGAGAGCGGCAACGCCGAAATCCGCTTCGGCGACGGGCGCTTCGGACGGCGGCCGCCGCGCGGTGCCAACAATCTTCGCGCCGCCTGGCGCGCGGGCGGCGGCGCGGCGGGAAACGTTGCCGCCGGCACGATCCGCGAGGCCGTCACCGCGATTCCCAACCTGAAGGCGGTCGCCAACCCCGCCCCCGCCGCGGGGGGCTCCGACGGCGAGACCACCGAAGACGCCGTGCGGTTCGGCCCCGCCGCGTTTCGCTCGCGCGACCGCGCGGTGACGGCGGACGATCACGAGGCGATGGCGCACTTGGCCGGCGGGGTCGCCAAGGCGCGCGCGCGGACGCGCAGCTGGAACCTGATCGACCTGTTCGTCGCGCCTGCCGGGCCCGAACTGCGCCCGCTGCCCGAGCCGCTCCGGCGGCGGCTGACTGCCTTTTTCGAGGATCGGCGCATGGCCGGCGCGTTCGTGCGCGTGCTCGACGCGCGACCGGTGCCGATCGACCTGACGATCGAGATCGGCTATGACGAGCGCCGTCGCGCCGACGAGGTGCGCCTCGCTGTCGAGGCCGCGCTCGACGCGTTGCTCGCCTATGACAATGTCGATTTCGGCACGCCGGTCTATCTGTCGGCAGTGCACGACGCGATCGGCGACGTGCCGGGCGTCCGGATCGCCAACGTCACGCGCTTCAAGCGGCGCGACGCGAGCGACGGCGGCGTCGCCGAAGCGCTCGCCTCGCTGAACCTGCCGCCGGTCGACCTGCTGCCTGCCGCGTTGCGCGTCGCGCTTCGCGCCGATGTCGAAGCCGATGGGCGGATCGAGTTGGCCGAGAACGAGATCGCGGTGCCGGGCGAGCGCACGCTGCTGCTGACGGTGGCACCGCAATGAGGTTCGAAAGCTTCTCTGCGCTGCCCGACATCGTCGGCGGACGCGTCTGGCTGAGTTGGGATTATGCGCTCGACTCGTTCGAGACGCCCGCCGACGCGCCGCCGGTGCTGCTCAGACGCAAGCAGCGCGATTTCGAGTTTCCGCCGCTCGTGCCTGGCGATCCCTATCTCATCTACGACGGCGCGGCCTTTCCGCCGCCGCCGGTACCGGGCACGCTGCAGGTGATCGATCTGCCGAGCGAAGACCGAATCGAGGACGGTTATCGCGTCGCGATCGAATCGATTTCGGTCGCCACGCTCGCCGGACCGCGCGCGACCGAGGTCCTGCGCCGCAAGCGCTCGATCTTCTACGATGCGAGCGGCGCGCCGGTCCGCGTCCGGGAGGCCTTGCTCGACGCCGAACAACTCACCCCCGGCGACCCCTATTATTACGAGCTCGACGACGGCTCGGCACCCGATGCGGAAGCCATCGGCGATTACCGCCGGATCGCCGCGCCCGGCGGCACATACGGCCTAAACCTGACGATGCACGGCATGCTGCCGGAGAATCTGAAGACCCGCGACAGCCGCACCATCGATCCGGCGCTCGCCTTTTCGGGTATTCCCGAGGCAAGCCAGACCGGCGGCCAGCTGCGCCGCTTCATCGACATGTTCGGCATGGGCGCCGATGCGCTGCGCAGCTCGGCCGAGCGCCTCGCCAGCCTGCGCGATCCGCAGAACATCGCCGCGCCGCTGATCGCGCCGCTCGGCGACATGATCGGCTGGGAGACGGCGACGACGGTGTCGATTCCGCGCCAGCGCAACGAGCTCCAGACCGCGCCGCGCCTGTTCGATGTCGTCGGCACCGTGCCCGCGCTCGCTGCGCTCGTCACGCACCAGACCGGCTGGCGTGCGCAAGTCGCCGAATTCGCGCAGAACGTCGCGCGCACCAATACGCCGGCGCGGCGCAATCTCTATATCCGGCGGCAGGACGGCGCGGCCTGGGCGGGCGCGGACGACGCCGCGCCGGTATTCGCCTTCCCCGTCGGACAGGCGCATGGGTCGGGCACATCGTCGGCCAAGCTCGTGTCGGGCGCGGTCGAGCCGTTCGGGCTGCGCGCCGGGCTCGAACTGACGATCGTCGTCGATGACGGCGTACCCGCGCGCGTGCGCTTCGGTCCCGACGATTTCGCCGATATCGGATCGGCGCGCGCGGTAGAAGTCGCCGCCGTGATCGCCGCCGCGTTCGACACGATCGACGCGCGCGCGGTCGCCGGCGCGGTGGAATTGCGCACGATATCGACCGGCCCGCAGGCTGCGCTCGAAATCGCCGCCACCGACACCAGCCTGCTCGCGCTCAACGATGCGCCCGACGGCCCGATCAGTGCGTTCGCCGACCCGGCGGGTCGGCTACGGGTCGTATACGAGCGGTCGATCGCGCTGGGTGAGGGGTTGACCGCGGCCGGCGAGACGCAGCCGCGCGTCGACCGCGCGATCGCCGTCAAGAGCTTCGCTTATGGCGACTGGCGCGGCGAAATCGCACTGCCGTCGTGGACCGGCGCAGCGGCATCGCCGGAAGCAACGTTGCTCGGCGACGCGCGCATCGCCGTCGCCTGGATCGACGGCGCTCGGCCCCCCGGCGCGCGACTGCGCCTGGCAGTCGGCACGGCTGCGGCGGCAATCCCCGCGAGCATCGTCAACCGCAAGACCGGCCCGTTCGCGCTGATCGGCGGATCGCGGATCGCCTTTACCGGCGCGTTCGGAACGCAGATCTTCACCGTCCAGCCCGCCGATTACGCGACGCTCGCCGCCGCGACGGCAGTAGAAGTCGCGGCGGCGATCAACGCGCAATGCCCGGCGCTCAACGCGACGCTGGCGACCGGCGGCGGCCTGCGCGTCGCGACCGTCGCGACGGGCGACGACGCGTGGCTGGCGATCGATCTCAGCGCCTCCAGCGCCGCGCGGCCGCTCGGGCTGGCCGACCGGCGGCTCGTCGGGCGCGGCGCCTGGTCGCCGGCGATCGATTGGCCGGGCCCGCTCGACGGCCCCGCGACGGCGGGCGACGCCGCCGATCCCGCGCTCGCGCCCGATTCGCTCGGCGGCGCGCGCCTGTTCTGGAGCGAACATGCCGATGCGCGCTGGCAGATCCGTCAGGCCCATTGGAGCGAGCGAGTCACGCTCGTCACCGCCCAGGGCGTTTCGCAACAGACCGCCGGCGGTCCCTGGACCAGCTGGCATATCGCCGATGGGTTGCCGAGCGACAATGTGCGCGCGGTCACCGCCGATGCGCGTGGCGCGTTGTGGTTCGCGACCGATGGCGGCGTCGCCGAGCGGCGCGCGAACGGCGTGTGGACGACGTTCGACACCGGAAGCGGCTTTGGCTCCAACGACATTCGCGATGTCGTGCTGCTGCTCGACGGCACGCTGTGGGCGGCGACGCCGGCGGGGATCTCGCTTCGGTCGGTTGGCGGCGCGATCAGCGTCGTCGCCGCTGCGCCGCAGGGCCTCATCGGCAACGACGTCCGCGCCGTCGCGGGCGATGCCGCCGGCAATGGCTGGGCGGCGGCGACCGCGGGAGTCAGCCGGCGCGACCCGCAGGGGCGCTGGCAAAGCTGGACTGCCGCTGACGGGCTGCCCTCGGGCACGCCGCGCCGCCTGGCCGCGGGACCCGGCGGCCGCGTCGCACTCGCCGCCGCCGACGGGATCGCGGTCTACGCGGATGGAGGGTGGCGCGGTTTCACAACCGCGGACGGGTTGCTTTCTTCCGACGCGCGCGATGTCTCCTGGGGAGCGGACGGGGCACTCTATGCGGTGACGGCGGCGGGACTCGAACGTTGGGACGGCAGCGTCTGGCGCGCGCGGACCATGGCGGATGGATTGCCCGCCGCCGATCTGCGATCGATCGCCGTGCTTGCCGACGGGCGTCTCGCGATCGGCACGTCGAACGGACTGATCGTCGGCAGGCCCGACGCACCGGCGGGCGATTGGAGCGTCGCAATGCTCGCCGACGGCATCGCCGGGCCGATTGTCGCCGGCGTCCATGGCGGCTGGTCGGCGCCGGTCACGCTCGGGCAATCGGGCGGCGGGGCGCGTGAGCCGCGCGCCTTTGTCGACGCGGGCGGGCGGACGTGGCTGTTCTGGTCGCGGCGCGACTCGGTCACGGCGAACGGGCGAGAGAGCTGGACGCTGCGTCTCAGCCGCTACGACCCCGCCGCCGGGGCGTGGGAAGCGGAAACCGCGATCACCGCGCCCCCCGTCGGCGGCGCCGCCGACCGTCAGCCCGCGCCGCTTTCGGCCGGAGCGGGATGCAGCCTGTTCTTCTCTTCGGACCGCAACGGCGGTGCGGCGATCTGGCGCGTCGACGTCGACGGGCTCGGCGTCCCCGGCGCACCAGCGCTCGCCGCCGCCGACGCGGCCGAGCTAACCCGCCCCGTCGCGGTCGCCGGGCCCGCGGGCGCGACCTGGCTGATCCATCGTTCGGACGCGCCGCTCGCCCTTGCGCAAGTCGCGACGGTGCCCGAACCCGGCTCGGGCCCACGCCGGAGCGAGCGCGTACCCGAGGTGCGCGCGCTCACCTTGAATGCGGGCGCGCGAGCCCCCGTCCTCAAGCATGCCGCACGCAATCTCGGGCGGCGGCGCTGGGGCGATTATTTCGTCTACACGCCCGAATATCCCGATGTGATCGACGCCGACGCACCAACTCAGGCCCACGTCTACACCCGCCGCACGATCGGGCTTTACCTGCGCCAGTCGCCGATCGGCGCGCCGATAACCAGCGAATCGATCGCGCGGCTGCGTCAGTTGCTCAAGCGCTATTCGCCGATCAACCTCCGCCTCGTGCTGATCGTCGCGCCCGATCCGCTGGTCGAATATGTCTACACCGCCGACGCCGACATCGGCGAAAAATGGAGCGACGACATTCCCTTCGTCGATTCGCTCGGCGCGCTGTCGGACGGGTCGAGCGTCGTCATCCCAGGGCTCGGCATCCTGATCGCCAACGACCCCGAAAGCCTCGCCTTCGCCGAGGCGGCGCTCGCGACGCTCAAGCGCCGCACGTGGTTCCCGAATCTCGTCTGATGGAGACGCCGATGACCCTCACCGAAACCGCAGGCAGTGCGCTCAAGGGTCGCTATCGCGACGTGCTATTCGACGCGCAGGGTCACGTTATTCGCGACTATGGCTGGCGCGACAACGCGATCGTCATGGACTGCCGGCGGATGCTCGCGAGCTTCACGGCGGGCAAGTCGGCGCTCGGCATTCAGGGGCTGTGGGTCGGCGCGGGGCTTCCCGCCTGGGATCTTGGCGGCCCCCCGCCGGCGACTCCCGCGCAGACCATGCCCGTCGATCCCGCGCCGTTCCTGGTGCCGCTCGCCAATCTCCAGATCGACTTTCTCGACGGCGGCGCGGTGACCGCGGCGCCGACCAACCGGCTGCAGATCGTCGCCACGATCGGACCCGGCAACCCGCCATGGCCCAACGGCGCGCACGTCGCGTCGAGCCTGCGCGAGTTCGGACTCGTCGGCCAACTCGCGGGTGCGCCCGCGCTGATCAATTACGTGACGCATCCCGTCATCAACAAGGACCCGACGAGCACGCTCGAGCGCACGCTCTGGCTGGTGTTCTAACGAGGAGGACGACCCATGGCCGTGATCACCCCCGACACGTTCGACCCGCTCAAGCGGTTCGTAAGCGTCCGGCTGCAACAAGGCGTCCCTTTGGTCGACGCCGACTGGAACGAGGGCGAGGATGCGCAGCGTTTCGCCGCGCGCTCGTATCGCCGCTGGTACGTCGGCGACGGCATCCCCTATGGCAGCGACGCGTTTCGCGTCCAGGCGCTCGCCGCCCCCGCCGCCAACGACTTTGTGATCGGCCGCGGCGTCGCTGCCGCGCCGGGCGGCACCTCTCCGCTGGTCGTTGGGCTGCGCTATACCGGACGCTGCATGGTCGACGGGATCGAAGCGATCATCGACGCCGATATCGCCTTCCGCGCGCAGGAACTGCACGTCGCCAACCCCGGTGCCGCCGCCGCCGCGACCCGGCTCGGCACCAAGACGATCCCCGAGCTGCCGGTGATGAACGGCACGTCGCTGATCTATCTCGACGTATGGGAGAGGCTGGCGCGACCCGACGAATTTCCCGCGCTCGTGTTCGCCGACATCGGCACCGAAAGCTGCGCGCGCATCCGCCGCGAATGGGCCGTGCGCGCTCGCGCCTCGGCCAATGTCCCGCAGTCGGGTGATCCCGATTTCGAGGCCGGGCACGGCTATTTCCCGCTCGCCGTGCTCATCCGAGTTGCCGCCGACCCATTGGTCTTTCCGAGCCAGATCGCCGACCGCCGCGAACAGCGGCTGCTGACCCCGCCCGCCACCTTGATCCAGGACATGCTCGGCCTCGCCCCAGAGGGCTACCGGCGCGGCGAAGGGCGGCCCGCGATTCCGTTGCGGGCGGCGATCAACGCGTTGCTGCGCGGTCAATTGCCGGCGTCCGACGACCAAGCGATCGCCCCCGATCCGGCGAACGATTTCCCGACCCGCGCGATCGCCCGGGTCAACGACGCGACGGTCGTGCTGTGGGAATCGAATCGCGTCGCGAACACCTCGCAGATTTTCGCGACCAGCTGGGCGCTTGCCGACCCTGGCTCGGCTGCCACCAACCCGCCGATCCAGATCACCAGCGGCGCGGCGGCCGCCAACCTGCCATCGCTTGCGCTGTTGCCAACCAGCCCGGCGCCGGCGCTGTTCATGACCTATCAGCGCAGCGGCAACATTTTCTGCAGGCGCGCGGCGGGGGTCGCCGGGCTGCCCGCCGCCGCCGAGACGCCAGTCGCGCAGCAGGCCGACGCGGAGGCGCATGCGATCGCGGTACGCGCTGGCCAGATCGTCACGCTGTTCTGGGTGGTCAACGGCGCCGGCACCAACGATTTCGTCCGCTACCGCCGCCGCCAGTACAATGCCGTCTGGGACGAGGGCACGGCAGCCTGGCTCGACAACGAGACCACCAACCTCTCGACGTTGCAGGCCCAGCTGCCCTCGACAACGCCCGGGGTGCTCCACGCCGTATCCGACGCGGCAGACCGGATCTGGGTGGCGTTCGAGGCGGTCGCCGTCTCGGCGATCGGCGTTGCGCGGCTGACGCCGGCGTCGGGCGCAATCGAGGCGTGGGGCAACACGGCGATTGCCTCCCCGGGAGCCAGCGCCGACACCCAGCCTTTCCTGCTGATCGACGGGTCGCAGCGAGTCCACCTGTTCTGGCGCGCCGACGCCGGCATCTTCATGGCGACGTGCGACGTCGCTTCCAACACCTGGGGCGCCGCCACGGCGGTTCCGGTCGCGGCGGCGGGTCCAGCCGGCAGCAACACGCGGCCAGTCGCCGTGCGGGAAGACGATGGCGGCATCTGGTTGCTCTGGACGCATCTCGACAACGGCCAGACCAACATCTGGGCAGCGCGGCGCGACCCGCTGACCGGCGGTTGGGGTCTCGCCCGCCAGATCACCGCGTCGGCGGGCAACAGCAACGACGCCGCCTGTGCGATGATCGAGAACGGCGCGATCACGCTCTACTATCGCTCCAATCGCACCGGCGACTTCAACCTTTACACCAAGCAAATCGTCACAACCATCTGAACGGAGGCGAGCATGCCAAATCCCACGATCACCCCCTGGGCGCCCGGTGCGTCCTTCTCGATCTCCGGCTCGACCTTCGCGGCCGTCGACGTCACGCTGAGCGACATCGCCAACGCCCCCGCCACGTTGACGCTGACGATGCCGGCCAATGCCACCATCGCCGCCTATCGCGACCCAGCGAGTTGGTCAGCCGCGGGGACGCCGATCCTCAATCTCGGCGCATGGGTGGCGGGACCGATTCTGCTCGACGGCCAATGGACGGTGACGATCACTCCGGGTGCGGCGGCGACCGACCCCGCAAATGTGACGATCGAAGATCAGGATGGATCGAATCCCAACGGCACGCTTCGCCTGATCGTCCGCAACCTCAGCGGCACCGCAATGGTCGAGCCCGGCGGCGGTACGTTGTCGATCGACCGCATCCTCGCCGATCCGTCGATCACCGGTGCACAAGTGACCAGCGGCCTGCCGGTCGAGGAACTCGCGAACGTCATGCTGGGCGCGACGGTCGCCCGGACCGAGTCGAAAAACGGCGCCGCGACGCTCTCGCCGCCGCCGGCGATCGTCAGCGGCTGGCTGCCCGACGCCGCCAATCCCGTCGCCGTCAGCGGCTTCAGTTCGGGCGGCAGCACCGCAAGCTTCACCGCACCCGCCGCCTATGCCGCGCTCAACCTCAATTTCATCGTCACCGGGGCCTATAATCTCGACGGCAGCGGCCTGGGGTCGGCGAGCAACCCGCGCAACACGGCCCAACTCGGGATCGCGGTCCAGACGGTGACGCACGGCATGCTGCTCGTGCTCGACCGGTCGGGTAGCATGGGGGCCGCTTTCGGCGCCGGGCAGACGCGTTGGACGGCGGCGGTGCGCGCCGCGCATGCCTGGCTCGACCTGTTCCGCGCGTTGCGGCCGAACGGCGCGCATAAAGCCGGCATAGTCACGTTCGAACATGGCAGCTGCGGCTGGAAGTCGGCGGCAGCGATGGGCGAGATCACCCTGCGCGATCCGGCCAACGCCGCGATCGCCGGGTCGATGATGCCGCTGACGCCGTTTGGCGACGTTGCCGAGCTCGTCCTCGGCGCGCCGCAGACCTGCACGCCCATCGGCGATGCACTTGTCGCTGGTTTCCAGGCGGTGGACGCCGGCCTCAACGCAGGCAGCGACACCAAGCGCGCGAGCGTCCTGCTGCTGACCGACGGCTATGAGAATTCGGGAAACGTCACCATCGCCGCCACGGTCGGCAGCGCCGCGCAAACCTTCACCCAGGTGCGACCGGGCCTCGGCGCGAACGCGCTCATCGGTGACCGGCTGTTCACGGTCGCGGTCGGGCAGCAGGTCGACGCCGACCGGCTGAACGCGCTCGGCAACGGTTTCTATCAGATGACCGAAGACACCAAGCAGCTGCTGCCCGCCTTTGCCGAAATGATCGGCAAGGTGCTGGACGCGCAGCCGGTCATGCCGGTCAACACGATCGTCGATCCCGACGCAGCCACGTTCCCCAACGCCTTGTATTTCCCGATGTCCTCGGGCGAGCAGAAGGTCGTCTTCCTCGTCCCGTGGAGCGATCAGAACGACAAGATCAGCGTCGCCTGGCGCACGCAGGGCACGGCAGCTTCGTTCACCGCGGTCAACCCTGGGGCAGGCGTCTCGACCTATCGCCGCAAGGGGCACGGCGTGACGGTCATCGACATCCCGGCGGTCACCGGCGGAACCGCCGCGACCGAATGGCGCATGCAGCATCAGAACATGAACGGCGCCGCCCAGCCGATGACCAACGATTCGGCGCTGTGCATGGCGGATCTCAAGCTCAAAGCCGAAGTGGCGTTCGACCGGCCGCAATATTTCATCGGCGATCCGATCGCGCTGTCATGCGGGCTGATCAACGGCGGCGCGCCGGTTTCGGGCGCGACGATCCACCTCGACATCGCGCGGCCTGGCGAGGGGCTGGGCACTTTCCTCGGCACCAATGCGGCACGCTTCAAGGCGATGCTCCGCGAACTGCCGTCGGACATCACGAAGAGCCCCGATCATTACAAGGACAAGGGGCTGATGCACGCAGCCCTGCTGCACGGTCTTCAGCTCGACCGGCTGCCCGAGGTGAATGCGCCCGATCCCGGTCTCGCCGAGGGGGCACCGGGACACTATGCCGCCGCCTTCACCGACACCGCCAAGGAAGGCACGTACACCTTCCGCTGGCGGGTCGAGGGAACGCTCCCCGACGGGTCGCGCTTCACCCGCGTCATCGTGCGCTCGACCTGGGTGGGTGTGCGCCCCGACCCGGCACTGCTCGGCACAATCTGGGCTAGTACCCCCAGCGGCTGGACGATGACGTTCAAGCCGCAGACCGCGTCGGGCGAACTGCTCGGGCCGTTCCGCGCCGACACGATCGAGATGACCGTCGCGCACGGCAGCTTCGACGGCGAAATCGTCGACCATCTGGATGGCTCGTACAGCCGCAACGTCCTGAATGGCGCGGACGGACGACAGCCTGTCGTGTCTATCACCATCTACGGCACGCCAATGAACCCGGCCAATCCCGGACTCGACGATACGAAGGGCATGGCTGGGCTCACCTGCGGCCAGATCTGGCGTGCGGCGTGGCGCTGCCTGATCGCGCGCATCCTCGCGTTGCTGGGCATCAAGCCATAGCCGGTGGGCGGCTCGACATAGGTCCAGCCGCCCGCACGATCATCGCGCGTCGATGGTGAGAGCGGCGCCACGGTGTCTAGAGGATCGCGGACCTTCAATGGATTGCCTGGGTGCCGCTATCCGCGAATGGCGAGCCTAGCCCTCGCCGCGCATCGCGTAGCGGATCTGGTCGAACAGCGGCTTGAACAGATACGACAGAATGGAGCGGTCGTTGGTCTCAACGAACACCTCGGCCGGCATGCCGGACTTGAGAGCGATCTGCGGCGCCTTGGCGAGCGCCTGCGCGTCGAGCCGCACCTTGATCCGATAGAAGGACTGGCCGGTCTTCTGGTCGCTCGTGAGATCGGGCGACAGGAAGCTGACGACGCCGGGAATGTCGGGCGTGGTCTGGCGATTGAGGCCCGAAAAGGTCACGCGCGCGGTTTGCCCCAACCGCACCTGATCGACGTCCTGCGGGCGGATGCGCGCATCGACCAACAAATTGTCGTGGTCGGGCACGATCTGGAGGATCGGCTGTCCCGCCGGCACCGCGCTGCCGACCGTCAGGAATGCAATCTTGTCGACCGTGCCCGATTGGGGCGCGCGGATCACGCTGCGGTCGACGGTGTCGTTGGCGGTGGCGACGCGAAGTTGCTGATCGTTCAGCTGGCCGACGACTTCGGCGAGCTGAGTCGCGGCTTCGCTGCGCATTTGCTTATCGACGTTGAGCATCTGCTCCTGCGCCTCCGAAATCCGCGCGCGCGCTTCGGCGATGTTCGATTCGAGCGCCGCCTTGCTGCCGCGCATCTGCACCGCGGTGCGCTCCATTTCGTTGAGCCGGTTGATCGTCACGAGCTGCTTGTCATGGAGCTTGCGCAAGCCCGCCAGCTCGGGCTCGACCAGCACCATCTGCTGCTCGATCGCATCGATCTGCGCCTGATAGCTGCGGACCTCATCCTCATATTGCTTGACGCGCTGGCCGAGCAGGGAGACCGATCCGTCGCGCTCGCGCCGCCGCAAGTCGAACAGCCGCTGCTCGCGCACCATCGCGTCCTTGGCCAGCGGGCTGCTGCTCGCGGTCAGTTCCCCGGGGAACAGGATCGCGCCAGCGCCGTCGCGTTCGGCTTCGAGCCGCGCGCGGCGGGCGCGCAACTGCTCGAGCCCGAGCGACGCCGATTCCATCCCGACCGATGATACCGCCTGGTCGAGGCGCATCAGCACCTGGCCCTTGGCGACATGATCGCCGTCCCGCACGAGCACCGCCGACAGGATGCCCCCGGTCGGATGGGCAATCGTCTTGACGCTCGATTCGACCGCGACCTCGCCCGATCCGACCACCGCGCCGCCGATCTGGAGCAACGCAGCGAGCCCGAACCCGCCGATCACCAGCCACGCGATCAGCCAATACGCGCGGCGCGTGCGGCGGCGTAGCCGCGCGGCGCCGGGATCGAGGTCTTCGGCGTCGTCGAACGCATCGGGGGCGTAGAACATGTTCACCCTGCGGTCCGCTTGATCGGGGTGAGATTGCCCTGCCCCGGCGGCGGCGCGATCTTGGCCAAGACCTCGTCGCGCGGCCCGAACGCGTACATTCCACCGGCCCGCATCACGAGCAGCAAGTCGGCGATGCCCAGGATCTCGCGGCGGTGTGCGACCAACAGCACGATACCACCGCGCTCGCGCACCCCCGTCACCGCGCGCGCGAGCGCCATCTCGCCTTCGGGATCGAGGTTCGAATTGGGCTCGTCGAGCACGACCAGGAACGGGTCGCGATAGAGCGCGCGAGCGAGCGCGATGCGCTGGCGCTGCCCCGCCGAGAGCGTCATGCCGTCTTCGCTGATCACGCAGTCATACCCGCCGGGCAGCTGGACGATGACATCGTGTGCGCCCGCCGCCTGGGCCGCTGCGATGATCGTTTCCGATGGCGCATCGACCTCGAATCGCGCGATGTTCTCGGCGACGGTGCCCGCGAACAATTCGACCGATTGCGGCAAATAGCCGATGTGCCGGCCGAGGACTTCGGGGTCCCATTGCGGTAGCGCGGCGCCGTCCAGTCGGACCACGCCCGCCGCCGCTTTCCACACCCCGACGACGCCGCGCACCAGCGACGACTTGCCCGACGCGCTCGGTCCGATGATCCCCACCACCTGGCCCGCCGAGACCTGGAAGCTGACCCCGGCTACCGTCGCGCGTTGCGTGCCGGGAGGGGCGAGCGAGACTTGTTCAACCGACAGCTCGCGCGTCGGCGCGGGCAGTTCGGTGCGGTCCGCGGCCGCCGCCGGGACTTGCCCAAGCAAATTGTCGAGCCGGCCCCAGCTCTGCCGCGCCGCCACGAAATTCTTCCAATTGGCGATCGCCTGATCGACCGGCGCCATCGCGCGGCCCGACAGGATCGAGCTGGCGAAGATGATACCCGCGGTCGCCTTGCCGTCGATCACCAGTATCGCGCCGACGGTCAGCACGAGCGATTGCAGGAACATCCGCGACACCTTGCTGATCCCACCCAGCGTCGCGATCGTGTCGGTCAGCGTCGCCTGACGGTCAAGATAGGCGTGGTGCGCGGCGCGCCATTGCAGCATCAGCCGGTCGCGCATGCCGAGCGCGGCGATCGCCTCGGCATGGCGCCATTGCCGCTCACCGAGGACGCGGCGGCGCGAGGCGGCGGCGGTGACCGCCGCGACGTGCCGCCCGCTCACCCGCTCGGCGACCAGGGTCAGCACCGCCAGCCCGATCATCCCGACCAAAGTGATGATGCCGAGCCAGTAATGGACCAGCGTCAGCACCAGCAAAAAGAAGAATATCCAAGGCAGATCGATCAGCGCTGGCGGCCCGGCGCTGGCGATAAACGAGCGCAATTGGTCGAGGTCGCGACTCGGGCTGATCTGATCGCGCGCTTCGGGGCGTTCGAGTGCGATCCGCGATTCGAGCAACTGGACTCGCCCCGACAACGAGCGGTCGAGCGACGACGCAACGTCCGCAAGCATCTTGGTCCGCATCACGTCGAACACGCCGTAGAACAGATAGGCGATCACGATCATCGCGAAGATGCTGAACAAAGTCGCCAGGCTCTGCGACGGCAGCACCCGGTCATAGACCATCATCAAATAGAGCGAGCCGGCGATCGTCAGCACATTGACCATCGCCGACAGCGCGGCGATCGCGCCCAGCCCGCCGCGCAACTGCCGAAGCGCGACGAGGATCTCGGAATCCTTCCGGTTGCCCAGCCGTGCCATGGTTACGCCCGTTCTAAAACGCGGTCAGCCATAGCGGGACGGGCACGCGAATCCAATGGCCGGAATTTACAAGGGGTTGCCTACCGCGCGAGGGGCTCGGCGGTTCCGCTAGAGTCCCATTTTGGCGAGCGCCGCTGCAATCTCGACGTTGATCGCTGCCTCTTCCTTGGGCGCGAGTCGATTCAACGCCGTCCGCAGACGTTTTTGCGCCACCTGAAGCGTCTTGTGCCGCACAGCGCGAATTGCGTTTGTCCGTCCAGACCGACTCTGCCCCAGCAAGACCGACCACTTGGCTTCTTCTGCCGCAAGCAGCGCCAGAGCAAGTCGAAGGCCGTCGCGGCGGCCATGGTCGTAATCGTCGGACATCGGCACCTTTCGCGCGGGACTGTCGTCGGCGGCGGCCGCCGCGCGATCAATTCCCTATGACTTCGCCGATCCGCCTCGCCAGCGCGTCCATCGCGAACGGCTTGGTGAGGACATGCATCCCCGGCTCCAACTGGCCGTTACGGATCACCGCGCTTTCGGCATAGCCGGTAATGAACAGCACCTTCAAATCGGGCCGTCGGGCGCGCGCGGCCTCGGCGAACTGACGTCCGTTCATCCCCTTGGGCAGGCCGACATCGGTGACCAGCAAGTCGATCCCGGGTTCGGACTGGAGCCAATCGAGCCCGGCCGGCCCATCGCCGGCTTCACGCGTTTCATAGCCGAGTTCCTGCAGGACATCGACGATCAGCGTCCGAACTTCCGGCTCGTCGTCGACGACGAGGATCGTTTCGCGTTTGGCGGTAGGTCGCGCGGCTTCGCGTCGTTCGGGTGTGTGCTCGCGATCCTCTTCGGAGAGTACGCGCGGGAAATACAGGGACATCGCCGTGCCCTTGCCGACCTCCGATTGGATCGCGACCTGCCCGCCCGATTGCCGGACGAATCCGTAGATCATCGACAGTCCGAGCCCGGTGCCCTCGCCCATCGGCTTAGTCGTGTAGAAGGGGTCGAACGCACGCGCGACGACCTCCGGCGACATGCCGATACCGGTGTCGGTCACGCGGAGCGCGACATAGTCGCCGGGCGGCAGATCCCGCTTCCGCGCCTCGACCTCGTCGAGCTGCAGGTTTGCGGTCTCGATCGTAATCCGTCCGCCATTCGGCATCGCGTCGCGCGCGTTGATGCAAAGGTTGAGGAGCGCATTCTCCAACTGGTTCGGATCGATCAGCGTCGTCCAAAGCTCGAGCTCGCCGATAATCTCCAGCTCGATCGCCGGACCGACCGACCGCCGCAGGAACTCGTCGATGTTCGCGACGAGCCGGTTGATGTTGGTCGGCCTTGGATCGAGCGTCTGCCGTCGCGAAAAGGCAAGCAGGCGATGCGTCAGCGCCGCCGCGCGCTTGGCCGCGCCCTGGGCGATCTCGAAATATCGGTCGATTTCGCCGACGCGCCCCTGCTGGATCCGCAGCTGCATCAACTCCAGCCCGCCCGAAATGCCGGTCAGCAGGTTATTGAAGTCGTGCGCCAGTCCGCCGGTCAGCTGGCCGACCGCTTCCATCTTCTGGGCCTGGCGCAATTGCTCCTGCGCCGCCTCGCTCTCGCGCGTGCGTTCCTCGACCTGGCGCTCGAGCGATTCCGCCAGCTCCGCGAGCGAAATCTCCGCGTATCGCCGTTCGATCGCCGCCTGCGTACGATCGGCGACGTTGCCGATGAACGCGAGCTCGTCCCTGCTCCACTCGCGCGGCTCCTTGTGGTTGAGATACAGCAAAGCGACGAAGTCGTTGTGATCGACCAGCGGCATGTTGATCACCGCCCGCGCATGGATCGCCTCGAGAGCATGCGCGGCTGAAGCGGTCCGGGGATCGAGGCGAGCGTCGGCGAACGCCACCGTCTCGCCGCGCTTCAGATCCTCGATGTACGAGCCGTAATCGCGAAATTTCAGGACGCCCGCTAGGCTCTGCGTCCCCGGCATGTTCCAGTCGCGATCGATCGTGATGGTTTCGTTCAGTGTGTCGACGATCCCGTACCCCGCGCGACTCACCTCCAGCGTACGGCCGAGGATTTCCGCGGCGAGAAACGACATTTCGGCGGGATCGGTCATCTGCCGCAACCCGTCCCCCAGGGTCAGTAGCGCGAGCTGGCGGCTTTCGTGGCGGCGTTGCGCGGTGATGTCGCGCGACACGCCGACCATGCGGATGGGCTTGCCGCTTGCATCGCGCTCGGTCTGGCCGCTGATATGGACCCAGTGGAGCGAGCCGTCGGGCCAGACGCATCGGTATTGCGCGTCATAATGCCCGCGGGTGGTCGCCGATTCCACCATCGCCGCCCGCGTGCCGGCGCGATCTTCGGCATGGATCGCGGCCAGCAGATCTTCGTAGGCGAAGTCCTGGTCCGCCGTGCGGCCATAATGCGCCTTGCACTCGCTCGAACATTCCAACTTATTGCCGTCAAACTCCATCGTCCACGCGCCGAGACCGCCAGCGTCGAGAGCGAGCCGCAAGCGTTCCTGGCCTTCGCGGATGTCCTCCAATCGGGCGCGCGCCTCGTATTGCCGCAGCCGCGCGCGCCGTGCCGCGCGGGCAAGGCTGATCAAGGTCGTCGGGTGGAACGGGCGTTCGAGGAAGGTGACGTTGCCCAGCGTTTCGAGCAGCCGCACCGCGCCCGGATTGCGCTCCAATCCGCCGCCGCGCGCGGTCAGGACGATGAACGGGAAGTCCGACCATTCGGCCTGATCCGCGATGAACCTGGCCAGCTCACGAAGATCGGCGGTCCCCAACGCTTCTTCGGTGACGACCGCAAACCCGGCGCCGCCGCGCAGCGCCGCGACGAGCTCCGGAACGTCGCGAACCGTGGCCGCACCGAGCCCGCTTTCGCGCAGCATCGCCGCCGCCACGGCCGCGTCCCGGCCGTGTGGCGCGAGGACTACCGCACCTTCCGCGATCGTACGGTCCAAGGGCGCTTACGCCTCTTTCATGCTGAGGAGGCCGGCGCCGTCGCCGACGAGACTAGGGACCCCCCGCAGGATACCCTGGAAGCTGGTCAGCGGTTCACCGAGCGTAATGCCTTTCGCGCCGATCATGAACTCCCGAATCGTGTCCTCGTGTGCGCCGGTCCGCTTCTTAACGACCGAGATCGCGCGACGGACCCGCCCCACCGCCTCGAAATATCGCAAGAGGATGACGGTATCGGCGAGGTAGGTGACATCGACCGGCGACTTCATGTCGCCCACCAGCCCATGCTGCGCGACGGTGAGGAAGGTGGTGACCCCCTGCCGGTTCAGATATTGCAGCAATTCGTGCATGTGCAGGATCAGCGCCTGCTCCTCGGGCATCGCCGCCTGGTAGCCGTTGAGGCTGTCGATCACGACGGTGCGTACGCCGTTTTGTTCGACGCACGTCCGCACGCGCTCCGAAAACTCGCCCGGCGTCAGCTCGGCGGCGTCGATCTGCTCGATCAACAGCTTTCCCGAGTCGACCATGCCCTGCAGGTCGATTCCCAGCCCCTTCGATCGCTCGAACAGCAGCCCGCGTTCTTCGTCGAATGCGAACATCGCGGCAGCCTCGCCGCGCCGCACCGCGGCTTGCACGAAGCTCAGCGTCAGCAACGACTTGCCGGTGCCCGCAGGGCCGAGGATCAGGTTGCTCGCGCCACGTTCGAACCCGCCGCCGAGCAAGCCGTTGAGTTCGGCATTGTCGATCGGAACCGTCTCTCGACTGAACGTCGCGCGATGCTCGGCCGAAACCAGCCTCGGAAAGATGCGGACGCCGCCGGTATCGATCACGAAGTCGTGATAGCCGCCGCGGTAGCGCCGCCCTCGATATTTGAGCACGCGCATCCGCCGCCGTTCCGCACCGTAGGTCGGCGACAATTCTTCGAGCCGGATCACCGCATGCGCCACGCTATGGACGGTCTTGTCCATCACGTCGGCGGTGAGATCGTCGAGCATCAGCACCGTCGCGTCGTGACGCGAGAAATAGTGTTTCAGCGCGAGGATCTGCCGGCGATAGCGCAGCGAGCTCTGCGCGAGCAGCCGTATTTCCGACAGGCTGTCGAGCACGACGCGCGACGGCTTCAACTTCTCGAACGCTTCGAAAATGCGCTTGGTCGTCTCGCCCAATTCGAGATCGGAAGAATAGAGCAGGCTCTGCTGCTGATCGTCGTCGAGGAGATTTTCGGGCGGCACCAGTTCGAATACGTGAAACCCGTCTTCGAACGTCCACCCGTGCGAGGCCGCGCCGTCGCGCAGCTCCTCCTCGGTTTCGGATAGGGTGATGTAGAGCACCGTTTCGCCGGCCTTCATCCCGGCGAGCAGGAACTGGCTGGCGATGGTCGTCTTGCCGGTGCCCGGACTGC
Source organism: Sphingomonas sp. (assembly GCF_036269755.1). GTDB lineage: Bacteria > Pseudomonadota > Alphaproteobacteria > Sphingomonadales > Sphingomonadaceae > Sphingomonas. The sequence continues at coordinate 67,156 of NZ_DATBDV010000011.1, read as the reverse complement.
CTTCGACGAGGAACAGACGTTTCTTGGCAAAACCGCCCGCCAGGATTTCGTCGAGACCCGATACGCCGGTCGCACAATTGGGCATTCATCCTCCGCTTGATAGGTCACCAACCGGCCTGTCCAGACGATCTCGTTACAGAACCGATTTGTTCAAATGTTCGAACGCGAAATTTGATCCCGCCGGCTGGCGGAGAGAATGTTTGCAACCGCCGCTCGAATCGCGAAGGTAGGATGACGGGGGCATGTGCGAATTAGGAACATCCGTGTCCAGAACAACTTAGCGCCACCAATTAGCGGTTGCGCGCAGTCCGGCAGCGGGTAAGCATCCGTGTCGTGAATTCGGGGGCGGCGATCGCGTGAGCGGGGGGAACGGGCAAGCTGCCGCGGCGGCCGCGCAGCGCTTTGCCGAAGCTCACCGTGCCTTGCGTGCGGACCCCACCATCCAATTCGGCATGGGCCCGGCCAAACCGCCGCAGCCGCCGCATATTCCCGCCTGGCTGCGCTCGCTCGGCGATCTGCTGCGCCAGGTCGGCAAGTTGTTCGAGTGGCTCACCAACCTGATGCCCGCCGCGCCCTACGTCCGCATCCTGCTTTGGTTGGTGATCGCTGCGCTCGCGCTGCTGCTGGTGTGGATGATCGTGGATCGCGTCCGCTCGGGCGAGTGGCACGCGCCGTTGAAGCGCAAGCGCGCGCGCCAGGTCGACGTGGCAGCCGACGAACAGGAGTGGGCGCCCGATGCCGCGCCGGCGCGCGAATGGCTGGCGGAGGCGGATTCGCTCGCGGCGCGCGGGCTCTATGCCGAAGCGGTCCATCACTTGCTGTTCCGGTCCGTCGAGGACATCAAGCGCCGCCGCCCGCAGATCGTCCGCCCCTCGCTAACCAGCCGCGAGCTCGCCGCGGCGAGTGGCATTCCGACGATCGCGCGCGAGCTGTTCGCCAAGATCGCGCGGCAGGTCGAGCACAGCCTGTTCGGCGGCCGCGCGCTCGGCGCCGACGACTGGCAATCGGCGCGCGCGGCCTATGCCGATTTCGCGCTGCCCGGGCAGTGGAAAGCATGAGCGACGTCGCGGTCACGCGCTCGGGCGACGAAAGCGGCGGCGCACTGTTCCGGCTGCGCACGATCGTCTTCCTGATCACCGTCGGGGTCGCAGCGTTCGTCGCGATGCTGGTCGCGACCGCTTATGCCCCGGGCAGCACCCCGCGCGGCGGCGGCGCGGCGCATGCGCTGTCGAACTCGGCGCTCGGCTATAGCGGCATCCTGCGTCTCGCCGAGGCGACGGGGCACCAGACTCGCGTGATCCGCGACGACAACCTGTTGTCGACGCCGGGCCTGATGGTGCTGACGCCGCAGACCGCCGACACGCCGATGGGCGAGGCGCTCACGCGGCGCACGCGGCTGCCGACCCTGGTGGTGCTGCCGAAATGGCAGACGATTCCCGACAAGGGGGACGCCGGCTGGGTCGATCACGTCGGGCTGCTACCGTCGAGCGAGCCGGAGGGCGTGCTGGCGCCCGGTAATAAGTTCAAGATATCGCGCGCGCCGAGCGGCGGGCGGCCGCTGCTGACCGACGGATTCCTGTCGGAGTCGATCGCTTTTTCCGCGCCGCGACCGCTCCAGACGATGACGGGCGACAAGCTGACCCCGCTGCTGACCGACCAGGCCGGCCATATCGTGCTGGCGCAGGTCGGCGCGGGGCCGCTCTACGTCCTCGCCGATGGCGACCTCCTGTCCAACATGGGCATGCGCGAGGCGTCGAATGCGCAGAGCGCGCTCGCCTTGCTCGACCAGCTCAACGACGATGGCCAGCCGATCTCGTTCGACGTGACGCTCGTCGGGCTGGGCCGCGCGCCCAACCCGCTGCGCCTCGCGCTCGACCCGCCGTTCCTGGCGATGACGCTGACCTTGGTCGCGGCGATGCTGCTCGCGGCATGGCAAGCCGTCACGCGGTTCGGCCCGGCGGTGCGGCGCGAGCGCGCGATCGCCTTCGGAAAGGCGGCGTTGGTCGACAATTCGGCGATGCTGATCCGCAAGGCTCGGCGCCAGGCGCGGCTCGGCGGGCGCTATGTCGAAGTGATCCGGGACCGAGCGGTGACCGCGTTCGGCGTGCCCCCGCGGCTGCGCGATCAGGCGATCGACGATTATCTCGACAAACTAACCGCGCGCGACCGGTTCAGCGACCTCGCGCGCGCCGCCGAAAGCGCGACCGACCGGGCAAGCCTGGTCGCCGCGGCGCAGGCATTACACGATTGGCAAAAGGAGAAAGCCCAGTGACGGTCGATGAAGTCCGCAACCTGGCGGTGGCGATCAGGCAGGAAGTCGGCAAGGCGGTGGTCGGGCAGGAGGCCACGGTCGACCTGATGCTCGTCGCCCTGTTCGCCGGCGGCCACATGCTGCTGGAAGGGCCGCCGGGCACCGCCAAGACGTTGCTTGCCAACAGCTTCGCGCGCGCCGTGGGCCTGCAATTCGGGCGGATTCAATTCACGCCCGATTTGATGCCTGGCGACATCATCGGGGCGAACCTGTTCAACTTCCAGACGAGCACCTTCACGCTCACGAGAGGCCCGATCTTCACCGATTTGCTGCTGGCCGACGAAATCAACCGCACGCCGCCCAAGACCCAGGCGGCGTTGCTCGAGGCGATGCAGGAACGCACCGTGACGATCGACGGCGAGAGCCTGTCGCTTGGCGACCGTTTCATGGTGGTGGCGACGCAGAACCCGATCGAGCAGCAGGGCGTCTATCCGCTGCCCGAGGCGCAGCTCGACCGCTTCCTGTTCAAGCAGACGGTCGATTATCCATCCGCCGCCGAGGAGCGCAAGATCATCGCCACGCACGGCGCGCGCGCGACTGCGATGGAGCCACAAGGCTGGGGCGTCGAGCCCTGCACCGACGCCAAGGCGATCGGCGGCGCGGTCGAGGCGGTCGCGGGGGTCAAACTGGTCGACGAAGTGATCGATTACATCGCCGCGTTGATCCGCGGGACGCGCGGCGTCGCCGACCTGGAAAGCGGCGCGAGCCCACGCGCCGGCGCGATGCTGGCAGGCGCGGCGCGAGCCCGCGCGGCGATCGACGGTCGCGACTTCGTCATCCCCGACGACGTCAAGCAGCTCGCGCCCGCGTTGCTCCGCCACCGCCTGATCCTGTCGCCCGCCGCCGAAATCGACGGCCGCGTGGTCGAGGATGTGGTGACTGGGATCATCGAACAGATCGAGGCGCCGCGTTGAGGCGGGGATTTCTTTCCCATAATTTAAACGCCTCCCCGGCGAAGGCCGGGGTCCAGCTGCGGAGGGCTGGTTGGGAAGCGCTGCGCTTCGTTGCCTCGATCTGGCCAACTGGGCCCCGGCCTTCGCCGGGGAAGCGTGCGTTTCGGCGCGGGCTTCTTCGTTGATCTACCCCACACGCCTCGCAGTGTTGGCGGCCGCCGCCGGCGCGCCCGTCGCGCTGCTGATCGCGGTGATGATGCCCGATCGCTGGTATATCGGGCTGGCGTGGCCGGCGGTGGTGCTGGCAGCGACGGTGATCGACGCGGTGGTCGGCATGAGTAGCGGCAACGTCGCGGTCGACCTGACGCTGCCGCGCACCGCGAGCGTCGGCGAGGAAGTCGAGGCGCTGGTCACGGTGACGATGCCCGGCGTGGCCGCGCCGCGCCGCGCCGAGGTCGCGATCGCCAGCGATGCGCTGGTCGAGATCGCCGACGACGGCCGCGCGGTCGTCGCGCTGACCAGGGGGCGCGGCGCGGTGGCGATGCCGGTCGAAACTCGGCGGCGCGGCACCGCGCGGTTCGATCGGATCTGGGTGCGTTGGCGCGGACCGATCGGGCTTGCCTGGAAGGGCAAGCGGATCGCCAGCGACGCCAGCCTCGCGATCCTGCCCGACATCCGTCCGGTCCACGAGCGCGGCGCGCGCATCTTCCAGCGCCACGCGCCGCAAGGGCTGATGACTCAGCTCGACCGCGGCGACGGCACCGATTTCGATACCTTGGTCGAATTCCGCTCGGGGATGGACCGGCGCGCGATCGACTGGAAGCAATCGGCGCGGCACTTGAAGCTGCATGCCAAGGAATACCGTACCGAGCGCAACAACCAGATCGTGTTCGCGATCGATTCGGGGCGCCAGATGGCCGAGCCGGTGGCGGGCGTGCCGCGAGTCGACCGCATGGTCGCGGCGATGCTGTTGACCGGATGGGTCGCGCTCAAGCTCGGCGACCGGGTCGCGCTCACCGCATTCGATTCGCGGCCGCGCATCGCCAGCGGGCTGATCTCGGGCGCCGGCGCGTTTCCCGAGCTCCAGCATCTCGCGGCGCAGATCGACTATTCGGGCGACGAGACCAACTACACCTACGCGCTGACCACGCTTGCCGCACGGCTGACCCGGCGCTCGATGATCGTGTTGTTCACCGAGTTCACCGACCTGACCAGCGCCGAGTTCATGGTGCGCGCGACCGCGCGGCTGGCGCAGACTCACTTGCTGATGGTCGTCGTGCTGCGCGACGAGGAACTTGAGGCGATCGTCGATCGCGCGCCCGCGACTCCGGACGACATCACCCGCGCGGTCACCGCCGCCGGGCTGCTCAAGGACCGGCTGCTGGTGCTCACCCGGCTGCGGCATCTCGGCGCGCACGTGATCGAGAGCGAGCATGACAAGATCGCCGAGCGGCTGGTCCAGGGCTATGTCGATCTGAAGCGGAGGAACTTGCTGTGAACGCGCAGCCATCAATTTTTGGCGACATCCGCACCCCGATGGTCAACGCCACGCGCTTTCGCCAGGCGCATGAGGAGGACTGGGAGCGGCTCGACAAGATCGTCACCGCGATCGAAAAGCGCGGCGTGCGCGGCGTGCCCGAACAGGCGCTGCTGGTGCTGCCGCTGCTCTATTGCTCGACGCTGTCGTCGCTGTCGGTCGCGCGCGAAACTTCGCTCGACAAGAGCCTGGTCGCGTATCTCGAACAGCTCTGCACGCGCGCCTATTTCCAGATTTACGGCGTGCCGACCTCGCCGCTGCGCCAGCTCGGTCATTTCTTCGCGCGCAGCTGGCCCAAGGCGGTGCAGGCGCTGTGGAAGGAAACGCTGGTCGCGTTCGTGCTCACCGCGGCGGGCGCGCTGGTCGCCTATTTGCTCATCCGCAACAACCCGAGCTGGTTCTACGTGCTGATGCCCGACAATATGGCGCAGGGCCGCGATCCGACCGCGAGCGCGGAGCTGTTGCGCTCGACGATCTACGGCACCGGTCATGACGGCAGCACCGACCAGAGCACGCTCGCTTTCTTCGCGTCGTTCCTGTTCACCCACAACGCGCAGATCGCGATCATGTCGTTTGCGTTGGGTTTCGCGTTCTGTGTGCCGACCGCGGGGCTGATCGTCTATAACGGGCTCACGCTCGGCGCGATGATCCAGGTGTTCGCCGCCAAAGGACTCGCCTACGGATTCGTCGGCTGGCTGATGATCCACGGCACCACCGAATTGTTCGCGATCATGATCTCGGGCGCGGCGGGGTTCCGCATCGGCCTCGCCTTGCTGTTCCCCGGCAAGCTGGCGCGCGCCGACGCCGCGGTCGCGGCCGGGCGGTCGGCGGCGACCGCAATGGGTGGCACCGTCGTGATGCTCGCGGTTGCCGGGCTGCTCGAAGGCATCGGGCGCCAGACGATTACCGCGGACGGCGCGCGCTACGCGATCGGCATCGCGATGCTGCTCGGCTGGATGCTCTATTTCTACTGGCCGCGGAGGAACGATGGCGCGGCAGCGTAAACCCCGCACCATCGGCAATCCGTTCAGGCGCCGCTTCGTCACGCCCGAAGGCGTCGATCTGCGGATCGAGCTCGGCTCGGCCGGCGCGCGCGCGGGCGCGTTCATGCTCGACATGCTGCTGATGCTCGTGTTGCTGATCGTCGGCTCAATCGTGATCGGTATGGCGGCATACGCCTCGCAATCGGTGCTGATGGGCGGGCTGTGGCTGATCGGGTTCTTTTTCCTGCGCAATGGCTGGTTCACCTTGTTCGAGATGGGCGGGCGCGGCGCGACTCCGGGCAAGCGCATCGTCGGGCTCCGCGTCGTCGCGCGCGATGGCGCGCGGCTGACCGGCGGTGCGGTGATCGCGCGCAACGCGATGCGCGAGATCGAGTTCTTCCTGCCGATCACCTTCTTCTTCGCGACCATTTTTTCGAGCGGCACCGACAAGATGATCTCGCTGATCGCCTTGGTGTGGAGCTGCGTGTTCCTGTTCTTCCCGCTGTTCAACCGCGACCGGCTGCGCGTCGGCGATCTGCTCGCGGGGACCTGGGTCGTGCAGCGCGCCAAGGTCAAATTGGGCGATGACATCGTCGCGTCGGCCGCCGCGAGCGATCGCGCGCGCCGCACGTTCAGCGACGCTGCGCTCAGCCTTTACGGGGAGTACGAGCTGCAGACGCTCGAGGAAGTGCTGCGCGGTGGCGACAACGACGCGATCGTGACCGTCGCCGCAGCGATCCGGCGCAAGGCCGACCTGCCCGACGATCGCGACGACTACGGTTTCCTGTCGGATTATTATGCCGCGTTGTGCGCGCGGCTCGAGCGGCAGATGATGGTCGGACTGCGCCGCGCCGACAAATTTACCGAAGCCACGCGGGACCGCGCGGCCTAGCCCGCCTCCGCCAGCAACGCCCGTGCGGTTGGCGAGGTCCAGTCCATCCCGCCAGTCATCCGCCAAACCTCATGGCCGTCGGCATCGTAGAGGATCGTCGTCGGCAAGCTGGGGTTGCCGAGCGCGGTCGACATACCGAGCGCCGGGTCGAGGTACGGCTTGAGCGCCTTGAACTTCTTGGCGGCGAAATAGGGGGCCACCGCTTTCGCGCCGTCCATGTCCTGGCTGACCGTGACCACGGGCAGCTTGTGTTCGCCGGCGATGGTGTCGAGCGCCGGCATCTCGACCTTGCACGGGCCGCACCACGTCGCCCACAGATTGAGCAGAAACGGCTGGTCGGCGAACGCGGCAAGGCTGGTCTTCGCGCCGTCAGGACCCGTGAACGCGACGGTCGGCGCTGGCTCGCCTTTATGGCTGCGATCGAGCTTGCCGATCGTATCGACGCCGTTATCGGGCGGCGCGACGGCCTCGTCGGGAGTCGCGACGCTGGCATCAGTCGCCTGGTTCGCTTGCCCCGTTGCTGGGGAGCGCTTATCGCAGCCGGCCAACAGGGCGGTTGCCGCAAGGAGAAGTACGATCGAGCGCAAGACCACCTCTAACGCGATGTGGGGGGGACGGTTCGCCGAAGGACCGGCCGCGGTGATGCGCGAGATAAATGCCTCGATCCCGTTCGACAAGCGATTGTGGCGCCAGGACGTCGCCGGGTCGAAGGCGCATGCCGCGATGCTCGGCGCGCAAGGCATCTTGAGCGCTGCCGACGCCAAGACGATCGCAGACGGACTCGATGCGGTGGCGGCGGATTACGAGCGCGACGGCGTGCCCGACGATCTCGCGCTCGAGGACATCCACATGCTGACCGAGGCGCGGCTGGCCGAGAAGATCGGCCCGGTCGCCGGTCGGCTGCACACCGCGCGGTCGCGCAACGACCAGGTCGCGACCGATTTCCGGCTGTGGGTGCGGGACTCGATCGATCAGGTGCAAGCCGCGCTCGGCGAACTCCAGGATGCACTGGTCGCGCGCGCGCAAGAGCATGCCGGGGCGGTTATGCCCGGCTTCACGCACCTCCAATCGGCGCAGCCGGTGACGCTCGGCCATCATCTGATGGCGTATCACGACATGATCGCGCGCGACCGCAGCCGCTTCGCCGACAATCGCGCGCGGATGAACCGTTGCCCGCTCGGCGCGGCGGCGCTCGCCGGGACCAGCTTCCCGCTCGACCGCGACGCCACCGCGGGCGCGCTCGGGTTCGACGGCCCGACCACCAACAGCCTGGATTCGGTCAGCGACCGCGACTTCGCGCTCGATTATCTGATGGCGGCGACGCAGTGCGCGTTGCACCTGTCGCGCCTCGCCGAGGAGTTCGTGATCTGGGCGTCGCAGCCGTTCGGCTTCGTCGCGATCAGCGATCAGTGGTCGACCGGCAGCTCGATCATGCCGCAAAAGCGCAACCCCGACGCCGCCGAGCTCGTGCGCGGGCATGCCGGGCGGATCGCGGGGTGCATGACCGCGCTCGTCATCACGATGAAGGGCCTGCCGCTGGCCTATTCGAAGGACATGCAGGACGACAAACCGCCCGTCTTCGAGGCGCACGATCTGCTGGCGCTGTCGATCGCGGCGATGACCGGGATGGTCAAGAGCGCGAGCTTCCGCACCGACCGCATGCGCGCCTTGGCGGAGAGCGGCTTCGCCACCGCGACCGACCTCGCCGACTGGCTGGTGCGCGAAGCCGGGCTGCCGTTCCGCGAGGCGCATCACGTGACCGGCCGCGCGGTCAAGGCAGCCGAGGACGCCGGGGTCGGGCTCGACGCGCTGCCGATCGAGACGCTGAAAGCAATCGATGCGCGGATCGACGAACGAGTCTATGACGTGCTCGGCATCGACGCGTCGGTGGCGAGCCGGACGAGCTTCGGTGGCACGTCGCCGGCGCGCGTGCGCGAGGCGATCACGGCGGCGAAGGCGGCACGTGCGGGAGAGAAGAAGTGAAGCGTTGGATCGTGCTTGGGCTGGTATTCGCGCTCGCAGGCTGCGGCGCGGCGCGTGACCTCAAGCCGGCGGCGGGCAAGGCGTTGCCGGTCGCCCCCTATGGCGCGCGTGCGACGCCGTCGCCGACCGAGTTGCTTACCGCCTCGACCCAGGCGCGGCCGGTGCGAAGCGACGAATTGCTGACGAGCTCGCAGGAGCGCCAGGGCAACGAATTCGACTTGCCCCCCGCGAACTGACTCGATGGACGATTTCCGCCTGAAGGACGGCGAGTTCTACGCCGAGGACGTTCCGCTGTCGCGAATAGCGGAAGAGGTCGGCACGCCTGTCTACGTCTATTCGCGCGCCGGTTTCGAGCGGCACGCGCGCGATTTCCGCGAAGGCCTGAAGACTTGCGCTCGCGTCCATCTCGCCTATGCGATCAAGGCCAACCCCAACCTTGCCGTGCTGCGAGTGATGGCGAATGCTGGCTATGGCGCCGACGTCGTGTCGGGCGGCGAGCTGGAAAGAGCGCTGGCCGCCGGGATGGCCGCGAAGGACGTGGTATTCTCGGGCGTCGGCAAGACTCGCGCCGAGCTCACGCAGGGTCTCGACCGCGGCATCGGCCAGTTCAATCTCGAGCATGAGGCCGAGGGCGTGGCGCTGTCGGACATCGCGGCGGGACGCGGGGAGCGCGCACCCTGCGTGCTGCGCGTCAACCCCGACGTCGATGCCGGCACGCATGCCAAGATTTCGACCGGCAAGGCGGAGAACAAGTTCGGCGTCGCGATCGCCGACGCGCCGGCAATCTATGCGCGGCTGGCGCGGCTCCCTGGACTCGATTTGCGCGGCGTCGCCTCGCACATCGGCAGCCAATTGCTCAGCCTCGCACCGATGGAAGCGACATATCGTCGCGTCGGCGCACTGCTCGCCGACCTGCGCGCTGCCGGGCACCGCATCAGCCATGTCGATCTCGGTGGCGGGCTCGGCGTCACCTATCGAGCGGGCGAAACGCCCCCCAGCGACGCCGAGTATGGCGCGATGGTCGCGCGAGTCACGCGCGACTGGGGCGTGGCGCTGATGTTCGAGCCGGGGCGCAGGATCGCGGGCAATGCCGGCGTGCTGCTGACTCGCGTGCTGTGGGTCAAGCCGTCGCCGGGCAACCCCTGGGTGATCGTCGATGCCGCGATGAACGATCTCGCGCGCCCGGCCCTCTACGATGCGTGGCACGATTTCGAGGCGGTGAGTCCATCGGGCGAGCGCTTCGTCGCCAACATCGCCGGGCCGGTGTGCGAGAGCGGCGACACCTTCGCCAAAGGCCGCAAGATCGACCGCGTCGCAGACGGCGACCTCGCGATCTTCCGCACCGCCGGCGCGTACGGCGCGACGATGGCCTCGACCTATAACAGCCGCGATCTCGTCGCCGAGGTGATGGTCGATGGCGGCCGCTACGCCGTCGTCGCCGAGCGTATCCCCGCCGCGCGGATCATGGCGGAGGAGCATGTTCCCGAGTGGTTGACCGCGTGAGCCTGCACAGCCTGCCGATCTTCGTCCGGTTGGACGGGCGGCCGGTGATCTTGGTGGGCGATGGCGAGGCGACGGATCCCAAGCGGCGGCTGCTCGAGCGCGCCGGGGCGATGATCGTCGGCGAGGATGCGGCCGCCGCCCTCGCGATCGTCGCGCTAGCCGATCCGGAAGCGATGGTCGCCAAGCTCAAGGCGCGCGGTGTTCTGGTCAACGCCGTCGACCGCCCCGATCTATGCGATTTCACCCTCCCTGCTATCGTCGACCGCTCGCCGGTGATCGTCGCGATCGGAACAGGCGGGGCGTCGGCGGGTCTGGCGGCAGCGCTGCGGCAGCGATTGGAGGCGATCCTGCCGGCGACGCTGGGGAGCTTGGCCGAAGCACTCCACGCCGGGCGCGCCCCATTGAAAGATCGTTTCCCTGATGCGCGTGATCGACGGCGAGCGCTTGGTGAGGCGCTTTCCGAACGGGGCGCTTTGGACCCTTTGACGGCGAATGAGGCAGCCGTCCCGGCCTGGCTTTCTGGGAATTCCGGCGAAGATGGGAGCGCGATCGTGGAGATCGCACTGACCTCCCCCGACCCGGACGACCTTACGCTGCGCCAGGCGCACGCGCTGGCGCAGGCTGATCGCGTGGTGCATGCACCCGACGTCCCGGCCGCGATCCTCGACCGGGCACGGGCGGATGCGGTACGGATCGTGGCCACCGCGCCGCCGAACGATCAAGCGGACGGACTGACCGTGTTTGTGGAGGTGGCCCGATGACCGGTTTCGCGTTTCAGGTCGATGCATCCGGTAAGGCTAAGCGCTGCGATATCAAGGACGCGCTGGCGATCGAGGCGGCGCTCGTTTGGGTCCATTTGGCGACCAACAACGACCATGCCCAGGCGTGGCTGGCGAACACCGCCAAGCTCGACGATTATCTGGTCGATGCGCTCACCGCGACCGAGACTCGGCCGCGCTGCGAGCAGTTCGGCGAAGGCGCGCTGCTCAACCTGCGCGGGCGCTCCGACGACCAACTGATCTCGTCCGATCCGCTCGCCTCGATCCGCATCTGGGCGGTCGCCGGCCGAGTCATTTCGGTAACGCGCAAGAAGCTCGTCGCGATCGACACGGTCGAGCAATTGCTCGCGGACGGGCAAGTACTCGACCCCGGCGACCTCATCACCGAATTCGCGACTGCGATCACCGCCGATCTCGATCCGGACGTCGCCGAGCTGGGCGACGATCTCGACGAATGCGAGACTCAACTCGACACCAGCAAGGTCTTCGAGTTGCGCCGCACGGTGACTCGCGTGCGCGCGCAGTCGATCGGTTATCGGCGCTTCCTAGCGCCGCAACGCACCGCGCTCGAAAAGCTTGCGACGCTCCCGGTCGGCTGGCTCGATGACGACGACCGCTTGCATTTGTCCGCCGCCGCCGATCGCGCCGCGCGGATGGCGGAGGAATTGGAGAGCATCCGCGAGCGCGCCGCGCTGACTCATGAAGCTTTGACCGACCTGCGCGCCGAACAGATCGACCAGCGCGGGTTGGTCATATCGATCGCGGCGCTGATCTTCCTGCCGCTGACCTTCCTGACCGGACTTTACGGGATGAACGTCAAGGGGCTGCCCTATGCCGACGAGCCATGGGCGTTCGATGCGATTTGCGCGGTGTGCGCGATCATCGGCGCGGGCGTGACGATCTATTTCATCCGCCGGCACTGGTTGCGGAGTTAGGCGCGAAGCCTTTCGACTTCTGCGATCAGCCGCTGGCGCTCGGCGCGAACATCGGCAAGCTCGGCGCGAGTCTCGCCCAATTCCATCGCGCGCGCAGCGATCCGCGCATCGAGCGCCGCGTTCGATCGCTTGAGGTCGGCAACCCGGCGCGCGCGTGCCAGGGTGCGCTCGATCCGCGCCGCCAGCACATCGAAATCGAATGGCTTGGCGAGGTAGTCGTCCGCGCCCGCGGTGAGCGCCGCGACCGCAGCTGCCGGATCGCTTTGTGCGGTCACAACGATCACCGGCAGGTCGCTGGTCTCCGTCCGCGAGCGAAGCTCGGCGAGCACCTGAAGCCCGCTCATCCCCGGCATCACCATGTCGAGCAGAACGAGGTCGAAGCCGCGCGCTGCGATCAGGTCGAGCGCTTCGCCACCATTGTCGGCCAGCGCAGTGAAATAACCGAGCGCGGTCAGCCGCTCGCCGATGACGTTCAGATTGGTGCGGCTGTCGTCGATCACCAGGATCGTACGTGCCGGTTTGCCGAACTCCCCCATCACCCCCTCCTCACGTTGCCGCGCGGACTTGCGCCCAGGCGGCGGCGATCTCCTCCAGATTGCTCGCGACGTCGCGGAACGGTTGCGGATCCTGGCCGATGCTGGCGTCGATAATCGTCGCTCGCGCGCCGCCGTAAAGTCGCGCCAGCGTGTGCGCGACATCGCCGCCCGCTTCGAAGTCGAGTCCAGCCTCGAGCGCGAACAGGATCGCGGTCGCGCGCGTGACTTTCTCGCTCTTGAGCGAATAGTTGCGCTTCTCGGTCGCCCAGGCGGTGACACGCAACGCCCGCACCAACTCGTCATAGAGCAATTGCACCAACGCAGCGCCGTCGGCCTCGGCGGTGCGCCCGACCAGGTCAACCTGGCGATACGTCGTATACGGGTCGGCCCCGAGCGTGGTCGCGTAGCCGGGCATCAGTCGTTCTTGTTCCAGGCGTCGATCTGGTTCTTCAGGAACGATTGCGTCGATTTGTACGCCGCGACCTTGGCGTTCATGCTCGCGAATTGCTGGGTCAGCCGCGTGTTCATCGCGTCTGACTGCGTGGCGATATCATCCTGCGCCTTCGCCACTGCGGAGGCCTGCTGGTTGTACCGCACCGACGAAGCGCCGAGCCCGAACAACGTGCTGCCGGTGTTGAGCGAGATCGAGTTGAGCGCCGCGGTGAGCCCGTTGGTGCTGGTCGTCGAGAAGGAGAATATCGCCTCGACTGCGTCGGGCGAATTGCCCAGCGCGCGCGACACCGTGGCGTCGTCGACCGACAGCGTGCCGTCGCGGTTGGTCTTGATGCCGATCTCGCCGAGCGTGGTCGGCGTGCCGGCGGCGACATTGCTCAACAAAGCGGTGGTGGTCAGCCCGCGCAACGACCGCGCCAATGATTGCGCCGCGGAGTCGCCGCGCAATGGCCCGGTCTGGGGATCGATCTGGGTATCGAGCGTCTTGAGCACTTCGTTGTAGGTGTCGACGAAGTCGGTGATCGCCCCCTTGAGCGCGTCGGTCTGAGTCGCGCTGGTGAGCGACACCGCGCCGGTGCTGGTGCCGGTCAGCTGGAGCTTCACGCCCGAAATCAGGTCGCTGATGCTGTTCGACGCGCGCTCGACGGTCACGCCATCGACCGTCAGCCGCGCGTTCCGCGCGTTCGCGGCCAGGGCGGTGCCGGTTGCGCCGACCCCGATGTCGAGCTGCGCGAGCTTGCCCGAGGGATCGTCGGTCGCCTCGAGCGTGAAGGCCTGAGCGGCGCCGCTCGGCCCCTTGAGCGAGAGATACGCGCCACCGTCGGCGTCGGTCACGACGGAGGCGGTGACGCCGGCATTCTTGGCGTTGATCGCGGCGGCGATGCCGTCGAGGCCCGTCGCACTCGAATCGATCGTGATTGGCACCGGAGTTGCCGATCCGGCGACGAAATCGGTCATCGCGGCCCCCGTCGAATCATAGGTCGCGGTGCCGAACGTCAGCGTCAGCGTGCCCGATCCGAGCGCGGTGGTGCGGGTCGTGACAGGAGCCACGGTACGCGCGGCCTGCCCCCCGGCGAGCTGAGCGACGCTGATCGACGACGACAGCCCGGAAAGCTTTGCGCCCGAAAGGGCGGTCGCGGTGAAAACGCCGCTGTTCGACGACACCGGCTGAGTCTGCAGCGTACCGCCGGTCGCCAAGCCCTTCAGAGCGGTGGCGAACTGGCTGATCGTGCTCATCAACGTCGACGCGCCGGAAATCTGCGCGGTAATCGAACTCGATTGCTGGGTGAGCGCGTCGGTCTTGGCGGCGAACTGCGCCTGGACGAGCGAGGTAACGAGCGACGCGGTGTCGACGCCCGAACCGCTCGACAGCGATGTGAACAGCGATTGCGCGGCCGAAGCCGTCACGCTGCTCGCGCTGGGGGTTGGGCTCGTCGTGGTCACTGGAATATCTCCGCGCGCGTCGAATCCAATAACGTCCGAAAAGCTCGGTTTTTTAGGGGATTTGTCATTGCCTGACGCCGTTTTCGTCGAACCGGGCGGTGGCCGGCACGTCGACCGCCGGCTGCGCCGCTCGCGCGTTGAGGCCGAACACGAACGCCAGCACGGTCGCGATCGCAGCGTAGAGGTCGTCACGCACCTCCTGCCCTTCGCGGCTGGTGTAATAGACCGCGCGGGCGAGCGCCGGATATTCGAGCACCGGCACGTGGCTTTCGCCCGCGACATCGCGGATCGCGAGCGCCGTAACGCCGCGACCCTTGGCGACCAGCACGGGCGCGACGTCGCTGGTGCGGTCGTAGCGCAATGCGACCGAAAAGTGCGTCGGGTTGGTCAGGATGACGTGCGCGGAAGCGACCGCCTTGCGCACCGATCGCCGGCTCATCTCGCGCTGGCGTTGCCGCATGTGCGCCTTGGCTTCGGGCGAGCCGTCGGTTTCCTTATGCTCGTCGCGGATTTCCTGCTTGGTCATGCGCAGCTTGCCGAGCAGGCGGACGATCTGGATCGGCAAGTCGACGCCAGCGATCAGCACCAGCCCCCCTGCCATCGTGAACAGGATCGTGAGGAAGGTGCCCGACAGCGCGCCGACCGCGCCCGACACGTCGGCCGACGAGGCGAGCCCCATCGTCGGGCGAGCGGTGTGCCACAGCAACCACGCGCCGATCCCGCCGAGCAGGATCACCTTGAGCAACGACTTGCCGAGCTCGATCCAGCCGGTCGGGCCAAAGATGCGCTTGAGCCCAGACGCCGGATTGACCCGCGAGAATTTGGGCTGGAGCAATTTGCCGTTGAAGTTGAACGTGCCGAGACCCGCCTGGCTCAAGATGCCTGCGGTGACCGCGATCACCAGCAGGCTGACGAGGCCAGGCGCCAGGCCCATTCCCGCCTGCGCCAGCGGCTTCATCGGCGACCAATCCTCGATATCGCCGCGCCCGAAGCTGAAGCTCGCGATCATGATGCCTTCGCACGCCTTGACCAGCGACTGGCCGAACAAGGCCAGCCAGGCGCACCCGGCGAGCACCACCAACGCCGTCGCAAATTCGCGCGACTTGAGGACATCGCCCTGCTCGACCGCGTCCTTGCGGCGCTTGGCTGTTGGCAGTTCTGTCTTGTCGCCCTCTTGCTCGGACATCAGCCGAACACCAGGCGTTGCGCGGCATCGAGCCCTTCCTGGACGATGACGAGCATGTAATCGCCCATGGCGGGCATCGCGAGCGCGAGCGCGACGATGCCGACCGCGAGGCTGGCGGGCAGCCCGATCGCGAACAGGTTGAGACTGGGCGCGGCACGGCTGATCATGCCGACGATGATATTGAGGCACAGCAACAGGAACCCGACCGGCAGCGCGAGCAACAGCCCAGCGGCGAAGGTGTAGCCGCCGAAGAACGCGATGTCCTTGAGGCGATCGGCGGCAAGCCAGGCCCCGCCCGGCGGCAGCACCGCATAGCTGCGCACGAGCATGTCAACGAGCACGAGGTGACCGTTCACCGAGAGGAACAGGAGCGTCATCAGGACTGAGAGGAACTGGCCTAGTGCGGGGCTTGAGCGCCCGTTCTGCGGATCGATCGCCGAGGCGAAACCGATCCCCATCGATGTGCCGATCACTTCGCTCGCGATCATAGGGGCGGCGAACGCGATCTGCAGGACGAACCCGATCGCGAGGCCGATCAGCGCTTCGGCGGCGACGCTAAGGAAAGTGGCGACGCCGAACAGCTCGGCCGGCGGCGCGACCGGATGGACCGCGAGCACCAGCACGCCGATTGCGCCCGACAAGGCGACGCGCACCGGCAACGGCACCGACACCGCGCCGAACACGGGTGCCGCGATAAACGCCGCCCCGATCCGCACCATCACGAAGACCAGCGCCCAGAGCTGCGGCTCGATCGCGAGGCCGAAGCCCAACACGTCTATTTCACCAAATCCGGAATGCGGCCGAAGATGTCGATTGTGAAGTCGCTCAACAGTCCCATCATCATCCCGCCGAAGATCACCAGCGCGATGCCCACCACGACCAGCTTGGGGACGAAGGTCAGCGTCTGTTCGTTGATCGAGGTCGCGGCCTGGACCATGCCCAAGATCAACCCGGCGAGGAGCGCGGGGATCAGCACAGGGGCCGCGGCGAGCGCCAGCACCCACATCGTCTGATCGGCCACTCCCAGGAAGTAATCGGCGTCCATCGTTCAATTGATCCGGTATTTGGGTTGGGGTGCCGGCGGCACGTCGAGCCACCACGCAGCCGCAGGGCGCTTCGCCGGCAGGGCCGGCATCCGAAACGGGTTCGGCAGGAAAGGCGGGGCGGCAGGGGTCATCGCTACGTCGCGAAGCTGCCGGCGAGGCTGCCCATCATCATCGCCCAGCCGTCGACCAGCACGAACAGCAAAAGCTTGAACGGCATCGATATGATCGTCGGCGACATCATCATCATGCCGAGCGACATGAGGACCGTTGCGACGACCAGATCGATGACGATGAACGGCAGGAAGATCAGGAAGCCGATCTGGAACGCGGTTTTCAATTCGCTGGTGATGAACGCGGGCAGCAACACCGAAAACGGCACGTCGGCCGAATTCCTATACGGCCCCGATTTCGCCATGTCGGCAAACATCGTCAGGTCCTTGACGCGGGTCTGTTTGATCATGAACGCGTGGAGCGGCGCCCCGGCGCGGCTGATCATTTCGGTGCCCTGGATCTGCCCGGCGGAATAAGGCTGGATCGCTTGGGTGTTGATCTGGTTGATCGTCGGCGCCATCACGAATAGCGACAGGAACAGCGACAGCCCGATCAGCACCTGGTTGGGGGGCGTCTGCTGCAAGCCCAGCGCCTGGCGCAGCAGCGACAGCACGATGATGATGCGCGTGAAGCTGGTCATCATCAGGAGCAGGCCCGGCAGGATCGTCAACAGGCCCATGATGATCAGGACCTGGAGGCTCAGCGACAGCGGTGCTTTCCCCGCGCCGTTGGTCGCAGCCGCCGCGCCGGGGCCGCCGAGCTGGCCCAGCGCGCGATCCACAGCGTCGCCGACCCCCGGCGCCGTCACCGGCGCGGGAGCGCTGACGGTTGGGGCAGCGGGGGTGGCCTGCGCGAAGGCAGGCGCGGCGACCAGCATCAGCGCTACGATCGCCAGGATCGCGAGCACGAGCTTGCCGACAGGCAGCGTCGCCGGCCGCTTCGCCGGAACCGGCGCGCGGAACAGCGACGGGCCGTCGTCATCGAGGCGGCGGACGGAGGTCACAGGCTAGGTCCGCCTTTGTCAATCAACGCCACGCCGCCACGGCCGACCGAAACGAGCAGCTTGCGCCCCTCGAACTCGATCACCGCGAGGCGAAGCCCCGGCGACAGCATCATCGTGTCCTGCACCTTGATCAGGCGGTTGACCTGCTTGGCGCCCATCCGGCTTTCGAGCCGGCGCCACAGGTACAGGCAGCCGATCATCAGGCCGCAGACGAGCGGCAGCAGCACGACCAGCTTGAGGATGTAGCTCCAGAGCATCAGTTGCGCTTTTCGGGGCTGACCAGCTCGGTCAGGCGAACGCCAAAGCGCTCGCCCACGGTGACGACCTCGCCACGCCCGATCAGCGTGCCGTTGACGAACACGTCGAGCAATTCGTTGGCGGCGCGGTCGAGCTCGATCACCGAGCTTTCGCCAAGCGCGAGCAATTCGCGCAAGGTCAGTCGGGTTTGGCCGATCTCGACCGTCAGCTTGACGTCGACGTCCTGCAGCAGCCGGAAATTGGCCGCCATGTTGGCGTCGACCGGGAAGGTCCCGGACATATCGGTCATGCGATTTCCTCAACGTTGAGAGAGAGTGAATTGAGCTTGATGGCGGCGCGGCCGTTCGACGTGCCGACGGTGCCGGTGCCGAGCCGCCCTTTGGCGACCATGACGGGAACGTCGGCGGCGACGGTGATCGGGATCACGTCGCCTTCCTTGAGTTCCATCAATTTGGCGAGGCTGATATGCGGTTCGGCGAGCACCGAGCGGACCGGGAAGGTCACCGTCATCATCGCCTTGGCGAGGCCGTTCTGCCACGCCGGATCGGGTGCGGCGCCGAGCACCTTGCCGGTCAACGACGGCGCGTAGGGCTTGAGCGACTGGACCGGGTAGACGATGTCGATGAAGACCGGCTTGTGCGCGCCCTTGGCGATGCCGAAGCGCGTGACGACCACCGGATCGTCGCCGTCGATCCCGCCGACCATCGCGGCATTGCCTTCGACTCGGCCCGGCGCGAAGTGCAGCTTGGCGAGCGGCTCCCACGCCGCGGCCATCGGCTCGGCGATCATCGTGCCCAGCCGCCGGAACATCGCTTCGGCGGCGGGCGTGAATTCGCGCGGCATGTCGTGCGGCACCGCGCCCGTCCCGCCGAAGAACAGATCGAGCAGCTCGAGCGCGAACTTGCCGTCGATCACAAGCAGCGTCTGGCCGTTGCCCGGGCTGATCGCCAGCGGCAGCCAACCGGTCAGCCCTTCGGGCCGCTCGGCGCGGTAATCGGCGAAACGCTGGACCGCGAGCGGTTCGGCCCAGGTCCGCAATTCGTGGCGAAGCAACGGCTCGAACACGCCCCGCAAGCTGCGCGCGAGCCGCGCGGAGAGATGCTGGAGCGTGTGGAGATCGCCGAACGGGTTGAGGTTCGCGCCACCCAGCGCCGCCGCATGCGTCGCACCATCACGCGGGCGGCGGCGGCGGTCCTCGTCGGACATGGTTGGCGTCTCGTTAACCATGTCTCACTGAACAACGAAATTGGTAAAGTAAACGTTACTGATCCCGCCGAATCCCTCTTTCTGCTTGAGCGTCGCGTTGATCGCGACGGCCAGCCGGGCGGCGAGTTTCTGCTTGCCTTCGGAGGTGAAAACTTCGTCCTCGGTCGCGTCGCCGAGCGCCATCAGCACTGCAGAGCGCACCGCGATCTCATTGGTCTTGAGGTTATCGATCACGCTGTCGTCGTATGGGGTCGACACTGCGATCCCGACCTGGACGTAGTGGACGCTGTCCTGAAGGTTCGAGGTGAAATCCTTGTCGAGCGCGTAATAATTGGAGGCATATTTGTCGCCGCCGACGCCCGATGGGGCCTTCGCGCCGCCCTTGGCCGCGGCCTCGCCGCCCTTGCCGTCGCCTTCGCCGCCGCGCTTCTGTTCGGTCTTGGGGACGAGCGCCGGACCCGACGCGACCTCGGCCGACGCCTTGGCGCCGCCGAACAGCCCGAGCGCGTACGCGCCCCCCGCCCCGCCGCCGGCCAGAACCAGCACGAGCAGCATCAGGATCAGCTTGCCCTTGCCCTTCTTCTTGGGCTTGGCCAGCGTTTCGGTTTCGACTTCGTCACTCATTCATTTTCCCCCGGATTTACGCGACCCGGTCGTCGGCGACGGGTTCGCCGTCGTCGCCGCTGGGTGCGGTGAGATGATTGGTAATCGGCTGGCGGCGCTCGAGCTCGGCTTGCGAGCGCGGATCGCCGCCCTGGCCCGTCAAGTCGACGCTGGTACCCGACAAACGGATGCCGCGCGCTTCGGCGGCTTGCGCCAGTTGCGGGGCGGCGTCGGCGATCAGCGTACGCGTCGTCGGCTGCTCGGCGATGAAGCGGACGCTGATCGCGCCGTCTTCGTGCGTCTTGAGCGCGACGTCGACTTGGCCGAGCGCGTCGGGCTTCAATCGGATCGACG
The DNA here is from genome assembly GCF_036269755.1 of Sphingomonas sp. Taxonomy (GTDB): domain Bacteria; phylum Pseudomonadota; class Alphaproteobacteria; order Sphingomonadales; family Sphingomonadaceae; genus Sphingomonas. The sequence goes on along the minus strand of NZ_DATBDV010000011.1, from coordinate 47,201 downwards.
TGTCGTTGGCGTTCGCGTTGTCGCGAAGTGCCTCGATGTGATCGATCATCTTCTGCGGCCAGTCGCGCTGGCCCATATCGAGCGATTGGCGCTGCGCGTCACCCGGCGGCGCGATCGCAGCAAGCGAGACCGCGAGCGGCTGGAACTCGGCGGAGCCCGGCGTGGCCAACGGCGTATCGTCTTGGTCGGCGGGACGTGGACCGGCCGCCATCGCCAGCGCAAACAAGGCTGGCAGGATGATTGGCGCGCTCTGTGACGGTGCCGTGGTGATCGGCACGATCGGGAGCGGGACGGCGCTTGACACGGCCGCATTCGAGGCTTTCCCGGCAACCATAGGTGTGGGCGATGCCGGTCCCTCGGCAATCGAGCGCGGCGCCTCGGGGGGAACGATGCGCACTGCAGCGGCCAGTTGCACAGGCCCAGCAGGTGCCGATCTGGTTTGGGGAGCTCCCTCTGCCGAGACGGCGGGCGTAGCGACTGCCGCCGTTGCGGGCGGGATGACAGCGCTTGGACCAGTTGCGTCGCGCGAAACGATGATCGGCACGGGCGCGCTGGGCGCATCAACCGGGGCGGTTGAATTCGCCGACTTCGTCGCGGACAGCGCCGCAAGCAGCACCGGCATGTCGCCGATCGGGAGCACACTGGGGGTTTCCGCCCGAGAGGTGGCTTCGATTACGGCCGCCGGGGCCGCCGCGGGCCCGGAGGCTATGCCAGCGGCGCCCAATTGGGGGGCGGAACCGCCAGCCGAAACGGTGGGCGTAGCGGCAAGGATGGGCGCCGGACCTTGCGGAATCGCGACCGTCGCCGGAGGCACCACCGTTGGCGGGGCACCGAACAGCCAGGCGAGCGCGGGATCGATCTTGTCCTTGGGCGGCAAGGATTTGCCGGGCGCGGCATCCTCCTGCCGCTCGTCGCCGCTCGGTGCAGCAACCATGGCCGGCGTTGCCGCCTTGCCCGTCATGAGGTCGATGAACACGGCCAGGCTTGTCCCGCCCGGCGCATTCGCCGAGGGCAAGGCCATCGTCGCGGGCAACGCGACTGGACCGGAAAACTGGCTGATCGAGCCTGACATCGAACCCCTGTTCAAGGGACGTGCACTGCCCCCCGGGGGCGAATTAGCAAGGATCGTGCCGAATCTTGCGGATGGGCGGCGCGGCTTCGAGCGCGCGGATCGCCTTCAACGCCGCGTCGGCATCGGCGCGCGCCATCAATTTCTCGATCGCGTTCTGGTCGCGCCGCGCTTCGCGAGTCGCTTCGGCGGCGCGTTCGGCGGCCAATTCGGCGTCGCGCAGCCGTGCGGCCGCCATCTCCGCCGACTGGTGGAGCCGCGAGCGGAAATGCGCCGCGGCGACGAGCGCAAAGCCATTGCCCTCGGTCGGCGCCGGCGCGACATTCTCGGCGAGCCGCGCGATACGGTGCGCGAGATCAGCCTCGGTCGCACGCTTGTCGGCAGCACGCGCTTCGTCGGCGCGCACGAGATTGAGCTGGAGCGTGCGGACGCGCAGCAGCCGGTCGAGCTGCTGACGCTTATGCATGGAAGTGCAGCGGTGCCGGCCCGCACCCCCACCCGACCGCCCAGTTACGATATTCTATGGGCGGCCGGGTGGGGGTGCGGGCCGGCACCGCCACCAAATCAAACATCGCCGAATACGCCGATCAACTCGGCCACGGCTTCGTCGAGCGAAACCATGCTGTCGGCGTCTTGACGGATATATTCCATCACCGCCGGGTGGCACGCGATCGCAGCGTCGATCTCGGGATCGGCGCCGCCGCGATACGCGCCCATCAGAACGAGGTCGCGATTTTCTTCGTACGTCGCCAGGTGGCGGCGAAGCACGCGCGCAGCGGCGATATGCCGAGGCGCGGCGATGTCGGTCATCACCCGGCTGACCGAAGGACCAAGGTCGATCGCCGGATAGACGCCGCGCTCAGCGAGTTGGCGGCTCAGCACGATGTGCCCGTCGAGGATCGACCGCGCACTGTCGACCACGGGATCGTTGCCGTCGTCGCCATCGGCGAGCACGGTGTAGATCGCGGTGATCGACCCGCCTGTCTTCACGTCGGTGCCGGCGCGCTCGATGAGGTTGGGGAGCATGGCGATGGCCGACGGCGGATAGCCGCGCGCCGATGCCGGCTCGCCGAGCGCAAGCCCGATCTCGCGCCCCGCATGCGCCACGCGCGTGAGCGAATCCATGATCAGCAGGACCTTCTTGCCCTCGGCACGGAAGCCCTCGGCGATCGCGGTGGCGCGCAAGGCGCCGCGGATGCGCAGCACGGGCGAATGGTTGGCGGGGACGGCAACGACGACGGAGCGTGCGCGGGCCTCGCCAGCGACCTTGGTCTCGAGGAAGTCGGCGACTTCCCTGGAGCGCTCGCCGATCAGCCCGATCACCACGACGTCGGCCTCGGCCGCGCGGACAATCATGCCGAGCAGCACCGATTTGCCGACGCCCGACCCCGCCATGATGCCGACGCGTTGCCCCTGGCCGATGGTAAGAAGCCCGTTGATCGCGCGCACCCCGACATCCATCGGCTCGAGCACGCGGCCGCGGTCGAGCGGCCCTTGCAGCTTGCCGGCGAGCGGCCAGTGCTTGGCGCCGCGAATCGGGCCGAGCCCGTCGATCGGTTTTCCGGCGCCATCGACCACGCGGCCGAGCAGCGCAGCGCCGACTTCGGCCGCGCCCGGCGCACCGATCGGCCGTACCGAGGATTGCGGGAGCAAAGCGGCGGCGCCGCCGAGATTCATCAACAAGGTGCGACCGTCGCGAAAGCCGATCACTTCGGCTTCGACGCGCGCGCCGTTCGCTGCGCCGACCTGGCACACCGTGCCGACCGGCAGGTTGAGCCCGACCGCTTCCATCAACAGGCCATCGAACGACGCTAGCCGCCCCGATACTTTCGGCGCGGGCACGAAATCCGCAACGCCGAGGCTGTCGAGATAATCGGCGGTAAAACGATTGAGCATCAGTCGGGCAGGCCAGCGCGTTCGATCGCCTGGGCGATCTGCTCGAGCCACAGATCGGGCCCGTCCTCGACGATCGTCGCCGCCGATTCGAGCGCGAAATGGCCGCGCGTGAGGTGCGGATCGGCGACCGGGAAAATGTGGTCGGGCAGCTTGCCTTCAACCAGCGGCATGTCCTCGGGGTGCATACGCAGCAGTGCGGATTCGGCATCGTCGCCGATCATCGTTGCGGCATTGGCGATCCGCCGAGTCAGCAGGTCTGCGTCGATACCGGCCTCGCCGACCATGCGAGTCACCAACGTCAGCACCGTCGAGCGTAAATGTGCGGCGAGCCGGTCGCGGTCGACGCGACGATCGTCGGCGATCGCCGCGACCAGCCCGTCGAGCAATGCCTGGTCGCGTTCGCCCAGCCGCCCGCCGTTGGCGAGCGCGGCGGCGAGACCCTCCTCATAACCTTGCGCACGCGCGGTGGTGAGCGGATCGATGAAGCCCGTATTCGGCTGATTGGCGTCGAACGGGTCCCAGTCCTCGGTCGGGTCCGCCTCGGCATCGGCGGGCGAGAAATGGCGCGGTTGCGCGGGATCGCCGGGCGGAGTCGGGGTGATATCGCGCGGCGCGAACGCCACGCTTTTGGCCGCATAGGCCTGGCGCAGCGCGGCGCCGGCGGCGTCGCGGCGGCCGGCGAACCCGGCGACGAAATTCGACAGCATGTCCTCAGACATAATCGTCGTCGCCGCCCATCATGATCGTGCCTTCCTTGGCCATCGCGCGCGCGGTCTGGATGATGACCTTTTGCGCTTCGAGCACTTCGCTGAGCTTCATCGGCCCGCGCGCTTCCATCTCGTCGCGGATGCCGTCGGCGGCGCGCGCCGACATGCACCCGAGGAAGCGGTTGCGGATCTCCTCGTCGACGCCCTTGAGCGCGCGAGTCAGCACATCGCCGTCGATGCTGCGGATCAAGGTACCGAGGTTCTTGTCGTCGAGGTCGAGCAGATTCTCGAACACGAACAACGCTTCCTCGATCGCTTTGGCGACCTCGCGGTCGATCTTGAACAATTTGGGCATGACGCGCTGCTCGGTGGTTTTGCGGGCGCCCGACAGGATCTTGGCAGCCTCGCGCGTCCCGCCGAGCGTTACGCCGGCCGATTGCTTGGCCGGACCCGAGCGGCCGGCGAGCATCGCGCGCAACGTTTCGACCGCTTCAGGCGTGATCGGCCCCAGTCGCGCGACGCGATGAAGGATGTCCGGCTGCGCAGCGTCGGGCAGCAGTTCGAGCACTTGCCCCGCAATCACGGGATCGAGGTTGGCGATCACCACCGCGGCAATCTGCGGATGTTCCTTTTCGATCATCGCGGCGATCTCGGCGGTGTCCATCCAGTCGAGCAGGTCGATCTGGCATGCGGCTTCGGGCGGGGTAATCCGCGCGAGCATGCTATCGGCCTTTTCCTGGCCGAGCGCCCGAGTCATCACGCCCTCGATGATCGGCTTGGGGTCGAATCCGATCGCGGTGCGCTCGCGCGCGCGATCGACGAAATCGTCGAGCACGAACTCGACCTCGGCCTCACCGACATCGGCGACCGCGAACATCGCCTTGCCGAGCTGGCGAACCTCTTCGGGCTCGAGCTTCTGGAGGATGGCGGCTGCCTCCTCCTCGCCGACCAGCATCATCAGCACCGCGGCGCGCTCGACGCCGGTATAGGAGCGAAAGGGCGCGTTCATCAGCGTGCGTCCGCCTTGATCATGTCGCGCACCGCAAGAGCAGCGCGCGCCGGGTTGTCGCGGGTAAAGCCACGGACGGTGCCGAGGCGGTCGTCGAAATTCTGAGCATCGCCGAGCGCGTCGATCCCGACCGGCCCCTTGGCCTGGCCGCGCGGATTGCCGATCGGTGCTCCGATCCCGAGCGCGGCGAGGTCGCGGCCGCGGCCGGCATCGTCACGCTTCTTGAGCAACGCCTTGGCCAGCGGGCGGACGCCGAGGAACAGTACCAGCAGCGCGATACCGAGCGCGGTGACGTTGCGCATGATCATCGCGAACCAGCCGCTTTCATAGAATTTGGGGCCGCCGTCGGTGAGCGCGGCCGGCGCGAAACGCCGGCTGATCACGGTGACCTGGTCGCCGCGCGAAGTGTCCGACCCGACCGCCGAGCTGACCAGCTGAGTCAGCTGCTGCATTTCGACCGGCGTGCGTGGCTTCGAACCCTCGACGTCGCGAAGCACCACCGCGACCGACAGGCGCTTGAGCCCGCCCGGCGCGTTGCGCGTCACTGATACTTCCTTGCCGAGATCGTAGGCGCGGGCATAGCTGTCCGCCGCCTTGGCGCCGTCGGGTACGCTCGGCGCCGGCGTGGCAACGGGTGCGCCGGGAGCCGCCGCGGCACCGGCGGCGGGCGGCGGGACCGGTTGCGCATTGGGCGCGGTGACCGTGGTCGGGCCAGCGGGCGTGTTCGACAGCGCGCCGGGGATCCCGCCGGGCGCGGCAGCGGCGCCGCCGTCCTTGCCGGTCCAATTGCCCTGCTCGGCGCGTAGCGCGCCCGATTTATCATAGCTTTCGCGAGTCGAGCTGGTGTCGTCGAGATTGACGTCGGCCGACACTTCGGCGGTGAAGTTGCCGACGCCGACGAGAGGCGTCAGCAGCTGCGTCAGCTGGTCGCGATATTTCTGCTCGACCTGAGTCTGCAGCCGCACGCGCGCGTCATTGCCGCCATCCGCGCCGTCGGGCTTGGACAGGAGTGCGCCCATCTGATCGACAATCGTCACGCTTTCGGGCTTCATCCCCGGCACCGACGAGGCGACGAGGTTGACGATCGATGCGACTTGGGCGTTCGACAGCGACCGCCCGCCCTGAAGCTTCAGGATCACGCTCGCCGAGGGCGCGGCATTGTCGCGGACGAACACCGTGTTTTCGGGGACCGCCAGATGGACGCGCGCTTCGGCGACGGCGTCGATATCCTCGATCGACCGCGCCAGCTCGCTTTCGCGCGCCTGGCGCAAGCGCTCGCCTTCTACCGCGCGGCTGGTGCCCATCGGCAAATTGTCGAGGATCGCGTAGCCCGCGGGCGCGGACTTGGGCAGGCCCTGGCCCGCGAGCAGCATCCGCGCCTTCGAATAATCGCTTTCGGCGACGGTGACCGCGTCGGTCGAATCGTCGAGCCGCCCGGTAATGCCGCCGGTCTTGAGCGCGGAAATAACCGCCGCCTTGTCGCTGTCGGGCAATCCCGAGAACAACGTCTTCTGCGTCGGCGTGGACAGCATGAACCAGGCGAGTGCGGCGGACGCGATCAGCCCGACCATGAAGATCATCGGCAGGCTGCGCTTGACCGCGGGTTGCGCAAGCAGGCCGGTCAATTGCTTCACCGGGTTGGCGAAGCCTGGATTGCCCTCGACGGGCAGCGGGGTGAGTGTGTTGCTCATGGTCGATTACACCGGCATGCTCATGATGTCCTTGTAGGCGGACAGCAGTTTGTTCCTGACTTGCAACGTCGCCTCGAAGCTCACCGACGCCTGCTGGCGGGCGAGCATCACCTTGGCGATGTCGATCGTGTCGCCGCGCTCGTACGAAGCGGAGATGTCGGCGGCGGCGTTCTGGCTCTCGTTGACGCCCTGAAGCGCATTCGACAGCGAGTCCGCGAAGCTCGCCGGGCCGGTCGCTTGCGGCGCGGACGCGGCGCCCTGGGCGTTGACTCGCGCCAGCGCCTGGTTGCGTTCGAGGATCTGCGCACGCAGCGCCATCACCCGGTCGACGCCCATCGCGCCGTCGATTCCGCCAATGCCGCTCATGCCGACATCCTCGTGCTGCGGGTGATATCCTCACCCTGTTCGCGCGCCTTGGCGAGGCGATAGCGGAGCGTGCGCTCTGAAATGCCGAGCCGCCGCGCGGTTTCGATCCGGCTGCCGCCGCACGCGGCGAGCGTTTCGCGGATCGCATGGAATTCGCTGAACTGGACGACGTTCGCGAGTGTGTCGCCGGATGCCGAGCGCGCCGGCGGGGCGTCGGCTTGCGGCCCGGCGCGGCGATCGAACACGATATGGCTAGCGGAAATGGCATCGCCGGCGGCGAACAGCATCGCACGCTGGATGACGTTCTCGAGCTCGCGGACGTTCCCCGGCCAATCGTGCGCCATCAGCATGTCGATCGCGCTATGATCGGGCCAGGGGATCGACGCGCGGGTGCCGGCGTGGCGCAGGATCATCGCGGCCGTCAGCGCCGGAATGTCCTGGGGCCGCTCCGCCAGCGGACGCGTCGCAAGCGGGAACACCGACAGGCGGTAATAGAGGTCGGCGCGGAAGCGGCCGGCGGCGACTTCCTCGGCGAGGTCGCGGTTGGCGCAAGCGATGATGCGAACGTCGACCGAAATCGCCTGGGTCGCGCCGATCGGGATCACTTCGCGCTCCTGGAGCACGCGGAGCAGCTTGGCCTGGAGCGCCAGCGGCATTTCGGCGATCTCGTCGAGCAGCAGGGTGCCGCCATCGGCCGCGCGGAAGAACCCGTCGCCGGCGCCGCTCGCGCCGGTGAACGCGCCCTTCTGGTGGCCGAACAGCATCGCTTCGAGCATCGTCTCGGGAAGTGCCGCGCAATTGATCGCGACGAACGGCTTGTCGGCGCGCGGGCTGGCGCGATGGATCGTACGCGCCAGGACTTCCTTGCCGGTTCCGGTCGGACCGTTGATCAGCACGGTGATGTCGGCGCCGGCGACGCGCTCGGCGAGCGCGAACAAGGCGAGGCTCTCGGGATCGGCGGCGGTCGCCGCGTCGGCGCCAGCGACATAGGCATGCGTGAAGGCGTTGCCGATCGCCGCGTCGGCGGCGCCGAACGCGATCCGCGCCGGCGCGTTCGCGGCCCCACGCGAAAAGCCGCAGCCTTGGTCGGCCACCACCAGCGTCCGGGCAGCGATCGGCACGGCCTCGCCTTCGGTGACCAGGAAAGTGTCGTTCGGCCCCGGCCGCGCGCCGTCGTCGGCGACGGTCAACCCCTGCGCCTTGAGCGACGAGATCAACGCATATTTCTGACGAAGCATCGCGGCTGACGGAAAGATCGAACGCATGAATTCCCCCTTGGTGAAGAGGGAAATGGGGCAACAAGGTAAACGACCGGTTAAGCATGTTGCCGGGGCGGCAAAATATTTCCGGCAAGGACGCGCGCGCGCGGACGTACGCGAGCGGAAACAGGCGACCCGCTGCCTTTGCCGCCCTGCCGGCTCCCCAAAACATCATGGCGAATAAAAATACTTAATCGCGCACCGAACCGGTCGTTTTCCTGTTGTGACGGCTCGGTTCCCCTTGGGGGGCAACGGGAGCGTCAGGGCAAATGGAGACGACCAATGACCGTAATTGGAACCAATGTCGGCGCGCTGCGCGCCGCGAATGCGTCGATGAGCGCCAACAGCGCGCTCAACACGGCGATGGAGCGCCTGTCGACCGGCAAGCGCATCAACTCGGCGAAGGACGATGCCGCCGGCATCGCCGTCGCTTCTTCGATGACCTCGCAGATCCGCGGCATGAACCAGGCGATCCGCAACGCCAACGACGGCATGTCGATGGCGCAGACCGCCGACGGCGCGCTCAACGAAGTCACCAACATGCTGCAGCGTATGCGCGAGCTGGCCGTTCAGTCGGCTTCGGGCACGTACAGCGACGATGACCGCACCAACATGCAGGTCGAAGTCACCGCGCTGACCACGCAGATCACCAACATCCTCGACAACACGCAGTTCAACAAGGTCAACCTGTTCACCGGCGACGCCGGCAGCTCGGGCGACGTGACGATTCAGACCGGTTCGAGCGCGGCCGACACCGTGACGGTGTCGTTCGCTCAGATCGATCTGTCGGATGCGACCGGCGTTGACATTTCGGCACAGGACGACGCCTCGGACGCGCTCGACACGATCGACACGGCGATCACCACGGTGAACACGGCGCGTGCCGGGTTCGGCGCGGCGCAGAGCCAGCTGCAGTCGACGGTGAACAACCTGTCCGACAACGTCACCAACCTGAGCCAGGCGCGCAGCGGCATCGAAGACGCCGATTTCTCGGCCGAATCGACCAACCTGGCGAAGGCTCAGATCCTGGCCCAGGCATCGACCGCGATGCTGGCCCAGGCCAATCAGAGCGCTCAGTCCGTTCTCAAGCTGCTCCAGTAATCCACGAGCAGCCGGAGGTACGGCTCCGGCATCCTGCCCCCCTTCAATAGGGGTGCCGGAGCCGACAATGGAAACCCCGGTGGTCGCGAGACCGCCGGGGTTTTCTCATGCCAACACGACGCAACTCGACTCGCGCTACTCGCTTATGCCGGAAAGCAGTTCGTCGAGCTGGTCCAGCTGCTCGGGCAGCCCGGCCGCCGAACCCTGCATGGCTTCCTCGAGCGCCTCCGCGGACGGATAGGCTTCGTGGAACGTCAGCAGCGTCTTCCCGCTTTGCTCCTCAAACGTCACCGTCGTGACCGCGCCCTCCTCGCCCTCGTCGTTGGTCCAGACGATCCGCTCGTCCGGCACCACTTCGAGATACTTGCCGTAAAAGGCCATCGCGTCCGAGCCGCCGGCGCTGAATTCCAGGCGATATTTGCCGCCGGTGCGGACGTCCATGTCGCACGAAACGAGCGAAACGCCCGGCGCCGATTTGGGCACCCACCAGCGCCGGAACAGCTCGGCTTGGCTCCATGCCCGGAAAACAATGCTCGGCGGCGCATCGAACGTCCGCGTCACGACGAGTTCGCGATCCCCTCTGCGCTCGATCGACGTGCGGTTCTGTGTACTGCTAACTTGCTGATCCATTGCTTTCCTCCTGTTTCATTTCGCCGATGATTTCGTCCAATGCGTCGAAGCGGTCCTCGAACAGCTTGCGGTGCGCCTGGATCCATTCCGCCTCCGCCGAGAGGCCGCGTGTCCCAAGCTTGCAGGTTCGCACCCGCCCGACCTTCTGCGTGACGACGAGCCCCGCCCGCTCCAGCACCTGGACGTGCTTCTTGATGCCGGTCAGCGTCATCTGGAACTTGTCCGCGAGACTGGTGATCGACGCGTCCGCACGGCCGAGCTGATCGATGATCCCGCGGCGGGTCGCATCGGATAGCGCCGCGAACGAGAGGTCGAGGGGAGGGCTTGAATAGTGAACCATATAGTTCAGTGTCTAGCGTGCTCGCGCAGGAAGCGCAAGCGTCCCGACATTTCTCTTCGGTAGATTGGAGTTTTCCTACACCCCTTGCCCCGTGCTATGATGCAGACGGCTCTTTGACAGCCTGAAATATCTGCCGCTTGCGGACGCCGCCGCATGCGCGCGACTGCGCATAGGGCGTGAACTTTGTGGATTTTCGCCGCCGCGAATTGATCGCTTGGTGCGAACATTCGTGAACATTCGCGGCCGTCATGCCGCGCGGGCGAGCGCCTTTTTGAGTCTGGCGTGTGCCGAGGCCTTGATCTGGCAAACGCGCGCGGCGCCGACGCCGAGGACCTGGCCGATCTCCTCGAGGTTGAGTTCCTCGACGTAATAAAGCTGGACCACTTGCGCCTCGCGCTCGGGGAGCGCCGCGATCGCCGCGATCAGCTTGTCGCGCAGGTCCGCCTCGGCGAGCTGCTCGAACGCGTCGGGATCGTCCGACATGAACCATGGCCCCTGATCGGTATAAACGTCGTCGAGTGAATCGAACCGCACCGCTTCGGCACCGACGTAATCGGCGCGCAGCTTCTCGACGCTGACGCCGAGGCGGTCGGCGACTTGCGCATCGCTCGGCGGCACGCGGTCGACGGTCAGCGCGGCGACCGTTTCCTGATATTGCTTGCGGCGGCGCATCGCCCCGCGAGTCAGTGTCGCCTGACGGCGCAGCTGGTCGATCATGCTCCCACGCAGCCGGGTTGCGAGATATTGCTCGAACGTGACCTGTCCGCGATCCTCGAACGCGTGGATGGCCTCGACCAAAGCGACGAGGCCAGTCTGCACGAGATCCTCGACCTCGCACACGCCCGACACGCTGCCATGGACGTGCCAGGCGATGCGGCGAACGAGCGGCGAATGCTTGCGCACCAGTGCATCGACATCCGGCCCCGCACGACCATAAACGAGCGGTTGGGCTTCCGCGAACGCAGCTCTCATCGGCAGCGCGCTCATGCCGCGAGCGCCTGCGGTGCCCCGATCACGGCGACGACTTCGACCGCCTTCTCCTCGGGCACCTCAAAGAAGCTCATGACCGGCGTGTCGGGCAGGCACGTCTTGACCAGCTTGCGGATCGCGAGGCGGATCGCGGGCTGCACGACGAGCGCGAACGGCTTGGCCTCGGCGACCAAGGGCTGCGCCGCTTGCTGTAGCGCGTCGACAATGCGGCGGCCGAGATCGGGTTCGATCGTGTGACGCCGCGACGGATCGCCGCGCACCGCCTGGCCGAGCAATCCTTCGAGCTGCCCTTCGAGCGTCATCACCCGCAACGGCTCATGCACGCCGCACAGCCGCTGAATGATCAGCGCGCCGAGCTCGGGGCGGATCGCCTCGATGATCTCCTCGGCGTCGGCGGTTTTCTGCGCGGCGTTGGCGATCGCGGCGGCGATGCGGCGGAATTCCTTCAACGGAATGCCCTCGGCGAGCAAGCCCTTGAGCACCTGAGTCAGCGTGGTCAGCGGCAGCGGCGCGGGCGACAGCGCCGCGACCAGTTGCGGGCTCTTTTCCTTGAGCCCGTCGAGCAACGCCTGGACCTCGTCGGCGCCGAGCAAGTCGGCGGCGTTGCTGCCCAATTGATGGTTGAGATGGGTGGCGATCACCGTCCCGGAATCGACCACCAGATAGCCCTGGCCGGTCGCGGCATCGGCGTCGCCCGGCTGAATCCACGTCGCGTCGAGCCCGAAGGTCGGGTCCTTGGCCTTCTTGCCGTGCAAGTCGCCGAAGCCCTGCCCGGTGTTGAGCGCGAGCATTTCGTCGGCCGAAGCCTGGTCCTCGCCGACCACGACGCCGCCGACGACGATGCGGTAGGTGTACGGGGCAAGGTTGATGTCGTCGCGCACGCGGACTTGCGGCACGACGAAGCCGAGGTCCTTCGACAGCTGGCGACGCACCCCGGTGATGCGCCCCATCAAGGGCGCACCGCGGCGCTCGTCGACCAGCGGCACCAGGCCGTAGCCGATGTCGAGGTTGATCTGCATGCCGTCGGCGACTTCGTCCCAGCCGATCTTCGACAAATCGGGGGCCGGTGCGGCGGGCGCTGGCGACGGCGGGCGCTTGGCGATCTGGTTGAGCTTCCACGCGGTGAACCCGGCGATGCTTGCGGCCGACAGCAGGACGACGTGCGGCATGCCCGGCAACACGCCGAGGATGCCGAGGATCGCGGCGACCGGCGTCCAGGTGCGGGCCGAGCCGAACTGGGTGCCGATCTGGCCGGCGAGATCGTGGCTCGAGGTGACTCGCGTGACGATCGCGGCGGCGGCGATCGAGAGCATCAATGAGGGAAGCTGCGCGACGAGCGCGTCGCCGATCGCGAGCAGCACGTAATTGTGCGCGGCGTCGCCCAGCGACATGCCGTGGCTCACCGGCCCGAGGATCAGCCCGCCGATGATGTTGGCGAACAGGATCAGCAAGGCGGCGATCGCGTCGCCCTTCACGAACTTGGACGAGCCGTCCATCGACCCGTAGAAATCGGCCTCGGTGGATACTTCGACGCGGCGCGCTTTGGCTTCCTCGGGCGTGATCAGCCCGGCGTTCAAGTCGGCGTCGATCGCCATCTGCTTGCCGGGCAAGGCGTCGAGCGTGAAGCGCGCGCTGACTTCGGACACCCGGCCCGCGCCCTTCGTCACGACGATCAAATTGATGATCACCAGGATGGCGAAGACGAATATCCCGACGACGTAATCGCCGCCGATCAGGAACGTCCCGAACGCTTCGATCACGTGGCCCGCCGCTGCCTCGCCCTCATGCCCGTGGACGAGCACGACGCGAGTCGAGGCGACGTTGAGGCCGAGCCGGAACAAGGTCGCGAACAGGAGCACCGTCGGGAAAGCCGAAAAATCGAGCGGCTTCTGCGCGTTCAGCGCGACCATCAGCACCGCGAGGCTGATCGCGATGTTGGTGACGAAGAAGATGTCGAGCATCGCCGCCGGAATCGGCACGACCATGACGCAGACGAGCAACAGGATCGCGAGCGGCAGCGCGGCCTGGCGGGCATTGCCGCCCAACGACTTGTTCAAAAAACTCGGCACTAGACTGTCAGCTCCCCAGGCTTGCGAGCATCATGTACGCCAGCCGCGCGGTGTCGGGCGTCGGACGGAGCAGGTTGGTCGAATCGATCGCCGGATTGGCGGTGGCGCCGGCGGCGCTGGTCGAATTGACTCGCGCGAGCGCCGCCTTGGCCCAGGCCGCGGCGCTCTGGTTGGTCTCGCCCGACCCGGTGATGACGATGGCATCGCCCAGATTGGTCATGCCGGCGAGCGCGGCGAAATTGGCCCTGGCGGTCGCGAAGTCGCCGCCCCGCGCGATCGCGGGAATCATCGCCGGGTCGGTGCCGAGCGCGTCGGAGGCGAGGCCGGTCGCGCCGACGCTCGCCGCGCCCTTGTCGAGCTTGGCGGCGAAGCGCTGGTAGATGTCGCCGAGGCTGCGCGCATTACCCGACGCCTCGTAGAAGATGCCGCGGTTGGCACGCGCCGCGGCGGGAAACATCGCCGCGCCCGACACGCCCGGATTGACCTGCATCGTGCGCAGGAACGACTTCGCGCCGCCCAGCCCGAGGAAGTGCGCCATATAGAGGTCGGTGCCGGTCGCGCCGCGGCCGAGCGTCCCCTCGAGTGCGGACTTGTTGTCCGACGCGGAAGCGGCGGCCATCGAGGCGGAGACTGCGGGGTTGTTGCGCAAGTCGAGGATCGCGCGGCGCATCGCCGGGTCGGCGACGCTAAGCCGGCCGTTGGCGCCGCGGCTGATCGCGTTGGACGCCCAGTCGAGGCCGTAATCGCCGCCGTGCTGTTTGACGACCCCGAGCCAGCTTTGATCGATGAATTGATAGAGCCCGGTCGCCGACGAGGTGCCGGCACGCGCGCTTGGGTTCAGTCCGCTTTCGAGCTGCGCTTGCCCAAGCAGATAGTCGAAGTCGATCCCGGTCGCCTGGCTCGCTTGCGCGATCGCCGAGCGGACATTGCCGACATTGCCAGAGATTGCTTCGACGCCCATCGGCCCCTTGGTGAACTGCCCCTATTGGGGATCGGTTCAGCAAGGGTCGTGCCAGATGTGGTAAACGGCCGCGGTTAACGGGCGTGCATGTGCAGAAAACGGCTTAGGCGTACGCCGCAACCCGCCCGTTGGGGCGGTAGCCGCCGGCATCACCGGCAAGCATTTGCAGCCGGCGGCGGACGTTTGCCGCCAACAGGTTGACGTAGATGCGCGCGGTTTCGTTCAAGCGCTGCGCTTCTTCGGCGAGCTCGCGCACGCCGGGTTCGGCCGCGCCGCCGCCGATCGCGGCGAGTTGCTCGATCGCGACCAGCTTCTTGCGAGTCGCGCGGTCGAGCGCGGCGACGTCGTTCGCCTTCATCGCCGCGATCTCGGCGTGGAGCGAATCGATCACTCGGATCAGGCCATCACGCCGGGTCATTCGACATCCAATCGTATTTGAGCGCGAGCATGCGGTCCGCGATCGTTGCGGGCAGGATCGGGAAGGTACCCTCGGCGATGGCTTTCTTGATGCGCGCGACACGGTCGGCATCGACCGGCGGTTGCGCCGCCAGCGCGCTCGCCAATTGCCCGGGGGTCGGCGCCCTCGGTGTCTCGTGCGAAGCAGTGGCGACCAAAGCGACCGGCGCCGGCGCCGCCACGTTCGTGACGGGAGCGACGCGGAGGTCGGGCGTCGAGCCCTTCGGTCCGATCGGGTCCATCATGGTCCACCTTGCAACTTACTCGGATCATCGAACGACCGCCTGCTCAAAAGATTTAGAAAAAATTATTCCCCGCCCGGAATCACGGCTTTGCCCGACTCGACCGCGATCGCCTGGATGGGCGGCTTGTTGGCCTCGACCCGGATCAGCACGCGCGCACCCGCCGCGGCGTCGCTCATCGCGATGCCGTCGCGCGTGATCGAGAAACCGGCATCGCCGGCCACGACCGACACCGGGTCGCCGCGTTTGATCACGATCACGGGCTTGGCTTCGGGCACCGCAATGGATGCCTCGGACGCCGCGAGCGCCGTCGCTGGAACTACGGGTGGCGCGGCAATCCGGATCGGCACGAAGATCCGCCAGTCGGGGTCGGGGCATGCCACCACCACCGAATCGTGGACGGGCGTGCGCCAGTTGAGCGTCACCATCGGGCAGGCGGCGAGCTTGAGCCGCGTATCGACCGCCGTGCGCGCGCCGCCATCGTCGCCGATCGGATGGCCCGTGAACCCGGCGACCGCCTTGTCGAGCAGGCTCGTGCTCTGGAAAGTCTGCGCCGCCGCCGGGGCGGCGGCGGCGAGCGCTGCGAGCAGGAAAGTCGCGCGGATCATGGCTTGGTCCTTTGGGCGGTATTGCCGGTAAAGCTGACGGTGACGAGCACGCGGCATCCGGTCGTGGCGCTCGCGATCGCAACGCGATCGGCGGCGACGCCGTGGTTGATGAGGTAGGCGGCTATCGCGCGGGCGCGATCGGTCGCGAGCAGATCGGCGCTGCCAGTGGCGTGGTCTACGTCCCCTGCCCCCGCCGTTCCGCCGCTCACGCGCAAGCTCGCGCGCGTATCGATGAGGCTGGCACGCGCGAAGTCGAGCAACATTTCGGGCGCTTGCGGTACTGCCGAGCCGGGCGCGAAAGCGACCGCAGCGGCCGCGAGCGGGATCGGATCTGGATTGGGCGCGTCGACCTTCGTCGCCCCGAACCCTTCGCGCAAACCTTTGGCCAGCGCCTGGCGATCGGTCGCCTGGATCAGCACGAAGAAGCCGACCAGCAGCAGCGCGAGATCGGCGAGCGTCCATAGCCAGAGCGGGCGCCCCGGCGGCGGGTCGAGCAGATCGTCGCTCATGCCGCTACCACCGCCATCATGGGACGTGCTCGGTCGATTTCGGCCAAAGCGGCAAGCGGGGCGACGAGCCTCGCCCGCTCTTCGAGTTCGGCGCGCGCGCGGCGGCGCAAGCGTACCGCCACCGGTATCGCGACCAGATTGGCGATAAGCGCGCCGTAGAGCGTCGCGAGCAAGGCGACCGCCATCCCCGCGCCGATCGCGCTAGGGTCGGCCATCGCCAGGAACATCTTCACCAGTCCGATCAGGGTCCCGACCATGCCCATTGCGGGTGCGACCTCGGCGGCGCCTGCCCACATATCGGCGGCGGCGGCGTGGCGCAGCACGCGCGCGCGGCGGCGCTCGTCGAGCAAGCGAGTAATCTCGGCGGGCGTGGTGCCGTCGACGACTTCGGCGATCGCGGCGGCGACATCGGGGTCTGCGAGCACCGAACGGTCGAGCGTGTGGACGCCGTGGCGCCTGGCGATGCGGCCGAGCGCGCGAACCTGATCGATCAACGGGTCGGCGTCGAAATTGCGGCGCGGCAGGACGGCGAGCGCGGCGATCCCGCGCCCGACGTCGCGCAACGGCGTGCGCAGCAGCGTCGCGGCAAGCGTACCCCCCGCGACGATCGCGATGGCGGCGGGGTCGATGAACGGGGCGAGCGCGTCGGGCGTGATCATGCGCGAGGGCTCTGCAAGCGCCGGGCCAATTCGCCTTTCGTCGCCCCGGCGCAGGCCGGGGCCGCTGTGCGGCACGCGCGACGCCTATGACAGATCGGCCCCGGCCTCCGCCGGGGCGACGCTGGCATCGGCAAAACCGGCAATCCGCTTGCCGCCGACCGGCAATCCCTTGCCGCTTTCCCCCGCCGCCCCCGGTAAAACCGCCTCCAAACAGCAATTGGCACGGCCTTTGCTGACCTCTCGCGCAGGAATTAACGCGAGGGAACCGGCTCGATGGCCGACAACAGTCTGTTCGGGATACATGCAGCAGCGCTCGAAGTGCGCGGCCAGCGCATGGGCATTCTCGCCTCGAACATCGCCAACGCCTCGACCCCCGGGTTCAAGGCGAAGGACATCGACTTCCAAAAGGCGATGGCCGCCGCGCAGACCGGCGACGTCGGCAACGCGATCTCGGGCGCGACGATGTACCGCGTGCCGCTCCAGCCCAGCCTCGACGGCAACACCGTCGACCTGTCGACCGAGCAGACCGCTTTCGCCGAGAACGCCGTCCAATATCAGACGACGCTCGCGTTCCTCAACGGACGCATCAACGAAGTCACGCGCGCGTTACGGGGAGAATAAGCATGCCCAACGGACCGCTTTCGATCTTCCAGGTATCGGGCCGCGCGATGTCCGCGCAGCTCGTGCGGATGAACACGACCGCTTCCAACCTCGCCAATGCCGGGTCGGTCGCGAGCTCGCCCGAGACCGCGTACCGCACGATGAAGCCGGTGTTCCGCACCAGCTTCGACAAGGCGTCGGGCATGGCCACGGTCGACGTCGAGAGCGTCGTCACCGCGGGCGCCGATCCGACCAAGCGCTACGACCCCGCCAATCCGATGGCCGATAAGGACGGCAACGTCTGGGAATCGAATGTCGATGAAACGCGCGAACTGGTCGACATGATGGAGACCGCGCGCGGTTATCAAAACAACGTCGAAGTGATGCAGACCGCCAAGTCGCTGATCGTCGACACGCTCAAGCTCGGGAAATAATTCAGATGACCAGCACGTTCGACACCACGCTCGCCAATCTCGGCATCGCGCGCAGCGGTTCGGCCGCAACACCGACGGTTTCGACCGCCGCCGCGTCGCAGACGCTCGGCCAGGCCGACTTCCTGAAGCTGATGACCGCGCAGATGCAGAATCAGGATCCGTTCAATCCGGTCGACAACACGCAGATGGTCGCCCAGATGGCGCAATTCTCGTCGCTGTCGGGGATCACCGACATGGCGTCGACGCTCAAGACGATCGCCGCCAAGCTGACCGGCACCTCGACCACCGACGCGATGTCGTATGTCGGCAAGACCGTGCTGACCCCCGGCGACACTGCGTTCGCGCGGACCAGCGGCGGCATCGCCGGCGCGGTCGAACTGGGCGGCGACGCGACCAACGTCACCGTCACGATCCAGGACGCCAACGGCCAGACCCTGAAGACGCTCAACCTCGGCCAGCAGCCGCAGGGGACCGCGACCTTCGACTGGGACGGCACCACCGACAGCGGCGACGCTGCCGGGGCCGGGCCGTTCAAGGTCGTCGCCAGCGCGACCAACGGCGGCACCGCGGTGACCAGCCAGGCGCTCGTCTGGGCGCCGGTCACCTCGATTTCGATGCCGGCCTCCGGCTCTCCGATCCTCAACGTCGCCGGGCTCGGCGCGATCGACATTTCCGCCGTTCGCCAGATCGGCTGACCTCAATCCCCAAGGAGTACGACCCATGTCCTTCTACACTTCGCTTTCCGGTCTTCAGGCCTCGCAGACCGAGATGAACACGATCTCGCACAACCTCGCCAACGTCGCGACCAACGGCTTCAAAAAGAGCCGCACCGATTTCGCCGATGTCATCGCATCGAGCGTCAGCCTGTCGCCGACGCTGATGACCGGGTCGGGCACCGTGGTGAAGGGCAACATCCAGCAATTCGGCCAGGGCAACCTCATCCAGTCGTCGTCGAGCCTCGACCTCGCCATTTCGGGCGATGGTTTCTTCGCGATCAAGCCGCAGCTCGATGGCGCCAAGGTCGACTTCACGCGCAACGGCAGCTTCTCGGTCAATCAGGACCATTTCGTCACCGACGCGCAGGGCAATTATCTCCAGGTCTATCCGGTCGACGGGTCGGGCGCGGTGGTCGCTACCGGCATCGACCAGACCAAGGCGCTCCAGCTGCCGCAGACCAGCGGTACCGCCAAGCCGACCTCGCTGATCAACATGACCGCCAACCTTCCGTCGACCGGGTCGATCCCCGTAACCGCGACGTTCGATCGCTTCGATCCGACGAGCTACAACCAGTCGACCTCGACGACGATCTACGACACCAACGGCAGCCCGCAGACGCTGACGACCTATTTCAAGCGCACCGCGGCTTCCACAGGGGCGGGTGTCGATTCGACGTGGGAAGTCTATAACTATGTCGGCGATACCAAGCTCAGTTCGGGCGGTTCGGACCACATCACCCTGACGTTCGATTCGAACGGCACGCTGACCGCGCCGACCAGCGCGACGACGTTCGATCCGTTCACGCCCGCGGGCGCGACCACAGCGCAGACCGCGGCGTTCAGCTTTGGCGCCGCCACCGCACAGCTGGCGCAGCCGTTCAACATCGCTTCACGCACGCAGGACGGCGCCGCGATCGGTCAGATCGAGGGTGTCACCGTCGGCGACGACGGCATGGTCAAGGCAAGCTTTTCCAACGGCGATATTCAGGCGCTGGGCAAGGTCGTGCTGGCCAAGTTCACCGATCCCGCGGGGCTTCGCCAGCTTGGCGACTCCACCTGGTCGGCGACCGGCCTGTCGGGCGAGCCGCAGCTCGGCTCGGCGGGCATGGACGGCTTCGGCAATCTGATGTCCTCGACGATCGAACGGTCGAACGTCGATATCACCGAGGAACTGGTCAATCTGATCGCGGCGCAGCGCAACTTCCAGGCGAATGCCAAGGCGCTCGATACCGCGAGCCAGATCTCCGAAACCATCTTCAACATCCGCAGCTGATCGAAGCGCTGACGGGGGGCACGCATGGACAAATTGATCTACACGGCGGCGTCGGGTTTGAAGGCGCGGATGGCGGCACAGGCCGTCATCGCCAACAACATGGCGAACGCATCGACGATCGGCTTTCGCGCCGAGCGGGTCAATTTCGACAGCCTGATGCTCCAGGGCGACGGGCTCGATACGCGCGCCTCTGCCTCGGAAGAGGTCAAGGATTTCGACCGCAGCTCGGGGACGATCATCTCGACCGGCCGCAATCTCGACCTCGCCATTCCTGGCGATCAGTGGATGGCGGTCCAGGCCGCCGACGGCAGCGAAGCCTATACACGGCGTGGCGATCTCAACGTTTCGGCCAGTGGCGTACTGGAAACCGGCGACGGTTTCCCGGTGATGGGGTCCGGGGGGGCACCCATCACCGTGCCGCCGGCGACGTCGATCTCGATCGCGGGCGACGGCACGGTGTCGATCGTCCCGCAGGGCGGCGATGCCAAGACCCCGCAGATCATCGATCGCATCAAGTTCACCAGCGCGAAGGGCTCGGACACCGTCAAGGGTCTCGACAACCTCGTCCATGTGAAGGGTGGCGGCGTGTTGCCGACCGACGAGGACGCCAAGTGCGAGAGCGGGATGCTCGAGCAATCGAACGTCAACATGACGCAGGCTCTGGTCGACATGCTCGAAAACCAGCGCGCCTACGAAGTGCAGGCCAATCTGATGAAGTCCGCCAAGGACATGGACGAAGGCGGCGCATCCCTGATGCGCATGCCCAATTGAGGAGTGATATGAGATGAGCAGCGCCGCGATGCATATCGCCCGCACTGGGCTCGACGCCCAGGACATGCGGATGCGGGTGATCTCGAACAACCTGGCCAACGTCAACACGACGGGGTTCAAGAAGGACCGCGCCTCGTTCGCGACGCTTTCGTACCAGACGGTCACCGCCGCCGGCGCGTCGTCGTCGAGCGAAAGCAAGTACGCGACCGGGCTCAACCTCGGCACCGGCGTCCGCATCCAGGGCACCGCCCGGATGGACACGCAAGGGTCGATGCAGACCACCGGCAACAGCCTCGACATGGCGCTGGATGGCGACGGCTATTTCCAGGTCCAGCTTCCCGGCGGCCAGCTCGGCTATACCCGCGCGGGCAACTTCTCGCGCAGCCCCGAAGGACTCCTGGTCACCAACGAAGGCTATCAGGTGATGCCCGGCATCACCGTTCCCGAAGGCACGACCGCGATCACCGTCGGCACCGACGGCACCGTCTCCGCGACCGTCGCGGGACAGACCGAACCGGCGACGCTCGGCCAGCTCCAGGTCGCGACCTTCGCCAATTCGGGCGGGCTGCAGTCCAAGGGCGACAATTACATGACCGAAACCGCCGCTTCCGGCGCCGCCAATCTCGGTGTGCCGGGCGAGGACGGCCGCGGCACCGTCCGCCAGGGAATGCTCGAAGCGTCCAACGTCAACGTCGTCGAGGAATTGGTCGACATGATCGAATGCCAGCGCGCGTACGAGGTCAATTCGAAGATGATCTCGGCGAGCGACGACATGCTCAAATACGTTAATCAGAACATCTGATGCGCAACTTCACCCTGATTGCGGCCGTCGCCGGCGCCGCGCTGATGCTCGGCGCGGGCACGCCCGCATATGCGCACGGCGGCAAGAAGAAGCCGGTCGAGGATTTCTCGGCGGTCCCGCCGCCGCCGCCGGCAGCGCCGGCGCCAGCCAACGGCAGCATCTTCCAGCCGCAGGACGGCTATGCCGCACTTTACGAAGGCAGCCGCGCGCGCCGCATCGGCGACCCGCTGACGATCGTGCTGGTCGAAAACACGTCGGCGTCCAAATCGTCCTCGTCGAAGCTCGATTCGGGTGGCGGGTTCGGGCTGACGCCGCCGTCGACCGGTTTGCTGTCGGCGGTCAAGCCGACCGATCTCAGCCTCAGCGGCAACCGCAATTTCAACGGCAAGGGCACCGCCGATCAGTCGAACTCGCTGACCGGCGAAGTCTCGGTGACGGTGGTCGAGGTTTATCCCAACGGCACGATGCTGGTGCAGGGACAGAAGCGCGTGACGCTCAACCGCGGCGACGAGTTCGTCCAGATCAAGGGCATCGTCCGCTCCGCCGACATCAGCGCCGACAACCGCGTGCTGTCGACCCGCGTCGCCGACGCTCGCATCGCCTATACCGGTAAGGGCGACGTCGCCCGCGCCGGTCGCCAGGGCTGGCTCGGCCGGTTCTTCTCGGTGATCAGCCCCTTTTAGCCGGTCCACGGCCGTGCTCGATGGTTAGCACGGCCTTAACCATCGGCCGGGCATAGCATCATGACAACCTGATTGGATTGCGTCTTATGTTCCGGTTCCGCCTGATCCTCGCCGCCCTGATCGCCAGCTTGATCGCGATTCCCGCGTCGGCGGACCGCATCAAGGATTTGGGCGGTTTCCAGGGTATCCGCACCAACCAGCTGACCGGCTACGGCATCGTCGTCGGGCTCGCCGGCACGGGCGACGACAATCTCGAATATACCATTCAGTCGGTGAAGGCGGTCGCCAGCCGGTTGGGCTTGCAGCTGCCGGCCGGAATCAACCCGGGCCTCAAGAACGCCGCGGTGGTGATGATCACCGCCGACCTGCCGCCGTTTGCCAAGCCCGGCCAGCGGATCGACATCACCGTCGCATCGATGGGCAAGGCCAAGTCGTTGCGCGGCGGTGCCTTGATCCTGACCCCGTTGATGGGCGCCGACGGCCAGATCTACGCGATGGCGCAGGGCAACCTCGCCGTCGGTGGATTGGGCGTCGAAGGCAAGGACGGTTCGTCGGTGGTGATCAACGTGCCCTCGACCGGACGGATCCCAGAAGGAGCGACCGTCGAACGCGCGGTCGCGACCGGGTTCGAAACCTCGCCCGCCCTCACCTTCAATCTCGCACGGTCCGATTTCACCACGGCGCAGAGCGTCGCCGCGGCGATCAATGCGCGGTTCGGCGGCGGCGCCGCCGAAGCCGTCGACGGCGTGTCGATCCGGATCAAGGCCCCGACCGGTGCCGATACCCGCGCGACGATCATGAGCGAGATCGAGAATCTCGACGTCGTCCCGGCCGAACCGCCGGCCCGAGTCATCGTCAACGCGCGCACCGGCACCGTCGTGATCAATTCGGCGGTCCGCGTCGGCCCCGCCGCGGTCACGCACGGCAAGCTGACCGTGCGGATCGACGAGAAGGAAACCGTGGTCCAGCCGCTGCCGATGAGTCAGGGTCAGACCGCCAAGGAACAGAAATCGGGCGTCGCCGTCGACGAAGAGAAACGGCCGATGTTCCTGCTCGCGCCGGGCCCGAAGCTCGCCGACATCGTCAAGGCGGTGAACGCGATCGGCGCCTCGCCGTCGGACCTCGTCGCGATCCTCGAGGCGCTTAAGGAAGCAGGCGCGCTCAAGGCCGAGTTGATCATCCTGTGACCGACTTTCCCTCCTCGACGGGGCCTACCCCGATCGCGCCCACCACGGGCATCTCGACCGACACCAGCCGGCTCGGCTCGGCCGCCAACCTCAAAAAGGCGGGCGAGCAGTTCGAATCGGTGTTCATCGGGCTGATGATGAAGTCGATGCGCCAGGCGAAGCTCGGCGACGGGCTGTTCGATTCGAAGGAACAGGACACGTTCCGCGAGATGCAGGACAAACAGATCGCCGAGAGCATGGCGGCACATCAGCCGATCGGCATCGGCAAGGCGATGACCGATTTCCTGTCGCGCTCGCAGGCGTCGTTGCAGACGCCCGCCGCTGCCCCTGCCGCCGATGAAGCGAGCACTACGCCATGAGCGACATGCTGGCGATCGGCGCGAGCGGCTTGCGCGCGTACCAGGTCGCGCTCGCGACCGTGTCGGAGAATATCGCGAACGCCGGCACCGCCGGCTATTCGCGCCGCACCACCAATATCAAGGAAGTCGCGTCGATCGGCGCAGTCGGCGCACAGTCGACCGGCAGCGGCGAAGGCGCCGCGGTCACCGGCGTCCAGCGCGCGGGCGACATGTTCAAGCAGGCCGAGGTCCTCGTCGCGGGCGCGGACCTCGCCAAGACCGAGACCAGTGTGACCTGGCTCGACCGCATCGAAACCTCGATGAGCGGCAGCGTGCTCGGGACGCGACTGTCGAGCTTCTTCACCTCGGCGACCACGCTCGCGGGCGACCCGACCTCGACCGCCGCGCGATCGGCGATGCTCGAATCGGCGAACGGCGTCGCCAGCGCGTTCAGCGAAACCGGCGCATCGCTCGACCGAGTGTCCGCCGACCTCGACACCACCACGCGCGACACCGTGTCGTCGCTCAATTCGCTCGCGGCGACGCTGGCGAAGATCAACAACGGCCTCGGCCGCACTGGCGAGGGCACTGCGGGCAATGCCGCATTGCTCGACCAGCGCGACCAGGTGCTCGACCAGATGAGTGCGCTGACCGACGTCACCGTCGATTACGACCGTGCCGGGCGCGCTACGGTGCGCGCCGGCGGCAGCGGCGGACCGGTGCTGGTCGATACCAGCCAGGCGAGCACGGTCGGCTATTCTCGCAATGCCGCGGGGACGATTACGTTCAACATGATGTCCGGCATCGACCAGCACGTTCTGTCGCCGGTCGGCGGGGCGCTGGCAGGGATCGTCGACGGCGCGCAGCGCATCGCCGACGCGCGCAGCCGGCTCCAGGGGATCGCCCAAAATTTCGTCGACGGGATCAACGCCGTCCAGGCGCAGGGCCGCGACCTCGACAACAACAGCGGCGCCGCCTTGTTCGCGATCGACCCGAGCCAAGGCACCGCGCAGGTCTCGGTCGCGCTCGACGATCCGCGCGGCATCGCCGCCTCCGCGGTCGGCGGCGGCCAGCGCGACAACACCAACCTCGGCAATTTCACCGCGCTTCGCACCTCGGGCGATTACGAGAACAAAGTGGTCGACATGACCACCACCAATGCCTCGGCGCTGGCGCAGCGCAAATCGGTCGCCGACGCGCAGACCACGATCCGCAGCAACGCGGTGGCGTCGCGCGATTCGCTGTCTGGCGTCGATCTCGACAGCGAAGCGGTCGACCTGATGCGCTTCCAGCAAGCCTATGCCGCGACCAGCCGAGTGATCCAGGTCGCCCGCGACACGATCCAGTCGATCATCGATATCCGGTAAAGCGCCATGCAGATCAGCACCAACCAGTTCTACACGTCGAACCAGCGCAACTTTCAGTCGCTGACCGCGGCGGCGGACAAGCTCCAGACCGAAGTGTCGACGGGCAAGAAGCTCAACACGCCGTCCGACGACGCGGTCGGCTATCGCCGCTTGCAGGGGATCGTGCGCGACGGTGCCGACGACCAGGCCTATGCCGGCAACATCACCATCGTACAGTCGGCGCTGAGCCAGGCCGACACTACCCTCAAGTCGATCGGCGACGAGATCCAGCAGGCGCAGGAGCTCGCGATCAAGGCCAATAGCGGCACGTTGTCGGCGAGCGATCGCAGCGTCATTGCGGACCAGCTCGATTCGATCGTCCAGTCGCTGACCGACCTCGCCAACGCCAAGGATTCGCGGGGTGCCGCGATCTTCGCGAGCGGCGACACGCCCGCCGTCACCGCCAATTCCGACGGCAGCTTTACCTTCGCCAGCGACGGTCCGGCCGCGATCCCGATCGGTGCCGCGTCGAGCGCCGCGCCGGGCGAAGCCGCGTCGCGGCTGTTCGTCGATTCGAGCGGCGGCAACGTGCTGTCGACCATCTCCGCGCTCGCCGCCGCACTTCGCGGCGGCGGTGACATCTCCAGCGTCGCCGGCGCCGCGGCGGATTCGCTGGGTGCGGCCAACAGTCAGGCAGCCGCCGTCCAGGGCTCGCTCGGCGCGCGCGCGCAGCGAGTCGATATCGAATCGACGCGGATGAGCGACCTCGCCACCGATCGCGAAGTCACTCGGTCGGCGATCGAGGACACCGACGTGACTCAAGCGATCACCGACCTGCAGAAAACAATGACGATCCTGTCGGCGGCGCAAGCGAGCTTCACCAAGCTCTCCAGCCTGTCGCTGTTCGATTATATGCGCTGATCCCCAATTTTGGGGGCCGGTTCCGCCTTACGGTTAACGGATTGAATACCAAACCCGCTTAACCGTTGATCAGGCCGGTCCTGATGCCGGCAAGGCCGCGAAATATGGGGGATTTTCGAGCGTAATGTTTCCGGCAATCGGCCTCGTCGTTCTGTTCGCGATGGTGTTCGGCGGGTTCGTCTTCACCGGCGGCGCGCTGGGCCCGATCATGGAGGCCATCCCGCACGAAATGCTGATCATCGGCGGTGCCGCGGCCGGCGCGCTGATCATCGGCAATTCGACCAAGGAATTGAAAGCGCTGGGCGGCGGCGTCGCCAAGGTGCTCAAGGGGCCCCAGTACAAGAAACAGGATTATCTCGACGTCATCTTCCTCGTCTCGAAGCTGATGAAGATGCTGCGGATGGATGGGCCGATCGCGCTCGAGCCGCATGTCGAGGACCCCAAATCGTCCGCCGTCTTCGCCGAATATCCGCGGCTGCTCGCCGACCACACGCTGACCAATCTGATCGCCGACACGCTGCGCCTCGTCGTCGTCTCGTCGGGCACGCTCGACGTCCACGCGGTCGAGGAAGTGATGGATAACGCGATCAAGACACACCACCACGCGGTCGAAGGGCCGCAGACCACGCTGCAGTCGCTGTCCGACGCGCTTCCCGCGCTCGGCATCGTTGCGGCGGTGCTCGGCGTGGTGAAGACGATGGGGTCGATCGATAAGCCACCCGCGATCCTGGGCGCGATGATCGGATCGGCGCTGGTCGGCACCTTCCTCGGCGTGCTGCTCGCGTATGGCATCGTCGGCCCGCTGGCCTCGCGGCTCAAGCAAGTCATCGACGCCGACGCGGCGATCTACAACGTCGTCAAGCAGATCATCATTGCCTCACTCCACGGCCATCCCCAGCCGCTGGTGATCGAAGCCGCACGTTCGGGCATCGCGCATTCGAACCAGCCGGGCTTCGCCGAGGTGTTCGACGGGTTGCGGGGGCGTTAATCCGATGAGCGGTGTCCGCCCACTCCCCCACCCGACCGCCGACGATCGTACCCTGATTGGGCGGTCGGGTGGGGGAGTGGGCCGGCACCGTCCGGCTCCGTCAGGAGCCGCATAAAATGTCCGCGCGCGCTCCGCACGGGTCCAATCAACCGCCCCGCATCATCTACAAGAAGATCTATATCGAGGGTCACGGCGCGCATCATGGCGGCGCGTGGAAGGTCGCCTATGCCGATTTCGTGACGGCGATGATGGCGTTCTTTCTGCTGCTGTGGATCCTCGGCGCGACCACCGAGAAACAGCGCAAGGGCATTGCCGATTATTTCACTCCGACGCTGGTCCAGCTCAAGGAAAATTCGGCTGGATCGAACGGGATGCTCGGCGGGCAGTCGATCACCGATAAGGACAATTACCCAAATCGCGCGTCGCAGACCGGCACCCGATCGCTGACGATCCCGATGGATTCGAAGGGCGGCGCCCAAGTCGGCACCGGCGAGCAGGGATCGCTCAAGAACAAGACGATCGCCGCCGAGGACGCGAAGAATTTCGAAGCGCTGAAGCGCCGCCTGATGGCCGCCATGCAAACGTCGCCGCTCAAGCGTTTGGCGAGCCACGTCCGCTTCATCCAGACCACCGAAGGCCTGCGCATCGATCTGGTCGACGACGCCGACTATTCGATGTTCGCGCTCGGCACGACGCAATTGGTGCCCGAGGCCGACAAGTTGATCGGGCTGATCGCAACGACGATCCAGGACACCAAGAACCCGATCATGATCCGCGGGCACACCGACAGCCTGGGCTATGGCGATCCGATGGCGATGAACAACTGGATGCTGTCATCGGGCCGCGCCGAGGCGACTCGCCGACGGCTGGCCGCTGGTGGCACGCCAGAGACTCGCTTCTACCGGATCGAAGGCGTCGCCGATCGGGAGCCGATGATCGAGGACAACCCCAGCGACCCACGCAACCGACGCGTGTCGATCACGCTCCTGTGGCGCGCGGGATCGTTCAAGCAATAGGTCTCTCACCCCTCCCTGAGGGGAGGGGCTATTCCCCAACGGCGCATGTTGGCTTAGCTTCCGACGCCATGCTCCCCCTCGCCTTCCTCCTCGCCGGCGCGACTGCCGCTCAGCCCGCCGCCACCGTCCGTGTCACCTTCGATCGCCACGGCATCACCTCGGTCCGCGCCGAAGGCTTGGCCGACGCCGCCGCGAACCGTGCGGTCACGCCCGACAGCCCGGTGCGCATCGCGTCAATCTCCAAGATGGTGACGACGATCGCGGCGATGCGGCTGGTCGAGCAGGGCAAGCTCAACCTCGACACCGACGTCTCCAACTATCTCGGCTACACCTTCCGCAACCCCGCCTTTCCCGACATCCCGATCACGCTGCGGCTGCTGCTCTCGCACCGCTCGAGCCTGACCGACACTCTCGACTATGTCCTACCGCTCGACGGCGACATGCGCAGCGTTCTGAGCAATCCCAAGGCGTGGGACAGCCAGCATGCCCCCGGCACCTGGTTCCACTACGTCAACTTCAACTTTCCCGTCGTCGCCGCGGTGATGGAGCGTGCCACCGGCGAGCGGTTCGATCGGTTGATGGACCGACTCGTGGTCCGCCCGCTGCGCCTTCCCGCCTGCTATCAGTGGGATACCTGCGACGACGCGACGATCGCGCGCGGGGTCGTGCTCTATCGCGGCGGGCAAGTGACTCGCGACGACAATCACGGGAAGCGCCCCGCCTGCCCCGTCACCCCCGCGACCGACGGCAGTTGCGACCTGTCGCGCTGGCGCGCGGGCGCCAACGGATCCATGTTCGCGCCGCAGAGCGGGCTGCATATCTCGATGGTCGACCTCGCCAGGATCGGGCGCTTGATGATGAACGGCGGCAAGGTCGACGGCGTGCGGCTGCTCACGCCGGCTTCGGTCAAGCTGATGCAGACTCCGGCCTGGACCTATGACGGGACCAACGGCGAGGTCGACGATGGCTGGGTGTGCAGCTATGGCCTAGGCACGCTGCTGACCGCGACGCCGCAGGCGAAGTGCGGCGACGACGTGTTCGGCGACGGCAAGCGGCGGATCGGCCATTCGGGCGATGCCTATGGCCTCAAGTCCGGGCTATGGTTCGACCCCAGGACCGGCACCGGGACTGCCTATTTCGCGACCGACGTGCCGCCGGTGAAGGGCAGCCATTCGGCCTATACCGTGACCGAGGAGTCGCTCGCGCAGCCTTGACGCGCCCCTACGCCCACGAAAGGATCGCCGCCATGAAGCTCGCCTCCGCCCTGATCGCCGCGCTGCTCGCCGGCTCCTCGCTTGGCGCCGCGCCAACCCAAGGGGCCGACGTGCTGATCCGCGGCGGCACGATCTACACCGGCGACGAAGCGCCGTTCACCGGCGACGTCGCGATCCGCGGCGACAGGATCGTCGCGGTCGGCGCCAACCTGAAGATCGCGGCCACACGGACGATCGACGCCAAGGGCATGATCGTCGCGCCCGGCTTCATCGATCCGCACACGCACGCCGGCCCGTGGCTCGCCTCGGCAGACGCGAAGACCAGGCTGATCCCCGCATTTCTGCTGCAAGGCGTGACGACCGCGTTCATCGGCAATGACGGCGGCGGATCGATCGACGTCGCGGGCGTGCTGGCGACTCCCAGGACCAAGCCGGTCGGGATCAATTTTGCCACCTATGTCGGGTTCGGGACGATCCGCGAGGCGGTGATCGGCGGCGATGCGCGCGCGCCGACCCCCACCGAACTGGCGCGGGAAAAGGCGCTGGTGGTCAAGGGCATGTGCGAAGGCGCGATCGGCTTTTCGACCGGGCTGTTCTACGCCCCGCAGAACTTTTCCAAGACCGATGAAGTGATCGCATTGTCGGCGGAAGCCGCAAAGCGCGGCGGCTATTACGACAGCCATATCCGCGACGAGAGTTCGTACACGGTCGGCCTCGCCGCGGCGATCGACGAAGCGATCGCGATCGGCCGCGCGACCGGCATGCCGATCCACATCAGCCACATCAAGGCGCTGGGCATCGACGTCCAGGGCATGGCGCCCGCGATCATCGCCAAGATCGACGCCGCGCGCGCATCGGGCGTCGACATCACCGCGAGCCAATACCCATGGTCGGCCAGCGGCACGAGCCTGGTCGCCTCTTTGGTCCCGCTCTGGGCGCAGGACGGCGGCACCAAGGCGATGATCGCACGGTTCGACGACAAGGCGCTCCAGCCCAGACTGCGTGCCGACATGGCGGAGAACATGCGCAAGCGCGGGGGTGCGGCGACGTTGCTGGTCACCGAAGGGCAATGGCGCGGCAAGTATTTGAGTGAGATCGCGGCGGCCATGAAGACCGACCCGATCTCCGCCGTGATCGCGGTGATCCGGGTCCACGACGCTGCCACGGTCTCGTTCAACATGAGCGAGGCCGATATCGCCGCGTTCATGCGTCAGCCCTGGGTGATGACCGACAGCGATGCGTCGAGCGGCCACCCGCGCGTATGGGGCACGTTCGCGCGCAAATACGCGAAGTACGTCGTCGCGGATAAGGTGATCACGCTGCGCCAGTTCATCGAGCGCAGCTCGACGCTCACCGCCAAGTGGTTCGCGCTCAAGGGTCGCGGCGAGCTCAAGCCCGGCGATTTCGCCGATGTCGTGGTGTTCGATCCCAAAAGCTATGCGGCGCAGGCGACCTACGAGCAGCCGTCGCTCCCCGCCACGGGCGTGCGCACCGTGCTGGTCAACGGCCGGGTCGCGGTCGACAACGGCAAGCTCACCGGCGTCGCCGCGGGTCGCGCGCTGCCGCACACGCCGACCCCGGGGACGTGCCCACCTCAGCGATAGAAACGCAAGTTCCCGATCTCGAGCCAGGTGGTCGCGCCGGGATCGCCGTGTAGCCGGACCAGCAACGCGCGAAGTGATTTGAGATCGAACGTCCCGTTGCCGCTCAACGCGCTGAACGGCACGCGCACCTCGTGCACGCCCTCTTCGGCATCGAAGCCGGCGTGGAACCAGTCGTCGGGCTCAAGGCCGTAGCTGTCGAAAGCGAGCGAATAGCGCCCGCTGCCGCGCGCATCGAAGGCAACGCCGATGAATCCGCTCGCATCGGCGAGCGTCACCCCACCCCGTGTCAGCGGCACGATCATTTGCGCGAACGGCTGCGCACGCGCGCCGAGCCGGACCGCGAGGAACAGCTTCTTGCCCACGCGCGGATCGTTCGGGCGGGCGATCGTCAGGCGGCTATGGTCGGTGCCGGGCTCGGTGCTTTCGACCGGCAGCGTGTCGACATCAGTGCGGCCGTCGTCGCGGGCGCCGGTGTCGATCGGGCCGGGCATCACGGTCACCGGCATCGGCGTCGGCGCAGTACCGTCGGCGAGCTTGCGCAGCGCGATCAGGTCCTGATCGCGGCCTGAAACCCAGACGTGGCGGACGTTGTAGAGGTCGGCGATGTTCCGGTCGGGCTTGCCCGCGATCAGCACGAGGTCGGCGCGCATCCCGGGGCGGATCGCCCCCTCGATCTTGTCGAGCCCCATGATCTCCGCGCTGGTGCTGGTCGCCGCGACCAACGCCTCCGCCGGGGTGAAACCGAGTTGCGTCAGCCGCCAGATCTCACGCAGCGTCGACTCGCCATGATACGTGCCCTCGATCCCGGCATCGGTGCCGATCCCGATGCGGATCCCCGCCGCCTTCAGCGCGCGGATATTGCCCTGCATGATCGCCCAGCGTTTCGCATCGTAAGGCTGGATTGGCTCGAGCGGCTTGGCCATCCGTGCTTCCTCACGAGCGCGTTCGCCGGGCGTGAGACTAGCCCATTCGGCGGGGAGGAACGTCCGATCCTCCTGCGGCTCGAACGTCGCCATCGTCGCGATGTAGGCGGTGTGGTTCTTGCGCATCAGCGCGATCAGCTCGTCGTCGACCGGAGCGTCGCCGACGCCGTGCCCGACCGAATCGACCCCCGCCATCGCCGCGATCTTGGCGCCCTCCAGCGTCACCGTATGCGTGACGACCGGGATTCCCGCGGCGTGCGCGTCGGCGACGATCGCCGCGAGCGTATCCTCGTTGATGCTGTTGAGATCGGGGTCGCGGCCATAGCGCCAGCCATCGGCGAACACCTTGATGACGTCGGGCTTGTACCGAAGCGCCGTCTTCATCGCGAGGTGCGCCGAACGCGGGGTCGAGACCTGCAGCGTGAAGAAGTCGCCCCAGCCGAACTCGGTACCGTGCCCGCCCGGCACCCCGATCCGCACCGCCATTTCGAGATGCGGTGCGGCCACGCCCTCCGGCCTGGTGAGGTCGCGGATCGGCGCGATCATCTCGCCCGACAGCGAGTAGTCGTTTACCGTCGTCACCCCGTCGAGCAGGTACGCGGCGTAGGATTTGCCGAGGTCCTCCGGCGCATCAATCGCGGGTGCGCGCAGATGCGTGTGAAGGTCGTGCAGGCCAGGGATCAGCGTCATCCCACGCGCGTCGATCACCCGCGTCGCGCGGGGACGCTTGAGGTGGCGGCCGACCGCGGCGATGCGATCATCGACGATCAGCACATCCTCGATCACGGCCGGCGCGCCGGTGCCGTCGAACACGCGCGCGCCCTTGATCAATGTCGCCTGGGGTCGCTCGGCCGATGCTGCGGTCATACCGAGTATGACGACGAGGATCATGACGATGCGGCGCGCCCAGTTCATGTCGCACACTTTCCCGACTTGCGTCCGCCTGCGCAACCCTTACCGTCGTGGCCATGATCAAGGGGGTAGTGGGTCTGGCCGCGGCGCTCGCGGTGGCGATGCCGAGCCTGGCGCAGGATGCGGGCTTGCGCGGCGCGGTCGATGCGGCGCTTGCGCAGGCGCCGCCCGGCACGCGGTTCGGGCTGCTCGCGGTCGACGATCAGGGTCGCGAAGTGATCGCGATCGATCCCGACGGACGCTTCATTCCGGCCTCGAACACCAAGATGTTTACCACCGCGGCGGCATTCGCGACCTTACCGGATATGGCCGGGCCCGACACGATCGGGGGCGCCGCAGTGCGGCTGGAGGGCCGCGATGTCGTGCTGGTCGGCAATGGCGATGCGCGGCTGTCGAGTGCGGAGGATTGCACGGTCGACTGCCTCGCGAGCCTTGCCGACGCGGTCGCCGCGAGGACGCGCGTGGTCGGCAATGTGATCGGCGACGACACGTTGTTCCCCGACGAGCGCTGGAGCCCGGGGATGAGCTGGAACAACATTCCGACTCGGTCGGGGACCGGCATCTCTGCGCTGACGCTCGACGACAACGAGTTGGTCGTGACGGTGACGCCGGGCAAGCCGGGTGGCGCGCCGAGCGCGGCGTTGCCGGCTTATTATACCGTCGATGACCGAGTGACGACCGTCCCCGGCAGCAAGAGCGATATCGGGTTCGACCGCGCCCCCAACGGCTATGAGCTGCGGCTGACCGGGACGATCGGCGCCGACGCCAAGCCCGAGCGGCTGCGCGTCGGGATCGACGATCCGGCGCGCTACGCCGCTTGGCGCCTCGCCGAGTTGCTTCGCGCGCGCGGGGTGCGCGTGACGGGCACGATCGCCGTGCGCCACAGACCGCTGATGCCCGCCGACGATCCGATGGTGCGGGGCAGCGCGCCACCCGCGAGGCCGCCCGCCGAGCCGGTGCTCGCCAAGCTCACACCCCCGCCGCTCGCCGACGACGTCAAGCTCACGATGAAGGTCAGCCAGAACCTCCACGCCGAACTGTTCCTGCGCCGCGTGTCGCTGGTCGCCGGCAGTGGCTCGATTGCCGATGGGCAAGTCGCGGTGCGCGGTGTCCTTGCCAAGGCCGGCGCGCCCCGCGCCGGGTTCGATTTCTCCGACGGGTCTGGGATGTCGACCTACAACCGAGTCTCGCCGCGCTCTGCGGTTAAGTTGCTGCGTTGGATCGCGGGGCAGACCTGGGGCGCGACGTGGCGCGAGACGCTCCCGGTCGGCGGGGTCGACGGCACGCTCGTACGGCGCTTCGGCGGGACCGCGCTCGACCGCAAATTGTTCGCCAAGACCGGCAGCCTCAACGCCACCTCGGCGCTGTCGGGTTATATGATCGCCAGGAGCGGGCGGGTACTGACCTTCTCGATCTATGCCAACGACATCCCCGATGGCACAGGCGCGACCAAGGCGATGGACAAGGCGCTGGAAATCGTCGCTGCCGCCAATTAGGGAAGCAGGCATGACCGATTATGTCAGCGATTACCGCGACAAGGGCTATGCCATCGCCCGCAACATTTTTTCGCTCGAAGAGATAGCGCGGATCGGCGCGGCGATGGACGAAGTCTATGCCGAAGGCGTCGCGCACGGCCGCAGCTTTCGCCACGGCAACCTGTTCTATAACGTCCAGCCAGGCCCTGACGGCCGTCCGCACGTGCCGATGGCGCAATGGCCGTCCTACCACAATGCGGTGCTCAACGAGACTCGGCTCGACCTGCGCTGGGTCGAAATCCTCGAGCCGCTGATTGGCGACAACCTCAAGCAGATCATCAACCAGCTCCACTGGAAGCTGCCCAACAGCCGCGGCGACTTCGCCTGGCATCAGGATTCGCGCTTCCGCCGGCCCGAGACGGCCTACCGCAACCTCGGCGATTCGTACGTCCAGACGGGAATCGCGATCGATCCGCACAATCCGATGACGGGGGGCATGCGCTTCATCCCGGGCAGCCATGCGCGCGGCCCGGTCGATCTCGACACCAGCACCGAAGTGCTCGGCAACGCGCCGCAAGATGCCGCGCTGGAGGCGGCGGGGATTTCGCCCGGAGACCAGGTCGACCTGATCCTCGAGCCCGGCGACGTCGCGTTGTGGAACCCGTATCTGGTTCACGCATCGGGCACCAATCGCTCCGACCACCTGCGCCGGCTGTATATCAACGGCTATGTCCGCGCCGAGGATTGCGACCGGGGGGAATGGGCGTTCCGCGACGGCGAGCCGGTACCTCTCGGCCCCGAGCCGGCCTTGGTCCATTACGAGCAATTGTTCGAGGACGGCGAGCCGCACTACGTCTAACCGACGGCGGCGATCACCGCTTCGCCGGTTTCGCTGCGCAAACTGAAGATGCTCGCCGCGCCCGCGCTGTGCCGCGTCGGATGAACTCGGTTGGTCAGCAACGTCCAAGCGACGCCGCGATCGAAATCGATCCACAGCCCCGTCCCGGTGAACCCGGTATGCCCAATCGTCGCGGGCGAGCATGTCTCCCCGCCCGGCCAGCCCGGATTGCGGCTGTCCCATCCGCAGGTGCGATGCTCGAACTGCCGCGTACGGATCGCGTCGAGCATTGCCGGCGACGCGCCGCTGCCGTCGAGCAGACCTTGCGCGAAGGCGAGCACGCCCGCGACCGTCCCGAACAACCCGGCATGCCCGGTCGCGCCACCCATCGCCGAGCAATTCTCGTCATGGACCTCGCCCTTGAGCATCCGGCCGCGCCAGTGGCAGAACTCGGTCGCGACGGCGGAGCCCAGCGGCGGGCCGTAGCTCAAGCCGTCGCCGAGCGGCCACGCCGACAAGGACTGCCCAGTGATCCGCTCGATCGCGATCCCGAGCAGCAGGAAATTGATGTCCGAATAGACCGGCGGGCCATGCCGCCATTCGCGCTGGAGCACGAACGCGCGGAGCCGGTCGGGATCGTCGCCATAGGTGTAGATCGGCTCGACCGCCGGCAGGAAGGTGCGGTGCGCCAGGCAATCGCGGAATGTCAGCCGCCGCTCGGGCGCGTTGGCCACGTCGTACTGCCGCAGATCGAAGATCGCGTCGGTCAGCGGGCGGTCGAGGTCGAGCTTGCCGGCATCGGCGAGCTCGAGGATCATAGTCGTGGTTGCAACGACCTTCGATACCGAGGCGAGGTCGAACCAATGCTGCTCGGTCAGCGCCTCCGCTTCGGGCACTAGAGCCGCATGCCCCGCCACTCGCACGGCGCGCTCCCCAGTCGCGGTGACGATGCCTAACGTCGCCCCGGGGATCCGTGCTTCGGCAACGTACGCGGCTGCCGGCGCGAAGGCTTGGTCGATGTCGATCATGCCGCTTCCGGGTGATCGTCGGGCCGCGCCACCGCGCGCCCGGTCAGCGGCAGGAACACCACCGCGCCCAAGCTCATCGCGCCCGCCATGATGAAGAAGCCGGCATAGCCGATCGATTGCTGAAATACGCCCGACAGTCCCGCGAGCAGCCGCGGCAGGAGGAAGGCAAGCCCCGACAGCAAGGCATATTGCGCCCCAGGAAAGCGCGGGTTCACCAGCATCGAAAGGTAGACGACGAACACAGCGCCTTCGAAGCCGTGGCCGAACTGGTCGACCCCCATCGCCAGGTAGAGCTTGAAGTCGCCACCGCTGATGACCCACGACCCAAGCGAAAACAGCGCGGGGCCACCGGGATGCTGGTGCGCGAGCCAGGCGAAGATCCAATTGCTCAGCGCCGACATCAAAGCCCCGATCGCCAGCGCCCACCCCATCCGCGCGCGCGCCGCCAGCCAGCCGCCGAGCGCGACGCCGAGCATGCTCGACACCAATGCCACCGCCCCGTCCGAGAAGGAGATCGCCTCGAGACTATAGCCGAGCGCGTTAAACAAGGGGTGGGACAGCGTCAGCGCCATCACGTCGCCCATGCGATAGACCGACACGAACAGCAGCACCGGGATCAGCATGTAGCCGTATCGCCACGCGACATCGACATAGGGCCCGATCGCTGCCGACATGCGCGCGGGCGCGGTCGGCGGCAAGTCGCGAATCCACGGCACCGCCGCGGCGATCGCGACGAACGGCAACAAGGCAATGCCGAACACCCAATAGCTGACGACCGACGGGTTGTTGATCCCGATCGATCCGATCGCGGCGAGCAGCGCCCAGCCGACGACGGCCGTGACGATCAACGATCCGCCGAGCACGATCGCGCTGGCGCCCAGGCCCGTCGCCAGCGCGCTCAGCCGGCCGCCCCCGCGCCCCGGGTCCGGGCGCATCGCCGCAAGGATCGGGAACGGCAGGAACGCCGCCACCGCGATCACCAGATAGGCCCAGGTCCAATCGGCTTTGGCGGCGATGAAGATCGCGCCGCTTCCCGCGGCGACCATCGCGCTGCGATATCCCCACAGATTGGCGGCGACCATCGGACCCTGCTCCTCCGCGGTCGGTGCGATCTCGATACGCCAAGCGTCGGCCGCGACCTCGAGCGTCGTCGTCCAGAACGCCAGCAACACCGCGAACAACGCGACGACGGGCAAGCTATGATCGGCCGAGGTGAACGCCATCGCCACCATCGACAGGAAAATGCCGAGCTGCGCGAGCATGATCCACCCGCGCCGCTTCCCCCAGAACCGTCCGAAGCCCGGCACATCGTAGCGATCGAGCAAAGGCGCCCAAGCGAACTTGAACGTCGGCAGCAGAGCGACCCAGGCGAAATAGCCGACCGTTACGATGTCGACGCCATGCCTGGCGAGCCGCAGCAGCAGCACCGCGTTGAACATGTAGAAGGGGAGACCGGCGGCGAACCCAAGCAGCAGGTACAGTGCGTATCGCCGCCAATCGCGCGGCACCGCGGCCTGCGCTTCGGCCTGGCCCGCCGTCACCGACGCGCTCATGCGCCGCGCTTTGTCGAGCGACCTTGGATTGATGGCATCCCGGCTCCCCTCATTGCGTTGCGGTCACGCTCCCCTGCAACGCTGCCGGCGTCAATGCCCGGTATGTTGCAGCGGAGCAACGTTTCGAGGTGCCTGCGCCAAAAAATGCCTGTGCTTTCCGGGAGTTGAAAAAAGGGGTGGCGCGGTATGGCAGTTTTGTTGCTTAATATGTGAATCAAACGCCGGGGGAACGGCGTCACTTGGGGGAATACGACATGGCTGGTTCGACCTCGCTCCGTCTGATGCTGGTTTCGGGCACGGCGTTCGCCGCTTTGTGCGCGCTGCCGAGCGCCGCCTTCGCGCAAACCACGGGCGGCGATCAGACCACCCCGCCCGCCGCCACGCCAACCGGCGCCGCGCCGGTCGCCGCCGATCCGGCGGATCGCGGAGACAATGGCAAGGACATCATCGTCACCGGCTCGCGCATCAAGCAGGATCCGAACAATTCGGCGCTGCCGCTGACGATCATCACCAACAAGGATTTGAGCCGCGAAGGTATCAGCAGCCCCGAACAGCTGATCTCGTTCCTCGCCAACAACGGCAACGGCGCGGACAACCTCGCGTCGAACTCCGACGTGGTCAGCGGCGCGGCGCGTGGCACCAACGGCCTGTCGGCGGCGAACCTGCGCGGGCAGGGCAGCGCGTCGACGCTCGTCCTGCTCAACGGCCGCCGAGTCGCAGCGCACGGACTTCAGGGCTCGGCGGTCGACGTGAACCAGATCCCGTTCGCGGCGATTGACCGCATCGAAATTCTAAAGGACGGCGCCTCGGCGATCTACGGCACCGATGCGATCGGCGGTGTGATCAACTTCATCACCAAGACCAACTTCACCGGCATCGACGTCGCCGGCTTCACCGACACGACTCAGCAGGGCGACGCGGAAATCTATCGCCTTTCGGCGACCGTCGGCTGGGGCAAGCTCGACGAGCAGGGCTTCAACGTCATGGGGTCGATCAGCAAGAGCTGGAACGGTGCGCTGTTCGGCCAGGACCGCGACTTCGTCAACGGCAACCAGCCCAATCGCGGTCTGTCGATCGACACGCGCGGCACGCCGATCGCGACGGCTTTCCCGATCAACCCGACCGCGGCGACGCCGGTCGCGGGTGGACCGATCGGCATCACGCAGGGCGGCACGTTGCTCGGCGGCACAAGCGGTGGGACCTCGCTTCTCGCCAACCCAGGTTTTTTCATTCCGGGTACGACGGCCGCCGCATCGGGCGGCGTCAATCCGCTTCGCCTGCCTGGCGGCGCCGGCTGCGACTCGGTCGATGGCGGCATGAACTACGATTCGGTGCTGTGGGCGAATGCCACCACCGCGCTGGCATGTTCGTGGGACACGGGCCGCGCGGCGACGCTGCAGCAGCCGCTCCAGACGCTGACCTATTACGGCCGCGCCACCGCCAAGTTCGGCGGGAACGAACTCTATGTCGAAGTGACCGGATCGGACGCGACATCGAACAAGATCTTCTCGAACAACCAGTATAGCGCGAACAATACGTCTTTGCCGATCGCCTACCCGCTCAACGCGCTCACGGCACCGACCTACAACGCCGTTTACAACAGCATCGTTGCGGTGCTGCCGGCGGTCGCGGCCAATTACGGCAAGCCGATCGCGTTCCGCTATCGCTGCATCGATTGCGGCCCGCGCGAATATACCACCAACACCAAGACGTTCCGCGCCGCGCTGGGTATCGACGGACCGATCGCGCCCGGCTGGGATTATCGCGCGGGCGCTTCCTACGCGAGCAGCAGCGCGAGTTCGGTGCTGGGATCGGGCTATTCGTATCGCGGCGTGTTCGCGTCGAACGCTGCGGCGATCGCTTCGGGAACCGGCGCGACGCTCGCGGGCCAGGCCGATCCCCGCGCGCCGACTGCACCGGGTGCGAGCGCACCGGGTATCGTCGGGCTGTTCAACAGCGGCATCCTCAATCCGTTCTCGCTGGTGCAGACGCCGCAAGCGCTCGCCGCGCTCGACGCCGTCTCGG
Organism: Sphingomonas sp.; assembly: GCF_036269755.1. GTDB lineage: Bacteria > Pseudomonadota > Alphaproteobacteria > Sphingomonadales > Sphingomonadaceae > Sphingomonas. Next base: position 7,992 of record NZ_DATBDV010000011.1, on the reverse strand, counting down.
CCAAGGGCCTGAAGCTGTATAGCGGAAAGTATGAGACGCGGCAGTTCGACGCGTCGATCTCCGGCAAGCTGTTCCGCCTGCCCGGGGGCGATGTGCAGCTCGCGGTCGGGGTCGATTACCGGCGCGAAAGCTACAGCTTCAACGGCTCGTCGGCAGCCGACCTGAACCAGCCCGATATCTTCAACGTCGCGTTCGACAACGTCAACGCGCTGAGCAAGGTCACGCGCGACGTGAAGGCCGCCTATGGCGAAGTCTTGTTCCCGGTGTTCAAGTCGTTCGACATCACCGTCGCTGGGCGCGTCGACGATTACACGGGGTTCGGCTCGACCTTCAATCCGAAGGTCTCCGCCAAATTCCGTCCGGTCGACTGGTTGCTGCTCCGCGGTTCGTACAACACCGGTTTCCGCGTGCCGTCGTTCAACCAGATATTCAACGGCGTCACGGTATCCCCCAATCCGGGCAACACGCTGGTCGATCCGACCACCTGCCCGGGGGGCGTAGTCAACGCCACGCCGGGCTGCCAGCCGATCACGCCCGATTCGTCGAGCGGTGGCAATCGGAACCTCGGGCCCGAAACGTCGAAGCAATACACGTTCGGCGCCGTCCTGCAGCCGTCGAGCCACCTCAGCCTGTCGGCCGACTATTGGTACATCGCGGTCGACAATACGATCGGCACGATCACGATCCCGCAGCTGCTCGCCAACATCAACGCCTTCCCCGATCGCATCACGCGCACTGCCGGCATCATCACTGCGGTGGATCTCAGGACCGGCAATTTCGGATCGCGCCGGACACGCGGCGTCGATTTCTCCGGACGCGGCAATATCGAGGCGCTGGGTGGCGTGTTCTCCGCCGGATTCGACGGCACGTTGCTGATCCAAAAGAAGGAAAAGCTGCTCCCCAACCTGCCCTACACCAACACGCGCGGCGTGTTCACGCTTGCGGGCGACCTGGGACTGAAGTGGAAGCACAACGTCTATGTTGCCTATACGACGACCGGCGGCTTCGGCTTGACCTTCTCGCAAATCTACCGCTCGGGATACAAGAATCAGGCGCTGCCGGGCAGTCCGAGCCGGCCCGACTTCAACCCCGACGTGAAGCCGTACATCATCTACAACGCGTCGATCTCGCAGCGGATCAATCAGCACTTCACCATCGCCGCCGGGGTCAGGAACGTGTTCGATACCGATCCGCCGTTCGCGATCACGTACGATTCGAACACCGGCTCGGGCAGCTCGTGGGAACCGCGCGTTGCCGACCCTCGCGGCCGCTCGTTCACGGTCAATGCCGAGGTAAAGTTCTAAACCGAACCCGTGCCGAAGGCATCGAAGGGGGCGCTCGTTCGCGGGCGCCCTTTTTCGTGTGTCTGAGTTCGGTAATGACTGGCCGGCAACCGGCTCGCCCCGATTCGCGCCTCCGCCCGCGCTCTGCTACGCCTGCCCTACAGACCGGCATCGGCCGGCGCCACGGGAGAGAGTGCGCATGGAGCAATTGAGCGCGCAGGACGCGTCGTTCGTCTATCTCGAAACCCCGCACACGCCAATGCACATCGGATCGGTCGGCATCTACGACCCGTCGACCGCGCCAGGCGGGTTCGTGCGCTTCAAGGACATCCTAAATTTCGTCGAGAGCCGGCTGCAGGGCGCGCGCAGCTTTCGCCAGCGGCTGGTCCGCGTGCCGTTCGACGTCGACCATCCCTATTGGATCGAGGATCCCGAGTTCGACCTCGAATTCCACGTTCGCCACATCGCGCTGCCCAAGCCCGGCGACTGGCGCCAGCTGTGCATCCAGGTCGCGCGGCTCCACGCGCGGCCGATGGACCTGACCAAGCCGCTCTGGGAGTTCACCGTGGTCGAGGGGCTCGACAACATTCCCGGGCTGCCCCCGGGCTGTTTCGCGCTGGTCTCGAAAGTTCACCATGCCGCGATCGACGGCATGTCGGGGGTCGAGATGTCGGCGGCGGTGCACGACCTCGACGCCGAGATGGCGAGCCCGCCCAAGCCCGATACGTGGAAACCGGAGAACATGCCGCGCGTCGCCGATCTGCTGACTCGCTCCTATTTCAACAATCTCCTCCAGCCGATGCGGATCGCCGAGACGATCGGCCGTTCGCTCCCCGGCATGGCCAAGCTCGCGGTGCAGGCGGGCAAAGGCGACGTCTCCCTCAAGAACACGCGCCCCGCGCCCAAGACCCGGTTCAATGGCAAGGTCTCCGCGCACCGCGTGTGGGACGCGGTGCCGTTCAAGCTCGCCGAGGTGCGCGCGATCAAGGACGCGGTGCCCGACGCGACGGTCAATGACGTGATCCTGGCGGTGGTCGGCGGGGCGTTGCGTATCTACCTCAAGGACAAAGGCGAGCTGCCCAAGGAAACGCTGACCGCGATGGCGCCGATTTCGGTGCGGCAAGAGGGCGAGAAGGCAGCGCTCGGCAACCTCGTCTCGGCGATGGTGGTGGGCTTGGGCACGCAGATCGAGGACCCGCTCGAGCGGCTGCGCTTCGTCCACGACGACGCGGTCAATTCGAAGGCGATGACCAACGCGGTCGGCGCCAAGACGCTGGCGGACTATTCGAAGCTCATCCCGTCGGGCCTCGCCGGGCTGGGCGCGCGGCTCTATACGCGCGTGGGTGCCGCCAACATGCACGCGCCGGCCTTCAACTGCGTCGTCACCAACGTGCCGGGCAGCCGCGTGCCGCTCTATTTCTGCGGCGCGAAGATGGTCGCGATGTACGGCACCGCGCCGGTGTTCGACAGCATGGGCCTCATCAACCCCGTCTATTCGTACGGCGATACGATCGCGGTGTCGTTCACCGCCGATCGCGACATGCTGCCCGATCCGGACGTCTATGCCGCCGCGCTGCGCCGTTCGTTCGAGGCGCTCAAGGCTGCGGCGATCAAGCCGGCAGCGGCGCCCGCAAAATCCAAACCGGCGCCGAAGCGCGCAGCGAAGGGAGCAAGGTGATGGCGAAGAAGGTCAAGGACGCGATCGACAATGGCGCCAAGCGTGCGAAGAGCGCCACAGACAAAGCTGCAAAGCGCGCCAAGGACGCTACCGACAAGGCGGCCAAGCGCGCCAAGAATGCCACCGACCGCGCCGCCGCGGGCGCGAAATCCGCTGCCGACCGAGTTCAGGGCGCCGGCGAGAAGCTGCGCGAATCGAGCGAGAAGCTCGCCAAGCAAGGCTCGTCGGTCAGCCTCAAGATGCTCGAACAAGCCGAAGCCAATACGCGCGAGGCATTCGCCGCGATGCGCGCCGCGGCGTCCGCGAAGAGCCCGGCCGCGGTGGCCAAGATCCAAGGCGAATATCTCCGCGATCAGGGCGCCCGCTCGCTGTCGCACGCACGCGAGATCGGCGAGTTGATCATGCAATTCGGGCGCGGTGCGGCGGGCGGGAAGAAATAGGTCATCCCCCTCCCGCTTTGCGGGAGGGGCTCGGGGTGGGCCTGAAACAAGCGCCGGCCGATCATAGGCCCCCCTACCCCTCCCGCGAGCGGGAGGGGAGATTCAAGCATGCCCAGCCGATGGGAACACCCACGCCTTGATCCCGGTCCGCTCGAACGGGTGCCAGTCGTCCTCGGGCTGCGCAAGCCGGTCGGCGACTGCGTAGAGCACGCTGGCGTTGACGCCGAGCCCGCAATGGCTGCCATGCACTTCGATATTGTCGCTCGTGGGGCCGACTTCCTCGCAGCAATTCTGCCACGCGACGATGCCGTCGCTGCGCGAGTAGATTGCAGTCGAGGGCACCGGCGGCGGCGCCGAGATTTCGTCGAGTTGCGCTCTGGTGTCCTCGGCGTCGACCTTCTGCCCGGTCAGCACTTCGTAGGCGCGCCAAACATTGGTCGCCTTGGGGCTGCCCGAGAAGGGCGAGCCGAGCGTGATGACCTGGCGGATCGCGTGCGGAATCCGCTTGGCGACGAGCCGCGCCATCACCCCGCCAAGGCTCCAGCCGACCAGGCTGACCTTCTGCCCGCTTTGCTCGAACACCGCGAGCACGCGCGCGATCAGCTTTTCGCCCTGCCGCCCGATCGCCTTGGGCCCGAGATTGCGTCCCAAATCCCAAGTGTGCGGGGCATAGCCCTGGCGCTTGAGGAAACCGCGCAAGGTGCCGGTCGAGCTGTCGCCAGTGACGAAGCCCGGCAGCACGATCACCGGATGCCCATCGCCGCGCGGCGCACTCGCCAGCATCGGCGCGGCCCAGGGCAAGGCGCTCCACTCGAACAAGGCGCGCGGCAGTTCGGTAAGCGCGAGCAGCGCCGATGGCGGTTTGACCGCGGTCCGGGGAGCTGCACTGGCCATTCGTATTTCTCCTGCGTTTCGAGCGGTATCTACGCACCGTGCCCGCGATTCGATCCCAACAAGTCTTTATTCGATACCGATCGCGGCGTGCCGCGCGGCGACCCGCGCCGAGTCGTAGCTGAGGATGGCGATGTCGTGGCTCTGCCCGTCGGCGCCGCGCACCTGGTCCTTGAGCATCGCCTCGGCACGAAAACCGACCCCTTCGAACAGTGCGATCGACGCGGCCTGGTCGACCGTCATCCGCGCGGTGAGCTTGGCGAGGCCGCGCTCCTTTGCGATCATGAAGATGCCTTGGAGCAGATCGTTGCCGAGCCCCGCGCCACGCCGCGCCGGCGACACCAGCAGCCGCACCTCGCCGACATGTGCCGACCAGCTCAGCGGATCGCGCACCAGGGCGGCGGTCGCGACGATCTCGCCCCCATCCTCGGCGACCAGGCTGTCGATCTCGCCGCTCTCGATCGCCGCGAGCCACGCCGCGACGACGCGCGGTTCGCGCACGTCGCGGCTGAGGAACAGCAGATCCTGCTCCGGCAAGGTCGCGGCGAACGCAATGACCTTGTCGCGGTCTTCAGGTCGAAAGCGACGGATGGCGTGGCTCATGTCGATCGCTCGCCCAGCCAAGCGACCAGGCTCGGCCATAGCCGCCGAACCGCATTGCCGCCGGCGACGAGGCTGACATGCCCGCCCTTGAGCACGATCTCGTCCTTGTCCGCCGACCCGATCATCCCGATCAACGGCGCCGAGGCGGCGGTCGGCACGATATGGTCGTGCTCGGCGGCGACGTGGAGGAACGGCGCGGTAATCGCGGCGAGATCGACTCGCCGGCCGCCGAGCTCGAGCGTGCCTTCGTGGAGCTGGTTGTCCCACATCAATTTCTTGGTCGTCTCGCGAAAATATTCGCCCGCAAGCGGCAGGCTGTCCGAGCTCCAGCGGTCGAACATCCGGTACGACTTCACGAACTCGTCGTTCCACAGATTGTCGTAGAGCCGGATATTGCCCGCCGCGCGCGCGCCAGGGCGCAACATGTCGAACGCAGTGTAGAGGTAATCGGCGGGGCAATTCCCCAGCGTATCGACCAGCTTGTCGACATCGAAGAAGCGGCAATCGGCCCAGCGCTGGAACATCTCCATCTTCGAAAAATCGACCGGCGTGGTGAAGGTGACGAGGTTCGCGAGCCCATCGTCCGGATGCAGTGCC
>NZ_DATBDV010000010.1:0-1549 GCF_036269755.1 Sphingomonas sp. | reverse complement strand
TGAGGTCGATCGCGACGCTGATCGCGTTGGCAAAGCCGAACGCATCGGTCGAGCCGTGGCTCTTCACGGCAATACCGCCCAGACCGAGAAACATCGCGCCGTTATAGCGGCGTGTGTCGAGCCGCGCCGCGAGTTTCTTTAAAGCCCCGCGGGCAAACACATACCCGATCCGCGCCAGCGGCGAGTAGCGGAACGAGGCACGCAGCGATTCGCTGAAGAGCTTGGCGATACCCTCCGCGGTCTTCAGCGCGACATTCCCGGTAAACCCGTCGGTGACGACGACATCCACCGTGCCGGCGGCGATATCGTCACCCTCGACAAAGCCGTGAAACCGGATCGGCGTCATGCCGCCGCGCAATTTAGCGGCGGCGGCGCGCACCGCGTCATTTCCCTTCAGCTCTTCCTCGCCGACATTCAATAGCCCGACGGTCGGCTGGACCAGTCCCAGGGCCGTGCGCGCAAAGACGTCGCCCATCAGCGCGAATTGCACCAGATTGTCGGCGTCGCATTCGATATTGGCACCGAGATCGAGCATGACGCTCTCGCCGCGCCGGGTCGGGAAGAAGGTCGCGATCGCCGGCCGGTCGATGCCGGGCATCGTTTTCAGCACGAATTTGGCGATCGCCATCAGCGCGCCGGTATTGCCGGCCGAAACGACACCGTCGGCGCGTCCCTCCGCGACCGCCTCGATCGCGAGCCGCATGCTCGAACGTCGCGCCGCGCGCAAGGCCACGGACGGCTTTGCGTCATCCGCGACGACTTCTTCGGTATGCTGGAGGGTGGTTGCCTTGGCAAGGCGCGGCAGCTTCGCCAATAGCGGCGCGACCCGGCTCTCATCCCCGAACAGCAGAAAGCGCGTCCCCGGATAGCGCACCAGCGCGATATCGGCGCCCTTCAGCACGACGCCGGGCGCATGATCGCCGCCCATCGCATCGAGGGCGATCGTGACGCTGGCGCTCATGGCGCGCCTGTCCTGCGCGGCCGGCGAAAGATCAGGCCGATGGCGAGGGCTGCGGCGTCACCTCGCGGCCATCGTAATGACCGCAAGCCCGGCAGAGGTGATGCGGGCGCTTCAGCTCGCCGCAATTCGGGCATTCGACATAAACCGACGCGCCCAAGGCATCGTGGGAGCGGCGCATGTTGCGCCGCGACGGCGAGACTTTCTTTTTCGGGACGGCCATTGGCGACTCGTATGAAGCGGCGCGGGAAAGGGCGGTACTTAGACAAAATCGGGGGTGCCGGCAACAGGCTTGGCAACAGGAACGGCCCGGCTACTCGAGGCCCGGAAGGCCCCGCGCAGCATCCAGCCACGGTTATCACCGGTCCTGCCGATCGGTCAGGCGCGAGAGCGCGGCAAACGGGCCCGCGTCGGCCGGCGGTTTCTCGATCTCGAGAACCGCCCCGGGGCTGCGCGGGAAGCTCGGCAAGGCCAGGGAGAATTCCTGCGCAACCGCCTCGCCGATATCGATGAAATCGCCGGTGAGCGGCTCGAAGGCCGGACCATCGCCGGCACCGTCCTCGCTTTCAGTGTCGGGCGGCCCGTAGCGCA
>NZ_DATBDV010000009.1:0-366040 GCF_036269755.1 Sphingomonas sp. | reverse complement strand
GATGGAAGCGCAGGCGCAAACCGTCACCGCGATCACCGCCGCGGTCGACGAGACTGCGCTCGCCGCCGATTCGATGTCGAACACAATCGCAACCATTCGCGAGGATACTGAAGCCGTGGCAAGCGAGATCGACAGCGTCGGTAAGGGATTCGACTCGCTCGACGGGCAGCTCGGCAACCTCAAGACCTCGGCGTCGGACTTCGCCGCCAAGGTGGCGGCATGATGGTCGCGCTGCGGTGACCGATGACCGACAGCTGACCTGGCAGGAGGAGCTCGAGGAAACCCTCAAGCGCGACTTGCCGGCGTTCGATTGGGACGGTCAGATCATACCGGTCTCTGCCGAGATCGTCCCGATCGTCGCGCCGCATTATCGCCGCGTTTGCGAGATTTTCTGGCAGCACTATCTCGCGCATCCGGCGACCGCGCATGTCCGCGGCTATTACACGCCCGAACAACTCGCGCAGGAAGTCGAGACCAGCGCCGTTTACATGCGCGCCAAGTTCGAAGCGCCGCTCGGTCGCGAATGGATGGAAATGGCGTGCACCAATGCGCGCCATTCGGACCGCGCGGGCGTGTCGCTCGCCCCGCTGCTCGCTTCGCTGACCGCCGCCTATCAGGAAACGCTCAACATTCTGACCGCGGCATGCGGCACCGACAGCGCGCGGCTGGCGCGCTACGCCGATGTGTTGCAGCGGATGTCGTTCGTCGAAGCGCATCTGCTCACCAGCTACGTCTCGCGATTGGTCGAGCATCGCGCGCGCGAATCGCGGCTCGCCAGCGCCGACAAGTTTCGCGAATCGATTGCGGGATCGATCGGCGCCACCGCCGAGCTCGGCACGCGTATCCGCCAGCAAGCGGGCCGCACCACGGCCTCCGCGCGCGGCATGATCATCAAGACATCGGAAGTCGCGGCAGCGGCCGAGCAATCGGCGGTGGCGATGCGCGAAGCGGCGCAGACCGCGGCGGGGCTGATCCGAGCGATCGAGGATGCGCGGATCGAAGTCGAGGCGGCGGCCGATATCTCGACGCGCGCGGCCCATCAGGCGGGCGACGCCGTGACCATCAGCGAGATGCTGAGCGGCCACGCCAAATCGATCGAATCGATCCTCGGGCTGATCCGCGACATTGCCGGTCAGACCAATTTGCTCGCCTTGAACGCCACGATCGAAGCGGCACGCGCAGGCGATGCCGGCCGTGGCTTCGCGGTGGTCGCGCAGGAAGTGAAGTCCCTCGCCAATCAAACCGCGCGCGCCACCGACGACATCGCCGCCAAGATCGCCGCGATCCAATCGGCGACGCGCTCTACCGTCGACACCAATGCTTCGATCAAGGCGACGGTCACCGAAGTTCAGGAAAGCGCGAACCGAATTCGATTCGCAATGGAAGCGCAGGCGCAGACGGTGACCGCCATCACCGCCGCGGTCGATGAGACCGCGCTCGCCGCCGATTCGATGTCGAACACAATCGCAACCATTCGCGAGGACACCGAAGCGGTCGCCAGCGAAATGGGCGCGCTGGCACAGGACGTGAGCGACGTCGACGACCGGCTCGGCGGACTCAAGGGCGCGGCCGACGATTTCTCGGCGAGCGTGGCGGCCTGAGCTTCCGCGCGCTACAGCGGCGTGCATGACCAACATCCTTTTGACCGGCAGCAGCCGCGGCATCGGCGCGGCGATCGCCGACGCGCTCTCCACCGCCCCCAACGTCACCTTCGTCGGGCACGGCACGCGGAGCGGCATCGCCGCCGATTTCGACGATCCGGCGGGGCCGCGCCATTTGTGGGACACAGCACTCGCGCAGCTCGGCACGATCGATGTGCTGATCAACAATGCCGGCGTCTTCGAGGCCAATCCGATCGACCAGGACGACGACGCGTGGGTGGCGAACTGGGAGCGCACGATGCGAGTCAATCTGACCGCGAGCGCCGAACTGTGCCGCCTCGCCGTGCGTCATTGGCAGGAGCGTGGCACCGGGGGCCGCATCGTCAACGTCGCCAGCCGCGCCGCCTATCGCGGCGACAGCCCCGAGCACTGGCACTACGCCGCCTCCAAGGCCGGGATGGTCGCGATGACCAAGTCGATCGCGCGCGGCTATGCGGTGCAGGGCATCCTCGCCTTCGCGGTGTGCCCCGGCTTCACAATGACCGGGATGGCGGAGGATTATCTGTCGAGCCGCGGCGGCGACAAACTGCTCGCCGACATCCCGCTCGGGAAAGTCGCCGATCCCGAAGAGGTGGCGAACGCGGTAACCTACCTCGCCCTCACCGCCCCGCCCTCGATGACCGGCGCGGTGATCGACGTAAACGGGGCGAGTTATGTCCGCTGAGGTGGACAGCTGGAAGACCAGCTTACCCTGCACCCGCGCCGAGGCCGAGGCGATCGACGCCGGAGAGATCCACATCGATGCCGTGCTGATGACGACCGAGGAAGTCGAGGATGACCGCGAGCGCTGGCGGCTCGACGCCTATACCGAACAGCAGCCCGACGCCGCGATGATCACCGCGTTGCGCGCGCTGGTGCCAAGCGCGGGCGCCGCCGAGCCGGAGATCGAGCCGCTGACCGCGCAGGATTGGGTGACGATGAGCCAAGCGGGGCTCGAGCCAATCGCCGAGGGGCGCTTCGTCGTTCACACCAGCGCGCATCCGGTCGCCGCGCCGCCCGGCGGCCGCGCCTTCCTGATCGACGCCGGCCGCGCATTCGGGACCGGGCATCACGCGACGACCTCGGGCTGCCTCGCGATGCTCGACGCGATGGCGGATCGCCAGTTCGACGCCGTCATCGACATCGGCACCGGCACCGGGCTGCTCGCCTTCGTCGCACGCCACTTGTGGCCCGGCGCGCGGGTGCTCGCGACCGACATCGACCCCGCCGCGATCGACGTGACGCGAGAGAACGCCGCAGCGAACGATGTTGCCGGTATCGAGCTGATCGTCGCCGACGGCGCGCTCGACGACGCGATCACCGGCGGAGCGCCGTACGACTTGATCATCGCCAACGTCCTCGCGGGCCCGCTCGTCTCGATGGCGCCCGAACTCGCAGCGATCGCCGCGCCCTATGCGACGATCGTGCTCGCCGGGCTGCTGGAAACGCAGCGGATGCAAGTCGTCGATGCGTATGCCGCCTGCGGCTGCACGTTGGTTGCTGCCGACGTTCGCGGCGACTGGACGATCCTCAAGCTCGAAGCCGGCGCCGAGCGCTACGTCCCCACTAGCCCGATCGACCCCAAAGGCCGCGACGGCTGGGCGCTGGATATCTGACTTCAACCCGCCATTACGAGCATAGCGAAGCAATCCAGACGGTTGGCGGAACGCTGGATTGCTTCGCTACGCTCGCAATAGCGGTTCAGGCTTTACTCTTGGCATAATGCTGCGTGCCGCGCGTCATCACCTCGTCGCCGAGGGCAATCTCCGCCACCGGAATATCCTCCAACGCCTTCAACCTCTCGTATAGCGGCGCGAAGTCGGTCTCGACGGTCATCCGAAGCAGCTCATCGAAACTCGGAATGACGAAATAATTCTGCTGGAAATCGTCGATGCGGTATTCGGTGCGCATCACCCGCGCCAGGTCGAATCCGATGCGGTTGGGACTCGGATCCTCCAGTGCGAACTGGCTCTCCGAATAGCTAGACACGATTCCCGAACCATAGATGCGCAAACCTTCGGGCTCGGCGATCAGCCCGAACTCGACCGTGTACCAGTATAGCCGCCCGAGATACTTGAGCGCGTCCATCGCCATCGCGCGCTGGCCGCCCTTGCCGTAGGCTTCGAGATAATCGGCGAACACCGGGTCGGCGAGCATCGGGACGTGCCCGAACACGTCGTGGAAGACGTCGGGCTCCTGCAAATAATCGAGCTGGTCGGGGCGGCGGATGAAATTGCCCGCGACGAAGCGGCGATTGGCCATGTGATCGAAGAACACATCATCGGGAACCAGCCCAGGCACCGCGACGACCTGCCATCCGGTCAGCTTCATCAACCGATCGGACAATTCTTCGAAATCGGGAATGCCGGGCTTGGAGAGCTTGAGCACGTCGAGCCCGCGCAGATACGCCTCCGACGCGCGGCCGGGGAGCAGCTTCGCCTGGCGCGCGAACAACGTGTCCCATGTCGCATGCTCTTCCGCGGTATAATGCGCCCAATCCTGCGGGATCGTCCAATCGGGCGAAGCGCCGGGGGGCGGAGAATCGAGAGCGTGCGTTTCGGTTGCCATCAAATCCATCTATCACGGGTGCGATGACGAAAGAAATCTCCGGCGCCGCCGCAGTTCCTAAGCCGCCGTCCAAGGCGCAATGGGCCGCCGAGCTGCCACGCATGCTCGGCACGATCGCGAGCATCCCCAAGGCGTGGCCCGAGCTGATGAAGGCGCCGCCGGGTGACGGCCGCCCGATCATGCTGCTGCCGGGCCTGGTCAATTCCGACCGATCGAACGTGGTGATGAAGCGCTATCTCACCGCACTCGGCTATCGTGTCGAAGGGTGGAAGCTCGGGCGCAATACCGGCACGCGCGCGATTGGCGGCGAGGGCGAGAAGCTGCTCGCGCGGTTGCGCCAGTATCACGACGATGCCGGCGAGCCGGTGACGTTGATCGGCGTCAGCCTGGGCGGAATCATGGCGCGGTTCCTTGCCCACCGCGCGCCAGCCATGGTGCGCGAGGTAATCACCGTCAGCTCGCCTTTCGCCGGCGACCCCAAGGCGACCAACGTCTGGCGCACCTTCGAATGGCTGTCGGGCGAGAAGATCGACAGCGACAATGTGGTGGCGCGTCGTGCGGAGATCGCAGAACCCCTGCCGGTCCCCGCGACGGCGATCTGGAGCGCGAGCGACGGGCTCGTCAATGGTTCGATCTGTCACGACGCGCACACGCGATCGATCGAGATCGTGTCGAGCCACATGGGCGTTCAGATGAAACCCGCAGCGCTCCGCGCAATCGCGGAGGTGCTCGGCGGGAATTAGTCCTTCGGCTCGGAATTGCCCGCGCGATAACCCTCATACGGCCCACAATTGGCCGGATCCTTCTTGCACGCTTTGTCGTGTGCCTTGCGTTCGCGGCCCTCGCGCTCTTCGGCCTTGCGCATCTTCTTGCCGTAGTTGCGGTCGGCTTCGGACTGACTGGTCGTGGTCCAGTCGACTGCCTTGCTGGCGACCCTGACCGGCGCGGTGACAACCTTGCCCACGGTACCGAGGCAGCCGCCGGTCAGCAGCGGCATCATCGCGACGAAGGGCAGGAATCTACGCATCACAATAATGTCCTGGTTGGTGGCGGTACGCGATAGGCGTTCCGCGCCGTCACGCCAATAGAGGGGAAATCGGTGAAGAAACCGTCGATCCCGAGCGCGAGCTGGCGGCGGATCGCCTCGGCGACGTTGCCGTGCGCGCGGGGGTCGGCACCGTTCTTGAGGGCGAGGGGCAGAAAGAAATTCTCCGCGCGAAACGTCCAGACATGGACGCGCAAGCCCGCCGCATGCGCGTCGGCGACGAGCGTGGTGGGCGCACCTTCGCCGCGATCGACCATGTCCTTGTTCGGGCCAATCCCCCAGGCATAGGTCGCGACCGCCTTGAGCCCGGCCGGGGTGATCATCGACGCATAGCTCGGGGTGGCGTTGTCGGCAGGACCACCATTGCCGTCCATCAATTGGATCAGGCGGATTTTTGTGATCGAGTGCAGCAGCTTGAGGTTGTCGACCTCGAAGCTCTGGATGAACACCGGCGCGTCGGCCGAGTCCCATCCCGCGGCGCGGAGTTCGGCGACCAAGTGCCGCTCCATCGGCAGGCCGATCGACGCGAAATAGCTGGGATGTTTGGTCTCGGGATAGATGCCGATCGTTCGGCCGAGCTCCTTCGATCGTTTCTTCGCGAGCGCGATGATCTCCGCGAGCGTCGGGATCGCGAACTTGCCGTCATACGCGGCGTTGGCCGGGCGCAGTTGCGGCAGGCGCTCCCTGGCGCGCAGCGTCTTGAGTTCGGCGAGCGTGAAGTCCTCGGTGAACCAGCCGGTATGGCTCTGCCCGTCGATCGTCCTGGTGGTCTTGCGGCCGGCGAATTCGCGATGATCGGCGACGTCGGTGGTACCGGTAATGTCGTTTTCATGCCGCGCGACGAAGACCTTGTCCCTGGTCAGGACGAGGTCGGGCTCGATGAAGTCGGCGCCTTCCTCGATCGCGAGATCGTAGCTGGCGAGCGTGTGCTCGGGGCGTTCTCCGCTGGCGCCGCGGTGCGCGATGACGATAGGACTGGAGAGCGACGACATCCGCGCACTTTGCCCCGCCGCGAGGGGCGATGCCAGCGCGACGGCAAGGATGGGGGTGAGCGCCGCGGCAAGAAGGCGCTTGAAAAGTTTCATAAGCGGACCGATTCCAGTCTAGAGCGGTTTACCTATCCCGCTTTTTCCGACCGGAGGCGAATCTCACGTGAGCGAACCCGTCAACCACGTCGTGATGGATGCACCCTATCGCCCCGCCGCGCTCGACCAGGGGCAGCAGGGCCTGATCGGCAAGCCGGTCGACCGTTACGAAGGGCCGCTCAAGGTCACCGGCACCGCGCAATATGCGGTCGAGGGCGCCCCGGCGGGCACGCTCTACGCGCAGATCGTCGGCGCGACGATCGGCGCCGGACGCGTCGTCGCGGTCGACGCCCGCGCGGCGGAGGCGATGCCCGGCGTCGTCGCGGTAATCACCGACCATGCCGACTTCGTCTCCGGCGGCGGCAACACGCAAGACCCGATGCCGGGCTGGACTCGCGAGATCGATCATTTCGGCCAGGCGGTCGGCCTGGTCGTCGCCGACACGCTGGAGACCGCGCGCGCCGCCGCGCTCGCGGTGGCCGTGACCTACGAAGCGCGCGAGGGCCGCTACGATCCGCGCGAACAGCCGGTGATCGAGGATCACGGCATCGGTTTCCTGCCCAACATCGTGAAGGGCGATGTCGACGCCGCGATCGAGGCGGCCGCAATCCGCTTCGACCAGACCTACACCACGCCGCCCCACTATCCCGCCGCGCTCGAGCCGCACGCGACGACCGCGTGGTGGGAGGGCGACACGCTCGTGCTGCGCGCGTCGCTCCAGGTGCTCGGCGGGGCGAAGGCGACGGTGGCGAAGACGCTGGGGATCGACCCGGCCAAGGTCCGTATCCTCGCGCCCTATGTCGGCGGCGGGTTCGGCGGCAAGACCGGGGTCGGGCCGGAGACGATCATGGCGGCGGTCGCCGCGCGCGATCTCGGCCGGCCGGTCAAGATCGCGCTCCCGCGGCGGCAGACGGCGTTCCTGGTCCATCATCGCGGCGACACCGTTCAGCGCGTCCGCATCGGCTGCGATCTGGAGGGCAGGATCACCGCGTTCGCGCACGACAACATCACTTCGCAAAAGGACAATAAGGGGTTTCTCGAGCCGGTGCCGTTCGGCACGCTGCCGCTCTACGCCGCCGAGCATCGCAGCTTCACCACCGCGCTGACTCGAGTCGATCTGCCGCCATCGGGCGCGGTGCGCGCGCCGGGCGAGGCGGTCGGCACGTTCGCGGTCGAATGCGCCATGGACGAATTGGCCGAATTGGTCGGGATTGACCCGATCGAGCTCCGGCACCGCAACGAGCCCGAGGTCGATCCGACGAGCGGCAAGCCCTTCTCCACGCGGCTGATGGTGCGGTGCTACGATGAGGGCGCGGAGCGCTTCGGCTGGAACCGCCGCGACCCGACGCCGGGATCGGTGCGCGACGGGGAATGGCTGGTCGGGATGGGGATGGCGGCCGCGTTGCGCGGCAATTTCACCGTCAATTCCGAGGCGCGTGTCACGCTTACCCCCGAGGGTCGCGCGGTGATCGAGACCGACATGACCGATATCGGCACCGGCACCTACACCATCCTGGCGCAAGTCGCGGGCGAGATGCTGGGGTTGCCGGTGAGCAGCATCGACGTTCGGCTGGGCGACACCGATTATCCCGCAAGCGCGGGGTCGGGCGGGTCGTTCGGCGCCGGCAGCTCGGGCTCGGCGGTGGCGCTGGCGTGCGAGAATATCCTCGCCGAACTGGCGCGCCGAATGAATGCGGCGCCCGAGGAATTGGTTTTGAAGGACGCGTGCGTCTCGGTCGGCGACCGCGCGACGCCGATTGCCGAGCTGGTCCGCGATCGCCCGATCGTCGCGCTCGGCAAGACGGGGCCGGGCAAGGAAAGCCGCCACACCAGCCAGGCGAGCCACGGCGCGCAATTCGCCGAAGTCGCGGTCAACGCCGTCACCGGCGAAGTACGGGTCCGCCGGCTGATCGGCGTGTTCGACGTCGGCCGCGTGCTCAACGAAAAGACCGCGCGCAACCAGATGGTCGGCGGGATGGTGTGGGGGATCGGCTATGCGCTGAGCGAGGACGCGGTGGTCGACACGCGCACCGGACAGTTCGTCAATCCCGACTTTGGCGAATATCACGTCGCGGTGAACGCCGACGTGCCCGCAGTCGAGTGTCATTTCATCGAGGAAGTGGACGACAGCGCGAATCCCGTTGGGGCCAAGGCAGTGGGCGAGTTGGGAATTTCGGGGGCGGGCGCGGCGGTGGCGAACGCGATCTACAATGCTTGCGGGGCGCGGGTGAGGGATTTCCCGGTGACGCTCGACAAATTGCTCCCGGGATTGCCGCCAGTATGAACTTGCTGTTCCGTCATGCTGAACGTGTTTCAGCATCCAACGCGCAACAAGCGACACCCTCGCGAGGGGAGAGATGGACCCTGAAACAAGTTCAGGGTGACGGCGCATTTCGGGCGGGGCGGGATGGCCGATAACGACGCCGTGATCGCCGCCGCCGAAGCGTGGCGCGGCTCCCCGATGGCGATTGCCACCGTGGTTTCGACCTGGGGCTCCGCCCCGCGCCCGCGCGGCAGCCATATGATCGTCCACCAGGCCGGCAGATTCGAAGGATCGGTGTCGGGCGGCTGCGTCGAGAACGACATTCTCACGACCGCCGCCGACGTGATCGCCGGCGCACCATTCCAGGTGAAACGCTACGGCGTCGCCGATGCCGAAGCGTGGGAAGTCGGGTTGCCGTGCGGCGGCGAGATTTCGGTCATGGTCCAGCCAGTCTCCGCCGAGGGTTTCGACCCCGAACTGTTCGACCGGATCGCCGAAGCGCGCGCGAACGGCGCGGCCCTCGACGTGATCACCAATCTCGACACCGGCCAATCGAGCCTGCGCCCGATCGAGGGAGCGGCGTTCGTCAATCGCTACGACCCGCCGCGGCGTTTGCTCATCGTCGGCGCGGTGCAGATCGCGCAAGCGCTCGCCGGGCTTGCGCGCGAGCTCGGCGTTGCAACGACGGTCATCGACCCACGCGCGCGCTTCCTGACCGAGGAGCGCTTCCCCGGCGTGACGCTCGACGACCGCTGGCCCGACGAGGCGGTCGCGGCCTTCAAGTCCGACCCGGCGACCGCGGTCGTAACGCTCAGCCATGATATCAAGATCGACGATCCGGCGCTTGCCGCAGCGCTGGCCGCGCCGACCGGCTACGTCGCCGCGTTGGGATCGCGCCGCAGCCACGCCGCGCGGCGCGAGCGGCTCGCCGCCGCTGGCATCAGCGAAGCCGATCTCGATCGGATCGATGCGCCCGCCGGGCTCGATATCGGCGCGATTGGCCCGGCCGAGATCGCGCTGTCGATCGCCGCCGCGATGGTTGCTGAATTCCACCACAAAGTGCGGCATGATCGCGCCTGAGACGACGGCGCTGATCCTGCTCGCGGCGGGCAAGTCAGAACGGTTCGGGCTGTCGGATAAGTTGACGGAGATGTTCCTCGGCCACCCGCTCGGCATGCACGCGGTCACCGCACTCGAGGCAGTGCCGTTCGCCAAGCGGATCGTGGTCACCGACGGTGTGAAGCTCGATTATGCCGCGCGTAGCTATGAAGTCGTCCACAATCCCACGCCCGAACAGGGCCTGTCTTTGTCGGTTCGCCTAGGCGTGACGGCAGCGCGGGGACCGGGCGTCGAGGCGGTGCTGATCGCGCTCGCCGACATGCCGCGGATCACCGCGACTCAGATCCACCGCCTGTACGAAGCCGCCGAGGGGCCGTCCACCGTGGTCGCATCGAGCGATGGCGTCAGGCCCCGGCCCCCGGTGCTGTTCGGCGCCGGGCGCTTCGACGCGCTCGAACGCCTGGAGGGCGATGCCGGCGCGCGCGATATGATCCTCACGGGGCGGCACGTGGTCACCAATCCCGGCGAATTGATCGACGTCGATACCGAAGAGGAACTGGCGGAGCTGCGCGCAAAGTTCGGGCAGGTGCGGCGGCGCTGAGTCCCCCCTGAGGGAGAGAAGAAATTATTCCAACTCCAGAATGACCTGATCCACCGCCAGGCTATCACCCGCCTTTGCCTCGACCGACTTGACCGTCGCTGCTTTCTCCGCGCGCAGGATATTCTCCATCTTCATCGCCTCGACCACCGCGAGCGGCTGTCCCGGCTGGACGCTGTCGCCGACCCCGACGGCGAGCCGCACGAGCAGCCCCGGCATCGGCGCGATCAGGAATTTGGAGAGGTCCGGCGGGACCTTCTCGATCAGGTGCTGCGCGTAGGGCGCGACGTGCGCGGGGAGCACGCGCGCGACGTGCGACGCGCCGCGCGTGGTGAGCTTGAACCCGGCGCGAGTCCTGGCGATGCGCACGGTCAGGTCCTCATCCTCCAGCTCGGCGGTCACGCTGCGGTCGCCCGGGGTATAGTCCATCGCGATCGCGAGGTCGGCGCCGTCGACCGCGATGCCGTCGGTCGACACCGTCACGCCATGGTCCTGCCCATCGATCCGCACCGTCCAGGCGGCGGGCGGACGCAGCCTTTTGCCAAGTTGGCCATCGATCCGACGCGCGCGATCCGCCTCGGCGGTAGCGGCGAACGCGGCGATCGCGGCAAGCGCCTTGAGCAAGTCGGGCGACGCAGGCGCGCCGTGGAACCCTTCGGGATATTCCTCGGCGATGAAACCGGTCGTCAGCGCGCCGGCGCGAAAGCGCGGGTGCTGCATCAGCGCCGACAGGAAATCCAGATTGTTGCCCGGGCCTTCGATCTCGAACGCGTCGAGCGCCGCGACCTGCGCGTCGATCGCTTCCTCGCGGGTCGGCGCCCAGGTGATGAGCTTGGCGATCATCGGGTCGTAGAACATCGACACCTCGCCGCCTTCGAGGACACCGTCGTCGACGCGGACCTTAATTCGCCCCTCCCCTTCAGGGGAGGGGGCGGGGATGGGGGAAGTCTCACCGAGAACGGCATCCGCGGCACTGCCCACCCCCAATCCCTCCCCTGAAGGGGAGGGGCTAGGAGGATTATAGCGTACCAACCGTCCGATGCTCGGCAGGAAGCCACGATACGGATCCTCCGCATATACCCGGTTCTCGATCGCCCAGCCGCTGATCCCGATATCGTCTTGCGTGAAGCCCAACTTCTCCCCAGCCGCGACGCGGATCATCTGCTCGACCAGATCGAGCCCGGTAATCTCCTCGGTCACCGGGTGCTCGACTTGGAGCCGAGTGTTCATCTCGAGGAAGTAGAAGCCCTGCCCGGTCTTATCGGCCCCTGACACGATCAGCTCGACCGTCCCAGCCGAATAATACCCCACCGCGCGTGACAGCGCGACGGCTTGCTCGCCCATCGCCCGCCGCATCTCCGGCGTAACGAACGGCGACGGCGCTTCCTCGACCACCTTCTGGTGGCGACGCTGCACCGAACATTCGCGCTCATTGAGATAGACGATGTTGCCGTGCTGGTCGCCGAGCACCTGGATCTCGATGTGGCGGGGGCTATCGATGAACTTCTCGATGAACACGCGATCGTCGCCGAACGATGCCAGCCCTTCGCGCTTGGTCGCTTCGAAGCCCTCGCGCACGTCCTGCTCGCTATAGGCCAGCCGCATCCCCTTACCGCCGCCGCCGGCCGACGCCTTCATCATCACCGGATAGCCGATCTCGCCGGCGATCTTCACCGCCTCGTCGGTGTCGGCGATCTCACCCAGGAAGCCGGGGACGACATTGACCCCGGCGGCCTTGGCGAGCTTCTTCGATTCGATCTTGTCGCCCATCGCGGCGATCGCATTGGGCGGCGGCCCGACGAACGCGATTCCCGCGTCGGCGCACGCCCGCGCGAAGCTCTCGCGCTCCGACAGGAAGCCGTAGCCGGGATGAATACAATCGGCCCCGGTGATCTTGGCCGCGTCGAGGATCAGTTCGGCGAGCAGATAGCTCTCCGCCGCCGGCGGCGGCCCGAGCCGCACGGCTTCGTCGGCCATCAGCACGTGCGGACTCCGCGCGTCAGCGTCCGAATAGACCGCGACCGTCGCAAGCCCCATCTTCTTGGCGGTCCGCATCACGCGGCACGCAATCTCGCCGCGATTGGCGACCAGGATTTTCTTGAACATGACGGCCCCTAAAGCACGCGTTCGCGCGGCGCGCGAACCCATAACTGGCCGTCACCCTGAACTTGTTTCAGGGTCCATCGTGCCACGGGCATGGACGGCGCTGGTGGAAACATGGATGCTGAAACACGTTCAGCATGACGGAAGTACATGATCATTCGGCGGCGACCTGCTGACGCTGTTCCGCCGCCATCGGCGTCAGGCCCAGCTTCGCGAACAGCGCCGCGTCCTTGTCCTCGCCGGCATTGCCCGCGGTCAGTAGCTTATCCCCGGTGAAGATCGAGTTCGCGCCGCTGAGGAAACACAACGCCTGCGCCGCCTCGCTCATGCTCTCGCGGCCCGCGCTCAAGCGCACCATGCTCCCCGGCATCGTGATCCGGGCGACCGCGACCGTCCGCACGAACTCGATATCGTCGATCTTCGCCAGCGGCGTGTCGGCGAGCATGTCGCCCAGCACCGTGCCCTTTACCGGCACCAAGGCGTTGATCGGCACGCTCTCAGGATGCACCGGCAAGGTCGCCAGCGCGTGGATGAAGCCAACGCGATCGGCACGCGTCTCGCCCATCCCGACGATCCCGCCACAGCACACGTTGATCCCCGCTTGCCGCACATTCTCCAGCGTCTCGATCCGCTCGTCGAAGCTGCGCGTCGAGATGACGTTGGCGTAATTTTCCGGCGAGGTGTCGATATTATGGTTGTAATAATCGAGCCCCGCCTCGCCCAGCGCCGCCGCCTGCCCCGGCGTCAGCATCCCCAGCGTCATGCACGTCTCCATCCCCATCTGGCGCACGCCGCGCACCATCTCGGCGAGCGCAGGGATGTCCTTGTCTTTGGGGTTGCGCCACGCCGCGCCCATGCAGAAGCGCGTCGAGCCATTGTCCCGCGCCTGTGCCGCCGCCTGGAGCACCGCGCGCACGTCCATCAGCTTGGTGGCCTTGAGCCCGGTCTCGTGATGCGCGGATTGCGAGCAATAGCCGCAATCTTCGGGGCAGCCGCCGGTCTTGATCGAGAGCAGAGTCGAAAGCTGCACCTCGTTCGCGGCATGGTACTCGCGGTGGACGGAGGCCGCGCGGAACACGAGTTCGGTGAACGGCAAGTCGAACAGCGCCGCGATCTCGGCGCGGGTCCAGCGCCCCTCCATGCCGATGTGAGTCACGCGCGTCCTCTCCCGCTATTTCGGCAGCCGGTCCAAAACATACCATTGTGCCTGGTGCGGTTGCGTGGCGGAGCCGACCAGCCTGATACGATAGCGGACCGGCGTGCCCTTGTCGGACCAGTCGAGTTCGACCTCATCCTTCGCAATATTTTTCGTGACCGTAAATCCAAGCTCAGCCTCAAGAGCCGGTTTCATCATCGCGGCAATTTGATCGCCGGTGCGGGGCTGTATGCTGCCGATCGACAGCGCGCACTGAGCCGTGATGCCGCCAGTTTCGATACCGAGCTCGAGCGCGAGGACCGCGCGGCTCGATCGCCAGCGGAACGACGTGGGATTGGCGGGGTCGGGTGGTCGGGACTGATAGGCGAAGTCCGAGCGAGTAACGATCAACCGCGTTACGGCTTCATCGAACCTGGGCCGCACGCAAACATCCATGAATTCGGCAATCGAGCGCTCGGCCGCCGACCCTTTTACGCGTGACTCTTCGGGCGGTTCGCTTACGGTCTGTCCCGCGAAGGCCACGAAGAGAACGATGACGCTCATTCCGCCGCCTCGCTTTCGGGCGGCATGTTGTGGCCGAGCAGCCGCAGCACATCCTCCGCCGCCTTTATCAAATTGGTGCCCGGCCCGAAGATCGCCTGCACGCCCGCCTCGCGCAGGAACTCGTAATCCTGCGCCGGGATTACGCCGCCGGCGATGACCTTGATGTCGGCGCGGCCGGCATCGCGCAAGATGCCGATCAGTTCGGGGATCAGCGTCTTGTGCCCGGCGGCGAGGCTCGAGGCACCGACGACATCGACATCGCTTTCGAGCGCCAGCACGGCGGCCTCGTGCGGGGTCTGGAACAGCGGGCCTGGCACGACTTCGAACCCAAGATCGCCGAACATGCTACTGACCAGGTTGGCGCCGCGATCGTGGCCGTCCTGCCCCATCTTGGCGACGAGCATGCGCGGCTTGCGGCCGAGGCGGCGCTCGGTCGCTGCGACGCCCGACAATAGGCTCTCCCACCGCGCGTCCTGGTCGTAAGCGCCGCCATAGATGCCGCTGACCGGGGTCGGATTGGTGCCATAGCGACCGAACACGTCCTCCATCGCCTGGCTGATTTCGCCGAGCGTGGCGCGAGCACGCGCGCATTCGACCGCGAGCACGAGGAGGTTCT
Organism: Sphingomonas sp.; assembly: GCF_036269755.1. Classification (GTDB taxonomy): domain Bacteria; phylum Pseudomonadota; class Alphaproteobacteria; order Sphingomonadales; family Sphingomonadaceae; genus Sphingomonas. The sequence continues at coordinate 351,364 of NZ_DATBDV010000009.1, read as the reverse complement.
CCTTGCCTCGCGCGCCCTCACGCAATGCATCGAGCGCCGCCTGGCACTTCGTCTCGTCGCGCTCTGCCTTGACTCGATCGATCCGCGCGATCTGGGCGTCGCGCACCGCGTGGTTGTCGACGTCGAGAATGTCGAGATGCGCTTCCTCCGCTAGCCGGTATTTGTTGACCCCGACGATCACGTCCTCGCCGCGATCGACTCGCGCCTGCTTCGCCGCGGCGGCTTCCTCGATCATCGCCTTGGGCCAGCCCTTGGCGACCGCATTTGCCATCCCGCCGTCAGCCTCAGCGCGCTCGATCAGCTCCCATGCCTTGTCGGCGAGTTCGGCGGTCAGCGCTTCGATATAATAGGAACCGCCGAGCGGATCGGCGACATGGGTGATGCCGGTCTCTTCCTGCAACACGATCTGGGTATTGCGCGCGATCCGCGCGGTGAAGTCGGTCGGCAGCGCGACGGCTTCGTCGAGCGCGTTGGTGTGGAGCGACTGCGTGCCGCCCAGCGCCGCGGCCATCGCCTCGACCGTGGTGCGGATGACGTTGTTGTACGGATCCTGCTCCTGCAGCGACACGCCGCTGGTCTGGCAATGCGTGCGCAGCATCTTCGACCGGTCGAGCTTCGCGCCCAGCTGCGTCATCGCGCGGTGCCACAGCAATCGCGCCGCGCGCAGCTTGGCGATCTCCATGAAGAAGTTCATGCCGACGTTGAAGAAGAACGACAGCCGCCCTGCGAACGCGTCGATCTCCTGCCCCGCCGCCTGTGCCGCGCGGACGTACGCCATGCCGTCGGCGAGCGTGAAGGCGAGTTCCTGGACGATCGTCGAGCCGGCTTCCTGGATGTGATAGCCCGAGATCGAGATCGAGTTGAACTTGGGCATGTGCGCCGAGGTATAGCCGATGATGTCCGCGATGATCCGCATGCTCGGCTCGGGCGGATAGATGTAGGTGTTGCGGACCATGAACTCCTTGAGGATGTCGTTCTGGATGGTCCCGTCGAGTTGGCTCTGATCGACCCCTTGCTCCTCGCCCGCGACGATGAAGAAGGCGAGGATCGGGATCACCGCGCCGTTCATCGTCATCGAGACGCTCATCCTGTCGAGCGGGATGCCGTCGAACAGGATCTTCATGTCCTCGACGGTGTCGATCGCGACCCCGGCCTTGCCGACATCGCCGGTCACGCGCGGATGGTCGCTGTCGTAGCCGCGATGCGTCGCGAGATCGAAGGCGACCGACAGGCCCTTCTGCCCGGCCACGAGGTTGCGGCGGTAGAAAGCGTTCGATTCCTTGGCGGTCGAGAAGCCGGCGTACTGGCGGATCGTCCACGGACGCCCCGCGTACATCGAGGCGCGCACACCGCGCGTGAACGGCGCGAAGCCGGGAAGGCCGGGATCGGCCGTTACGTCGTCGGCGGTGTAGAGCGGCTTGACGTCGATCCCCTCGGGCGTGTGCCAAACGAGGTCGGCGCCCTTCACTTCCTTCGCGGCGAGGGCTTTCCAGTAGTCGAGGGTCGGCTTGTCGGTCATATATTCCGCTTCCCCGGCGAAGGCCGGGGTCCAGTTGGAAGGCAGATGTAACTACGCGCTGTGCTAGACAACTCCAAACTTCGCAGCTGGGCCCCGGCCTTCGCCGGGGAAGCGTGAATTTACGCCCTATTCCCCCCGAAACTCGGCCTTGCGCTTCTGCAGGAACGCCATGCCGCCTTCCATCGAATCCCGCGTCCCCCGCGCCGCGCGCTGGTTCTCGGCCTCGCGCAGCATCGCGCCCTCGTAATCGTCGGCCAATGCCGCGTGGAGCTGGCGGCGCATCAGCCCGAGCGCGACCGTCGGCCCCGCCGCCAGCCGCTCGGCCAGCGCGAACGCCTCCGCATCGAGCGCGTCGTCGGCGACCACCTTGTGGATCATCCCCCAGTCCATCGCCTTGGCGGCAGGGACTCGCTCACCCAGCATCATCATCTCGGTCGCGCGCGGGCGGCCGATCAGCCGCGTGAGCATCCAGCTCGCCCCGCCGTCGGGAACCAGTCCGATATTGACGAACGCCTGGAGGAAATAGGCGGTCTCGCTTGCGACGCAGAAATCGGCGGCGAGCGCGAGGCTGCAACCTATCCCCGCCGCCGGGCCGCGCACCGCGGTCACCACCGGCACCCCGACATCGGCGATCGCGGTCAGCGTCGGGTTGTAGCTTTGCGTCAGCGCGGCATAGGTCGCATTGCCCGGATCGTCGCTGCCGAGTGCGCCACCGCCGACATCGGCGCCCGAGCAGAACGCCCGCCCCGCGCCGGCGATCAGCACCGCGCGCGCGGAGCCGAGATCGGCGAGCGCGTTTCTGATCTCGACGAACATCGCCGGCGGCGCGGCGTTGAGACGATCGGGGCGGTTGAGCGTCACTACCAGCACGTCGCCGCGCGTTTCGGTCAGGATGTGGTCGTACTGCGGCACTATATGTCCTCCCCACCTTCCCGCTCCCCTTGCGGGAGAGGGTTACGGAAACTTGGCAGCTCGCTGCCTAGTCGAAGTTGGGAGAGGGGGTCGCGAAGCGCAGCTTCGCGCGGTCGCACGGCGACCGCACCCCTCTCCAAGCTGCGCTAGCGAGCAAGCTCACAAGCTTCGCTATCCTCTCCCGTAAGGGGAGCGGACTAATGTCCGTCGCCCTTCGGCGTCTCCATGAACTCGGTCAGCACGCCGGCCATGTCCTTGGGATGGACGAAGAAGATCGGCGTGCCGTGCGCCCCGATCCGCGGCTCGCCGAGCACGCGCGCACCCTTGCCCTGGAACCACGCCTTCGCCTCGTGGATATCGGGCACTTCGTAGCAGACATGGTGCTGCCCGCCGCCGGGATTCTTGGCGATGAACGCCGCGATCGGCGAGTTGGCGTCGTACGGCTCGATCAGCTCGATCTGCGTATTGGGCGTATCCACGAAGCACACCTTCACGCCCTGCGCAGGCAGATCGAACGGCTCGCCGATGCTCGTCGCCCCCATCACGTCGCGCCAATAGCGGATGGCGTCGGCGATCGACGGTGTCGCCACCCCGACATGATTGAGCCGGCCGAGCTTCACTTCTTGGGCGCGGGCTTCGCTCGGACCGGAACGGTGCCGAGCGTATAGTCGCACGCGGCGAGCACCGCCGTCACCGGCGCGGGGCTGGTCGGCCCGGCGAAGCTCGCATCGATCGGCTCGCCGGCCGCGGTGGTTGTGTGGACATTGATCGTCTTGGCCGAGGCAATTGCGGCGGCCAGCGTGGTGACGCCGATATCCTCACGGATGAACGCGCCCTTCTCGACGAACTCCCAGTTCGCGCCGAGCGGCGTGCCGCCATCGATCGTCAGCGTGACCGGCCGGTCGGGCGGGCCGCCGAGCGCGGTCCGGGTGAAGAACTGCACCGAGACGACCTTTTCGGTACCGGCGTCGCACTTCATCACCAGCCGCGCATTGCCGTCGCTCGACGGAACGCTGGCCAGCGTGGTGTGGATCGTTCCGTCGGTGCTCGTGCGATTGGTCACCGTCCACGGCGCAACGGGCGCGGGAGCGGCGATAGCTTGCAGGAAGAGGGCGAGGAGGGAGATCATGCGGGTCCTTTCAAGGGGCGAGTCAGAGGGGGATATTGTCGTGCTTCTTCCAGGGATTCTCGAGCTGCTTGTTGCGCAGCTTGCGCAATCCTAGCGCGATGCGGCGGCGGGTCGAGTGGGGTTGGATGACTTCGTCGATGAAGCCCTTCGATGCCGCGACGAACGGGTTGGCGAAGCGCGCTTCGTATTCGGCGGTGCGTTCGGCGATTTCCTCGGGCGTACGCCCACGGAAGATGATCTCGACCGCGCCCTTCGCGCCCATCACCGCGATCTCGGCGGTCGGCCAGGCATAGTTGAGGTCGCCGCGCAAATGCTTCGACGCCATCACGTCGTACGCGCCGCCATAGGCCTTGCGGGTGATGACGGTAATCTTGGGCACGGTCGCCTCGGCATAGGCGAACAGCAATTTGGCGCCGTGCTTGATGATGCCGTTGTGCTCTTGGGCGGTGCCGGGCAGGAAACCGGGGACATCGACGAAGGTGACGATCGGAATATCGAACGCGTCGCAGAAGCGAACGAAGCGCGCGGCTTTCTTCGACGAGTTGATGTCGAGCACCCCCGCCAGCACCATCGGCTGGTTGGCGACGACGCCGACGGTGCGGCCCTCGATCCGGCCGAACCCGACGATGATGTTCGCGGCATGCGCCGGCTGAACCTCGAAGAAATCGCCCTCGTCCACGGTTTTGCGGATCAGCTCGTGCATGTCGTACGGCTGGTTGGCGCTGGCCGGGATTAGCGTGTCGAGGCTGTCCTCGATCCGGTCCCACGGATCGGCGGTGGGGCGCTCGGGCACCGCTTCCCGGTTCGACGCGGGGAGAAAATCGACGAAGTCCCGGGCGGCGAGCAATGCCTCGATGTCGTCGTTGAACGCGTTGTCGGCGACCGACGTCTTGGTGGTGTGCGTGACCGCCCCGCCCAAGGCCTCCTGAGTCACCACCTCGTTGGTCACCGTCTTTACCACGTCGGGGCCGGTGACGAACATGTAGCTCGAATCCTTCACCATGAAGATGAAGTCGGTCATCGCCGGCGAATAGACCGCGCCGCCGGCGCATGGCCCCATGATGAGCGAAATCTGCGGCACCACGCCCGACGCCAGGACGTTGCGCTGGAACACCTCGGCATAGCCGCCGAGCGACGCCACGCCCTCCTGAATCCGCGCGCCGCCCGAATCGTTGAGGCCGATCACCGGCGCGCCGATCTTCATCGCCAGGTCCATCACCTTGCAGATCTTCTGCGCGTGACGTTCGGACAGCGATCCGCCGAACACTGTGAAGTCCTGGCTGAACACGCACACCAGCCGGCCGTTGATCGTGCCGGTGCCCGTCACCACGCCGTCGCCCGGGATGACTTGGTCCTGCATCCCGAAATCGACGCAATTGTGCTCGACGAACATGTCGAGCTCCTCGAAACTGCCTTGGTCGAGCAGCACGTCGAGCCGCTCGCGCGCGGTGAGCTTGCCCTTGGCGTGTTGTGCGGCGATGCGCTTTTCGCCGCCGCCGAGGCGGGCAGCCTCGCGGCGGCGGGCGAGTTCTTCGATGGTCGACGACATGGGCGGTGCTTTTTGGCCTTTTCGAAAAGGAACGCAACCGCGCACGCGAGCCGAGCTGGGTAGCGGGTCTTTTTCCCGCGCGCGCAAGCGTCTAACGAGGGGCGCCTTTCCCGCCCCTCAAGGAGTCGCCCATGCGCCTTGCCCTCGCCGCCGCCCTGCTGATCTCCACCGCCACCCCGGCACTCGCCGCCCCGCTCCATTCCTATTCGGGGCTGGCGCTATCTCCCGCCGGCGATCGCATCGCGAGCGTCGAAGGCGAAGGGTTCGCGCACGGCAAGATCGTCATCCGGTCGGCGAGAGACGGACATGTCCTGACGACGATCGATCCGTGCGCGGCGTGCAGCTATTCGGGGCTGACGTTCGGCGCGGGCGGCGCGCTCGCCTGGCTACAGCGCGACCGCGCCAGCGGCACGGTGACGTTGGTGCTCGGCGACGGCAAAGCGGTGCGGACGATCGCCACGATCAAGGGGATCGCGCAGACCCCGCGCTTCTCGCCCGACGGCAAGCGGATCGCTCTGCTCGTCACGATCGGCGCCGCCAAGGAATCGGGCGCGACTCAGCCGGGCGTGCGCCAGGTCGGCGAGATCGGCGAAACCAACGACGAGCAGCGGATCGCGGTGTTCGATCTCGCCGGCAAGCCAATCACCGACGTCGCGCCGGTGTCGCCCGCCGACCGCTACGTCTACGAATACGACTGGACCCCCGATAGTACCGGGTTCGTCGCGACCACCGCGCTTGGCAACGGCGACAACAATTGGTGGGTCGCGACGCTCGACGCGATCGACGCGCGAACCGGCGCGGTGCGCAATATCGCAACGCCCAAGACCCAGATCAACTTCCCGCGAATCTCGCCCGATGGGCGGACGGTTGCGTTCATCGGCGGGCTGATGAGCGACTTCGGATCGGTCGGCGGCGATATCTGGACGGTGCCGTTCGCGGGCGGCGACCCGGTCGACGTCACCAAAAGCGAAAAGGCGACGGTGACCTCGCTCGACTGGACTCGCGGGGGCATTCGCGACACGCGGCTGATGGGCGCCGACGGCCAGGTCGCGGCGCTGATCCCGGGCAAGGGCACGCAAGTCCTGTGGGCGCAGCCGTCGAGCTTTTCGGCGAGCGACGGCCGAGTCGCGTACAGCGCCGACGGATCGGCGATGGCGACGATCGTCTCAGACTTCGAGCACGCTCCTGCCATCTATGCCGGCCCGACGCGTGCCCCGCGCAAGATCACCAGCGACAACGATTCGATCGAGCCGGTCGTCTCTGCAAGGAGCATCACCTGGACCAACGACGGCTACACCATTCAAGGCTGGCTGGTCGGCCCGCGCACCCCGCCCGCGACCAAGGCAGCGATGATCGTCAACGTCCATGGCGGGCCGTCGGCCGCCTCGACGCCGCGGTTCGTGTCCGCCGGCTCGCCCGACGCCGAGTACGTCAATGCCGGCTATTACGTCTTCTACCCCAATCCGCGCGGCAGCTATGGCCAGGGTGAAGCGTTCACCGCCGCCAACAAGCGCGACTTCGGCGGCGGCGACTTGCGCGACATCCTGGCGGGCGTCGACGCCGCCGAGCGCGCCGCCCCGATCGACGACAGCCGGCTCGGGCTGACCGGGGGCAGCTATGGCGGGTTCATGGCGATGTGGGCGAACACCCAGACCAATCGCTTCAAGGCGATCGTCGCGGGCGCCGGCCTGTCCGACTGGATCAGCTATTACGGCACCAACGGAATCGACCAGTGGATGATCCCGTTCTTCGGCAAGTCGGCGTATGACGACCCCAAGCCCTATGTCGAAGCATCGGCGATCACCTACATCAAGAAGGCGCGGACCCCGACCTTCATCTATGTGGGCGAGCGCGATATCGAGGTGCCGCCGACCCAGTCGATCGAATATTGGCACGCCCTCAAGGAAATCGGCGTGCCGACGACGCTGATGATCTACCCGGACGAGGGCCACGGCATCCGCCAGCCCGAGCATCTGATGGATCTCAAGAAGCGCGTGTTCGCGTGGTGGGCAAAGTATCTGGGCAAGTGAGCGTCTTCGCGGCGGAGGCGGAGGCCGCGACCGCTGAGTTGGGTCGCTGACGTAGCGGCCCCGGCCTGCGCCGGGGCGACGATTCTTCAGCGCAGCGGCTGTCCCGAATCCTTCCAGCGATCGAGGATCTGCGACGCGGGCGGCAGCTTGTCGTCGCTCGCCACCGGTGCCTTGGCGAGACTCGCGTCCTGATAGCCGGGCTGGATCGCCGCGGCGTCGGTGCGGGCCATCGGCGTATGTTCACCAGGCGCCGCCAACGCCATCGCGCTCGGCGGCGCGAACGGCAGCGCCGGATCGAACTTGCGATACGGCCCCGGCATCGGCTCGCCGCCATGATAGCGCGCGTTGCTGAACGCGGCTGCCGTGCCCCAATAACCCTTCCAGCGATGGAAGAAATGCGCGCCGATCGCGTCGGTCATCACCAGCGCGCGGTTCCACGACGGGGTCACCGCGTAGGTGTGATAATGCGTCGCGAGGCCGACCGGGCCGAACACGTACCCGTCGAGTGCCGCCGCGGCGATCCGGGTCGCGCGCGCCATCGCCGCCGCCGAGCGCGGCCGCGCCATCGATCCATCGCAGGCATAGCTGAACTGGCAGCCGGTGGCGCGCTCGGAGCCTTGGTAGATCACGCCGCACACCGTCGACGGGAACGCCGGGTGGCGCACGCGGTTGAGGATGACTTGCGCCACCGCGCGCTGGCCGTCGTCGCTCTCCGACGCGGCTTCGTAATAGATTGCGGTCGACAGGCAATCGAGCGCGCGCCCGCGGTCGAGCGCGCTCGCCCCGTTCATCGTGAAGGGCTGCGCCGGGCGGACGGTGCCGTCGAGGTCCGGGCTGAGCACTGCGTTGGCAGGCACGGCGAGGCCGCTAATGTCGATCGTGCCGGTGGTACCGGTCATCGGAGCGGCGTTGGGATCGGGCGTGTAGGCGGCTGCGATCGTTGCCGGGCCGGTGCGATGGACGGCGAGCGCGGTCACGATCCGCTGCGCGTGGATCTGGCGCGTATAATATTCGACCACCGCCGCCTTTGCCGACACCGCGAGCACGGGCAGCACGACGAGCAGCGCGAACCAGAGCGCGCGCCGCCGCTTTATTCCAACCCGTTGCGTGCCCGCCACCTGAATTCCTTTTACCGGGTCCGTCCCGGCGCGTGAGCGCCTACCCGAAAAGCGCCGGGAATTCGCCCGCGAATTTGGCCGTGTCCCAGCGTGAAACTATTGATGGTTAACGCAATTTTTCGGATCGAATGCGGCGATCACTTGTCGATCCGTTAGCGCCGATCGAGCAATTGCGGGGGCGCCGCCGTAAAGCCCGCGTCGTCGGACGGCGCTGATGTGCCGCCGGCCGGGCTTGCCGCTGCGCGAATAGCTACGCTATCCGCGTCGCGGTTACGCCTTCTCCAGCGTGCATTGCAGCGGGTGCTGGTTCTGCCGCGCGAAATCCATCACTTGCGCGACCTTGGTCTCGGCCACCTCATAGGTGAACACGCCGCACACCCCGACGCCCTTCTGGTGGACGTGGAACATTACTCGCGTCGCTTCCTCGATCGACATGCGGAAGAATTGCTGGAGGCACAAAACGACGAATTCCATTGGGGTATAATCGTCGTTGAGCATCAGCACGCGGTACGGCGTCGGCTGTTTGGTGCGCGTGCGCGTGCGCGTCGCCAGGCCGAGGCCAGTGCCGTCCTTGCCGTCGTCGTCACCCCGATCGGGGTCATTGGCCATATTGCGAATGCGGTCGATCATGCTCGCGTCGAAATATGGCATTGGGAGGCGGCAGGGCAAGAGGCCGGGCGGGCGTTAACCGAGCTTTTTCGCCGACGTGGTGTCCTCCTCAAGACAAGCTCGAAGACGGCTTGCATCAACAGAGATTATTGTTTATCGATATCCTTATCGTTGTTTATCGATGAGGTGACTCGTGTCCCAGACTGCTGCCCTATCGATTGCGTGGGTGACGCTTCGCATCCTGATCATCTTCAACTGGATCGCGGGCGCGCTGCTGCTCGCGTTGCTGTTCGTCAGCTTTCAGCAGGCGGCGTGGCTATGGCAAGGGCTCGGCGTCGTCTCGATCGCGGAGCGGCCGGGCGGCGAGGCGGGAATGCGCGCGATCGTCGGCGCGGGAATCATATCGGTGCCGATCGCCGCCGTCGTGCTTCGCGCTTTGGCGCGGATCGTCAAGACAGTGCGCGCGCGCGATCCGTTCACCCGCGTCAACGCCGCACGGATCCAGACGATCGCCTGGGCGTTGCTCGCGCTGCAATTGATCCATGTTGCGGTAGCGGCGATTGCCGCGTCGATCGCAACCGGCGACGCGCCGCTCAAGCTCGGCGGCGCGGGCACAATCACCGGCTGGCTGGCGGTCGTGCTGCTGTTCGTGCTGGCGGGCGTATTCCGCGAGGGCGCGGCGATGCGCGACGACCTCGAAGGAACGGTGTGATGCCGATCACCGTCCGGCTCGATGATCGGCTCCATGACCGGCGGATGACGCTGACTCAACTCGCCGAGGCGATCGATATCACGCTGGCCAATCTGTCGATCCTCAAGACCGGCAAGGCGCGCGCGATCCGTTTCTCGACGCTCGAGGCGATCTGCGCGGTGCTCGATTGCCAGCCGGGCGACATTCTCGAATTCGCACCTGACGACCGTGCTGCGCCTCACCTTCACGATGCGGAACGAAAGGATGGCCATGACCCCGACTGATGTCCCCCAGCACGTCGTGCCGCTATGGCGGCTCAACGTATTACGTGCTGCGTACCTGCTGATGATCATCGGGCTGGCGATCGCGTATCTGCCCAATCTGTTCGCTCATCCGCCGCAATCGACCGGCGTGATCCCGAGCTTTCTCGCTGGAATGTGGGTGATGGCCTGGCTGGGGTTACGCTATCCGCTTCACTCTTGCCGCTGCTGATGCTCGATTTCGTGTGGAAATCGGTCTGGATGATCGCGTTCGGGCTGCCGATGTGGCGCGCCGGGCTGCTCACTCCCGACACCGCGGAGACGCTTCGAGCCACCGCGCTCGGGGTCGTGCTGATGCCGCTGGTATTGCCATGGGGCTACGTCGCGCGACGGTACTTGATCGCTCGCGGCGACCGCTGGACCGCGGCCGTCTAGAAGTTGCCGCGCACCGACATGGAAAAGATCGGCCCGATCAACTGGTCGTGATTTTCGCGGAACAGCAAGGGCGAGACGTTGCGCCGGCCGTCATAGACGTAGCGGTCGTAGAAGTGCCGCGCGTTGAAGATGTTGGTGACGCCGAGCCGCACGGTCATCCCTGCGAGGTTCTTGCGCTCGATGAAGCCGCTGACGAACCACGGCCCCTCCCAGCTGCGCGAGACTTCGGTAGGGTAGAAGGTGCGGCTGTAATGTTCGTATTGCGCGTCGGCGCCATAAGCGAACTGGCTGTGCGGCACGTCCTGGCGAAACGAGAAGCTCGCCCAGCGGTCGCGCGTCCCGCTGATCGCGCGATCCAAGCCGGTCAGCGGGTCGCGCACGCGGGTGCTTTCGAAGCCCAATGTCGCGTCGAGCTTGGCGCCGCGCCAGCCGATCGGATCGAATTGGAAGGTGCTGGTGCTTTCCACCCCGTAGCGAGTCGCGCGCGGCAGATTGCCGACGCCTTCGTCGTTCGGGCCGATCGGGATGATGTCGACAATGTCGTCGATTCGGTGCGCATAGCCGCGCAGCCGCGTCTTGCCCCATTTGCCCAGCTCGCGCCCGACTTCACCCTCGAGCTCCCAACTCTGCGGCGGGACGAGGTCGGGATTGCCGGCATTCTGGCGATCCTGCTGCAGATTGGGCTGCGACAGGAAATCGTAGAAGCTGATCTGTCCGACGCGGCGGCGCAGTTTCAGGCTGGCGTCCCAGCCCGCCGACGGCCGCCAGCCGAGCGAGATGCTGCCCTTGGGCCGAAAGAATTTGCGCGGCGGAAGGTTGCCGTCGACTCGGTCGAGCGTGCTTTGCTCGGCACCGAGCACGAGCTGGACATCGAGCTTCGGCCCGAGCGGACGACTGAACGTCGCGGTGCCTTCGTAACGCACCTCCTCGACCTTGCCCGACCCGCCGGGGAAGGGCACCTTGTCGAAGCTGCCGGCCGGCGACAGCTGAAACAACGAGCCGCGCTGGTCGAGCGAGTTGAACGCGCGCTCGAACGATATCTGCCATGCGCTCTTGCCGGTCTTCCACGAATACTCGGCACGGCCGACGGTTTCGCCGATCAACGAATTGCGCCCGAAGCGGATGCCGTCACTCGGCACGCCGCTGTCATAATCGGTGATCTGGGTGGTCACGACCGGCTCGTGGTCGAGATGGCGCAGCCCGATCAGCTTGAGCCGGCCCGGCCCAAGGCGGAAATCATAGTCGCCGCTGATATCGTAATAGAGGCCGTTGAGCTTGGTTACGGTCGACCGGCTGCGATCGTTGCCGTCGGCGCGCACGCGAATGTCGCCGTCGAAGCCGGGATTGAAATAGGGTGTCAGCGCCAGCGTCAGATTGCCCTTGGCGGAGCCCGGCCCCTTGATCCCGAACTTGGCCTTGGCGGTGACCAGATCGGCTTCGCTGTGATAGGTTTCGGTCCGAGTCTCGATCAGAGCCCCGCTCGGGTCGGTGATGAACACTGGACCGCCGAACCCGCCGCGCCCCCCACTGTCCTGGACCGACAGCGTGTAGTCGAGCCAGCTTGCCGCTTTGCCCGAGTAACTGATCGACCCCTGGAACCAATACGGGTGCGCGAAATGCGCGCGGAAATTGGGGTTCCATTCGAACTGGCCCCTGCCCCCGGTCGACTTGACGATGACGTTGGCGACCTGGCCTACCAGCCCGGCGATGCCCAGGCTGGCGGCGTCGACGATCTCGATCCGCTCGACATTGGCGGCGGGCACCTTCTGCAGCTCGTCGATCGCGCCGCCCGATTTGTTGGCGATCCGCTCGCCGTTGATCAGCACGTTCTCCGACGCCTGGCCGAGCCCGCGCTCCTGATCGGCGCTGCGGATCGTGAAGCCGGGGACTTGCGCGAGCATGTCGTACGCGGTGCGCGGCGCGAAGCGCGCGAAGTCGGCAGGGAGATAGACTCGCTTGGCGCCCGCGACCGACACGGGTTGCGGCGGCGGGACGATCGCTGGATCGGAGGTGGGCGCAGGAGCCGGGGCCGGCACGGGCGCCGATTGAGCGTGAGCGATCGACGGGGCAACCAATGCAGCGGCGCCAAGCAACGCGGCGCGCAGCCGCAAGCAACCGAGACGGGACATCAAGCTCTCTCCACCAATCGACCACATTGGTAATCGTTACGATTACGCCTGTAGTCGATCGCTCGTCCCCGTCAAGCTGTATTATTGTGATAGCACACTCCGACGTGCGGTCAAGTCGCCTTCAGCGGACCCCGCGTAGGGCACGAAAAAGGGCGGCCGCCGGTGTCCCGGCGGCCGCCCCAAATCATCCGGCCGTGCGGCCGAGGTGCTCGCTTACGCGGCGACCTTCAGCTTCTCGGCGGCAAGCGCGACTCGGTTCGAGATCGGCTTGGCGACGTCACCGGCGAGCTTGAGCATCGCTTCGGTGTTCTTCGAGGTCTCGGCGACGAGCGAGTCGAACTGGCCGCGAACGAAGTCGGCGTGGAGCGTCATCAGCTCGGTCGGCGACTTGACGCCGGCGAAGCTCTTCATCGTGGCGGTGACGCCCTCGAACTGGCGGCGCGCATAGTCGGCATAGCCTTGGCCGAGCGACTGCAGGCCGGTTGCGGCGATCTTGCTCGATTCGACCAACGCCTCGACGTTGCCCTTGTTGAACTCGTTGAGGTCGGCGAAATATGCTTGGCCCTTGGCCGCGGCGGTCTTGATCGTGGCTTCCATCTTGGTCACTTCCTTGGGTTGCGCCGGCGCGGCTTTGGCGGCGGCGGAATGGGTTTTGGCAGGTCCGGGAACAGCGGCCTTTTCCATGGCAGTCTCGACGACCGGCCATACCGGCTGTTCCGCGGCAGCGGCTTCGATCTTTGGCTTGGCGGCGGCCTTGACCGATGGCGCCTTGGCGACGACCGGCTTCTGGACCGCAGGCTTCTTCGCCGCAGTCTTCGAAACGGGAGTCCTGGACGCCATCATCACCTCCGCAAGCATCATTGCTGCAGTGCACAAATAGGCGATTGGAAGCGATAGTCAAGAGTTTTGTGCGGTGCAGCATAACCCCCGCACGGCGGGATCAGCGCGCCTTGACGTAGCGCCCCGGGGCGTCCTCGATCGCGGCAAGCTTTCCCTTGCCGGGCACGCGCGCGCCAGTCGCGGGCACTTGCCTGGCGTCGTGCCCGCGGATCCACGCGATCCAGTCGGGCCACCAGCTGCCCTTATGCTCTGTAGCACTGCTAACGAAGTCGTCGAGCGAACCGGCCGACGAATCTCCCGTCCAATATTGGTATTTTCCCGCGGCGGGCGGATTCACCACGCCGGCGATATGCCCCGACCCCGCGAGCACGAACTTGAGCGGCCCGGCGAAATGGTGGGTGATCTTCCACACGCTTTCGGCCGGCGCGATATGGTCCTCGCGCCCCGCCTGGACATAGGCCGGCGTCTTCACCTTCGACAGGTCGATCGCCACGCCGAGCGCCTCCACCCCGCCCGGCTGTGCCAGCTTGTTGTCGCGATAGAGGTCGATCAGATACGCCTTGTGCCACTTCGCCGGCAGGTTGGTGGTGTCGCCGTTCCAGTGGAGCAGATCAAAGCTCGGGTGCTTTTCGCCCATCAGGTAATGGTTGACGACGGGGTTCCAGATCAGATCCTTGCCGCGCAGCATGTTGAAGGTCGCCGCGAGATAGCGCCCGTCGAGATAACCCTGCCCCGACAATGTCTCGATCAGTTGGAGATAGGCGTCGTCGATGAAGTTGCCGAGCTCGCCGCTTTCCGAAAAATCGACCTGCGCGGTGAAGAAGGTCGCGCTCTTGACCTTCTTCGCCTCGCCCTTCGCCGCCAGCACCGCAAGCGTCGCGGCGAGCGTCGTCCCCGCGACGCAATAGCCGATCGCATGCACCGCCTTGACGTCGAGCGCGTCGCGGATCGTGTCGATCGCGTCGATCTGGGCGGCGATGTAATCGTCCCACATCACGTCGGTCATGCTGGCGTCGGCGGATTTCCAGCTGACCATGAACACGCTCAGCCCCTGCCCGACCGCCCAGCGGATGAAGCTCTTCTCCGGGCTGAGATCGAGGATGTAGAAGCGGTTGATCCAGGGCGGGAAGATCACCAGCGGGATCGCGGCGACCTTGTCCGTCGTCGGGGCGTATTGAATCAACTGGTAGAGCGGCGTCTCGTGGACCACCTTGCCGGGCGTGGTGGCGATGTTGCGGCCGACCTCGAACGCATCGCGGTCGGTATGCGTGAGCTGGCCGCGCTGGAAATCCGCGAGCAGCTTGGCGAAACCTTCAGCCAAGCTAGCGCCGCCGGTGTCGAGCGCCTTGTTCAAGGCCTTCGGGTTGGTGAACGGCGAATTGGCCGGGCTCATCGCCTCGACCAACGTCCGCATCGCGAACCGCGCGCGCGCCCGCGCGTCGTCGTCGAGCCCCGGCGCCTGGTCGACCGACGCCATCATCGCGTCGGCCATCATCGCATAATTCTGCCGCATCAGGTCGAACACCGGATGCTCCCATTCGGGGCCGGCGAAGCGGCGATCCTTGGGATCGACCTTGTCGCGACCGGCGGCGGCGACCGGCGCGAGGATTTGCCCCCAGGCATCGAGCACCGCCCGGATGCCCGCAACGGGCGGGGATTGCGGCTCGGGGGGGGTCGGGTCGTCGGCCATCGATCCGATCTAGGTTATCCGCGCAGATTTTGCACGTGCCGACGCGACGATTGGGCGCGCTTTCCGTTTCCGCTTTCCCTGTCCGCTACGGCGCGGCACTAGTGGCGCATGTCCGAGGAATTCTACCGCATCAAGCGGCTGCCGCCGTACATCATCGCCGAGGTCAACGGCATGCGCGCGGCCGCGCGCGCCAAAGGCGAGGACATCATTGACCTCGGCATGGGCAACCCCGATCTGCCGCCGCCGCCGCACGTCATCGACAAGCTCGTCGAGGTCGCGCAGAAACCCGACGCGCACGGTTACTCGCAGTCGAAGGGCATCCCCGGGCTCAGGCGTGCGCAGGCCAATTATTACGGCCGGCGCTTCGGAGTCGAGATCGATCCCGAGCGCGAAGTCGTCGTCACGATGGGATCGAAGGAGGGGCTCGCCAGCCTCGCCACCGCGATCACCGCGCCGGGCGACGTCGTACTCGCGCCCAACCCGAGCTACCCGATCCACACGTTCGGCTTCATCATCGCAGGCGCGACGATCCGCGCGGTGCCGACGACGCCCGACGAAGCCTATTTCGAAGCGCTCGAGCGCGCGATCGCGTTCACCGTCCCGCGCCCGTCGATCCTGGTGGTCAATTACCCGTCGAACCCAACGGCGGAGACGGTCGACCTCGCTTTCTACGAGCGGCTGGTCGCCTGGGCGAAGGAGAACCAGGTCTGGATCGTCTCCGACCTCGCTTATTCGGAGCTCTATTACGACGGCAATCCGACCGTCTCCATCCTTCAGGTCAGGGGTGCCAAGGACGTCGCGATCGAGTTCACGTCGCTGTCGAAGACCTATTCGATGGCGGGCTGGCGGATGGGGTTCGCGGTCGGCAACGCCACGCTGATCGCGGCGATGACTCGGGTGAAGTCGTACCTCGATTACGGCGCGTTCACGCCCATCCAGGCCGCGGCTTGCGCGGCGCTCAACGGTCCGCAGGACATCGTCGAGAAGAACCGCCAGCTCTATCATAAGCGCCGCGACGTGCTGGTCGAAAGCTTCGGCCGCGCCGGGTGGGACATCCCCTCGCCGCCCGCGTCGATGTTCGCCTGGGCGCCGCTGCCGCCCGCGCTCGCGCACCTAGGCAGCCTTGAGTTCTCCAAACAATTGCTGACATGCGCTCAGGTCGCGGTTGCCCCAGGGGTGGGCTATGGCGAGAATGGAGAAGGGTTCGTGCGGATCGCGATGGTCGAAAACGAGCAACGGCTGCGCCAGGCCGCGCGCAACGTGAAGCGCTATCTGCAATCGATGGGGGTCAACACTCGCGGCGCGTCGGCGGGTTGAGCGGCACCGCATGATCGATCCGCGCTATTCGATCGCCGGCGTGCTGGTCGGGCTCGTCGTGGGACTGACCGGGGTCGGCGGCGGGTCGCTGATGACGCCGTTGCTCGTCCTGGTGTTCGGCTTCGCCCCGGCGACCGCCGTCGGCACCGATCTGCTCTACGCATCGGCGACCAAGACGGTCGGGACAACGGTGCACGGCTGGCGGGGGACGGTCGACTGGAAGGTGGTGCTGCGGCTGGCGGCCGGCAGCCTGCCGGCGACCGCGTTGACGCTGGCAGCGCTCAACCACGCAGGCGAGCATTCGGCAAGCACGGGCAAGACGATATCGCTGATCCTCGGCGTCGTGCTGATCCTGTCGGCGGTGGCGACGATCTTTCGCGCGCGAATCGTCGCCTATCTGACGCCGCGGGTCGGCGCAGCGACGGGCAGCCGGCTGACCCTGTTCACGATCCTGCTCGGCGTGGTGCTGGGGACTTTGGTCTCGCTGACCTCGGTTGGGGCGGGCGCGCTCGGCATGACCGCCTTGCTGATCCTCTATCCGACCGCGCCGATGAACCGCTTGGTCGGGTCCGACATCGCGCACGCCGTGCCGCTGACCTTGCTCGCCGGGCTCGGACATTGGTGGCTGGGGGCGGTCGACGGCGCGTTGCTCGTGTCGCTGCTGGTCGGATCGATTCCGGGGATCATTGCCGGCAGCCTGATCGCGACGCGCGTCTCGGACCGCGTGCTGACACCGATCCTGGCGACGGTGCTTGCGATCGTTGGCGTCAAATTGCTGTTCTGATGCCGGCCGCTTTCTCGACTCGCTTCAAGGTCCGCTATGCCGAGATCGACGGGCAGAAGGTCGTGTTCAACTCGCGCTACCTCGAATATGCCGACGTTGCGGTCACCGAGTTCTGGGAGTGGACCGGGATCGATGCGGCGCTCGGCGCGGCCTGGACCGAGACCGAGTTCCACGTTCGCCACGCTGCGATCGACTACCGCAAGCCGTTCGTGCTCGGCGACACGATCAAGGCGTCGGTAAGGATCGAACGGATCGGCGGGTCGAGCCTCACTCAAGTGTTCGAGCTTCGCCACGCAGACACCGGCGAGCTGCACACGGTCATCACGATGGTGGTGGTCAACGTCCACTTGCCGACGGGAAAGCCGATCGCGATCGCGAGCGACGTCCGCGCGTTCCTGGAGAAACTGGCGGGCTAGTTACTCCGCCGCTTGCTGCAACGGTTCGTCCTCGCCGACGACATCCTCGGGCAATGCCCAGAGAAGGTCGCCCTTCCCCAGCGGCCGGCCGTCGTGCGACAGCACCTGGATCGGCTGAATGCGCCGCATGTCGCGCGCGTCGACCAGCACCGGAGTCGCGGCCACGCCGGTCTCCCAGCGCTCGCCCCATTGACGAAGCGAAATCATCGTCGGCAACAGCGCATAGCCCTTGTCGGTCAGCGCGTAGGCGATCTTGCGGCGATCCTCGGGCAGCGCCTCGCGAGTGAGGATGCCATGCTCGACCAGCCGCGCGAGGCGGTTGGCGAGGATGTTGCGCGCGATGCCGAGCTCCGACTGGAACTCCTCGAAATGATGCAGGCCGTTGAACGCCGCGCGCAGGATCATGAAGCTCCAGCGCTCGCCCATCGCCTCAAGCGCGGCGGGCAGGCTGCATTCGACCAGGTCGCGTAACGGCTCCCTCAGGTGTCCGCCCATCGTGATCCTCTCTCTTTTGCGGCAACGTATCGTATTTTCGTGGTCGTGAAAATAGATATACGTTTTTAGTTGCAACTGGAAACCTAACACGCTAGGTAGTGATTCGCAACCTATTGTGCGTTGCAACCTACGAAGGAGGAAAACATGTCCCGCATTCTCGCTTTCATCGGCGCGCTCGCTGTCACCACCGTGCTCGGCAGCACCGTTGCGCTCGCGCAGCCCCAGGGACCCGGCTATTACGCCGCGACCCCTGTCGAGGCGCCCGTCAAGACCAGCATGATCACCCGCGACACCGTCTGGAAGTTCCGCGACGGCGCGTTCACTGCCGCCAAGGCGCCCGAGCGCGAGATGGTGCTGTGCCAGCTCGTCGCGCAGCGCGTCGGCAAGCTGCAGTCGTTCACCGTCGCCGGCCAGGCGTTCGACGCGGCGACGCTCGACACCTGCAACGCCAAGGCCAAGTAATCCGCTCCCCTCTTGGCCGCGGCGGGCGGTTAAACTCCGTCGCGGCCAGCTTTTTGTTGCAAAGCAGCGCGCTCCGGCCCCATCTGGGCACTGAGGGTCTACACCCCCTCAGCACAAGGATCGTGATCGCCCGTGGAAGTCCGCCGACTAGAAGCGCAGCGCAGACGCGTAGCTGAAGCTACGCGCAAGCAAGCGACGACGCTCGGCGGATTTCCACGGGCGACCGCTCCGCGGTGGGCCGATTTTGCTCCCAGCCCGTCGTCACGCGTCGGTCACGATGCCTTCAACATCGCTCCCTCCTTGTTCCTAGCCTGGAACCAAAATCGGCTCCGTGACGACCTTGGGCTAAGGGGGCGTAGACCCTAAATGCTGCGTCAGTACGAACTGGTTGACCGGGTCCTCTCCTACGACCCAGAGGCCGACGAGGCGCTGCTCAACCGCGCCTACGTGTTTTCGCTCCAAGCGCACGGGTCGCAGAAGCGCGCGTCGGGCGACCCCTATTTCTCGCACCCGATCGAGGTCGCGGGCATCTTGACCGATCTCCACCTCGACGACGAGACGATCGCGACCGCGATCCTCCACGACACGATCGAGGACACCGTCGCCACCCCCGCCCAGATTCGAAAGGTGTTCGGCGAAAGCGTCGCGCGGATGGTCGACGGCGTCACCAAGCTGTCGAAGATCGAGGCGCAGACCGAAAGCGAGCGCGCCGCCGAGAATCTGCGCAAGTTCCTGCTCGCCATGTCGGACGACATCCGCGTGCTGCTGGTCAAGCTCGCCGACCGGCTGCACAACATGCGCACGCTCCACCACATCGCCAATCCGGAGAAGCGCCAGCGCATCGCGCGCGAGACGATGGACATCTACGCGCCGCTCGCCGAGCGGATCGGCATGTACGAGTTCATGAAGGAGATGCAGACGCTCGCCTTCGCACAATTGGAGCGCGAGGCGTACGAATCGATCAGCAAGCGGCTCGTGCAGCTGAAAGAGGGCGGCGGCGACCGAATCGCCAAGATCGGCTCGGGGCTCAAGCTGCTGCTGTCGCGCCAGGGAGTCGATGCCGACATTTCGGGCCGCGAGAAGCATCCCTATTCGATCTGGAAGAAGATGGGCGAGCGCCACATCAGCTTCGAGCAATTGAGCGACATCATGGCGTTCCGCGCGATCGTCCCGACCGAGGAGGATTGTTACCGCGCGCTCGGCATCATCCACCGCCGCTGGCCGGCGGTGCCCGGGCGGTTCAAGGATTACATCTCGACACCCAAGCGCAACGGCTATCGCTCGCTCCATACCTCGATCATGCACGCCGGCGACACGCGCGTCGAAATCCAGATCCGCACCGAGGAGATGCACGCCGAGGCCGAATACGGCCTCGCCGCGCACTGGGCGTACAAATCGGGCAAGGTCCGCGCCGACACCCAGCACAGCTGGATCAGCGACCTGGTCGAGATCCTCGAGACCGCCGACAGCCCCGAGGAGCTGCTCGAACATACCAAGATGGCGATGTACCAGGATCGCATCTTCGCGTTCACGCCCAAGGGCGAGCTGCACCAATTGCCCAAGGGCGCGACCCCGATCGACTTCGCCTACGCCGTGCATACCGATCTCGGCGACCAGGCGGTCGGCGCGAAGATCAACGGGCGGCACGTGCCGCTGCGCACCGTGATCGAGAATGGCGACCAGGTGCAGATTCTGAAATCCAAGGCGCAGTCGCCGCAGCCCAATTGGCTCAACTTCGCGATCACCGGCAAGGCGCGCGCCGCGATCCGCCGCACGCTGCGGCTGACCGAGCGCAAGGAAACGCTCGCGCTCGGGCGCAAGCTCTACGACGAGATCGTCCAGCGCTTGCCCGCGCCGCTGTCGGTCGATGCGGTCAAGACCGCGCTCAAGAAACTCAAGCTCCCCGACGAGGACGCCTTGCTCGAAGCGGTGGCGCGGCACCGCGTCTCCGATGCGCAGTTGATGGAGGCGCTGATGCCCGGATCGGGGGGTAGCGACGCCGGGCGCCCCTTGCCGCAGCAATCGGCGGTGTCGATCACCGGGCTGACCCCGGGCGTCGCCTATAGCCTCGACACGTGCTGCCATCCGGTACCGGGCGACCGCATCGTCGGGTTGCGCCGCCCCGACCAGGAAATCGCGGTCCACCGCATCGATTGCCCGGTGCTCGCCAAGTCCGACGACGCCGACTGGGTCGACCTCGCCTGGGGCGACAAGGCCGAAGGCGGGCTGGCGCGGATCGAGATCACCCTCAAGAACGAACCCGGCGCGCTCGGCACCGTGTCGACGCTGATCGGCCAGCACCGCGCCAACATCCACAACATCCGCTTCGATTCGAGCGACACGGGTTTCCACACCAACGAGGTCGACCTCGAAGTGCGCGATGCGGCGCATCTCGAGAAGCTGATGGCGGCGTTGCGCGCGACCGACGCGGTGAGCGGCGTGACGCGGATTTGATCAAGCCGTCGCCCCGGCGCAGGCCGGGGCCGCTGGCGGTGTTTTCGGCAACATCGCTGCCCCGGCCTGCGCCGGGGCGACGGACTCAACCCCCGATCGTCGCGCATTTGCCCAGCAGCCAGGCCCGCTCCTCGGCGTTCAGCTCCGGCCCCAGCACGTCGAGCACGCGCCCGTGATACGCGTCGATCCACGCGCGTTCGGCGACGGTCAGCAGCGCCGGCTCGATCAGCCGCCGCTCGATCGGCGCGAAGGTCAGCGTCTCGAACCCCATCATCTTCTGCTCGGCGCCCGCGATCTCGCGCTCCTCGGCCAGCACGAGGTTTTCGATGCGGATGCCGTATTCGCCGGCTTTGTAATAGCCCGGCTCGTTCGAGATGATCATGCCGGGGCGCAGCGGCTCGGACGGGCCGCCGCCGGGATAATTCGGCTTGGCGATACGCTGCGGTCCCTCGTGTACCGCGAGATAGCTGCCGACCCCGTGGCCGGTGCCGTGCGCGAAATCGAGCCCCGCCTCCCATAATGGCCGCCGCGCGAAAGCATCGAGCTGGCCGCCATTGGTGCCTTCGGGGAAGACCGCGGTCGCCAGCGCGATATGCCCCTGGAGCACGCGCGTGAAGCGGTCGACCATTTCGGGCGTCGGATCGCCGACCGGGATGACTCGAGTCACGTCGGTCGTGCCGTCGGCATATTGTCCGCCCGAATCGACGAGATAGAGCTGGCCCGGTTCGATCCGGAAGCTCGATTCCTCGGTCACGCGGTAATGCGGGCTCGCGCCATGCGCGCCGGTCGCCGAAATCGTGTCGAAGCTCAGATCCTTGAGCTTGCCCGTGGCGTCGCGAAACTCCTGGAGCTTGGCCGCCGCAGTCAGTTCGGTCTCGGTCCCGCGGGGCAGCGTCTCCTCGCACCATTTGAGGAAGCGCATGAGCGCGGCGCCGTCGCGGACGCTCGCGGCGCGATGCCCAGCAATCTCGGCCGGATTCTTGATCGCCTTGGCCAGCACGACCGGGTCGCGCACCGCCAGCACCGTCGCGCCGCCGCGCTTGAGCCCGTCGAAGATCGCCGCGACCGCTCGTTCGGGGTCGGCGGCGACTCGCTTGCCGGCATATCGGCTGAGCGCGGGCGCGAAGTCGCTACGGTCGTGGACGCGGACCGCGTTGCCGAGGTGCGCGGCGACCTCCTCGCTCACCTTTTCGCGCGCGACGAACAGATCGAGCGTGCCGTCGGCATCGGCGATCGCATACGCCAAAGCGACCGGCGTCCGCTCGACATCGGCGCCGCGCACGTTGAGCGCCCAGGCGATCGAGTCGAGCGCCGACAACACCACTGCGTCGGCCTGCTGCTCGGCCAGCCAATCGGCGATCTCGGCGCGCTTCTGCGCGGACGACTTGCCCGCGAGATCATCGGGCTGGACCACCAACCGAGCGTCGGACGGCGCCGGCCGGTCGGGCCAGATCGCATCGACCGGATTGGTGTCGACCGCGACCAGCGTCGCACCCTTCGCCGCCAGCGCCTTCTCCGCGTCCTTGACCCAGGCCGAGGTGTGCAGCCACGGGTCGTACCCGATCCGCCCGCCCGCCGGGGCATGCCACCCGAGCCAGTCGGCGACGCTGGTCGCCGGCACTTCGACGAACTGCCAATCGCCGCCATCGACCTGCTCGCGGACCTGGAGCGTGTAGCGCCCGTCGGTGAACATCGCCGCTTCGGCGGGCAGCACCACCGCGGTCCCGGCGGACCCCTGAAACCCCGTCAGCCACGCCAGCCGCTGCGCATAGGCGCCGACATATTCGGACATATGCTCGTCGGTCAGCGGCACTACGAACCCGTCGAGGCGATCGGCCTTGAGCTGATCGCGCAGGGCGGCAAGGCGGTCGGTATAGGTGGACATCGTGATCGCTATTCCAGGACGAATCTTGTGGGTGAGGCAATATCGCGTCGCACCCGATTGTCGCGTCAGCCGGTCCAGCACAAGCTGTAAGAGGTGCTCCACTGATATTGCTGTCGTTGCAAAGTTCGGCGATGCTGGACAGGGCTGTCCGCGAGGGACCGGCAAAGGGGCGTTGCATGAACCAGCCGATGGACCCGGTCACTGCAAAGTGGTTTGCGATTGTGTTCCCGGCATGCTTCGTTGCCTTCTGGCTGCTCATCGTCACGATGCTAGGCTTCATATCTGGCTGGTTTACGCTGCAGCGACGCTATCCCCGCGGCCCCGGTGGGCCGATCCGCACCTTCCGGATGAAGAGCGGATCGATGGGACGCTTCGGTCTCGGCAGGGTATCGATGAACGGTATTCTCAACCTGGCGCCGACGCATAACGGCCTGCGCGTTGGGGTTTTTCGGCTCTTCGGGCCATTCCAACGCCCGTTCGAGGTTCCGTGGAACGAGATCCAGGTTGAGCGTAGAACCCGGTTCTTGGTGCCCGGTGCCCGCCTGACGTTTGGCATCGACGAGGGCAATCTGACGTTGGCCGTCGGGCTATGGAACCGCATCGTGGATAGCGCGCCGGAGCGCGAACGCCCTCGCCTGAGCGTCGAGCCGGTCGCGGCACAGGCACTTGCCGCAGCACTGTTGGGGGCCTGGATCGCGATAAGCGCTTTGGTCGGAACTTTCATCGCTGTGACCTCGCGCGCGGGAACGCATCCCTCTCCGGTACCGCTTGCGATCTGTTATGGCGTGCCGGCCTTCGTCGTCGGTATCGGCATGTTCGGCTTTTGGATGCGGACGCGCTGAAAGGGTGACGCCGCTCTTTGGGCCGCTTAGGAGGCGCCCATGACCGATCTCCCCCAGCCCCCCGTCGCCGCGACGCGCCCGCATCAATTCACCGCGCACGGCGTCACCATTTCCGACCCCTATGCGTGGCTCAAGGACCCGAACTATCCGACCGTCACCGACCAGGACGTGCTCGCCTATCTCGCGGCGGAGAATGCTTATTTCGAAGCGGTGATGGCGCCGCACAAGCCGCTGACCGACCGGCTGTACGAAGAGATGAAGGGCCGGATCAAGGAGGACGATTCTTCGGTCCCGCAAAAGGATGGCGACTGGCTCTACTGGACCGCGTTCGAGACCGGCGGGCAGTATCGCAAATGGTGGCGCAAACCCGTTTCTGGCGGACCGGACGAGCTGCTGCTCGACGAGCCGGCGCTGGCCGAGGGCAAGGAATATTTCCGGCTCGGCGCGTTCTCGGTCAGCAATGACGGCAAGCTGCTCGCTTATGCGATCGACGATAACGGCTCCGAACGCTTCACCATCCGCGTGAAGGATTTGGCGACCGGCGAGCACTTGTCCGACACGATCCCCGGCATGCTGTCGGAGATCGTCTGGACCGCCGACGACAGCGGCTTCCTCTACGGCCTCGCCAACGAGCAATGGCGTACCGACAATGCGCGGCTGCACCGGCTCGGCACGCCGATCGAGGACGATATCGCGCTGTTCAAGGAAGCCGACGAAGGTTTCCGCGTCGGCGTCAGCGAGACCAGCGACCGCCATTGGATCGTGATCGCCACCGGCGACCACGTCACCAGCGAAGTCTATCTCCTCCCCGCGGCCGATCCGCTCGCCAAGCCGCTGCTCGTCGCGCCGCGCAAGACCGGGCGCGAATACGATGTCGAGACGCATGGGCAGACGCTGTACATCCACACCAACGACATCGATCCGATGTGGCGGCTGGCCACCGCGCCGATCGCCGACCCCGGCGAATGGACCGAGCTGATCGCGCCTTCCGAGCATTTCTACATGACCGGAATCGAATGCTATCGCGACTATTTCGTGGTCGAGGGGCGCGAGGACGGGTTGGACCAGATCGCGATCCACCGCTACGACCCGAGCATCGCGCCGCAGCGGATCGTGTTCCCCGAACCGAGCTACGCCGCGGGGCTCGGCGACAATCCCGAATACGAGCAAGCGGTGCTCCGGCTCGGCTACGAATCGATGGTCACGCCGGGGACGGTGTATGACTATGACGTCGCGACGGGCGAAATGACCACGCTCAAGGTTCAGGAAATCCCGAGTGGGTACGACGCCGAACAATACGCCACTGAACGCCTCAAGATCAGAGTGCGCGACGGCACCGAGGTGCCGGTGTCGATCGTCTATCCCAGGGATTTCCCGCGCGACGGATCGCGGCCGCTGTTCCTCTACGCGTACGGCGCGTACGGCTACGCGATCCCACCCAATTTCTCGACCGGACGGCTGAGCTTGCTGGACCGCGGCTTCGCTTATGCCATCGCGCACATCCGCGGCGGCGACGATCTCGGCCAGCAATGGTATCACGACGGGAAGCTCGAAAAGCGCAGCAACACCTTCAACGATTTCGTCGATGTCGCGAAGGCGCTGGTCGCGGATGGCTGGACGGCTGAGGGCAAGATCGCGATCGCGGGGCGCTCGGCGGGCGGCGAGCTGATGGGCGCGGTGGTCAATTCCAACCCCGATCTGTGGGGCGCGGTGATCGCCGACGTGCCGTTCGTCGACGTACTCAACACGATGATGGACGAAAGCTTGCCGCTCACGCCAGGCGAATGGCCCGAATGGGGCAACCCGATCGAGGAAAAGGCGGCGTTCGAGCTGATCCGCTCCTATTCGCCCTACGACAACGTCAAGGAGCAGGGTTACCCGCCGATGTTCATCTCGGGCGGCCTCAACGACCCGCGCGTGACCTATTGGGAACCCGCCAAATGGGCCGCCAAGCTGCGTGCGACCAAGACCGACGACAATGTCCTTCTCTTGAAGACCAACATGGGCGCGGGGCATGGCGGCAAATCGGGGCGGTTCGACAGCCTGTACGAGGCGGCGGAGGAGCATGCCTTCGCGCTGTGGCAATTGGGTGTGGAGGGATGATGGCCGGCCTCTCCTACCCGATCACTGCGACCGAGGCCGACATCGACGAGCTCGGCCACGTCAACAATGCGGTGTGGGTGAAGTGGATCCAGGAGATCGCGGTCGCGCATTGGGAGACGATTGCCAGCCCGGAGCAGCGCGAGGCGATGATCTGGGTCGTGACTCGGCACGAGATCGATTATCGCGGCAATGTCGCGGCGGGCGAAACGGTGACCGCCGAAACCTGGGTCGCCGAGCCGCCGCAAGGCGCGCGGTTCGACCGGCATGTGCGGTTCACCGGTGCGGACGGAAAGGTGAAGGTCGAGGCCAAGACGACCTGGGCGCTGATCGACCGCGCGAGCGGACGGCTGATGCGCGTGCGGCCGGAGATTGCGGCGCCGTTTCTTTCCTGACTCCTCCCCCTCCCTTGAAAAGGAGGGGAATCAGGTTTCCCTTTTCACCTCGGCGATCGCCGTCCGGCTCTGCCGCGCCCAGGTCTCGCGGCCGGTCAGGAACGCCTTCCACCCCAGGATCGCGCCCCAGTGGCGGAACAGCTGGAAGCTGAACGGCTCGAGCATCGCCGCCGCCAGCGCCGGTCCCAGCCGCAGCCCCTTGGTCTGGCCGGTCCAGCGCGAATAGAGCTTCAGGGAGGCGAGGTGGAACGTCAGGTCGACGATGATCTTGGTCGCCATGATGATCAGGATCGGCAGCACGATGTGGAACCGCCCGCTGAACAGCACGACGAGCAGGATCACGAACGCGGTGAGGCCGAAGATCGGCTGCACCGTGTCCGCCGCCTTGACCGGCAGCATCGCGGTGCCGAGCCGGCCGAACCGGCCGTTCGCGACCATGTCGCGATTCCAATGCTGCGTCTGGAGGAACCCGCCGAACCAGCGGCGGCGCTGGCGCAGGAACGCCGGGAGCGTCGCGGGCGCGTCGGTCGACGCCAGCGCGCCGCCGATCACGCGCACGCGCCAGTCATAGCCGCTGTCGTGGGCGAAGCGGTGGAGGCGGTGGATCAGCTCGTAATCCTCGACCAGGCAATCAGGGTCGAACCCGCCGACCTTGACCACCATTTTGGTCCGAAACGCCGCGAACGCGCCCGAGACGAGCAGCAATCCGTTGAGCCGTTCCCACGCATAGCGCGACAGAAAGTTGCGGACATATTCGTAGGTCTGGAACCACTCGAATAGCCGTCCCGTGAGACTCGGCCCGCACATCGGGCGGATCACCCCGGTGGCGGCGACAAGTTCGGGCTCGGCAGCGAATGCCGTGCGCATCGCGGCGATCGCGCCAGGTTCGAGCAACGTGTCGGCATCGACCGTGACGACGATCTCCTGCTCGACGTGGAGAATCGCCGCGTTGAGCGCGCGCGCCTTGCCGCCGTGCGGAAGGCGCAGCCAGCGCAGGCTCGGCAAGTCGCGCGCCGGCGCGCTGATCGCACCGATTGCCGGCGGGTCGAGGCCGTAGCGTGCGAGCGTCGCCGCCGTGCCGTCGTCCGACCCGTCGTCGGCGATCAGGATCAGATCGGGCGCGCCGTCCTGCGCCGCCAACCGGTCGATCGTCACGTCGAGCACCGCCGCTTCGTTGCGCGCGGCGACGATCACCGCGAGCGTCGCCGCGCCATCGTCAGCGCTCGGCGGGGCCACGCCATGCCGCAACGGCCAGATCTCGATCGCGGTGAACACCAGCAGCGCGGTGTCGTAGAGGATGTACGCGACCCCGACCGACCAGACCAGAATGCCCTGCCGCAGGAACGCCATTGCCACGAGCGCGACGAACGCCGCATAGACCAGCGCCGTAATGAAGCGGCTCGGCCATCGGACTCGGCGCGGATTGAGCCGCGGCGACAGGATCGCGAAGGTCTGGGCGAGCGCGTCCGCCGGGGCACGCTGGAACATCAGGGACATGAACCTAGGAGGGGGTCTTCGCGTCTAACGTTCATTTCGGATACGCACCAGCCTGATTGGCAACCTCTGGGGGAAAGACGCTGCATGGAGAATGAACGGTACACGCGGTTCGCGATCGTGCTGCACTGGGCGATCGCGCTCGGCGTGCTGGCCAACATCGCGCTGGCGTGGCTCTGGCCGCTCGGCGACACGCACGATTCGATCGCGCCCTACGTCCGGCCGATGATCGACAAGCACAAGGCGATCGGGCTGACCATCCTCGGGCTCGCGGTGCTTCGGCTGTTGTGGCGCGCAAGCCATCGCCCGCCGGCCTTCCCGCTGGGCTACCGCCCATGGGAGCGCCATCTCGCGCATATCGTCCATTGGGGGCTGTACTTCGTGATTTTCGCGATGCCGATCACCGGCTATGTCATGGATTGCGCGTTCAAGGACGCAGCGACTCACCCGATCGGCTGGTTCGGGCTGTTCGAGATCCCGCGGCTGGGTTTCATCACGAACCTGCCGCCCGATAGCAAAAAATGGGTCCACGACACGTTCGGCGCGGCGCACGAGGTCATCGCCTATCTCGTCTACGCGCTGTTCGCGCTGCACGTGCTCGGCGCCTTCAAGCACCAATTCGGCGGGGACCGCGAATTGCAGAGGATGGGAATCGGACGTTGAGCGCAAGCCGCGGGAAGCGCGCGGACGGCGGCGCGCCCAGGTCGCTGAGGACGGCAACCGAGGAATCGCCCATGACCTTCGTCTCCACGCATTTCGCTTCGCCGGTCGGCACGCTCAAGCTCGTCGCGAGCGAGCGCGGGCTCGCCGCTATCCTGTGGCAGGACGACCGCGCCGAGCGAGTCCGACTGGGCGCGATGGCCGAGGCGCCGGATCACCCGGTGCTGGTCGAAACCAAGCGCCAGCTCGGCGAATATTTCGCCGGCACGCGAAACCGCTTCGACTTGCCGCTCGATTTCCACGGCACCGATTTCCAGAAGAGCGTGTGGGCGGCGTTACTGACGATCCCGTTCGGGGAAACGCGCAGCTATGCCGAGATCGCGGCGTCGCTCGGGCGCCCGACCGCCACGCGCGCGGTGGGCGCGGCCAACGGCAGGAACCCGATCTCGATCGTCGCACCATGCCACCGCGTGATCGGCAGCGACGGATCGCTCACCGGCTTTGCGGGTGGGCTGGAAGGGAAGAAGTATCTGCTCGACCTCGAGCAGCGCCAAAGCTGAAGCCAGATCGCCCTTGCGAGCGCAGCGAAGCAATCCAGCGCCTTTTTGCAACACATGACGAAGTCTAAAGACGCCTCCCCGGCGAAAGCCGGGGTCCAGTTACGATCCGTCCGATGCTGGACCCCGGCCTCCGCCGGGGAGGCGTAGATCAGCTATTGTCGCGCCAATTCTCAATCAGTTTCATCAGCCGCCGCTCGACCGGCGCGAGCACCGGCCGCGCGACGGCATGGATTGCTTCGCTGCGCTCGCAATAGCGGATCAGTCGACGGTCGCCTTGTCGGTGAGGTCTTCCGTCGAAACCGGCCCGTCCATCCCGCGATGGATTCGAATGCCCGCCATCGAACCGACGCGCACCAGCCTGGCGGAAGTCGTCACGATCGCAGGCGCGGACGTTGAGGCCGGGGCCGCGACCGCAGGGCTGCTCGCCGGCGAGCCGCCGCGGTGGATCGTCACGCCATCGACCGACTGGTCGCCGGCATAGGCGATCGTGCTGCCCGGGGCGGTACGGCCGGTCAGGCTCGGCTCGGCGCCCGAATAGCGCTGCCGGAACGCCAGCGCATTCTCCATCCCGCCGCGCCAGCGGTAGAAGATGTGCGCGCCGACCGTCGCAACCTTGTCCATGCTCGATGCCCACCACGGCGACACGTAATTGGCGTGGTAGAAGGTTGCCGACCCGACGGGGGCGTAGACCGCGCCCGCCAGCGCCGCGCTTGCGACCGCACGGGCGCGTTCCCATCCGGCGGCGCTCGGCCGGCGGTTGAGCGAGCCGTCGCACGTGAAGGTGAACTGGCAGCCGGTGCTTCGCTGCGATCCCTGATAGACGACGCCGCACACGCTTGAGGGAAAGGCGCGGTCGCGCACGCGATTGAGCACCACCTGCGCCACCGCGCGCTGGCCGTCGTCGGACTGGTTGCCCGCCTCGTAATAGACCGTCTGCGTCAGGCAATCGAGCGCGCGCGCGGCGTCGTCGGGGCTGCGCGTTTCGGCGAGCGCGTTGAACGACGGCGCCGCGGTGTAAGCGGGCGTCGCGGTCGCCGCGTTGAGATCGGAGACATCGAGATCGACCGGCACGTTGAGGTCGAGCTTTTCGAGCATCACCTTGGGCGGCAACTTGGGGATCGCGAGCGTCGCGGTCGATCCGTCATTCTCATGCCCGGCGCACGCCGAGACCATCGCCACGACCATCAGGCCGAGCGCCAACCGCGTCGCCAGGAAGATCCCGCCCCGTTTCACGCCGTCTTCGGTAGCGGCGCGGAGTTAGGAGGGAGTTAATCCCGCACGCGCATAGCGGATTCAGATACCCGCAGCCTTACGCAATTCTTCGTTGATCCGCGTCTGCCAGCCTTCGCCGCCGCGTTTGAACCAATCGATCACCTCGCGGTCCAGCCGCAGCGATACCGGTTGCTTCGGATTGTCGGACTTCGGCCGTCCACGCCGGACAAGCTTGGCCCCGACGAACGAATCCGCTTCCTCAAACCAGGCATCGTCCAGTTCGGGCTTCACGTCATCCGGGTCGGTCGCGCGCTTGCTGATATTTCTGTCTTTCTCTGTCATTTGCTTTCCACATCGTCACGATGCGGCGCCGGTCCTCGCGAAGGGTCCAAGTCACGATCACGACTTCGTCGCCGATCATCCCGATCGAATGAAACCGTTCCTCGGTTTCGCTGTGCTTGTCGTCGCGTCGCGTCAGATGGAAGCCATCGAAAAGCTTCCCAGCGTCTGCAAGATCAAGGCCGCGGTCCGCCAGAATGAGCGAACGTTTGGCCGGGTCGTAGTCCACGTCCATTTGGGCTTCCCCAATTCTGGCCGTTAGGGGGCGGCGTAGCTCTTGATCATCACATGTCTCCGGCTGTGATAGGGACGATCTCTGATCGCATTTTCGTGTATACAGAATTTCTGTATCGCGTCAATATGTGTATATACGAAATTATCGGCGAAATCGCGCGTCGCGGGTCACGTGGCCTGACAGGAACGCTCAGTCGCGAGGATTGTCTTTGCCGGCTTCATCCAACGGATCGGAGCGGTCCATCCTGCTGTGGCGTCAAGCCTCCAGCTCGACGTCCCAATACAGCCAATCGCGCCACGTATCGTGGAGGTAATTGGGCGGAAAGCTCTTGCCGTGGTCCTGCAATTGCCAACTGGTCGGGCGGATCGGCTCGACATGGAGCGGCATGTGCGCCTCCCGCGGGGTGCGGCCGCCCTTCTTGAGATTGCACGGCGCGCACGCCGTCGCGACGTTCTCCCAGGTCGTGCGTCCGCCATAAGCGCGCGGGATGACGTGGTCGAAGGTCAAGTCGCGGTGCGTCCCGCAATATTGGCACGAAAAGCGGTCGCGCAGGAACAGGTTGAACCGAGTGAAAGCGGGGAACTGGCTGGGCTTCACGAACGATTTGAGCGCGATCACCGACGGCAGCTTGAGCGCGAAGTTCGGGCTCCTGACCTCGCGCTCGTAATGCGAGACGATGTCGACTCGATCCAAAAAAACCGCCTTGACGGCGGTCTGCCACGGCCAGACGGAGAGCGGATAGTAACTGAGCGGCGTGTAATCGGCGTTCAGCACCAAAGCGGGGCAACTGTCCGGATGCCGCATCAGGTCGGGATGGAACACGCCTCGCCCTCCTAGGGTCCAAACCCTTCGCTTTCCAGACGGGCATCAACCCGACTAGGATGACGCTGTCATGACAGCACAGCCGCTGACTCGCGGTCAAGAGTCGGACGCGTGATTACTTCGCGGTTCGCGCCGAGTCCGACCGGACGGTTGCATTTGGGCCACGCTTGGTCGGCGGTGCAGGCGCACGACCGGGCGCGGGCGGAGGGCGGCCGCTTCCTGTTGCGGATCGAGGATATCGACGGCTCGCGGTCGCGGCGCGAGCACGTCGAGGCGATCCTTGACGATATGACATGGCTGGGGCTGGCGTGGGATGGACCGGTCGTATTCCAGTCGGAGCGCGTGCCACTTTACGCAGAGGCGCTTGAGCAGCTGCACAGCAGCGGCCACACCTATCGCTGTTTCTGCACGCGCGCCGACATCGCGGCGGAGATCGCCGCGGCGGGGAGCGCGCCGCACGATGACGACACCCCGCCGCCGCATCCCGCGGCATGCCGTCATCGCTCGCCGGCGGAGATCGAGGCACGCCTGGCGGACGGCGAGCCGTTTGCGTGGCGGCTCGACATGGCGGCCGCTACGGCTTCATATATTCACGCTTCCCCGGCAAAGGCCGGGGCCCAGGATCGGGCCGGTCGCGACTGGGCCCCGGCCTTCGCCGGGGAGGCGTTTTCAAGAAACGGCCAGCTGGTTTGGCATGACGAAGTCGCTGGGCCGCAAGTCGCGACCCCCGAGAGCGCGGGCGACGTGGTGCTGTGGCGCAAGGACGCGCCGGCGAGCTACCACCTCGCGGTGACGGTCGACGACGCGGCGCAGAGGGTCACGCACGTTGTGCGCGGACGTGACTTGTTCGAGTCGACGCACGTCCACCGGCTGCTCCAGGCGATGCTCGACCTTCCGACGCCGGTCTATCGCCACCATGCCCTGCTGAGCGATGCCGGGGGGAAGCGCCTCGCCAAGCGTCACGGCGCGCCGACGCTGGCCGATCTGCGCGCCGACTATCCCGATGGCCGCGTGCTCGCCCGGGCTTTGCGCGCCGGTACGCTTCCCAACGGCTATCGGAGCGCCTAAATACCAGCCATGACCTTCCTCGCCATCCTCCTCCTCGCCGCGATGATCGCGACGGTCGCAGCACTCGTCTACGGCGTCGTGCAGTTCCTCCGCAATGCAGGCCAGGAGGTGCGATCGGGCACCGGACCGAGCGAGGCGGCGCTGCGTTCGAACAAGGCGATGCAGTTCCGCATCTTCTTCCAGGCGGGCGCGATCCTGATCGTCGTGCTGATTCTGGTCCTCGCCGGCAAGGGTAGCTGAGACGGAGACTTTTGATACGCTCACGCGCATGGCGGTGCCGGCCCACTCCCCCACCCGACCGCCCATAGAATAACCTGTTGGGCGGCCGGGTGGGGGTTGGGCCGGCACCGCGAAGGACAAGATGGTCAAGCTCAACAAAATCTACACGCGGACCGGCGACGGTGGGTCGACCGGGCTGGTCGATGGGTCGCGCGTGTCGAAGTCGGACGCGCGGATCGCGGCGATCGGCGACGTCGACGAGGCGAATAGCGCGATCGGAGTGGCGGCGACATTGGCGAGCGGCGAGACGGGCGAGGCGCTCGCGCGAATCCAGAACGACCTGTTCGATCTCGGCGCCGATATCGCGACTCCCGGCGGCATCGACGGCGCGCTGAGGATAGCGGCGAGCCAGGTCGAGCGGCTCGAACGCGAGATCGATGCGATGAACGCTCACCTCGCACCGCTGACCAGCTTCATTCTGCCGGGCGGCACGGCGATTTCCGCGCACCTCCATCTCGCCCGCGCCGTCGCCCGGCGCGCCGAGCGCAGCTGCGTTGCGGCCAACGATCACGCGCCGCTCAATTCGGAAGCATTGCGCTACATCAACCGCCTCAGCGATTGGCTGTTCGTCGCGGCGCGCGCGGTGAACCAATCCGCCGCCGGCGGCGTTCTCTGGGTGCCCGGCGCGCAGCGCTGAGCCCGTCCGCCGATCTCGATCGTTGCAGCCGCGTAATTTGCGCGCTACGGAGAACATAATGCGAACGCGGTTGGGCTCATCGCCGTCTCCCGAAGCGCTGGGGCAGCGCCTCGCGGCGGTGCGCGCGCTGAGCGTCGCGCTCGTCGCGCCGTTGTCCGACGCCGATGCCAGCGTCCAGTCGATGCCCGACGCTTCGCCGGCCAAATGGCATCTCGCGCATACGACGTGGTTTTTCGAAACCTTCGTGCTGCGCGATTTCGTGCCCCGTTATGCGCTTTATGACGAGCGCTTCCCGTTCCTGTTCAATTCCTATTACGAAGCCGAAGGATCGCGGCAGGCGCGCGACCGGCGGGGGGTGATCACCCGCCCGTCGCTCGACGCGGTGCTGGCGTATCGCGCCCATGTCGATGCCGCGCTGGCGGCGGCGCTCCCCGATCTCCCCGAAGCGGCGCGCGAGCTCGTCCGGCTGGGCTGTCATCACGAAGAGCAGCACCAGGAATTGCTGCTGACCGACCTGCTCCACCTGATGGCGCAAAATCCGATCGAGCCGGCAGTCTGGCCGGGCGCGCCCAAGGTGCCGGTGGCGATGCCGGGTCCGATCGCCTGGATCGAGCATCCCGGCGGCGTGGTCGAGATCGGACGCGATTTCACG
Organism: Sphingomonas sp.; assembly: GCF_036269755.1. Taxonomy (GTDB): domain Bacteria; phylum Pseudomonadota; class Alphaproteobacteria; order Sphingomonadales; family Sphingomonadaceae; genus Sphingomonas. The sequence goes on along the minus strand of NZ_DATBDV010000009.1, from coordinate 317,345 downwards.
TTCTCACAAGCGGGAGATTCGGGAAATTTCGCGTTCGATTGCGAAGGGCCGCGTCACCAGGCGCTGCTCACGCCCCACGCGATCGCCGACCGCACCATCACCAACGGCGAATGGGCGGCGTTCATCGCCGACGGCGGCTATGCCGATCCGCGGCACTGGCTGTCCGACGGCTGGGCGTGGGTGCAGGCGCAAGGCGTCGAAGCGCCGCTCTATTGGGAGCAGCAGCGCGGCGCCTGGACTCGCTTCGGGCTCGACGGCCGCCGCCCGATCGACCCCGCCGCGCCGGTCACGCACGTCAGCTTCTTCGAAGCCGACGCGTTCGCGAGCTGGGCCGGCGCGCGGCTCCCGACCGAGGCCGAATGGGAAGCGGCCGCAGGCGCGCACGATCCCGACGGCGGCAACCAGCTCGACGCCGCCGGACCGGTCGAGCCGCGACCCTCGCCCGGCGGCCCGGCGTTCTTCGGCGACGTATGGGAATGGACCGGCAGCGCGTATCGCCCCTATCCGGGTTTCCAGCCCGCCGCGGGCGCGGTCGGCGAATATAACGGCAAGTTCATGAGCGGGCAGTTCGTGCTGCGCGGCGGATCGTGCGCGACCCCGCGCGGCCACGTCCGCGCGAGCTACCGCAATTTCTTCTACCCGCACCAGCGCTGGCAATTCACCGGCGTGCGATTGGCGAGGGATATTTAGCGTGAAGCGCTGCCCTTCACGCCTCCCCGGCGAAGGCCGGGGCCCAGTTGGGAAGGCCCGGGACGCGGCCGCCACCCTTCATTTCGCCACGGCCCGATGCTGGGCCCCGGCCTTCGCCGGGGAAGCGTATAGGAAGGGCGTCGAATGCTGAAACAGGAAGCGGAAGACGGCACGCGGAGCTTCGCCGACCCGGCGTTTCGCGCCGACGTGATCGACGGCCTGACCCGGCGTCCGCGCGCGATTCCGGCGCGATGGTTCTACGACCGGCGCGGATCGGAGCTGTTCGAGGCAATCACCGAGCTGCCCGAATATTATCCGACGCGGACCGAGACCGCGCTGCTCGAAGCGGTGGCGGGCGAGGTGGCGGCGCGCGTGGGGCCAGGCCGTGCGGTCGTCGAGTTCGGATCGGGATCGTCGACCAAGACGCCGATCCTGCTCGGCGCGGTGGACCCGTCCGCTTATGTCCCGATCGACATTTCGGGCGACTTCCTGCGCGAATCGTCGAAGGCGCTGGCGGCACGCTTCCCGGCGCTTCGCGTCATCCCGGTCGAGGGCGATTTTCTCCAGCCGCTCAAGCTCCCCGCCGAAGTCGCCGCGACCCCCAAGCTCGGTTTCTTCCCGGGGTCGACGATCGGCAACATGATCCCCTTGTCGTCAGCCGACCTGCTCCGCGCGATGCGCCGTTCGCTCGGAGAGGGCGCGATGCTGCTGATCGGGATGGACCGGATCAAGGACCCCGCGATACTCGAGTGCGCCTATGACGACGCGGCCGGGGTGACCGCGGCGTTCAACCTCAACCTGCTCGAACGGATCAACCGCGAGCTCGACGGCACGATCCCGATCGACGCGTTCCGCCACCGCGCGATCTGGAACGACGACCGCGCGCGGATCGAGATGCATCTGGAGGCGACGCGCGACGTGAACTTCACGATCGAGGGCCGCCCCTTCTCGATCGCGGCGGGCGAGACGATCCACACCGAGAACAGCCACAAATATGGCCCGCGCGACGCACGCATCCTGCTCCGCGCGGGCGGATGGACGCCGATCGCCGAATGGACCGACCCCGCCGACCAGTTCGCGCTCTATCTCGCCGAAGCGCAGGCGCCGCGCCCGGCGCCCTGACATGAGCGCGCCGGTCAACCCGATCGCCGGCACCGGCTTCGCGCGCGGCGCCGGCGTCTACGCGACCAGCCGTCCGGGCTATCCGCCCGAGGCCGCCGACTGGCTGCGCGACCGGCTGGGCATCGCACCGGGCAGCATCGTCGCCGAAGTCGGCGCGGGCACCGGCAAGTTCACCGAAACGCTGGTCGCGGCCGGGGCTGACGTGATCGCGATCGACCCGGTGGGCGAGATGCTCGAACAACTGCGCGCCGCGCTGCCCGGCGTGCGGACGATCGTCGCGCCTGCCCAGGCGCTGCCACTCGCCGACGAGAGCGTCGACGCGGTCGTCTGCGCCACCGCGTTCCACTGGTTCGCCAGCGATGCGGTGGTCGCCGAATTCCGCCGCGTGCTGCGGCCGGGCGGCGCGCTCGGGCTGATCTGGAATACGCGCGACACTTCGGTCGATTGGGTCGCGGAGCTGTCGGCGATCACCAATCGGCACCAGGGCGACGCACCCCGCGAAACCGCAGCGGCGTGGCGCGCGCCCTTCCCCGCGCCGGGCTTCACCCCGCTCCACGAAACGCTGATGCGGTACGCGCATCGCGGCGCGGCGGAGGACGTCGTCGTCGGCCGCACGCTGTCGACCAGCTTCATCGCCGCGCTGCCTCCAGCTACCCAGGCGGACGTCGCCGCCGAAGTGCGCGCGCTGATCGCGCGGACTCCGGAACTGGCCGGGGAAAGCGTGACCTTTCCCTACGTCACGATGGCGTATGACTGCCGGCGAATCGACTGACACGGCCTAGCGCGTTCACATTTTGGCGAAGAGATAGATTGCCAGGATCGTCACCCCGACGCCGACGGTAGTCAGCACGATCGCCGCGAGCAGGCTCGGCTTGTTGAGCACCAAGGCGCTGTCGGTCGGGTTGGCGGGATCGAACCATACCGGCACGGTCGCGCCCGCCGGGTTGGCGGCAAGCCAGGCATTGGCCTCCTTCTCGCTGTTCCAGTCGGTGCGCGCGCACAGGAACGGGCGCGCGCCCTCGCGCTCGGCGCCGGCCGCCTGGTAGCGATAGCTGACCTTCGCGCGATAGCTCGTCTGGAGCATGTCGTTGACCATTTGCGTGTGCGTGGTGATCGTCGAGGCGATGATCGTCGCTTGCGTCTGCACCCACGACCCAGCGGCGGCGAACCGCGCGCTGCCGCGCCGATAATAGATCACCCCGAACACCGCCACCGCGACTCCCAGGATGAGCATGAACCCGACCAGCGCGGTCGGATGGCTGCCGCTCGCACCGTTGCCCTGCATTTGCGTCCCCCTCTTTCGATTTCGATCAGGGTTAGCGCGCGCCGCGGCCGGGCAATTGTAAATAAGGGCCACGCCGCATAGGGCGGCGCGATCAACCCAATCGAGGACAGGGCATGCAAAGCGTCGGCGTGATCGGGGCGGGACAGATGGGCGCGGGGATCGCGCAGGAAAGCGCGCAGGCCGGCTATCACGTGCTGCTCACCGACGTGTCGAAGGAACGCGCCGATGCCGGCAAGGCCGGGATCGGCCGCCAGCTCGCGCGCGCGGTCGAGAAGGGCAAGCTCGACAGCGAGGCGATGGACGCCGCGCTGGCGCGGATCGAGACCGTCGACGGGGTCGCGGCGATGGGCAATTGCGGGCTGATCGTCGAAGCGGCGACCGAGCGCGAGGAGATCAAGCGCGCGATCTTCGCCGAGGTCGGCAAGGTGCTCGGCGGATCCGCGATCCTCGCCTCGAACACGTCGTCGATCCCGATCACGCGGCTCGCGCAAGCGACGCCCGATCCGGCGCGGTTCATCGGCGTCCACTTCTTCAATCCGGTCCCCGTGATGGGCCTGATCGAGATCATCCGCGGCCTCGCCACGAGCGACGCGACGGTGGCGGCAATCGAGACCTACGCCGCCGCGCTCGGCAAGCAAGTCGTCCGCGCCAACGACGCGCCGGGGTTCATCGTCAACCGCGTGCTGATGCCGATGCTCAATGAAGCATGCTTCGCGCTCGGCGAGGGCGTCGCGACGATCCGCGACATCGACCTTGCCTGCCAGCTTGGGCTCAACCATCCGATGGGCCCGCTGACGCTCGCCGATTTCATCGGGCTCGACACGTGCCTCGAGATCACCCGCGTGCTGTTCGAAGGCACCGGCGACCCCAAGTTCCGCCCCGCGCCGCTGCTGATCAAATATGTCGAGGCCGGCTGGTACGGCCGCAAGACCAGGCGCGGCTTCTACGATTATTCGGGCGAGGAACCCGTCCCGACACGCTAAAGCGCCGCCGCTTTGCTCCGCCGCCAGCGCAGCACCAGCGGCAACAGCATCGCGCACGCCAGGATCGACAGCCCGGCATCGGCGATCAGGCTGCCGGTGAGGCCGCGCACGCCATACACCTCGCGACCCCACTTAATCTCCGATCCCCGACTGATATCCGCTACTAAATCTCCTACTCCAATATATCTCGATTAGGTCCGAATAAATCATTCAATGCTTTACTCTCAAAGTTAAGAATAGAGCCGGGGCGAACCAAAACGTAAGATATAAACCCTCTTTTAAAATACGTCTGGATCCAAACTCGTAGGATCCCCGCCCTAATCATAAACCTCCTCTTTCTCGACAAATCCATTCTCTTCAGTGTTCTTCGATACAGCCTATGGAAATAGTCGATTTCATCATGGTTCACCGGACACCTCTCGAGGAAATCGCTGTATCTTGAACTATAGTCCTTGTACACATTCAGCAACGCTTCATCGTTTATCCCATGAGCCCCGGACGCGGCATACAATTGGTCGGACAGCTCTCTTAGCTGGCGAGCATTATATTCTAGCTGATGAGATCGAAGGACAACTTATCCATTTTCGATTAGGCTGAATACGACGATAAAAACCGGTAGAATCACGCCGGCGGCACTTAATATCGGGACGTCTAAATGTTCCTGTTTTCCTAGGGCACTTGCCAGCAAGTACGAGATCAAAATTGCCCATAGCGATAGAAACACCACTGTAAGCTGGGCAATTTTATAATCCATACGAACTCGCCGCGACGCATGAAATCGAACGGATGACGTGTTCTTAATGCGCGCAAATAGCTTATCGACTTTTTCACGCACACTAGCGCTTGGAGCTTCGTTCATGATCGCCTCCGGAAAGACAAACCATGGCACTAAATAGTTCAGCTGATCAATATCCCCGCGAGCGCCGCCGACATCAGATTCGCAAGACTCCCCGCCGCGAGCGCGCGCAGGCCGAGCTTGGCGATCATCGGGCGCTGGTTGGGCGCGAGGCTGCCGGTCACCGCCATCTGGATCGCGATCGACGAGAAATTGGCGAAGCCGCACAACGCAAACGTCACCACCGCGACGGTGTGCGGGCTCAACCCCGCCTGCATCTTGCCGAGGTCGATATACGCGACGAACTCGTTGAGCACGATCTTCTCGCCGAAGAACCCGCCGGCCGCCCCCGCTTCGCTCCACGGCACGTTGAGCAGGTACATGACCGGCTTGAAGATCGTGCCGAGGATCGCCTGGAAGCTCAGATCGGGATAGCCGAACCAGCCGCCGATCCCGCCGAGGATGCCGTTCGCCAGCGCAACCAGCGCGACGAACGCCAGCACCATCGCTCCGACCGCGACCGCGAGCTTGACGCCGGTCTGCGCGCCTTGCGCCGCCGCCATGATGATGTTGGCGGGCTTTTCCTCATCATGCGTCGCGTCGGGCAACGGCTCGCCGGGGACGCCCTCGGGCAAGGCGATGGCGCCGGCGGCGCGCGAGTCGACGACGGCGTCCTCCTCGGCCAGCGTCCTGGTGTCGGGCATGATGATCTTGGCCATCAGGATGCCGCCGGGCGCCGCCATGAAGCTTGCCGCGAGCAAATACTCGATCTTGATCCCCATCGAGGCATAGGCCGCGAGGATCGTCCCCGCGACGCCCGCCATGCCGCTGGTCATCACGGTGAACAATTGCGGCGGGGTAAGTCCCGCGAGGTAGGGCTTGATCACGAGCGGCGATTCGCTCTGGCCGACGAAAATGTTGGCGGCCGCGCACAAGCTTTCGACCTTCGACACGCCGATCACCCATTCGATCGCGCCGCCGATCCAGCGCACGATCGCCTGCATGATGCCGAGATAATAGAGGATCGAGACGAGGCTGGCGAAGAAGATGATCACCGGCAGCGCGGCGATGGCGAAGGTATGCGCGAGCGGGTTGCTTGCCGCGGGGCCGAACAGGAATTCGGTGCCTTGATTGGCGTAGCCGAGCAAGGCGGCGACGCCGTTGGAGGCCTTTTGCAGCGCGGCGACACCCCATGGCGCCTTGAGCACCAGCACCGCGATCGCCGCCTGCAGCGCGAACGCCGCGCCGACGACGCGCAGCCGGATCGCGCGGCGATTGTTCGACAAGGCGAACGCGATCAACAAAATCACCGCGATCCCGGCGATGCCGATCAGGAAACGCATGTCGATAATCCCCCCGAACTTCACGAACTTCACGGCCTGCGCGATCGCAGTGCCGCACCGCGACTATGGCGGCAAAAATCGATGTGGGACAGCCCTTGCGTTCGGCGGCGCGCGTGGCACTAATCTGGCGCTCGGGTTCGCGGGATCGCGCCGTCACGGTGAGCGGCCAACCGGCGTCCGTACGGGGAGAGTGACACCATGACTCAAGATATCCGGAAACTCGCGATCGCGGCGGCCATGCTGGCCGGGATCGGTCTCGCCAGCCCGGCCTTGGCGGCCGAGAATGCGATGCAGGTGTGCGGCGCCAAATACCAGGCGGCGAAGAAAGCGAACACGCTGCCCGCCGGGCAGACCTGGAACCAGTTCCTCGCCGCGTGCCGCGCGGGAATGCCCAAGCCCGCCGCGGCCGTGGCGCCCAAGCCGGCGCGCGCCGTCGCCGCCAAGCCCGCCGCCCGGCCAGCCGGCCAGCCGAGCGCCGCGCAAAAGGCGATGTACGAGCGCGAGCACCAGTGCGGCGCACAATGGCGCGCCGACAGCGCCGCGAAGAAAGTGCCCGCGGGCATGAAGTGGCCGCAATATTGGAGCGCGTGCAACAAGCGGATGAAGTAGCCGAACCCGATCCGTCATGCCGGACTTGATCCGGCATCCCGCATCCTTCTGCAACGAAAGCGGGACCCCGGCTCAGGGCCGGGGTGATGAAACGGGAGCGCGCCCTGCCCAGCGTTTGACGCGCGCGGAAATCGCGCTAGCGTCCGCGCCTATGGAAAAACCCGCTCTCGCGATCCCTCGCTCGCTCTTCGTCTTTTCGATCCTGTACGGCGGCATGGTCTGCATCGCCGGCGTGCTGGGGGTGAAGCAAGTCGCACTCGGTCCGCTCGCGGTCGAGGCGGGAATCTTCGGCTTCCTGATCCTCGTCGTGCTGTCGAGCGCGGTTGCCGAATTGCACGGGCAAAAGGCGGCGACGGCGCTGGTCCGGTTCGGGTTCGTGCCGCTGTTCACCTCGGCGATCCTGATCCAGCTCGTCCTCGCGCTGCCGCACGACCCCGGCATGTACCCGCCCGCGATCGACGCCTTTCCGATCGTCGTCGGGCAAAGCGTGCGGATGATGCTCGCCGGGTTCATCTCCTACGGCACGTCGCAGACGCTCAACGTCTTCATCTTCTCCAAGCTCAAGGGACAAGAGGGCCAGGGCCGCCTGGTCTGGTTCCGCGGCATGGTTGCGAGCGTGATCAGCCAGATCGTCGACACGATCCTGTTCATCTCAATCTCGTTCTACGGCGAGCGCCCGATCCTGGGGCTGATGGAAGGCCAGATGCTGACCAAGGTCGTGCTGTCGATCGTGCTGGTGCCGTTCCTGATCACCGGGTTCGTCGCGCTGGGGAAGTGGCTCGATCGCGAGTAGCCGTCGCCGCGGCGGAGGCCGGGGCCGCTGCCCGTCTTCGCCAGCGCGGCGATCCCGGCCTTCGCCGGGATGACGGAAATGATTGGGGGCGCTAAAGCCATCCCGATGACCGACCACACCCCTTCGCCCGCTTTGCTCGCCAAGGCCGAAACGCTCGTCGAGGCGTTGCCGTATCTACAGCGCTACGCCGGCCAGACCTTCGTCGTGAAATATGGCGGGCACGCGATGGGCGATGCCGAGGCGCAGCGCGATTTCGCCGAGGACGTGGTGTTGTTGAAGGCGGTCGGGATCAACCCGGTGGTGGTGCATGGCGGCGGCCCGCAGATCGGCGCGATGCTCAAGCGGCTCGGGGTCGAATCGCAATTCGTCGGCGGGCTTCGCGTCACCGACGCCGCCACCGCCGAGGTCGCCGAGATGGTGCTGGCGGGCAAGATCAACAAGGAAATCGTCGGCTGGATCGCAGCGCTCGGCGGGCGCGCGGTCGGGATTTCGGGCAAGGACGCCAATCTGGTGCTGGCCGAGAAGGTCACCCGCACCGAGCCCGACCCCAATTCGGGGATCGAGCGGCATGTCGACCTCGGCTTCGTCGGCGAGCCGGTGAAGGTCGATCCGACGATCCTGATCAACCTGGCGAAGGACGGCTTCATCCCGATCGTCGCCCCCGTCGCGCTCGGCGCTGACGGCGCGACCTACAACATCAACGCCGATACGATGGCGGGCGCGATCGCCGGCGCGCTGGGCGCGACCCGGTTCTTCCTGCTGACCGACGTCCCGGGCGTGCTCGACAAGGCCGGCGAGCTCCAGACCGACCTCGACCGATCGGCGATCGAGGCGATGAAGGCCGACGGCACGATTTCGGGCGGGATGATTCCCAAGGTCGACACCTGCGTCACCGCGGTCGAGGCCGGGGTTGCCGCCGCGGTCATCCTCGACGGGCGCGTGCCGCACGGCATGCTGCTCGAAATCTTCACGCGGCGCGGCGCGGGGACGCTGGTCAGGGCGTGAGCGCTGTACTATATCGGTAGAACACCGGGGCGACGGAGAGCCAATTGATCACGCTGCTGCAAATCATCGAATACCTGCTGATCATCGTGTGGTGGGTGATCATCGTCCAGGCGATCATGTCGTGGCTGATCGCGTTCAACGTGATCAACACCTACAACGAGACGGTCCGGGCGATCTGGCTCGCGCTCAAGAAGTTGACCGATCCGCTGTACAACCCGATCCGGCGGATCATGCCCGATTTCGGCGCGCTCGATCTGTCGCCGCTGGTGGTGCTGATCATCCTCTACATCCTGTCGGACATCGTCATCCCGCGCCTCGAACTATGGTGGGTCGGCGCCGTTCCGCTGTGATGCTGGCGCCGCCGCGCGCTGCGCTTTAAGGAGAGCGGCATGACGGCAAGCATCATCGACGGCAAGGCGTTCGCGCACCGGTTGCGCGAGCGGATCGCGGGGCGAGTCGCGCAGTTTCGCGCGGCCGCGGGTCGCGCGCCGGGGCTGGCGGTGGTGCTGGTCGGCGACGACGCCGCGTCGGCGGTCTATGTCCGCAACAAGGGCAAGATGACGATCGCCGCCGGGATGGAAAGCTTCGAGCACATCCTCCCCGCCGATACCACGCAAGCCGACCTCGAGGCGCTGGTCGACCGGCTCAACGCCGATCCCGCGGTCGACGGCATCCTCGTCCAGTTTCCGCTCCCCGCCGGGCTCGACGAAGCCCGCATCTTCACCCGGATCGCGCCCGACAAGGATGTCGACGGGCTGAACCCCGAAAATGTCGGGCGGCTGGCGAGCGGGCTGCATGGCTTCGTGCCCTGCACGCCGCTCGGCTGCGTGATGCTATTGAAGGACACGCTCGGCGACTTGAGCGGGCTCGACGCGGTGGTGATCGGCCGCTCCAACCTGGTCGGCAAGCCGGTCGCGCAATTGCTGCTGCGCGAAAATTGCACCGTCACCGTCGCGCATTCGCGGACTCGCGATCTGTCGAGCGTGGTCAAGCGCGCGGACATCGTCGTCGCGGCGGTGGGGCGGCCCCACATGATCAAGGGCGAGTGGCTCAAGCCCGGCGCGACGGTGATCGATGTCGGCATCAACCGCACCGCGGAAGGGCTAGTCGGCGACGTCGACTTCGCCGGCGCGTTGAGCGTGGCGGGCGCGATCACGCCGGTGCCGGGCGGAGTCGGGCCGATGACGATCGCTTGCCTGCTCAGGAATACGTTGGTCTCGGCGCATCGCCGCGCTGGCGTGCCGTACGACAAGGGGGCGCTGTGAAATGTTGGTCACGCTGTTTCTCGCCACGCTCTCCCTGTCACACGCCTCCCCGGCGAAGGCCGGGGTCCAATCTCGCGCGGCTCGCAACTGGGCCCCGGCCTTCGCCGGGGAGGCGGAACGGGATGGTCGAAGAGGACAATCGGCGCTGGCGGCGCCGCTTCAACCAAGGAACATGACCCCCATCGACGCCGAACGCGCCTTCGCCGAGGACGCCAGGACGATCGGCCAATGGACCGCCTTTCGCAAATGGTCGGCGGACGACGCCGTGATCTTCGTGTCGCAGCCGATCAACGCGCGCGAATGGCTCAAGGATCGCAAGAACCCCGTGCAGGCGATCGATTGGTGGCCGACCGCGAGCTATATTTCGTGCGATGGCAAACTTGCGGTCAATACCGGCGGCTGGCGACGGCCCGATGGCAAGGTCGGCTATTTCTCAACGGTGTGGCAGCACCAAGCTGATGGCAGTTGGAGATGGATCAGCGACGGTGGAGATGGGCTAGCGAAGCCGCGCCCTGTACCGAAGGTGCCTTTGACCAAGGTCGCCCACTGTAGCGTTCCACCCTCATGGGAGGATGACGTCGTCTACGTCTGCCCCGAAAATGCTAAATGCGGTCATGGCGGGGGAACCGACGGGACGATCACTTGGGATTGGCAGGTTGCGGCCGACGGCTCCCGGCTTTTTCGCGCGTCGCTCTGGGATGGCAAACGCTATGTGCCAGTGATCGACGACAAAGTCGCCGGTTCGCCAGCTAACAAATGATCGAACTCTACCTCTCCGCGCTCGTCACCTTCTTCGTCGTGATCGACCCGCCCGGCTGCGCGCCGATCTATGCCGGGCTGACCAACGGCGCGAGTCCCGCGCATCGCCGCTCGATGGCGATCCGCGCGGTGTTCGTCGCTTCCATCATCCTGTTCGTATTCGCCGCGGTCGGCGAAGCGATCCTCCACGCACTCGGGGTCAGCCTGTCGGCGTTCCGCATCGCGGGCGGGATCATGCTGTTCCTGATCGCGCTCGAAATGGTGTTCGAGAAACGCACCGAGCGCCGCGAGGACCGCGCCGCCAAGGTCGCCTCGAACCCCGAGCTCGACGACGTCTCGATCTTTCCGATGGCGATGCCGATGATCGCCGGACCCGGCTCGATCGCCTCGGTGATGCTGATGATGAGCCGCAACCACGGCGTCGAGCGCGTGGCGGTGGTGCTCGCCGCGCTGGCGACGATCCTGCTGCTGACGCTCGTCGCATTGCTCGCCGCCGGCCCGTTGATGCGGTTGCTCGGCGCGCGGGTCGAATCGGTCATCACGCGAATCCTCGGCGTGCTGCTTGGCGCGCTCGCGGTGCAGTTCGTGATCGACGGAATCCGGATCAGCCTGGGGCTCAGCTGACACTATTCCCCTCCCTGTCAGGGAGGGGAGATTTTGAACAGCCGAAGCGGCGAATTACGCGGCAGCGGCAGCGGCTGAAGGAACGCGAACGTCTCGCCGCGCGCCATGCGGTCGTAGAACCCGCCGGGATTGCGCGCGCGATAGATCGTCGATTCGGCCATGTTGGGGCAGACCAGCAGATAGGTCGCATTATGCTTCGCGGCGATCGCGCGGAATTGCTCGGGGCTGCCGCCGAATGCGTGCTGGACGTCGAGAATCGCGTCGCCGTTGCGATGATACGGCCCCGCCACCGCCTTGTCGTGCGTCACGGTGATGATCCGGGGGCCGAGGTCGACGAAGCTGAACACCGTCGCCGCGGGATAGCGGTTGAGCTGGACGAGGTTGCCGTATGCGGGGCAGCGCGCGCCGGCGCGGTTGATCGCATTGCTCCGCGCATCGGGCTTGTCGATCGGCAGATACTGGACCGACAGCGCGCTGAACGCCCCGCTCGCGAACAGCACCACCGCCGCGGTGCCGAACACGCGCACCAGCATGTTGCCGCTCGCCAGCATCAGCGGCACCGCGATCCAGATCAACGCCGCCGCGCCCGGCACCGCGAGCAATTGCGCGGCCGGCCCCGCGCGAGTCTGCCACAGCAGCATCAGGCAAGCGAACAGCGTGAACAATGCGACCGCCGCCCAGCCGACCATGTTCGGCGCACGCTCGCCGATCGCGCGCCTGGCCGCGACGAACGCGCCGAGCAGTCCGATCAGCGGCAGCGTGACGATCGGGAACGCCTGGCGGAACGGATGCGTGTAGATCGGCTTCGCCTCGCGGACGTTGTTGAGCCAGTTCCTGGCCAGCTCGGGCGAGACTTGCTCGGGCCGTCCCAGGCATTGCGGGAACAGCCACGCGAACCCGGCGACGATCACCGCGCCCGCCAGCACGGCAAGCCCGAGCCGCACCCAGCGCGACGCCGGGTTGAGCCGCGCCAGCGCGAACAGCAACGCGCCCGCGACGATCATCACCGTCAGATAGACCGGGGTCAGCGCATCGCAGCGCTGGACCATGTTGGCGTAGGAGCCGAACGCGGCATAGCCGAGCGCGGTCCCGCCGCCGAGTGCGAGCGCATAGCCCTCAACCCGGCGCGCCTCGCCGCGATCCCAGATCCATTGCAGCGTGATGATCGCCCCCGCCATCGCCGCGTACGGCATCATCTCGAGCCCGATCGACAGGCTGACCGCCGACGCCGCGCCGACGATCGCGCCGCCGCGCCCGCCCTTGCGGTCCGACAGCCCGGCAACGGTCAGGCTCAGCATTGCGAGCTGCCAGCCGTGGTGATCGATCCGGTCGGGCGCGAACATCAGCATCGTCGAGTTGCACGCCAGCACCAGCAGCGCGATCGCGAGCGGCCAGGCATGCCGCCCGATCAGCCGCCGCGCGGTCGCGCCCAATCCGACAAAGGCGATCGCCAGCGGCAGCAACGGCGCGATTCCGCAGGCGATCCGCTCGGCCTCGGGCGTGCCGACGAACGGTCGCAACACCACGATCAGCCCCGCGATCGGCAGATCGACGATTCGGCTCCAATGAATGTCGAACCCGCCTGGCGGGTTGAGGTAGTAATTGCGCAGATCGTACCATCGCTGGCCGTCGAGCAGCGCGCGGACCTGCATCAGCCGCATATTGTCGTCGGTGTCGCCGAGCCCGAGCGCCTGGATCTGCTCCCACTGCGCGCCGAGATACCAAAGCGCGACGAACAGCCAGGCGAGCAGCGCGTAGCGTATCCAGTGGCGGTCGATCTCCTCGCCCATGGCGCGGAACTGCTGTTCGGTGCTCGTCAAAATGCTTCCCTCGCGCGCTAACGCGCATTAGGGCCTGCACCCGCCCCCGGCAACGGCCGTGACGGAGCGGATTTTGGTGCAGGACGAGGAGCCAGGAAGGAGCGATGCCAAGGCATCGTGACTGACGCGGCGACGACGATCCTGCGCCAAAATCCGGCCGCCGCTTCGCGGTCGCCCGGAGAGCCGCGCTGGACGGCGTCACTTGCTTGCGCGTAGCTGCAGCTACGCGACTGCGCTACGTTTCTTGCCAGCGTGGCTCTCCGGCGATCACGACCATTGCCGGGGGCGGGTGCAGGCCCTAGTGCGGCGCGCACCTCCAGGGCAAGCATGTGACCGCGATCCACCGACAAATCGAAACATGGCGAGAAAGCGGGCTGCTCGGTCAGCTGATCCGTTTCGGCATTTCGGGGGGAATTTCGACGCTGATCTATTCGGCGATCTATCTGCCGCTGACCGCCTGGGTCTTTCGCGGGCCGCAGGCGGTCTATGCGGTGCCCTTCGCCTTCGCGATTGCGGTCACCGCGGGCTTCTTCCTGCACAGCCGCTGGAGCTTCAAGGGCTATGGCAGCCGCGATCCCGGCGGGATGCAGCAAGTGAAGTTCGTCGGCGTCCAGGCATCGGGGATGGCGATCAACGCCGTCATCACCTGGATCGGCACCGCGCAGCTCGGCTATCCGGCCTGGGTGCCGCTGCTCCCGGCGGTTGCGGTGGCGACGATCTTCACCTTCATCCTCAACCGCTGGCTGGTATTCGCGTGATGGCCGAAATCTGATGAAGCGCCCGAATGGATAGAATCGTCTACGACCGCATGGCCGAGCATGATTCGACGCATTGGTGGTACACCGCGCGTCGCGACGTGCTGCACGATTACATCGCGCGCGAAGCGAACCTGCCCGAGGAGGCGCATATCCTCGAGATCGGGTGCGGGACCGGGCACAATCTGGTCATGCTCCGGCAATTCGGCACGGTCGACGCGATCGAGATCGACCCCGCGGCGCGTGCGATCGCGAGCCGGCGGCTCGGCAAGCCCGTCGGCGATGCGCCGTTGCCCGCGCTCCCCGGCGTGCCGCGCCGCGCGTACGACATGATCGCGGTGCTCGACGTCGTCGAGCATATCGACGACGACGTCGCCGCGCTGCGCGCGATGAAGGACTGCCTCAAACCCGGCGGCAAGGTCCTTATCGCGGTGCCGGCGCACCAATGGATGTGGTCGGCGCACGATGTCGTGAACCACCACCATCGCCGCTATTCGAAGGCGAGCCTTAGAAAGGCGCTCGACGCGGCGGGGCTCGTTCCCCACAAGCTCGGTTACTTCAACTCCTTGCTGTTTCCGCTGGCCGCGGCTGCGCGAGTCGCGGGGCGGATCACGGGCCGCGACGACAGCGACGACTCCCCGCCGCCCGGGCCGGTCAACAAACTGTTCGAAGCGATCTTCCGCGCCGAGCGCCACTTGGTCGGGCGGATGCCGATGCCGGTCGGGGTGTCGATCCTGACGCTTGCGACGCCGAAGTTCTAAGGGACCTATTCGGCCGCCTTGGGCTCGCTGATCAGTTCGGGAGCGGTCGGCGCCACCGCGACATTGTGCCCGTCCCCTGCGCGATAGCCGAGCTTGGCAGATCCCTGCACCGGCCCCGCGACGTCGGACACCAGATAGAGCGGCCGCCGCTTGCTCTCGACATAGAGCCGCCCGAGATACTCGCCGATCATCCCGAGCACGAACATCTGCACCGCGCCGAGCAGCACGACGATGAACGCAAGGCTCGTCCAGCCCGGCACCGCGCTGCCCGACAGGAAGCCGACGGCGATATAGATCAACAGCAGCACCGACGCCCCGGCCAGTGCGACCCCGACATGGCTGGCGAACGTCAGCGGCTTGGTCGAAAAGCCGGTCATCGCATCGAACGCGAGCCGCAGCATCTTCGACAGCGGGTAATTGGTCTCGCCCGCAAAACGCTCGGCACGGTCGTACGGGAACGGCACCTGGCGAAAGCCGATCCACGCCACCATGCCGCGGATGAAGCGCGCTTGTTCGGGCAAGCTCAGGAAGGCGTCGAGCGCGCGGCGCGACATCAGCCGAAAATCGCCGGTGTCGAGCGGGATCGGGGTGTCGGTCACGCGATCGAGCAAGCGATAGAAGGCTGCCGCGGTCGCCTTCTTGAAGAACGTCTCGCCGTCGCGCTTGCGGCGCACGGCATAGACGACGTCGGCATTATCGGTTGCCATCGCGCGACGCATCTCGCCGAGCAGTTCGGGCGGGTCCTGCAGGTCGGCATCGATGATCAGGATCTGCTCGCCCGCGCACAGATCGAGCCCGGCGGTCAGCGCGAGCTGGTGCCCGTGGTTGCGCGACAGGTTGATCGCGACCAGCCGCGGATCGGCGGCCGACAGCCGCTGCATCATCGGCCAGCTGTCGTCCTTCGATCCGTCGTTGATCAGGACGAGCTCGTAATCCTCGCCGACCTCGGCCTTGGCCGCCGCCGTCACTCGCGCGTGGAGCGTGTCGAGCGAGGCGGACTCGTTGTAGCACGGGACGACGATCGAGAGCTGGGGACGGTGCATGGCGCAGCTTTTAGGCGTCCCCGCGCTCCGCGTCATCGGGTTTTGTGGGAGCGGCGGGCGCCGCGCCGCGCGCCTGTTCCTTGCGCCGCCTGAGGTTGGCGCGAAGCTGCGCGGCAAGGCGCGCGGCCTTTTCGTCGTTCACGGGCATGCCCCCTGCCTAAACCCGGTCCCGCCGCCTTGACAATATCAGGGGCGCCGGACATAGGCGCGCCTCCGCGAAGGGCCCCGGCCCGCTCGTCGAGTGCTGCCGTAGCTCAGTGGTAGAGCGCATCCTTGGTAAGGCTGAGGTCGTGAGTTCAATCCTCACCGGCAGCACCATTTTTCAATGGCTTAGGCGAGATTTCCGCCTCCCCCCCGGGGGCGGGTCATCACGGGGCCATCACGATCTGCAGGCAGCCCTCAATGACGCTATGCGACGCTGGTTTCGCCAGCGGTCGGGTTTGGAACGAGAAACGTCGCGCCCAATATCGAGACAGCGGCCATCTCTACGGCGCCCTGCTCGGGAGCGATCTTTAGCTCGATAGGCTCTCTGAGCGCTCGTAATATGGTCTCGGTGGTCAGGTCCTCGGCGCGTAGATGATGTGTTGTCTCAACGACCTCCAACGTCCTGCCGTCGAAAATCTCGACCTTCGTCCCGACCGTGATCGCCTTTCGGATTGTCTCCCCTGCGACCGGGACTCCAAGATGAGACCAGCCATCGAACATCCCATCGCTACTGAGCACGAGTGGCTGGATGGCTGAAATCCTCGCCGCGGCAGAGCGACCGACGATCGAGGAGAGGAGTTTAGGCCGATCGCGCAGCGTGTTGGCGGCTAGCAGCGCCTGCCTGCATCCCTTCTCAATGATCCTTCGGGCCTTCCAATGATCGTAAGGAGTGATTCCGGATCCAGTCAGCGCCTTCAACTCGACTACGAGCAGCAAGTCGTCGCGAAGGAGCAGCATGTCTGCCTCGGTGAGCTTGCTGCCCCCGTCGCTTATCGAGACATTGCGCCCAACGATCTCCCATCCGGTATCTGCGAACCCGGCAGCGGTGAATTCCTCCCACACCGAGCCGAAAAGCCTCCCGACTTCTCCACCCGTATTTGCGACTTCCCGAACGACAGTCGCCCAGCCGCTCATGTCAGCTGGCCTCGCCGGACGCGCATATCCCTCGCCGGTTCTCACGAACGGGCGCCGCAGGATCTCGAAGTGGCTCCTGGCTGGCAGCGACACGGTCAAGTCATTCCATGCTAGTCTCGCGGCTTCCCTTTCTTCGTGGCGCGGCAAGCCACCGAGCAAATACGAAAGCTGGACCTCGTCCCCGAAATCGCGGCGTGCTCTTCCGGGGAGCGCCTTTGCTACGTGCTCGGCCGCCATGGACGACCAGCGCAGCGCCATCGACACGTGGTAAAGCGTTGGGATCCGGGCGCCTCCTCGACCGGAAACGTAGATGAGATCGTCCTCGGCATCTATGTCGTTGAGAAGGAGGGTGCCGCGACGCTCCAGCGCCTCCAGACTACCCACTTCCAAGTCCCGACTGCCGGATAGCTCGACATATTCCTCGACGGCGTCTGCGAGGAAGGCCGATTGTATTGCCGCCAGCTGCTCGCGGACGAAACGTGGATGACGATGACCTGTGGCAACATGGATAAGGCGTCGGCGTATCGCCAGCTGCCTGATCGTGGTCAGTCGAAGGTCGACCAGCTCCAAACGGAAGAGGCGTCGCTTATGGTCATGCGCTGCAATCGAGCATTCTCCGAAGCTGGTCGAGTCCAAGACATATTCTAAGCCGTTCAGTTGACTGGCGAGCAGGGTAATGCGCCGGAATGGACCGAGCGACCGTTCAATAGCGTCCGGTCGACGGAGTGCCCGGCCACCAACGCGGGACGACACTTCGTTTAAGGCGCGGAGCACTCCGAACATCACGTCGTTTGCGTAGCCCGAAAATTCGTGAATCGACCTCTCGTATTCACTCACGGAAGTTTCGGATGGTAGCGGCGCGCGCGATGTGGCGGCCCGCTCGACCTCGCGCGAGAAAGTCCGTTCCGCAACCGCCATCAGCTGTTTCAACGAGATTCGAGGCAGCTTAAGGCTTTCAGTGCCGACCGCAGCCTTGAGTTGATCGCGAAGCGAGCCAATCTCGAGCACAAGGGCAAGATAGCGCCGATACTCTTCGGCAGCATTCCCATCGAGATGCGGTTCGAGCTGCGTCGAAACGATCTCCGCGAAACGCTTCCTGATCGCCGCACCGCCTTGCGCAAGAACTTTTTGTTCGCGGATAGCGGCAAAAACGCCTTGAGAGGCATTCGCTGCGAGCTCGCGCTCAACGGCGTCAAGGTTGCCACCTTTCTGGGCTTCCGACAGCCGACGAACGATACGCTGAAGCGCCTTATCGGTCATGGCCGCATCGGCCCAGAAAGGCGAGCGATATGGGCTGTCAGGGGACGAAAACCTTCAGCGCCATCTTGATCAGGTCGTTCGCGCGCTTGTCGAGCACCGTCTTCGTCCACGAGGTCAGCGCTCCAACGTCGCGGTTGAGGGAGATGTTAGACTTCGCGAGCATCGGCTTTTTCTCGTCGAACGCCTTGTTGGCAAGGGCGTCGTTGTCGTCGGGCCCAAAGACTGCCAGGTTCCCTAGCGTGTCCTTCAACGGCTCAAGCGAAGCCGATTTGTCTGCTGGCTTCGCCGAGCGAGGGTATATGTGCTCCAGCGTGGTATTAGAGAAGTCCAGGATGGCTGACTTGTTCTTGCACTTCGGTACGCCGTTGGCGCCCTTATCGAACCAGTCGCGATAGTCCTCCAGGGCGATGAGAAGGTACCGGATGTGGCCGTTGCCACCACGCTTATTGTAGCGGAGCTGCCGAAGGCTGGCCTCGAACAGGTCGAGGGGCACCATCTTGTCGACGAGGGTGGTGAGGTCGTTGCGCAGACTGGACATCTTGTAGGCCCCGACGTCGTCGCGGATCTTCTTGGCGTGCTTCAGGTAGAGCTCGGTCATCGGACTGATGTGCGCGTTGCCGATCGTTTTATAGCGGAACACGAAGCGTTCGAGCAGGGCGACGGCTTCTGCGAAGCGCGTCGATTCCAGTTCCCGCAGTGCCAGCAGCAGGGGCATCGCGTTCGTGTGCTTCAGGTGCGTGACGAGCATCCGAAGGCGCTCGCGATCCCACTGCACCGTCTTCTTGTCCTTAGAGAACGGCCAGTTGCCGTCACCCATGTCCTCGAGGAGGGAGAAGGCCGCGTCCATACGATCGACCTCGTCAACGATCTGGCCGGCGAGCGTCTTCGTCATCTTGACGTCTGGCGGTGCGTTGAAGCGATTGGCGAGGAACTGTTCCGTCAGTTCGGACGGCGATGGGCGCTTGCCCTGATGGCTTGAGTAGTACCACTTCAGATAGGTGTCGATTTCGCCCGGCTCGTAAGCCAGCACTTCGTCCCAGGCCCCAGCCAGCTTGTCCTGGACAGCCGCCAATGACGCATCGTCGAGAAGTTCCATCGTGCGAGCACGCAGCAGGTCGCTGTCTGTGAGCTGCACGCCACGATCGTTCAGGACCTGGAAAATCTGATATGCTTCCGAGCGCGTGTCCGATGACATGAAGATCACCGTACAGTCCTCGCCCAGAACGCGCTCCGCCAGCAGCTTGATGTGCTCGGCGCTGGTCGAGAGTCCGCCGGACAGGAGCGCGTTCTTCACGAATTCCGTAAGCAGGTCCCACGCCGTTTGAAGTCGATCGTGGGAGGCGCGTTCGCTCTTCGGAGACTTTCCATCGAGCAGGGCTACGAAGAAGTCCCGGTCGGCCTGCGAAAGCGTCAGCTTCGGCACATCCACGTATTCGAGAGCGATGCTGTCCCGGTAATGGAGATAGTGTTTCGACAGCGTGTCCATCGTGTTCGTTAGGAAGGTGCTGGCCTTGCTCTCCTCGTCGGATGGCTTGGCCTTCTTGGTGAGGTCGCCGAGGACGTTGCGCATCTCCGCGACAAGTGCGCCGATGAGGAGAACGAACGATGCCAGCCGCTGCTGCCCGTCGATGACTTCGTAGTTGGAGCGGCTGGAGTCGCCCAGCGCGTTCGGCACGGTCACTATGCCGCCGAAAAAATGGTTGAGTTTTCCGCCCTCAACCCGCCGCGACAGGCAGCGCCGGATATCGCTGATGAAGTCCGAGACGGCTTGATCGTTCCAGGCGTAGCCGCGCTGGTATTTCGGGACCGCAAAGGTGTGCTTCTGCTCGAATAGCGTCCTTATCGACAGCTGGTCCGGCTTGATCCCCAACGGCGCTCTCCCTTGTCCATCGCCGCTCCGACGAATCGGATCGATAGTGGAGCATGCTCACCTCGCTATCAACGATTGGCGGCTAACGCGGACGGGCCAGTTCGGCTGCGACATACTCGGCGTTGACGTCCCAGCCGTCGAACAGTCGGAAGATGGGTTGTAGCAACGTCGCCGTGATGGACGCCGCTTCCGCACCGAGATTGGAGACCGGGACCGCGACGGCGACCCGCCGGCCAGCTTCGGAAGCCGTGTACTGCCTGCTGTAGTAAGTGGGTGCCAGTTCATCGATGACGCGGCCGCGCAGCCCGGCATAGTCCACCATCACCTCGCAGGCATCGGCTTCGAACTGCTCCGCCAGCCGGCGGACGAATGCGATGCGCTGCGCGACGTGCTGAATGTGGAAGCGCGGTGACATGCGGCCACCCGGTGGCCATTGCCGCGTGTTGTTCCTCTCGATCGCGGCCCGAAGGTGAGGCAGGTCCTCCGCGAATATTGACACGTCGATGCCGACGCCGTCCACAGCGACGCGCCACAGGGCGGGCATCACGTCTTCCTCCAGCGCTGTCCGACGCATCTCCAGCCCGTCCATGTCGCCGAACAGCGCGACGCGCGGACGCTGTTGCTCCGACCAGCCAAGCTCGAACGGTACGAGTCCGTCGTTGACCTCGTCCGAGGCGCCGAGACCCGCGGACCTCACGGCGTCGCGAAGCGTGGCGATGTCGAGTGGCACCGGAGAGCGGTTGTCGGCGGTAAGCAGCCTAAACCCGAATGCGACCCGGTTTGCCTCCGTGTTCACCGGCCATGCCACAGCCTCGATCAACGCCCATTCGGCCAGCGCGTCGTTCACGAACGGCGGGAGGTCTGAAGTTTGCTCAGGTGTGGTCGGGCGGTCGAACAGCCGGCTGATGGACCCTAGCAGTTCGTCGCGCTCGGCGACGATGCAGCGACGGATGACGTCGCGCCACATTTCGGGGTGGTCGATCGGATGGGACTTGGGTCCGGATACGCGGATGTAGTGGGCGCCGCGGCGTATGCCTTCGACGCGGCCCTTGATCTGCGGTCCATCACGTTTCGCACAGACCGGCTGTGCGCCGTGGCTCGGGACGCGCACGACGGGATGCGTCTGGCCCGACGCCGCGGTCACCATGTGCACCGCGCAATGCATCGGCGGGACCAGATACCGGTCCACCACGCCGTTGATCGCGTCCTGACCATAGCCCGCTAGATCGGGCGGCGGCGGGGAGCTCGTCGCCCCGTCATCGTCGAATCCGAAGACGAGGTGACCACCGCCGAGGTTGGCCAGCGCGCAGATGTGTCGCGCCGTGTTGGCACGCACTAGATCGTCCGTCAGGTCCAGCCAGTTCTTGTATTCGACGTCTGGCGTCTCGAGGTGGCCGTTCACGAGATCGCGGAGAAGCGCGTCCCCACCGTTGTCTTCGGCCATCCTGCCCGCCCTCCATCCAAGATCGGCCCCGCCGGTCACCGGAGGCATTCTCGCGACCGGTGGGGCCGGACACGGTTATTCCGCCTCTTCTTCCTCGGCGTCTTCTGCGTCCACCGCGTCGAGCATGGCGATGAACCGCAGGGCCTGCTTCTCGACCTCCTTGAGAAGCGGACGGATGTGGGCCGACTGGTCGACCAGAGCGTCCGCCTTGAACTCCTTCATGGTGTCCAGAAGCTCGGTGAGCGTCGCGATCGGCTTGCTCTTGCCGCGGTGCAGCTTCATCTCCGCATAAAGTTCGCCCACCGGCGTGGCGTCGCTTGGCTCCTCGACGTTCAGCCGCTTGGCGAAGCTGGTGGTGGAGTTCTTCGCGTCGTAGTTCGCGACCCGCTGCCAGACGCGCATGTCCTCCGCCTTTTGGAAGACGTTGGCATCGTCCTCGTCATCGGTTTTCTTGCGGTTGCGCTTCTTGCTGAAGGCCCACTGGAAGAGGGCCTCTTCGCCCTTCTCGCTCAGGTGCAGGTCGGTGCTTCCGAACTCGAAGGCTGTGCGCGAGACCTGATGGTCCAGGATCTGCTCGAAGAAGTACTGATCGGACGCCTGGAAGGTGTTCCCGGCGGCCTGGACTTTCTCGTCGTAGTTCGCCCGGAAGTGTCCGAAGGCCGATGACGCCTGGATGTTGCGGCGGATGTCGTCCTTCTTGCGGGGCAGAACTTCGGCGATCTGCGACAGTATGCCGTCGTCGATGCGCAGTTCCTCGCCCGGGAACTGGGCGTGGAAACGCTCCTGGTAGAGCGACATGATGTATAGCCCGACCGCGTGCGGGCCCCAACCCTGCGCCGGGGCGACGTGCCGCACGCCGTGGAGCCGCGGCAGGATCTGCGTCAGTTCCGCAGCCGTATCCGCCTTAACCGGGAAGACCTTCACGGTGTCGGTCTTCGCGATCAGGTCCTTTATCTTCTCGACCTGCTTCTCCTGCCGGCTCAGCTCCGGGGCGGGGAAGCCCCCGCCTTGGCCGCGGCGCAGCTTCTCCAGCTTCTCGATCTCACGCGGCAGCCGTTCGCGCACCGTCTTCAGTACGGACGTGCGGGTGTTGCCCTCCACCACAACGTAGCGGTCTGATCCGGGGTCCTTCCAGACGAGGATGGGATCGACTGGAACCCATCCCTGGTCGATGATCGAGGACTCAAGCCGCCCTGCGTTATAGACCTCGTAGGTCTTCAGGATCAGTGCCGCCTGCTTTTCGGGATCGAACAGCTGGTCGGGATCAGCGTAGCCGGGCGGTTCGTCCGGCGTGATACGCGGGTTGTTCGGATCGACGAACATCTTGCTGAGCTCGATGTCCTCGGGCGGCAGCAGGTAGGAATAGTCTGTGGTGGTTGTCATCGCTTCTGCTCCTGCAGAGTTCTGAGGTTCAAGGTTAGCTTCTGGCGACCGGCCTCGGCGATCATTGCCTCCGTCCTGTCGAGGTGGAGTGGCGGCAGCGGTGGCGCGGGGATTTCCGACCTGAGCGTGGTCAGCCGTGCGAGCTGACGGGCGGGCTCGACCCCCCTCAGCACGCTTGCGAGGGTGTCGAGCCAATCGATGAGGAGATCGGCCTCTTCCGTGGATAGCAGCCGCGCCTCGAATCCGCCGATCGGCAGCGGCACCTTGATCGCGAGCGTCATCTCCTCGGGATCCTCCGAATAGGTGGCCGCGATCGACAGGCCGTTATGGCAGTCGGCGAGGAAGGCCGTCAGTTCCGGCGGGACGCTGTCGTGGTACCGGGATATGACGTAGCGGAGGAACGTCGTCGCACCGTGCTTCGCGTAGTTGCGAAGCGCGAAGGCCGGGCCGAGCTTGTCGTCCACCTCGTCGAGGGCGAAGCCCAGTGCGCCGATGACTTCAATGAGATCGCGGCGAAGGCGCCCGGCGCTCGCCGGCAGGCCCAGTCCGGGTCCCACTTCCTTGACGAATTCGCTGGCGTCTGGTCGCTCGGCGACTTGGCAATAGCGGTTGAATAGCCCCCTGAAGAGCTTTGTGTTGCCCTTGGTCTCAAGGAAGGCGCCCCAAGGCGCCTCGTCGAACTTCGCGGCGATCCCGAAATATGGCAGCCCGTAGAGCATCAGCCGGGGCTGGTCCTCGAGATCGACGTCCCCCAGCGCGGCCAAGACGCGCCGCGCGTTGTCGGGAGCGACGTGGTGCAGGTCGAGTTGCTCTCGCATTCCGCGCTCGAGCTCCTCGCGGCTGCCATAGTCGAGATCGACGAGTATTGGTCGCGGACGATCGCTGATGTCCTCGTATAGCCAGCGCTGGTCGAAGCGATACGCCAGGGCGGGGTTGTCGACCTGCACGACCCAGGCGCGCCGCTTGCCCGGCGCGTGACGAACGCAGCGCCCCGCCGCCTGCATCAGCGAGATCACGCTGTCCGTGCGGTAGGTGATGACTACGGAATCGATCGCGGGGTCGTCGAACCCCTCGAGCAGCATCTGCGCGGAAAGCAGGATCGCGTGCGGCTTGTCGGCGAACAGCGCGAGCATCGCCTCGGCGCCCAGGCCGTGCGAATTGCCGCGACCGTGCAGGAAACCCACGTCGGCGAGGTCGATCGGATGGTCGACTTCGTCGTCGAGCAGCGCGATCACGCGGGCATGGAGCGCCTCGACGTATTCGATGCGCGACGCGATGACGAGGGTTTTGCGGAAGCGGGAGCGCGTCTCGTCCACGATGCGGCGCGCGATCTGGTCGACGACTTCCGGATCGGACAGCTCGAGCGAGCGAACCTTGAGCGGTTCGAATTCCGGCACGATGATCGCGCGTCGTTCAGCGAGTTCGCGATAGGTGATCGTGAAGGCGATCTCGTCGATGAAGATCGGCTTGGCGTCCATGCGCACGGGCGTCGCCGTCAAAAGCAGCACCGGATAGGGCCGCTTCTTCGCGAACACTTCGCCGTAGCTGGGAGCCGCGGCATGGTGCGCCTCGTCCACGATGATGATCGCCGTCGCGGTGGTCCTGGCCAGCAGCGCTGGCACTTCGCTCAGCATCGCGAAGTCGATCCGCTCGGCCAGGTCCGCTGCGTCGTCGGGCAACCCCGGGGGGTTCTGATCGACGAGCTTCCCCAGTTCGCGGAAGGCTTGCGCCTTCAGGTTGTGCCGATGTGTGACCCAGATCGCGCGCGCCTCGCCGTCCGGGTTCGCCGCGAGCTGTTCGAGCACGACGCGCAGCGCTGTGCGCGTCTTGCCCGCACCGGTCGGCAACACCAGTCCGATGTTGATCGAGGCCTTGCGCCGGAAGGCGGCCATGCAGCGTTCGACGGCGACGTCCTGGAAGCTCCAGTCGGGCCCACTGGCAGGAATGGTCACCGCCTCGGGAGCGGCTCGGGTGCCCGCGATGACACGCGCCAGCACCGCAGGCGGGACGCCGATCAATTCCGAGACGGCGGCAAGCTCCATCCCGCTGTTTAAGTGCGGCGCTGCGCGATTCCGTAATTCCGATATTTTGTCGTCGTCGACCTCGGCTGGCCACCGTTCGGCCCCGGCGGCGATCTTGAGCAGGTCGACGGTGCTCTGGTTCACGCCGCGTGCGACGTCGTCGGATAGAAGGGCGTGAACGCGGTTTACGTGCAAACGCGAATCGATACCGACGTCGGCGAGGATTTCGTTGATAACGCGGGTCAGTGCCGCCGTGTTTCCCTCAGCGACATAGGCCGGGATCAGCATGTCCTCGATGAGCCCTCGCACGAGCGGGTGGGAAACGGTGTAGCGAGCCATGGGCACGTCCTATTCCAAAAATGCGGAACCTTCAAGCGATTGCGGAATTACAGCATCGACAGGGTTGCGGAATTTCGGAATTGCTCTATTCGACACCCTACGTTCCGGCGACTCGGCGCCAGAACGGAAAAACCCCGCGAAGGCTGAGGCCTGCGCGGGGTCTTCGTCCGGGATGGTATGATGCTCAAGGCATCAGGGGCCAGCTCCGGCTCACAGACGGGTAGTTAGTATAATGGCGACAGTTTTGCAACCCTTGACCTTCGCCGCCCTCGAGCAGGAGTTCGGCGTCGCGCATATGGCGCCCTACCTGGCCGCGGCTGGCGGGCTGCAGGCGCGTGCGGTCCGCCTGCACACTTGGAACTCGAACGTGGGCGCCGCCTTCCACCGCCCCTTGGGTATTCTGGAGGTCGCGATCCGCAGCCGCGCGGACTTGGCTCTGACCACGGTGTTCGGGCCGCACTGGTGGCAGGACCAGGATTTCCTGGATCAGGCAACCGTCGTGACGCGTCGCGCGGTGGCTGACGCAGTCGCGCATGCCCAGGCGCGTGGCCGCGTCGCGCACGACGACGTGGTGGCAGAGATCACGTTCGGTACCTGGGTGGCGATCCTCCGTCCACGCTTCTTCGACTTGGTCTGGCGCGCCCATCAGCGGACCATGTTTCCGAACCGCTGGGGTATGAAGTTTGCGTCGGTCGCGACGACCGCGGACGGATTGCTGCGCTTGCGCAATGCGATCGTCCACTACGAGCCTCTGCTGGCCATGAATCTCGCAGACCTGCATCAGGACCTGCTCGACATGCTGGGCTGGATGTCGCACCAGCTCGCGGCGCAGGTCCACGCGGTGTCCTTCGTGCCGAAGGTCCTGGCCGACCGTCCGTGAGGACGCGCCCCGCCTTTGGCGATGCCACCGGCGGGTGCGCCGTGTGGCGGCGTGACGAGACGGCGCTCGCGTTGCTTGCCGCGTTTCAGAAGGGCCGGGTCGACCCTTCCCAACCGCCGCCCGCCATCATCGCACTGGCTGATTTTCTGTCCGTCGCCGCCGCACGCTCGGGACGTGGCCTGACGCCGTGGTCGCGCTCCCCGCGCGCGGTGGCGCTGAAGGTCAACGCGCTTTGGCGCGGTATCGCCGACGAGCAGTATCGCGCACGGCTCGGCGCCGTGGCGATCGCGTTGCTCGCCGCCGGACGCGATGCGGTTGCGCGCGAAGCGGCCGATGCCATCGCCGGATCGGCCGACGCCGCCGCGGCTCGCACACACGGCCCGGTGCCGGCCGTCAGTATCTTCACTTCCGCCCGCACCGGTGCCGACGCCCGCGTATACGCGATGGTGCTGACAGGGAGCGCGCACGCGCTGGCCGCGATCGCGGCCAACGACGTCCGGGTGTTCAAGGTCGGCCGGTCCGACGACGTCGATCGGCGCGTCGTTGAACTCAACTCGGGTATGCCGCGCGTCATCGGGTTGCAGTGGACGATCTTCGCGACATCCCCACCGATGCCGTTGCTTGACGCCCATGACATGGAGCAGGCTCTGTTAGATCGAATTGAGGTGCTGGGCCTGTCCGCCGGCGGCGAGTTCGCAAAGTGCTGCCCGCACAAGTTCGCCAGGCTCTTGGTGGGGTTTGGTATTCACACCACGATCCGCCCCGCGGTGTGCGCAATCCGCGCCAGCACGGCTAGCGTCATGCCGGGCGCCGGCTTGAACGAGCGGTCCCGTTCGGCACGGCCACCGAGCGCTCCGGTCGCGTCAGCGAGCGTCGACAGCCTGAAATGGCCTTGCTCGGGCAGGCCGATGCCCGCATCGGCCAGCCCGTAGGCGAGATCGTGGTCGTCGGGGTCGATCTCGGTGACGAGCCAGGACGCGTCGCTGTCGGCAACCTTGATCCTGATGAGCGGCACCGGGTCGAAGGTCGCGTCGCTGGTGGCCAGGCGGGCGTTCTCGACGAGCTGCCGCGCCTCGTCGTCCGTCATCCATTCATTCATGCTTTTTCCTCCAGATCGTTGATCCAGAGGTCTGACTTTCGCTTCAGGCCTAAGCCGGTTGGTTCCTGTCCCGCAACAGGCGATGCCCGCTGATCCGCACGCCGGCGTTGGCGAGGGCCGCGGCCCAGCCACGCTCGGTGCCGATCGACGCCGGGTCCGCATACAGGCCGTGGCGCTCCTCGGCGGCGGTCAAGCGCGCGTACGTCTCGCGACGCGGTGCACCTTCCGGCAGCAGCAGCTCCTTGCGATGCAGGATCGGGCGGTTCGGCCAGCGCCGGTAATCGCGTGCGCGGACCGCCAGCTCCCGCAGGTGGATCCGTGTCGACCTGGCGAGCCGGGGATGTGCGGCAACGTCGAAATCCTCGTATTCCAAGTAGCTGACGGTCGGCTCGTCGATGCCCAGCTTAACGACGTTGGCGCCGCCGACGGCGCCGACATATCCCCGGGCGCATCCTTCGAAAAGTCGCAGGCGGCTCGGCAGATCGACGATGTTGTGGGCGTGGACGTACAGCGCTGTCGGCATCAGTTTACCGAAGCCCGCGCCGCGGCAGGCGGCGGCCAGCGCGCCCTCGGCGCCGATACCCATTAGCTCGTCATCGGCCGCGGAGCATGCGGCCGCATAGCTCCCCACGAACGCCCGGGCGTCGGCCAGCAGCGCGGGCGGCATCGCCGTCGCTTTCGGCCTACCGTCGAACCGCGCCAGCGCCAGGGTGATCAGAAGGTCTTCGGTCCGGCGACGCCGGACGGCGTCGAGGTCGACGACGAAGCGCGCGGCATCGACGAACGCGCGCGCAGGTCCGCCGGAACCGACGACGTCGCCGAACTTCGGCAACTCGGCCGGCTCGGGCGGGCGGCCGTGCGTCGCTAGGAAATCGATCAGCGGACCGAGTTCGGACTGCCCGCGCGGCGGTGCGACGCGGGCGCTGGCGACGGACGCGCGGGTCTGCCTAGTCGCCAGATGGAGCGCGCGCAGGCGCTCGTCGGCGAACACGTAGAAGATGCCCGGCGCGGCGGCGATCGACTGCACCGACAGCGTGTAGTCGATCCAGGCACGTAGCTCCTGCTGCTCGTAAAACTTCTGGAACGTCCTGATCCGGGTGATCACGCCGTCGGCCATCGTCGGACCAGGTTGTTCCGGTGCCTCGTCGGTGAGCCGCGCCGACACTACGAGTAGCTGCGTCGCCAGCGCCCACGCCGATCGCAGCGTCGCCTCGCGCTCCTTCGGATCCTCGATCACGTTGACGACGTAACCGAGGTTCACGATGCTGGCTGGCGCGCGCTCCGCCTTCGGAGCAAAGACTGGATCCCAGCCAGTCGCTGCGACGCCGGAGGCGCACAGCGCTGCGACATCGCCCCCGCGGCCGCAGCCATAGTCCAGAACGGTCGCGCCTGTGGCCACCAGGCCGTCCTTGATCGCGGTCGCCATCGGCCTGGATAGCGCCACCCGGCGCATGGCACTGCGGTGGCGCTCCGGCGCCATCGCCATGGTCAGGCCGCCAGCGTCGCGAGCATGTCGACGTCGGTGATGCTCTTGTCCGCAGCGAGATAGGAAATCCCGCGGTGCAGGTGCAGGCGGAACTGCTGGGCGACCGTCGCTGGATCGGTCTGCAGCCCGTCGACGATGCAGCGTTCCTCTACCAGCGCGAGATAGATGTCGGCGTGTCGGCCGCCGAACACCTTCCACGTCATCTCCACGTTGCTGTCTGCCGGATGCCGCGTGGCCGGTGGCACGCTCGGTTCCGCCAGCGACCTGCACAGCGCCCAGCGGCAGAGGACGTTCCAATGTTCGATGCCCGTGCGGCGCTTCAGGCGGATCAGCTGTTCGCGGGCCTGCTTCGATATGGTGATCTGCTCAATCGCCACGCGCGGTCTCCAGTTCGCCCGTTTCGACGCGCGTCGAGTCCGTCGCCTCATCGTGCACCAACCGGTAGCTCCGCCCGATCGCCGGACGTAGCGATCGGAGCGTCGCGCCGGCGATCTCCTCGTCCGTCGAGAGCAGGATGGTCTGGTGGCTGACGTTCGGGAAGTACCGCTCCACCAGGCTGCGGCGGTGAGTCGAGTCCAGACGTCCCAATGGCGTGTCGATGACCGTCGGCAGCGGCCTGCCGGACGCGCGCGCGAGGCCCCACAGCACCGCGACGGCTAGGATCTGGCGTTCGCCGGCGGACAGGCGCTCGGGCGTGACCAGTTCGCCACGGCTGCCGATCAGGTCGAGCCCGAAGGTCTCGGGATCGATCCTGATGCCGCTGATGAGCGACCGCTTGCGCGCCAGTTCGTGGAAGCTCCGCAGGATCGCCGCCTCGATGCGCGATGCATGCTTGCGCACGACCACTGTGCGGAACGTCGCCAGCGTGTCGCGCACGCGGGTGGATTGGGTGAGGACGCGCTGAAGGTCTTCGGAAGCGAACCGCTCCTTCATCGCCGCCTCGTGAATGGACCTGGCCTCCAAGCGAAGCGCCTCGATCTCGCGATCCAGCCGTTCGATCGTTTCCGCGCGCGCTTCCTGATCAACGCGTGCGTCCGCCAGTGCGCGCCGGGCCGTGTCCAGCTCCCGCGCGAACGGCGCGAGCCGTTCCTCGGGCGGGATCGATGCGATCGCGTCCCGCAGGTCGGCCACCCTTCGCCGGGTTTCGTCGAGTTCCTTCGCCAGCCGGCGCGCATGCATCGTCTCGCCGTCGAGATGACCATCCGTGACGGCGTCGAGCTGCTCGATCGCGCCTGCCGGCACCTCCATTACCTGCAGCTCGTCGGCGATATCGGCCTCGCGCTCGTCGAGGGCTACCAGCAGGGCACGGCGCGCAGCGTCGTCGATCTTCGCCGCCGCGATCAGGTCGCGGAAGGCGTCGCGTTCCTCTCTCACCGCAGCCCGAGACGATGCTTGCCTGAAGCGCGCGGCCTGTTCGTGCCACCGCGCCTGGACCCGGGCCAGCAGCGGCCTGACCGCCGCCAGCGGCAGGGGTCCGGCGGCCGCGTCGCGCAGTCCGCGCCTAAGTTCCTCGAGGCGCGCCCCGGCGTCACGATGGGCTGCCTCCAAGGAGGAGTGCTGCTCGGCCAAGGCACCCCCTTCGCGCCGGTAGACCTCCTCCCTCTGGGACATGGCGGCCTCGAGACGCTCGACCTCGTTGACGGCGGCGGCGCGGCGCTGGACGTGCGCCTTACGGTCTGTCTCCAGTGCTTCCAGTCTGGCGTCTATCTCGGCCCCGGCGTCGATCTCGCCCGTAGGTCGGCTTTCGGACCGCTTCCGACGCTCAAGGAGGACGAGGTCGGTCGTCAGCTGTTCGATCACGTCCAGTCCGAGCAGGTTCTGGATCGCGGTTCGGATCAGGCGGGACGCACCTTCCAGGTCGGCGTAGGATTCGATCTTCTCACCGTCGAACAGGAAGAGCTCGGCGATGCGCGCCGGCATGATCTCCTCGACCAGTTCAGCCCAATGCTCCGTCGCCAGCGCATCCGGCTGCCCATCGCGGATGACCTCGAAATTCTCGCGCAGGCGTGTTCCGCGCGCCGTCCACGAGCGGTGGAGCCGCACCGATCGCTCGCGTCCCTCGCTAACGTGTCGGAACGCGATCTCGATCGCCGATTCCGGCGACGCGGCGCCGCGGTGAATACAGCTGCGCAGATAGTCGTCGTATCCGCCGCCCGCACGGTTCGAGACGGCGGCGGCGGGCCCGTACGTCCCCAGCTGCAACGCATCGAGCAACGTTGTCTTGCCCGCGCCGTTCAGCCCCCCGAACAGTATCACCGGGCGGTCTGCCGACCCCGGTGTCAGGGTGATCGACTGCCGCCCCCCGTAGACGCCGAAGTCGTGGACCGTGAGCTCGTCGATGATCAAGCGTCCGCCTCCAGGAGCGGCAGCTCCGGCGAGGGGTCGGTCTGGTCGCCGGCGAATGCGGCGCGACGCTCGAGCGCTGCCTCGGTGGCCTCCTCGGCGCTGGTGAACGTGCCCCGCCGCAGCGAGTTCTCGAGTCTGCGGAAGAGGCCGGCCCGGCGCGTCATGGTGCGATGTCGGCGCTCGACGTCGAGCAACTCCCGCGTAAGCGCGAACAGCATGTCGTCGCCGGCGATCTCCCGCAGCAGGAGGGTGTCTTCGGCGGCGGTGGCGAGGTCGTCGGCTATGGGTGGCCCGGGATAGTCCCGTCCCGTCGCCGCGACGTAGATGCCGGGCAGCAGATCCTCGGTCTCATGCTTCTCGAAGACCCAAAGGCGCCTGATCTCGTGCAGCTCCTCCGGCGTGATCAGCTCCATGTCCGACATCTCCGCCGGCCCGTGGAGGCGGATGTGGGTCTGCGCGTCGAGGACGCGGCGGAGCCACATGGCCCGGGCGTCCTGGGTGTAGGGTCCGTGGACGAGCCGGTCGTTGTGCAGTTGAACCGACCCGTTCATCCGTCGGAAGTCGCGCAGGTGCCGGTCGTCGCGCTTGCCGGTCTCCTCGCTGCGGACGTCGAGCTCGTCGCGCAGGGCGAGCAGCGGCGTCATCCACTCCTTCTCGTGGTCGTTCTGTATCATCGCCTGCATCGACTTGTCCTTGTCGACGAGCGTGCAGACCCAGCAGCCGAACCGGCTGTCGCCGCAGGAGGGGGTGCTGGCGTCGATGACCAGGGGACATTCTCCATCGGCCGACGCTCCCTGATACATGGTCAGCAGGTCGCGATTGTCGAAGCCCCACGGGTTCGAGACCTGCATCAGGAACAGCCACACGTCGTCGTTCGTCCAGGTCTCGATCGGCGTGTAGACGTAGGAGTTCGATAGCGACGCGTTGGGGCTCAGGCCGTCGCGCAGGCGCTGCCCCTCCAGCTTTTCCATCACCTTCGAACGCGCGCCCGACTCCGCCTTGCGCATACCGAGCACGACGATGCTCTCCCCGTTCGTGCGGGTCATCTCGCCGATGAAGCGGTTCGAGGGGTCAATCTTGAGGCGCTCGGTGCACCACCGGAACTTCGGGCGCGGCGCCGGATAGCCGCGTCCGATGAGGTTCACCCAGAAGGTGTTGGTCGGTTCCGGCGTCAGTCGGTGCGCCTTGATCGGCAGGCCGGCCGCCGCGGCGCTCTCGTCGATCATCCTGAGCGAGCGGGAGACCCAGGCGGCGACCACCGGGTTCTCGACGAGCGTGTCGGTGGAGATGACGTGGACCGCCTTGTGCCGGCGCTCGGGCGGCAGCGCCGACAGCGCGAGCCAGACGATCTGCAGCGTGGCCGTCGAGTCCTTGCCGCCGCTGTAGCCGATGATCCAAGGGATCTCGTCGGCGAGATACAGCTCGGTGATCTCCTCGATGTGGCGCGCAATCGCCGCCTTGAAGCCGTCCGCGAACGCCGACGGCGCCCGTCCGGACGATGGGTCAGTCGGCATTGGAACTCCTATTGTAGCCGTCCTCGAGCCGCTGCTCCTCGGGCGACAGCCCGATGCCAAGTCGGCTCTTGATGAGGTTTCCGGTGAGTATGACGTTCTGTGCGCTCTTCACGAGGTTGCCGCCAGCCGTGGCGCGGCCTTCCCATTCGGGGGCCTCGCGCCGCCAGTCGATCGCCTCGACCCCGGTCAACCCATCGTTCCAGCCACCATCGCGGTGTACCAGGCTGTTGCCGACCCGGCCGAGCGCGTGCAGCGCCACCCCGTGCGCGTGGATGCACTGGTTGCGGACCTGACCCGCAGAACGCTTTCCGCCGCGCACCTCCTCCCAGGATGGGAAACGTGCGTAGAGGTCGCTCCAGAACCGCACGGCCGTCTCCATACGCCCCTCCTCGGGAGCACCCGTGAGCAGCTGCGTCGTGGCGGTATGGAGCGCACTCAGCGTGAACAGCTTGCGCGAGCCCTTGGACAGGCTCGACCGCTCCATGTCGACCAGCTCCTTCAGCTGCGGCACCGCCTCGAGCACGGCACGGGCGGTCGCCGCCTTCTCGTCGCGGTGATCGTAGAGCACGTTGAGCGACGACGAGGAGCGGATCGAGTAGCGGTTCAGGTCCGCGAACATTTGCTGGCAGCGGGCGAGCGAGCGGTCGTGGAAGAAGACGACGGCGATCGTCTCGTCGGCGAGCGCGGGGCGCTGGCGCAGCGCCTGCTCGATGGCGGCCCGGCGATGCTGGCCGTCGTTGATGATGAAGCGCGCGGACAGCGGCACGTGCAGCGTACCGACGTCGCTGGCACCAGCCGCCTCGAACCGCACGTCGGCGTCTATCGAGGCCGTGATCGCCGAAAACACGTAGGAGTCGGCGTGCTCGACGATGTAGCGTGCGATCTCGGGCACGCGCCCGCGGTTGAGAAGGCGTTGCGCCCTTAGTTCCGGCGGGTCGATGTCGTCGAACTGGAACAGCATCACCAGCATCCGCAGCGGACACATCGAAACGTAGTATTCGCGTCCGGCCTGGATGCCGCGAACGGCTGGAAAGACGTAGCTTCCGGCGGTCTGCATCGTTATCCCCACTTCCAGCCGCGCACCGGCCATGCTAGCCTATGTCTCGACAGACGCAGTGCGTCAATTGGAGAGACGTAGTTTGTCAAAAGAAGACGTATCAACGGGCACCTACCTGGACTTTGCCGCTACCACCCCGGTCGATGCCCGGGTCGCGGAGCTCGTGCTGCGCCTGATGCGCGACGACTTCGCCAACGCCGGCAGCCGGACCCACGAGCAGGGCGTCATGGCCGCGCGCGAGGTCGCCAAGGCGCGCGAGCGGGTCGCCGCTGAGCTGGGCGCCGCGCCGGAGGAGGTTGTCTTCACCAGCGGCGCCACCGAGAGTTCGAACATCGCGATCCTCGGCCTGGCAAGGGCTGACCGTTCGCGTCGTCACATCGTGACCACCGCCATCGAGCATGCGGCGGTTCACGGCCCGGTCGACGCGCTCGAGGCGGATGGATTCGAGGTGAGCCGGATACTTCCTAACCATCTCGGACGCGTGGTTGCGGCCGACGTGCTCGCCGCAGTCCGCCCGGACACCCTTCTGGTGTCGGTCATGCACGCGAACAACGAGACGGGCGCGGTTCAACCTATCGTGGAGATCGCGGGATCGCTGCCGGCGGGTCCGGCCTTTCACGTCGATGCCGCGCAGACATTCGGCCGGCTGAGCGCAGACCTCCACCATGACCGCGTCGATCTGGCGAGCGTCAGTGGGCACAAGATCTACGCGCCCAAGGGCGTCGGGGCGCTGATGGTTCGGCAAGGTCACGGCCGGCCAGCGGTGTCGCCGATAATGCATGGCGGTGGTCAGGAGCGGGGGCTTCGTCCGGGCACCGTGCCGGTGGCCCTCGTCGCGGGGCTCGGCCTCGCCGCAGAGCTCGCAGGGCGCGAACGTGACAAGCGCAGCGAGCGATGTGCCGCGATCCGGTCCGATGCGCTTCGCGCGCTCGCCCCATTGGGCGCCGTCGTGCATGGACGCGACGGACCTGCGCTGCCGCACATCCTTGGTGTCGCGTTCCCGGGCGTGGATTCCGAGGCGCTCATGGTCGCGCTGCGGGGTGTGGCGGCGATCTCCAACGGGTCGGCCTGCACATCCGCGCTCTACCGCCCTTCCCATGTCCTCGAGGCGATGGACCTGCCTGACGATGTCGTCCGTGGGACAGTCCGCTTCTCCTGGTCGCACAATGTATCCCCGCCGCCGTGGGATGCGGTGGCGGCCATCGTCCGCATGCTTTCTTGAGGTTGTCATCCGGGCAGCCGCTTAGAACGGATGCGGCGCGAGCGCCGTGAATAGCGCGCTCTCGAGGACGGGTGCCAGGTGCGGTGCGATCGCGGCCCTTTCCAAGATCAACTCCGCCAGCGCCCCGACGCCCGTCACGAGCGGAGTGGGATCGGACCGCTGCTCGGCCAGGAGGTGCAGGTAGGTGACCGCCGTGCGGACCACCGCGAGTTGCGCCTGCGCCAGCGGGCGGGGCCCGGCGACTGCGGCCCCGGACCACCGTCCCGCGACCATCTCCGCGAAACGGCGAGTCTCCCTCTTCGCGGCGGTGAAGGGGTCGAGCATCTCGATCACGTCGTCGTGGGCGTCGCGCAGGTCCTTCAGCCACGAGGCGGCGCCACCCGGGCGGAAGTGGCGATGTCGCAACGCGCCCAGTCGGAGCAGCGTGAGGTCGAGGCGTCCCCCCGCGGTGACCAGGCGTCCGTCACTGCGCTGCAGTCCGGCGAGGCACCGCTCACTCGCCGCGACGAGCGCGTACTCGCCCGCGGTTTCGCGATGGAGGCCGTGCAGCGCCATGAGGCGGCAGGCGCCCGAGGCCTCCACGGTGACGTCGAGCATCGCGACCGCCGCGATCGTCGGGTGACGGCGTCCTCCGTCGTGCGTCGGTCCGATCCCAGGGCGTTCCGGCTCGACCCGCAGCGCCATGAACCGCACTCAGTGGAACCCGCGCTCCAGCCGCTCGCGCACGAGCAGGCGGCGGACGTGGCTGAGCCCCGCGACGTGCGAGGTCATAAGCTCCAGCGGCGTCAGCCCGTCGAGCGCGTCCTGGGGCAGGCGCAGCCACACCGGCACCAGCGACGCGCGTCCGACCAGCATGGCCATCGAACGGTCCACATCGACGATGTGACGCTGGCGGGTCTCAAGGGCGACGGCGCCGCCGGGCTCCTCGGACGAGATTCCACCGGTCTTCACCGTCCAGCGTTCGGTCTCGTCCAGACCCCAGTCGTCCAGCGCCCCGCCGCAACGACGGGCCGCGTGATCGGCTTCCACCACACCTTCGATCATATGCATAACTCCGATATACCGGGGATACATATACATCAATTGCCGTGGATGTCTAGCCGTTCTCGGAGGCAGTCGCTGTGATCGCGCCCAAGGTTCGAGTGAGGGCTGCGCTCGCATCGGTTCAGCGACGCGGCGACCGCTGCGCAATATCTGCGAAAGCCCGCCACCAAAGGAAACGACTGTTACGAGTACGTTCGCGACTTCGCCGTTCTTGTCACGATTACTCGTTTTATCGAATTCGCACGTTGCAACCAAATAATCAGATTGGACCGAACAGCCGTTGCCCAATCGAATTCTTCTGTTAGACCTCATCCTCAAAGTATCGTTGGTCGCGTTTAAGTTCAGGGGGGCTTTTCGCATGCTACGTCGGTTCATCGCGGTCGTGTCCGCCGGCTTTCTCGCCGCGTGCACCCACATCAGCACGCTGCCGGACACCGGCGTCACGCCACGGGATCAGGCGCTCAACGGCACGTCCTACGCGCTCCCGATGCTCCAGTATAAGCTCGACATCATGCGGGCGCTCAGGAAGTGCCCCAAGCAGGCGACGCTCAAGGGCGACGGGAACGTGCCATCGATCACGCTCACCGACACCGGCCTCTCCTTCCAGGTGAAGGTCACGCCGACGCCGCGCTACATCCCTTGGGAGCGCTACACCGCGGACTACCGGGCACTCAGCTCCTTCCTGAAGACCACCGGCTACGGCATCGTGACCTACCCGTCGGGCACGCTCAAATCGGTGAACGTGAGCGCGGAGGACCACAGTGCGGAGGTGGTCAAGGCCGCCGCCGCCACGGGCCTGACGATCGCGACTATGGGCGCGGGCAGTCCGATCGCGGCTTCGTCCCTGCTGGCTACAACGACGCTGGTGAAATCCGCGGGCGGTACTCGCGGAGGTGGAGGAAAGACCCGCAGGGTGACCCGGATCGACAGCGACTACGCCGACGCGCTCCGTTCGCTCGGACAGTTGACCACCACCTCGCAGGCCGTCCTTTGTACGCCCGAGGCGGTGGCAGCGCTCGCCGCCATCAAGGCGAACGCCGACGCGCAGGAGGAGGCGACGAAGGCGCTGTCCGCGGCGACGAAGGACGTCGAGCGCTTCACCATCCTCGCCAACCTGAAGAAGGGTCGTGCGAGCGACGTCTCGAACTTGGACGACGCGCTAAAGCGGCAGAACGCGCGGGCCCTCGAACTGCAGGGCCTTACCGACGCCCGGGCCGAGCTCGACGGGGCGGTGGCCGTCACGTCCACGGAGTACTGGCCGCACAAGCCGCTCGACAAGCCGGAGGTCCTGAAGCCGACCACCGATGGCGTCGGCAAGCTCAGGAAGCTGCTGGAGGTCGCGACGGTCCGGACGATCACGCCGTTGAACCTGCGCAACTGGTATCAGGGCCTGACGCCCGCGCTGCGCAAGCGGATCTGGAAAGAGAACGAGGCGCTCCTGAAGCCATTCATCAGGGAGGACGGCTCCGCCATCGCCATCCCCGCAGCCGTGCAGACGCCCTGCACCGCATCAACGCCAGACATCGACGCGTGCCTGATGGACGCCGTCACTGTCACCGCCTCGCTCGTGGCGTCCAGCGGAGACAGGCCGCTGTGCAAGGAGGGGGACTCGCCCGCCTCTGGGTGCCTCTCGAACGTCAACGTCGACGCCGAACAGAAGACCGGTCGCTTCGCGATGGACGACAAGCCTGATCCGGGCATCTTCATCCGCACGCCCGCCGAGGGATTGTTCGTGATCTGCCGACGGTCTAGCCAGCCCGCGGACGACTGTCCGGTGGACCGGCAGCTCGTCCGGCTGGACGCGGTCTCCGCGCCGCAGCTGGGTCAGCTCAGGTTCCTGCCGTTCTCCAGCCAGATGTTTGAATCGGCGACGTTGGCCGTCAGTCTGCGCGAGGACGGGTCGCTCGACTCGCTGACCTATGCCAAGACCAAGGCCGCGGGGACGGAGGTCGCCTCGACCGCAAGCGACATCGCGACGAAGGTGCAGGGCTACATCGACCAGCGCGACACGAAGAAGGCGGGTGCGCTCACGGCAGCGAGGGCCGAGGCGATCGCGCAGGTCCAGTTCCAGATCGACCTGCTGACCAAGCAGGCCACCCTCCTGAAGCTCCAGAATCCGACGGACACCGAGACGATCGACGCTATCAACGAGCAGATCGGCCAGATAAATTCACAGACGGCGCTTCTCGAGGCGAAGCTCTCCAAGTTGAAGGCGGAAGCGAGCTACGCCGCGGCAGGGGGAGAATGATCATGCTTCGACGACTGCAGTCCACGATGGCCATCATGCTGGCGGCGCTTTGCGTGTCGCTATCGGCACCGGTCGCGGCACAGCCGGCGCCTCCGGTCGTGCGCGACTGGACCCTGATCATCTACATGAACGGCAAGAACAGCCTCGAGCTCGACGCCCTGAACAACTTCGGCGCGATGGCGTCGGTGGGCAGCAGCGACCGGCTGGCGATCGTCGCCGAACTTGGACGCCCGAAGGAACACTACACGTCCGCCGAGGGCAATTGGTCGGGCGTCTACCGCTTCCTCGTGGGCAAGGGCCAGAAGCCCCGGCCGGCCGCGGCGGTCGAGAAGGTGGCGGCCGGTGTTGCCAGCGACATGGGCAAGCCCGACACGCTCTCCGACTTCATCGCATGGTCGAAGAAGAAGTATCCCGCGAAGCACTACATGGTCGTGGTCTGGAACCACGGTCAGGGCTATCGCCTGATGTTCAGCCGGTTGATGGCGAAAATGTCGCCGACCGAGAAGTCGATGCTGCAGGTCACCCCGAACGCCGCGAATGGCAGGATCGGCGGGTATCGGGCCGTGTCGAGTGACGACGACACGCGTTCGATCCTCTACAACGCCGAGGTCAACTCGGCGATCTCGCGCAACTTCGGTGCGGATGACAAGCTCGACCTGCTCGGCTTCGACGCCTGCCTGATGTCGATGGTGGAGACCGCCTACGCGCTCGACGGCAACGTGAGGCTCATGGTCGCGAGCGAGGATCTCGAGCAGGGTGACGGCTGGCAATACAAGCCCCTTCTGACACGGCTGGCGGCCGACCCCGCGATGTCGCCGGAGGCGTTGGGACGTACCGTCGTCGAGACCTTCGGCGCGCGCTACGCCGACACCTACGCGACGTTGTCGCTGCTCGATCTGTCGGGGACGCGGGCCGCCGCGACGTCCCTCAGTTCATTCGCCGAGGCCCTGCGAGCGGCCGGCCCTGGCGAGCTTCAGGCCATGCGCGCCGCGCGCGGCGAGCTTTCCGAATACGGCGATTGGGACAATCC
Source organism: Sphingomonas sp. (assembly GCF_036269755.1). Lineage (GTDB taxonomy): Bacteria > Pseudomonadota > Alphaproteobacteria > Sphingomonadales > Sphingomonadaceae > Sphingomonas. Next base: position 278,291 of record NZ_DATBDV010000009.1, on the reverse strand, counting down.
GCCGCTGCACCTTTCGGTCGACCTCGTGACGCTGCTAGAGCGGTTCCGGTCACGCACGGCCGACGCCAGCCTCTCGGCACAGGCGGCGTCCACCGCGGCTGCGGTCAACGCGATGGTCCTGGCGAACTACGCCAGTGCCCAGTCACAGGGCGGCGGCAGCGAGGCGCTCTATGGATCGAAGGGTCTCGCGATCTACTATCCCATGTCCAAGGCGGCGTTCCTTGACGACCCCTTCCACGGCGGGTACCTCAAGGCCAACACCGACCGTCCCGTGGCGTTCGTGCGCGACGAGCGTTGGGCGGATCTGCTCTACGACCTGCTCGGTGTCCATTGAACGGGGCTCGTTAGCGGTCGTCTTGGTCGCGGTGCTCGCGGCCGGCGCCGCGTTCGCGCAGTTGAGGATACCTCCTTCGATCGCACCGCTGCCGCCGCCGGCATGCTCGGTCGGTAGCCCGGCGCTCGCGATGTCGGAGGTGACCGAGACCGTGCCGATAGCGCCGCTCCACCGTCGCACGACCTACCTCCGCTCGACGTCGGCGGGCGCGTGGTTGCGCGTCGAGGGCGATCCGACGGACAGGAACCTATACGAGGTCACAATACGCTCGAAGCTCGCAGGTTGGCCGGGGCCAGCCACGCTGGTGTGTGCCAGCGTGAAATGGACGCCATCGCGCGGGGCGCTTGTCGCGACCGACAGGCGCCGTGCGCCAGGTTCGGTCTGGCAGGTCGAGCTCGTCGTGGCTGGACCGTCCCGCGGGAGCGAGGTGCGCCTCCTTCGGCCCCTAGGCTCGGGCAAGGGCGAGGACGGCGATGACGACCAGCGAGCGGACCTCTTTGCGCTGTCATGCGATGGTTGGTCGCCCACGAAACCGGTACGACATCGGGTCGGTGGCTTCGCCAGCCGCGTTCGGCTCGACGCGGAGCCGCCGCAGCAGGGGTCGATGATCGGCCAACGGCAACTCGACGCGATCTCAGACCTGATCCTCTCGGCGGCCGCCTTGTGGGGTACGGCGTGCCGCGAATGCCAGCCGGAGAACCTCGCGGTGATCGGCATCGGTGGGCGTACCTGGGTCCGGCAGGGAATACTCAGGTGGTTGGACGAGTTGGAGGTCGGCGACTTGGAGTCTTCCTCGGCGCGAGCCGAGGCGAAGCTCCGCGACAGGTTGGAGAGCAATGTTTGGCTCACGACCGAACCTGTGGACCTGCGCAGACGACCTCTGCAGCTCTATTCGCGGCTCGACCTGAGCGCGCCCTCGTCGGTGGCGTTCTGCGGTGCGACGCCCAGCAAAGGGTGGGGATCCACCCTGTCGGGGATACACGCCGCGATATGCTCGCCGGCGTCCCTGTCGCGCGAACGCCGGGCACGCATCACGCTCAGCGTACGGCCGCTCGGCGCGACCTACTGCGGCGACGAGCCCGACATCATCGCCTGCCGCGCCGACGACAGGCTGACGGAGCTCAACGCGCGCGACTTCAGGTTCCGGGTCAGGCCAGGGCTGACGTTCGGCTCAGGGCCCGTTGAGCTCGACCTGCTGCCGGTGCTGGTGCACGAGATGGGTCACTGGATCGGACTTCGGCATCTCGACCGCGGCACCAGCATCATGGCCTCGACGGCGGATCGCGCGCGCTGCATCGACGAGGCGACCATCGGCCTGCTGGCGGCCAACCTCAACGCCGCGTCCGCCGGGCCACAGGCTTTCCGGCTGCATGCGAGATCGAAGGCGGTCCGGCGCCGCCCGACACGCGCGGCTCAGCGCGTTTAGGTCACCGCACGGATTGGCCCTGTGCTGGGTCAGCTGCGTCATCCCGATGGTGGGGAGGGCAAGCGCCGCCGGTCACCTTGGCGGGAAGGCCTTCCTTCTCCGTTCACGGCTGAGGAGGGTGGTGCGGCGGCGGACGGGGTGTCGCCACAATGCCGCCGCGTCTCGAGAGCTTGCTGAAATATCGAGGAACCGCCGGCGACTGTGGCAGTCAGCGCGACCGCACAGAGCACAGTCGCGCGCCGTCTTTGCCAACCGGCGGGTACCCACTCGCGGACCATCAGCAGCATCGTGAACAGCAGGGTTCCGTTGATGAAGACGACCGTGAGGGCGAGGCTGTCCAGCGACCCTCTGTGCGGCAACGTCTGCAGGCTTGTCCCCGCGATATCCGATGCGATCATTTACCTAGCTCCTTCGATGTTGCGCTGGGCAATCGCGCCAGCGTCGGGGTCCGCGCGATCCGCAGCTGACCCTCGTTCGGGCGATTGCGCGATCGAACGCCGGTCGGCCGCGGCGGCGGCTCAGAGCGTGGAGATCCCGTAGAACCCGACCTCGTCGTCGGCCGGAAAGTTGCGCGCGGTGTCGGCGAGCAATCTTCCCGCGCGAATGATTCCGCCGGTGAGGCTCGCAGCGCGGCCGGGCCGGTGCTCGAGCTGTCCCTCGACGCTGACGAAGTGCCCGTCGGCATCCGGGCCGCGGGTCACGATCGTCATGGGGTCGTTCCAGTCCCCGAGGAAAAGCGCGCAGTCGCGCGCGACGACCGCCGACCCGTCGGCTGCGCGGCCGACGACCGTGCAGCAGCGGGGGCCCTTCGCGGCCGAGCCGGTGCCGAACTGCAGGACGAGCAGGCTCAGCCCCTGCTCGCTGGCGACCGCGACGGCCGCCTGCTCCTCGAGGGAGTCGCTGGCCTTCACGCACATGTAGACTGTCTGGGAGTAGCGTCCCGCCTCGGCGTCGACCCAGTCGTCCTGGACGAGACGGCGGGCGGCGCTGGCGAACTGGCGCAGGTGGTCATTGAAGGTCATCATGGTTGGAAAAATCCTCGGCTGCCCCGACCGCGGCCGGGTACCGTCCCGCTGGCGGCTGGGACCTTGGTTGAAATCCGTTAGGCACGAATGTGCACCCCGCGGTGAACCACTTGCTAGGCAGCGCCTGTCAGTGATCCGCCGGCGGGGGTCACAAGCCTTTTTCCCCTCTCCAGTTGAACTCGGTTCAACCGCACCCGGGGTGCACTCTTCTCGCGATCGCTGACTTGCCGGCGCGGCCGCAGCCGCGCCGGGCGGCGTTCGCCCTAAGCCGCTCGCCGCAGCGGGACGTACGCGGGCAGGTCGAACTCGTTGCCGCGCTCGAACTGGGCGCGTTCGATCTCCCGCAGCCGAGCGTAGGCGCGCACCATGGCCTCCGTTCCGGCGTCGAAGTCCGCGGCCGGTGCCTTGGCCAGGCGGCGTAGCCGGAGTGCGTCGTCGAAGCGGAACGCGCCCATCGTGAACGCGTCCGGCACGAGTTGCAGGCGCCCGCCGCCCCGCGGTGCCCAGAGCATGCAGTTCTCGATGGCGTGGACCTTGCCGCCGTCGCGGGCGACCAGGCCGATCTGGGGGGCGTTGGGGGCGTCCGCGCTGTGGTGGATCCAGAGCACCGGTCGTCCGTCCGCCCGGACGCGGTCCGTGAACTGCATCAACTGCATGGCGTCCGGCTCGGCGCCGCTCAGGATGACCTCGACCTTGTCGATGAATTCCCTGTGGCGCCCTGGGCGGCCGCCCAGCGCGTGGGCGACGGCGCCCATGTAGTTGGCGGCGATCTTCTGGTTTTCGTTGGTGATCATTTCGCGTTCTCCTGGCGCGTGTCGACGCCCGGTGTCGGTGGACCCGGGTGTTCGTGCGCCGATGATTGGAAAAAAATTCGCACGGCCGTCCTCGGCGTGCACGGAAACTTAACTCTCTTGCCCTTACGCTCCGCTGGGCGGCTGCTTGAAGCTGATATCCTTTTCCCCTCTGCCATTGAGATCAAAGGAACCGCTGCCGCGGTTCATCGGCGACCGCGGTCGCCTCTGCGCGGCGGCTGCAGCCGCCTGCCCTTCCCGCAGCCTTTTCCCCGCCGTCGCCACGGGCGCACCGGGGACCGGGACCCAATCTCAACCTGGCCCGTCGTAAACCTTCGCTACTGGAAGAAGCAGGGCGAACCCCAGTGCAGGATCGCGGAGGTATCCAGGTCCAGGTTCTCGAGCCGTGCCAAGATTTCCTGACCGGGAGCCGCGGCGCGGACGACGGCCGCGATGTCGGCGATCGGCGCGTGGATCATGGCGAGCGCCCTGTCGAAGGCCGCATGGAAGCCCACGCCGTCGGCCAGGGCGCTGGCCATCAGGACGCCGAACGCGGAGGCGACGAGCGGATTGACCGGCCACAGGTGCGACACGGTCGCCTGCCGCGCGCTGGCGAGCACCGGTGCCAGCCCGAGCTTCTGGATCCCGCCGTTGACCGCCGACACCCCGCCGTCGCAGATGTTGAGCACCGCGAGCCGTCGGTCGCCTTCGCGCGGCGTCGCGGCATGCAGCTCGTCGATCCCGACCCGGCAGTACTCGCCCGCGACTAGGCTCGCCGAACCATCGCTCCAGTGATCGATCTCGCCATGCCCCGCGATCCAGACGATGTCGAAGCGCGGATCGGCCCACGCCGCTAGGAACTCATCCGGTCGCGCGCCGTCGCCCGAGCGGCGGTCGATCTCGACGCCGGCGCCGGCGAGCACGGCCGCGACCGCGTCGGTCTCGAACCCCGAGTAGTAGTCGTTGCCCGCCGCCCAGAGGAGCGCCCGCCGCGGCATGCGGTCCGCGCGCGGTGTCTCGAGACTCGACGAGATCGGAAGGCTCGCGCCCCGGTCGGCCAGCAGCATCGCCTGGAGGGGATGGGGCTGCCCCGGGAACGCGATCAGCGCCTGCCGGCCTTCCATCACGTCGGCACGGATCTCCGGCATCGCGTAGGCCCGCGCCATCGCGGCCTCGAAGGCGGGGGCCGCGTCGGCGACCGGGACGCCCGGCCGGTCTGGCACGGCCATGGGCTGCTCGGCGCCCTCGATCGTGAGGATCAGACCGAGCATCGCGTTCGCGACCCGTGTCAGCTCGACGATCTGCGCCGCGCCGTCACGCTCGATCTGCTGGGTGCGCGCACCGAGGTAGATCGTGCCCCGCTCGGCCGTGGCGCAGACGAACAGCGCGCCCGTCAGCAGCCGCTCGCCGTCAGGGACGCGATGCCAGCGCGCGAGGATCTCGAGGAAGTCGTCCGAGCGCTCGAACGTGCGCATCAGGTGGAAGCCGGGCTTGAGCAGCCCGGACCGCTGGTCGGTCGCGCGGCAGATCGCGGTCGGCGTCCCGAGCCGCGCGATCTCGGCGGCGTAGGCGCCGATCGCGTCGAGCACGCTTGGCTTCAGCCGGTCCCAGTCCTCCTCAGTCTCGACCAGCTGCCAGAGCAGCTGGAGGCGCTGGTGCGGATGGAGGTGGCCATCCCCGTTGTCCAATGCCCACTTCGCCCAGTGCTTCGGGTGCTCGCCGCTCAATACGCCGGCGCTGGAGGCGAACACCGCGGCGATCCGCGTCCTGGTGCGCGCGTCCCGGCTCCGGTTGAACCTGCGGCGCAGCCGCGCCGTCAGCGTCGCCGCCGTCCGGTGTCCATTGTCCGCCGCCCAGTTGAGCATCATCGAGTAGGCGTCGATGGTGGCGTCGTCGTCGGGCGGCAGCATCCCGAACACATGTAGGAGGATTGGCAGCAGCGCGGTGGCGGCCTCGCCAAGCGTCCCGCGGACGCGCGCGTAGTAATAGAAGTCGGCTGCCCAGTCGGCGAGCACCTGTCCGCGGGTCGCGCGGATCGTCGGGCGACCCGAGACGACGAAGCCGTAGATGCGTCCGATGTGCAGTCGTCGTTCGATCGTCAATTCCGCGCTGTCGCCCAGTCCATGATGAATCCAGTCGTGCGCGCGCCCGAAGTCGCCGGCCGCCATCGCGTTCTTGAACGGCCCCAGCGCGATCTGGAACTGCATGTACTGAAGCGACACCCCGTCTGCGCCGGCCGGCGGAGCCGCGACGAGCGCCATGGCGTCCTCGACCATCGCCCCGGCGATCGCGAAGTACGCCGGACTGCCCACCGCGGCGTCCTGTTCGTCCGCCACGATCCCCAGGATCGCGTTGAATGCGCCCTCGCGCGACAGGTCGACATCGCGCGTCCAGGGCACGGTGGGGCTCGTGGGGATCGCGCGCCAGCGGGGGAACAGCTCCTGCAGCTGCATCCCGCCTATGCCCGCCGCTCGCCCGGGCGGTCGCCGACCCGGCGCAGCGCGACCCCGGTGGGTCTCACTTGCGCCGGACGATCACCTTGTCGTCCAGCTCGAGATCTATGACGATCAGCCGCCCGTCACGTACGTAGGCATTGATGTACTGGGCTCCCGACGGAAGCGGGTGCTGCATCGGGTCGACCTTGACGCCCTTCACGATGACGCCGGCCGCGGCGCACGCGTCGTAGACGGCGCCGATCAGCGCGTCGACGTCGCGACTGGTCAACCCGGGCGTATCGATTTCGATCGACTTCTGGTCCGGGTTCGCGGCGAGCGTGTCCGCAACGGCGCGTGCGAGTTCGGTGAGGTCAGGCATCGGCTTCTTCCTGAGGTTGCTGGCATTCGGGTGGCACGGGCACCGTTCCGACCGGACAGTCCGCCGGCCGCAGCCGGTTCCAGGTCAGGATCAACTCGCACCGGTTGTCGCGCCACCACTTCTCGACGTTGCGGTCGTAGCGCTCCAGTCCCTTCACACCCGGCAACCGGAGGCCGGTATCGATCGCGAAGCTGACGCTCTCGCCCCGGCCTCGCACATGGAAGTGGGGTGGCGGGTGCTCGTCGGCCTGGATCTGGACCGACAGCCCCTCGAAGCGCGCGACCTGCTCCTCGTTGAGCATGCGGAGCCCGTCGGCGTTGAGCATCGGGCCCATGTTCAGGCTGTCCTCGAGTTCGCGCACGAGGCTCGGGTTGACGGCGACGGTGACGGGCATGGCCGCTTGTCCCAGCGTGGCGGCGCGCTGTCCAGCACCGTCGACCCGGTTTCGGCGCGATCATGCGGACCCCGCCGTTGACGACCGCCGCAAAGGTCGGAAAGGATGCGGGTCAATTCGGCAGGTACGCGTTTCAAGGGGGGCTGCATGGAGGATGAGGGCAAGTCCCGCGCGCTCGCGTTGATCGCCGGGTGCGAAGACCCGGACAAGCTGAAGCGGATGGCGGCGAACGCCCGCCGGCTCGGCGAGGCGGAGATCGAGCGCGCCGCGTCGCTCCGGCTGTACACCGTGCTGCCATCCGCCGATCCGGGCACGCTCGAGCACGACGTGTGGCGCAGCATCCACGCGTTGGAGGGCGCTCTCAAGGATGAGCGCGGACGGACCACGCTGCTCGGGCGCACGCGGCAGAAGATCGCCCGCGACGGCGAGCGGCGGACGGTCGCCGACCTCGTGCGCGGGAAGCCCTCGGACGGTTTCCGGATGCTGATGGACCGGGGAATGGTCGACCACACGTTCGAGGCGGTGGCGCTTCGGCACCAGGCGCTGTTCGACGACGAGGTCGTCGCGAGGCTGCGCGCCGCCGGCGCCGACGGTCGCCCGTGAGCAGCGTCAGCCAGGTCATCGAGGCATTCGAGCTGCTCTACACCGGGCTGCGCGACCCGTCGTTCCGCAAGTCGCTGCCGCTGGACAAGTGGTCGGAGAAGCAGCTGTTGCCGCTCGTGCGGACGTTCCTGCTCGGCTATTTCGGCCCCAAGGCGCGCCCGGAGTTCGGCACCGTGCTGCCCGGCGCGCTCAGCGGCTACGGGCGCGTCGACTTCGTCGTCTATGGCGTCGCGGTCGAGTTCGCCGTGCGGCGTCCCTGGTGCCCGCGCTCGGACCTGATGCCGCGCGTCAACCGGACCGAGGTGCTCAAACTGATGAAGCATGATGGACGCGCCGTGCTCGTGCTCTTCGACTTCGCGCGGGACGGCCTCGAGGACCATCATCTCGCCGGCTATCGCGACCTGCCGAGTATGGGGCGCGGCAACCACGCCCGCTCGCCGTTCAGCGTCGCCTATTTCGGGCTGCGCGGAGACCCCGTGCGGCTGAACGTGCGGGTCTGATGGCGGACCAGCCACCTCCCGAGGCCGGACACACCATGCTGTTTATCACGCGCCAGGAGGTGCGTCCCGACGGCTACGTCAATCTGTCGGATTCGAACTCGTGGACAAGGTGGCTATACCGGGTCGTTCCGGAGCGCATTCACCGAACCGTCAGGGACAGGCTGGTGTCGAACCTGAAGCACCTGATCGTGGGGCTCGAGCTCAAGGCGGCGCTGATCGGCCAGCATCATCATCGCGCCAAGGGGGAGCGTCCGGTCCTTTTCGAGCCCTACTTCCAGAACCTCATCCTCGAGTTCTGCGTGGCCTCATTCTCGGTGTTCGAGGGTCTTGGTTCGGCGCAGTGGCTGGATCAGCAGGGCCAGGACGGAGCCGATGGGCCGAAGATCCAGCGCAACCAGTGGCTGCCCGCTCTCGCTGCGGTCTACGACGAGACCGGCGAACATGGCCTTGCCGCCAACGTGGAGAACACGTTGGCCGTGCGCGATCGTCTCCACCAGGACAAGCTCGGCGCACGCGACGACATCGACTGGCACGCATTCTCCTACGATGCCGCGTTCGCGCCCGCGAGCGCCGCCATCCGCACACTGCTGAGGCGGGAGGCGGACTCGGTGCCCGCCGCATCGAACCTCCATATCGAGCCTGGCGCCTGACTGCCGACGCGCATCAGTCCGCGTCGTTCGCCACCGCGACGGTCTTGGACTTCCATCGCGCGATCTCCCTGAGGAGGACGTCGCCCTCCATGGGACGCCGCAGCTTGGGCAGCGCCTCCAGGACACGCTCGAGCATGAAAGTGGGGTCGATGATGAGGCCGGACCGGAAGCCGCCCGGCGCCGAGCCTATCGCGGTGGCGAGCGCGGTCGCCTTGACCACCTCCACCGACGACTTCAGCCCGCGCGGCGTCACCGTCTTGCCGGTCTCGTGCAGAGCTCTGCTGTCGACTGAGAGCAGCGTCCGCTCACCGCCTGGCTCCTGACCAGCGCCTTGCGCGCGCAGCGTGCGGGCCGCGTCGCCGAACGCCCCGGCGATCGTCGGCCAGCTCGAATTGACGACTGCGACGATCACGTTCGGCGGCATCCGGAACCGCAGCAGCTCGAAGCCGATCAGCAGCTGTACCGCATGGACCGCGGTGTAGTCCGCCCTGTCGCCGGTGCCGACCGCGGTGATCGACGGAAAGTCGAGCTTCAGGAAGTTCTTGATCCGCGAGGTCGTCGCGCTTTTCCGCGTCGCCGGCAGGTCGTGCAGCGCCATTGCGATCCTGACGATGTCACCTTGCTGCAGCACGTTGATCGGCCTCCTTACCCAAGCGGTAATGCAATGCGAGTCCTTGCGCCACCACCGGTTTAGGTGTATATGTATCCCCGGCATACAGCCTTGAGAGGTCGCCTATATGCGCGGAATGGTCCTGGACATCGAGACGCGCATCGACGCCGGCGCGCTGCGCGCCACCCGGCGCACGTCGGCGCCGAAGGGGATGCCGAGCGGCCTCCAGGGGATCGCGGCCGCCGCGTTGCTCGAGTTCACGATGGACGATCGCGGGGTGTGCGACGACTTCCGCCTCACAGCCGCGGATCGGGCGGGCGGTGGGGAGCGCGCGATCGTCGCGATGGCCGAGCGCAAGCTCGCCGGCCTGGCCGCCGACGACGGGACACTCGTGACCTTCAACGGTTCCCATGACCTCGGCATCCTCCGGTTGGCGGCGGTCCGCCAGCGCCAGTTCGACCACGCCGCGGCCGCCGGCTGGCTACGCGACGGCGGCGATCGGCATGACGACCTGATGCTCGAACTCGAGAGCGGGCCACGGGCGTGGCCGAGGCTCGACGACATCGCGGCGAAGCTGGGCATCGTCAGCAACAGCGAGTTCTTCCTCGGCGACGTCGCCACGAGCGCTGAACGGATGAAGTGCGAGCTCGACGTCGTGGTGACGCTCGCGCTGTACATGCACATCATGTCCGAGCGCATGAAGTCGGTCGATCCGCTGCTGCACGGGATGACGCGGCTCGCCGGGTTCGTGTCGGATCGGCTGCCCAAGGCTCCTCATTTCCAGGCCGCGATGCGCGCGCCGGCCTTCGTCGCGGCGGCCGGCCACTAGGCTTTCGCCGGGGGCTTCACGAGCGTCGCCGGTCGACCGTAGCGCCGAGCCCCCTGCTTCGCCTTGCCCGTTCGCGGATCGCAATTCTGCCCTAAGCCGTCGCGCCACTCGACGTTCTTCAACAGCGGCGTGATCCCCACCTCAAGCCCGTTGAGATAGCGCTTCCCGCCCACGATGAAGCCGATCTGCACAGGTGGCCCCTGCATATACAGGCCGGCCAGTTGAGCGGCGCCGCCGGACAGTGGATCGGCGCCTGACGCGATCGCATCCTGGAACCCCGACAGGATGGCGCGGCTGCGGTCGCCGATTTCCGAATCCGTCCAACGCCTAACCTCGGCTTCAGCAGCCTTCGCCCCGCTGCCGAACGCCGCGATGACGCCCGTCACGGCGGGCAGCGTCAGCTCGTTCGAGACGCAAGCGTTGGTCGCGGCGGTGTAATTGATCGTCCACGCCCGGAAGGAGGTATCCGGCCATGTCCGATCGCGCATCAGGTGGTGGATCGTGAAGTCGAGAGTCGGGGTCGATTTGGCGGCGGCCACGCCCGCGCGGATGGCTTCCAGGACGGCCTCGTGCTGCAGTTGCGCGGTCGCGGCGGGATCGATCAGGATGCCCGCGTCGATCGCGCTCGTGATCTGCCCGAGCAGCAGTCCCGGCAGCACAACGTCGCCGCTGTAGCCGAAGAGGTGCGGCAGCGTCGCGGGCGCGAAGGTCTTGCGCCCGGCCTCCCACCGTCGGTCTGCGGACCCCCAGGTGATGCGGCTGTCGGTCGCGAGATAGACCGCGCGCGGGATGTGCTTCTCGTCGCCGGCTTCGACGTAGGTGGCCCAGGATAGCATCGTCGTCATAGCCCCTGTTGCTCATGGCGGGGCGCGCCGTCCAGCGGGTCGATTCTGGGATCGCAGGCCGAATTCAACCGGGGGCGGCTCCCCTCGGCGGGCGAAGTTCCGAAATAGGCGAGTGACACAAGTCGCCGTGGCGCTCCCACGCCTTGGAAACAGCGCAGATCGAGCACTTTTCGAACGCGATTCTAGGGAAACATCTTGCGAGCGCGATTGCAGGGCCAATCTCCCTCGCGCTGACTTGTGTCACAAATCTGTGCCCATATACGGCTTGCACGGCCCCAATAAGGGTCGTATAGCCCTCGTATGGCGATCGCCGCCTCAGTTGCGCCCGACGTGGCACCGAAACCCCGCCGCGGGTCACGGCGCAACGCGCCCTTTATCCGCCGCCGCCCGCTTGCCCGAACGCGCGCCGGCCTACCGTACCGGATCGACACCTCCGGCGACACGGTCGTGGTCTACGGCCCCAAGGGCGAGCCGGACGAGCTGCTGCAGTTCTACGCCGACCGGCGGTTGGCGCCGCCGGACATCGAGGTGAGCGGATCCAGCAAGAGAGACATCGAGGCCGAGCTCAAGGTCTACCGAAGCCGCGCACTGCGCGACATCATCGCCGTCGTCGGGGTGGTGAACGCCGTCCGCGTCAAGCACCCTGCCGCCCACCGCACGATGCTGCTGGACCGGCACGCCTCGCGCGGCATCATGCGCGAGTTCTTCGGGAAGTGCGGCTGCACGGTGAAGCCCGGCAGCGGGCGGAACGCGGGGCACGTCGTGCAGGCGAACACCGAGGCGCAGGGCATCGAGATATCGGTCACGGTGACGGCGCTGTCGGGGTACCTCGGCATCATGGCCGAGGCTGGCCTCTACGAGGACCATGACGCGACCAAGATGGACCCGAAGGCCAGCCGCATGGCGACGGGCAAGTCGAAGTCGACGTCCCGCGGCGAGGATGGCCGCTTCACGGTCGATACCGACCGATACTTCCGCATCCGGGGGGTCGGACGGACGGCGCCGCGCACGAACAACCCCTTCTTCCTGTCCCGCGTGATGGCGGCGGGCAAGGCGTATGGCTGGTGCAAGGCGGTCGAGGTCTGCATCCTGGCCAAGGGCCGGACGGGCGGTCGCGACTTCCAGGTGCGGCCGGCGACCTGGTACAACTACATCGTGCAGGGCGAGGAGAAGTATATCCCCGCTCCGCGCAAGGGCGGCCGCCGCTACTGGCGGTCCCAGAAGCTGATCGTCTGCTCCGAGCTGCGCAAGGGGCTGGAGGAGCTGGCTGCGGCCGCGACCGCGGGCGGCATCAGGGCGCTGCGGGCGCTCGCCCGGACCAACAAGGGAAAGGCCCGGCTGAAGCGGATGTTCATCTTCAGCGTCGACGGCGGCGTGTCGGCGATGAGCTACTCCTATCTCAACGACGAAAACTTCCGGCCGGCGATCGAGCAGGCGGGCCTGCGTCTCCGGAACTACGGCGCGCCCAACGTAGAGTACCGTTGGGTGACGATGCACCAGTTGCGGCACGAGTTCACCAACCGGCTGCTCGACCACATCCGCGACACTTGCGCCAACGAGAAGGACCGGCTGCTCAAGCAGGTTCGGCTGGCGCACTACATGGGCTGGCGCTCAGGCGAGGCGATGCTGCGCTACTACGGCGCCTGGCATTTCGAGCAGGAGACATACGACTTCATCTCGAAGGCGCAGGAGGCGGCCAACGACAACACCATCCCGCCGGGGATCGAGCAGGCCGTCCGCCAGGCGATGAACGACAACGACCGCACGGTCGTCTCGGCGGTGGCCGGCGGCCTGATCAGGATGGCTGCGTGATGGATATGGTCTCGGCGAGCCCCGAGACGACAGCGAAGGCCATGGGCATCAAGCAGGCCACGCTTCGCAGCCTGATGCGGCGCATCTCCCTGCCCACCTTCAGCTGCGTCGAGTCCGACACCAACGCGAACTACTGGACCGTAACCCGGGCCGCGCACATCGACAGTGGCGTCGCCCTCCTCGCGGCGTGGGTGGAACACCATGGGCCGACGCTGTCGGACGCCGACCTGAAGGTGTACATCGAGCTGCGGCAGTCGACCGTCGACATGCATACGCCGCACACGCCGGAACTGCTCACTGCCTATTCCAAGATTAGGAAGAAGGTCGACGGGATCGCGCTGGTTCGCGACCTCGGCGGCAGCAGCGAGGTCGTCCGCGACGCGGTCGAATTCGTTTGCCGGCTGCGCGGCGAGCCCGTGCGGCGGCGCGACCGCCGCCGGTCCAACAGCCCGATAGCGCTTGCGGACTTCCTCGCTGGACGGGGCGAGGTCCTGCGCGGGCTTCCGTGCTCGATCGAGGACCGGGAATTCAGCCACGTCTACAAGCGGCCGAGCGACAACGAGGTCGGCCGGGCGAACGGCATGACGCACGACGACAATGCGGTGCTCGCCGGGCTGACGCTGATCGCGTGCCCGACGCAGCTCGGGCCGTCGTGCATCAAGCATTCGCTCGCCATCGTCGAGCGTCTCGACGAGCTCGCCGACGGCGGAAGCCTCGCGGACACCGAGGTGGCGCTGCAGGCGATCCGCGCGCGCTTCGTGGACAATCCGGACAACGCATCGCCGCTCACCCTCAAGCGCGTGCTGGACCACTACAACTGGACGAAGCGGGCGCTCGACCGCTGGTGGGAGAGCTTGCCCGTGAAGGCCCGGAAGGGATTCACGCGCTTCCTCCTTCCGCCGGTGCCGCTCGACGTCGCGGCAGCCGTCCTGGACCTCCAGGCAAAGGCCGACCCTGACGCGGATGCAGACGCCGACGTCGGGACGGCCGAATCCGAATGGGACGCCACCGCCCGTCAGGTTTCGGAGGAGCGCGTCGCGATCCTCTCGCGGCTCGAGAACCGGTGGGCGGCGACCGAGCCGATGATGGTGGCGCTGAAGGACGAACTGCGCCGGGCCAGGGCCGATTTCGCGGCGGGCGCGCCATTGCAGCTTCCCATCACGGTGGCGCACACTTGGCCGGTGGTGAGGCCGGACGGCACGCCCGGCGAAGGCCGGCAGACGGTCCTCGCCGAGATCGACAGCGCCGCCAACCTGTGGCGGCGGGCGGCCGACCTCGATCCGACCGGCCTGATCGCCAAGGACCGCCTCAGCCACGCGGATCGCTTGGCGCGTTGGAAGGACCGGGCCGGCTCGAAACCTCCGCAGGCGGACGGCAGCGAGCACGACCCGGAGGAGGAGCGTCGTCTCGTCATGGTCTACCACCGCACCATGGCCTGCGAGCCGGGCGGCGAGTGCCACGAGAGCTGGATCTTCCCGATCCTGCGGGCGTCGACGCTGTTCGGTCGCGACCACGTGCCGGCGGAGGATGTTCCTGCCCACCTCGAGGCGCGGAGGCGGCTTGGACTGGTGTCGTCGGCGCGCGTGCCGGGCGGCATGCTCAAGTCGGAGGATTCGCGCGACGTCGTGCTCGGGGCGGCCTGCCGCAAGCATCTCGGGGCAGAGCTCGTCTCGCCCGCGGACATCCTGCGCGGCATCGCTGTCGGCCGCGTCTCCGTTCGCTGCGAGCTGGTCAACGGGCTCCGCATCGGCGCGACCGCCCAGGCGCGCGACGACCATGGTTGCTTCACGGCCGAGAAGGTGCGCGGCAGGCTGGTGTTCTTCATGAGCGCCTGCATGAAGAACGACGACGTCGACGAGCAGCGCAAAACGGTGATGGACCCGGTCACGGTGACCGCCTTCGAGAAGATCCGGCTGCTGTGGCTCGAGCAGTGGAACGACGGAGTGGACGACCTCCTGCCGTCGTTCACCTACTGCAATGCCGACAAGAAGGACGTGCCCAGCGGCGGCTTCCTGCTGTCGGTCGGAGACCGGGCCTGTACGGTCATGGAGCTCAACACGCTGATCGCCGTGGTTCTCGGCGACATCGTCGACACGACGTCCCACCCGCTCAAGTATGGCTTCGCCGCCATGGTGAAGGAGGCTGGGGCCACCCCCCAGCAGCTCAACGTCGCCTGCCACCACGACATCGGGTCGGAGGTCAGCGAGGCCTATGCCCGGTTCGGCAAGGATCTCGGGATCGAGGGACTGCTCGCTGAGGCGCACGACGTGCTCGATCAGGACCAGCACCTTTACCGGCTGATGGAGCTGCAATGAAGGCGCCGTCGGTAGCTAGCGGAAGGCGTCGGTCGCGGGACGCCGACCGCCCCACGCTCGAGCTCGCGCTGCAGCTGCTCGACGTCCGCATCGAGACCTCGCGCCTGCGGGCGGACGCCGAGGGCCGGCCCGTCGACCGCAAGGCCGAGCTGGACCGTGCGAAGCGCGTCGACGCCATGGCGGGCGGAAAGGTGGATGGGGTCACCGAGCGGCTGGAGGTTATGCGCGGGGTGGTGAAGCGCCTGCGCCGTCGCTCGCTGGTCAGCGTCGCGGGTGTCGCCGACGCGATGGCGGCGGCTGGCCACCCGCTGGATCGGCGGACCATCTACAGGCGGCTGGACTACATGGCCGTGATCAACGAGGCCAATGGCGTTGAGGGCATCCCGATGCCCGATGATCCCGAATGGCCGTCGATCGTGCGGATGGACCACCTGGCCCTCGAGAAGGCCCTGAAGAAGGCGCGGCGCGAACGTCGGCGCGCGCGCCTGGCGCTGGAGGAGGCGAAGCGCAAGGTCGTCGCGCCTGACGTCGACCGGCTCCGGCGCGAGATGTCGGAGGCGCGCACGGCGCACCGCGCGGCTACGCGCTGCAGGCGTCCCGCGGGACCTCCGGCGGGGTCTCCTCGAAAGCCCGCTCGATCGAAACCAGAAGCCGTCCGACCTGCCGCCGGCTGAGCAGGCGGGCGCGGATGGCGACCGCGAGCGCCGATCCGCAGTCGGCCACGACCTGCAGCCTCGTCTCGCCGAGGGAGCGCGGCGGCAGGACGAGGTCGGGGATGCCTTCGGGCAGTTCGGTGCTCCCGGGAGCCCATGAACCCACGTTTTCCAGATCGGTCGCGACCACCTCGGCGATCGCTCCCGCGCGCAGAACCGCGATGCGTACCAGGCCCTGCCAGGCGCCCGGGGCAGGCAGCGCAAGTGCCAGGTCGCGGGCCTGCATCGGGCCGGCGGCCTGCGCCCAGCGGCCGATCGGGTCGGCGCCCGCCGCGGGCGGCGACGACCATTCGATCAGATAGCCGTCACGCACGGACCTGCAGCTCGCGGAGCACGTCGAGCACGCGGCCGACAGCCAGGTTGTCGTCCTCGTTATATTCCAGGATGCGGACCTTGATCGCCTCGTCGCCGGTCTGCTGCCAGTCGCGGTACCACCTGATGGACGCGGCGCCGCTCGGCTTGCTGTCGCGCCAGGCGAACCCGCAGTGGACCGCGAGCGTCTTCACGCTGTGGTCGTGGCACGGCCATTCGGTGTGGGGCGAGACGACGTCATAGAGCAGGTCGACGCAACGCGCCGATGAGAAGAGAGCCTCGACGCGGTCGACGGTGTCGGTCTCGGGATACTTGAGGGCGAGCGCGCGGTAGACGGTCCTCTCGTATTTCGACCAATAGATCACCGAGGCGGCGGGATC
Source organism: Sphingomonas sp. (assembly GCF_036269755.1). GTDB lineage: Bacteria > Pseudomonadota > Alphaproteobacteria > Sphingomonadales > Sphingomonadaceae > Sphingomonas. The sequence continues at coordinate 261,938 of NZ_DATBDV010000009.1, read as the reverse complement.
CTGCTCGAGGAACTCCAGCGCCTCGATGAAGGCGCGGGCCTCGTCGTCGGGGCCGCCCGAGATGAAGGCGTGGTAGCGCGGCTCGCGGCCGCTCCCGTCGGTCCAGCGCTCCACGACCCCATGGAGGTAGCAGTGGTCCGACATCGGGTCCGTCTCGATGTCGAACAGCAGTTCGCGCCCGCGGGGCGGCAGGTGGAGCGCGCTGCGGGCGTAGGGCGTGGACCCGGGCGTCGACAGCAGCCGGGCCCGGTCCTGGAACCGGCGCAGGCGGTCGGCGCCGAGGCCAGGGAACGCCGTCTTGCTACCGTCCATGTGCATCTCGACGTCGGCGTCGGCGAGCGCCTTCACGGTGGGGAAGGTGTGCCGCATGCGGTCGCGCAGTGACCGGCCTAGTTGCGGGATGCGGGTGAGGTCGTCTCGCGCGACGACGTCGGCCTTGCAGGTGGAATACCAGCGGCACAGCTTGCATTCGGCCGCCTGGACCGAGAGCGTGAGCACGGTGTCGTCGGCGATGTCGCGGGCGTGCTGAAGCGCCTCGTCGTATCTGTCGACGAGCGCCCCCTTGCTTCCGCCGAGGTCGACGTCGAGCGCGAACTCCAGTTCCTCCCCGTTGCCGTCGATGATGAACCCGTAGGGCCGCGACAGGCGGTCGATCCGCTCGAGGATGTCGGAATAGAGACAGACCTGGACCGCATATCGCAGGCGCGGCACGCCCGGCGTCCCGTCCTCGCCGGCGCAGAGTTTGATGTCGCCGGCGATGTAGCCGTCGCCGTCGCGGCGGATCAGGTCCGGGCGGCCGAGCAGGTCGAGTTCGGCGATCTCCCCACCGACGATGAGCGGCGCCTTCGCGTCCATGGCGAGGAGCGTGTAGGCCTGCCGCCGGTCGGGCGCGATCTGGCGCAGGTCGACGCTGCCGGGTGACGCAGCGAGCAGCTCCGCGATGATTGCCTCCTCGTGCTCGACGCCGCCCTGCCAGAGCAGCTCGACGAACTCGTTCGGCTCGTCGCGCCCGCCCGTGTCGCCGTGGATGTCGAGGGCGACGCGGTGGTCGCAGCGGATGAGGTCGTGGAGCATCGACCCGGTGATGACATGGCGTTCCATGCCGTCCTGATGCCACGGCAACTTAAGGATGTCAATATACCGGGGATATATATACCGTGGACGTTCTTTGGCGCTACGTGCATCACCGTCGCGTGGCCGCTAGCATCCAGACTGACTTCGGGGAACGTGTGCGCAAGTTGCGCACCGACGCCGGCCGCTCGCAGGAGGAGTTCGCCGCGCAGGCGAACATCGATCGATCGACCTATGGGAAACTTGAACGAGGCCTCATCAACGCGTCCCTTCTGACCATGGCCCGCGTCGCGGTCGCGCTCGACATCAGCCTGGCTGAACTCCTGGACGGATTGCAGCTCGACGCCGACGAGGTCCGCAGCCTGCCACGCTCGGCGACTGGGCCCAAGCGGCTGTCCCGCTAGGCGCGAGGCATCGGCGGCGCTCGGGCCGCTTAGGGCGCGGGCATCAGTTCCCACTAGTCTTCCGCTCCACAGCATACGCACGCCGGATAGCCCGGCCGCCGAATCGCCCGCTTCACTCGCCGTTCCCAGGCCGCAGTCCGCCTGAGCGAATTGCGTATGTGGCTGCCACGCTCGATCTATGGCCGAGCAGATGCGTGAACCTCGCGCGGTGCGATGGAGCAAGGACGGTCCTCGCGGTCCGCGGACGCCAGCGCTCCTTACCTGGCGTAGATGCCAGCAGTGGCACGAGACGATCGACCAGCTCCACGCTCATGCAGGCTGGCTCGCCGGGGGGGGTCCTCGCTGAGGCGATGGTGGCCTTCGTTCCGCGCGCGTCCGCGTCGAATACGGCGCAGACGGAAGCCGCGCCTCGGCCGGCCAGCGCGTTGAGGAGCGCATCCGGATATGCTCCGGTGAAGGTTGCCAGCAGGCGATGGCCTTCAGTGCTCAGGGCGGCGACGACCGTGCCTCGGTCGTTCACGATCGTTGCGCGTCGTACCAGGAGCACGCCTTCCTGACCGGTGAAGGCGACGTCGACCAAATTCCCTCCGTCCGGCAACCATAACTCGCCGTTCCCGCGCATCACCCACGAGGCCGGATCGGCAGGGTTGGGAAGGCACGTGCCGGCGGCGGCGATGATGGCGGCCGCCGCGGGATGGATCGACCAACCAATTGGAGGACCTGGATGCTTCGGCCGGAAGGCCAGCGCCATGTTCCAGACCATCTCGTCGACTGCCTTGCGCATCTCCGCCGACGCGTGGGCCTCCGCTCCCCGCGCCATCCACAGGTCACGGCGCTGCGTCAGCGGGTGACCGTCCTCCGGGCTGTAGGTGAGATACACCTCGTGAATGCGGCCATTGCGCGCGACATCGAGGTCAAAGCGGGCGTAGGCCATGTTGAACGCCGCGCCTGTCCGCCGGAGCGCCGCCCTTCCGGCCTTAAGCACCCTGGGCGCCGTGAGATCGATGATAGTTTCGAGCGGCACGAGCGCCGTGCTGGGCATCGCGCTTGAGTGGGTCACCGACATACTATTCAACCCTTTCTGGAGCGCGAACTTTTGGCCGGCGACGTCAGCGCCGACCCTCGATGAGCACCGGCCTGAGTACGTCCAGCGACGGCCGGGCGCGACTTGATGGCCGGGACACATCCCTTCAAACTCGATCGGCCCTCGACCCGCTCACGGTAGAGCGCGACGATCTCGGACTTCGCGAGGCTGGGAGTGCTAGTTGCATTCCGGGCTGCGCCGGCGAGGTCGAGCTGCGCCATGATGTGTTCGACGTCGCCCTTGATGAAGTAGTACGAGTCTTCATGGACGTTGCGGTCGTGGCTGATCCAGCCGGCGTTCACCCCCACGCGCCTGATCCAGAAGTCGGCCAGGGCGGGAGTGGTGAACTCGAAATCGGGGTGGGTCAGTTCCTCAGGCCGCAAGTCGCGTGGAACCGCGCGTCGCTCCCAGATCTGGAACACGGCGCCGACGTCCCGCCGCTTACCGTCGAGCTCGAAGGCGTTCGGCGGGATCTCGTTGCAGCATACCAGATGGAAGCCCTCATTGAGCTGGTTCTCGATCGAAGCCTTCAGGAAGGACCGTGGGAAGATCATCGCGATGACGTCGGATTGGCGGGCGGCGTGGTTGAAGAACCTGATGGCCAGACACGCGTTTCTTCCGAACGGCGGATTGCCAACGATCATCATGCGGTGAGCGCATCTCAGCTCGATAGACAGGAAGTCCACCTTGATGATGCCGGAGCCCTTCGGATCGATATCGAACGCGATCGAGTTCCGCGGCATCGGCCGCCTGAAGGCGCCGCCTCCGGCACTCGGCTCGACGAGCATCCAGGATGCCAAGTTGTAGAGCAGGCCCAGTTGCTCGAGACAATTGGCGACGACGACGTCGCGCGTATAGAACTGGTCGAGCGCGCGCGCCGACGTGCGCCCCTTGGCACCAGATCCGAAGGCACTCTTGGTCTTGGGTTTTGGGATTCTAGTGTAGGGTGACGGGGCGGTCGGCGACCCCACCCAGTTGCCGACGCGGGAACCACTGACGGGGTAATGTCGACGCTTAAGTCGATTTTCCTGGGCATCGATCAGAGCGATCAATGTGGGGCGCCCGCCGCGCGGCGCGACGAAGTCGATCTCGGGCCTTATCACGCTGCACGCTCGCTTGGTCGGCTGCACCCGTCAGCGGCGAGGCAGGCGCCACGTTCCGTCAGCAAGCCAAGCGACGCCCTCACTTCGACTTCCCGCGGTTGGAGGTCGCATTCGCTGCCGCGCTGACGCGGGCCTTCTCGATCCATGCCGCCCGGGCCGCTCCTTCAGACTTGAGCGCGCTGGCGATCGTCTGCGACGCGTCCTCGAGCGGCGAGGCGGAGGCGGTCAGGATGACGTCGGGCCACTTCGTGGTGACGTTTAGTCCAGCCAACTCGCCGATGGCGGCGAGCTGGTGCTTGACGCGCGGTCGACCCTCCTCCGTCCCGATTTCGCCCTTCCACTCGTCGATCGGGGCGGGCCGCCCGAGATAGTCGAGCAGCCGCTGCGCAGCCGTGCGCGAACGGCGGCGCGGTTGCGCTTCGTCGTCGCGCGCCTTGATCAGCGATGCGGCGAGGCGGAGGAACGCGTCGGCGCGGCCGAGATAGGGACCCTGGTCGAGGAAGTTCGAGCCGCCGAGGAGCTCCGCGACCGACGCGCGCTGCGGGATGGCCCTCTGGCTCCAGCCGAAGTTTCGGTTCAGTTCGGCGAATGCGTGTGCCGCCTCGTCCGGGTCGCGCGAGGCGGCGGTGATGGTCGGCGCCATGAGCGCCATCAGTCCGGCACAGTCCAAGCGGATCGCGGTCGCTTCCTCGTCTGGTTCGACGATGGCTTCCATGGTGAGGAGGCTGGCCGTCGCCGAGGGCTGTCCTGCCGATGCGAAGCCGTCGGGAATGATGGACACGGTGGCCGAGAGGCCGTGGGGCATCTGCTCGGGTCGTACGGCGAGACCCAGCTCGACGGCGGCGGAGATGAAGCCCCGCACCAGCTCCGGCCAGATGTCCTGCACGATAGCGACGGCGTGGGACTGGGGTATGAATAGCGCGTTGAGTTCGAACACCGAGCAGAGCGCGAGCACGCGTGGCAGGTTGTATCCGACCCTGTTTCCCATTCCCGTGCGGATCGCGTCGGGGAATGGCATCTGGCGGAGGTTGCGGAACCGGCCCAGCACGCTGCGCTTGTCACCGCCGCTCAGTTCGACGAGCAGGTTCTCGAGGTCGCCGTAGCGCAGGTCGGGCCACGTGGTTCCGACGCCGACGTCGTCCAGAACCGGGGAATGATCTTCGCGGTCGCGCGGCACGTTTGTCTCGGTTGGCATCGCTTCAGTACTCTGTCGTCGAGTGGAAGGCGTTCCTGAGCTTGTAGGCCCTTAGGTCCGAGCGGAGATAAAATATCCCCCGACGCTTGAACTTGCGGTGGAAGGTCGGGCCCGAGCCCCAATTTCGGAGATTGGCAAGGTATCCGGCCGAGCAGCCCAGATATTCCGCCGCCTCGTCAGTATCGAACTCGTCGTCGTCCGAATCCACAATTGGCGAAGGGAGGTCCATGCAAGCGAAGTTAGTATGTTATGACATACTAGTCAATCTCTAGCTTCTGCTTCCGACGACGGCGTCGCCTGCGCGCGGGGTCCAAAGCCCTGATTCCATCGATGTTGCCAGCCTCCCAGCAAGTCAGCGCGGCGGCGATCAGCTCGCCCCACTCGTCGAGGGCCTCCGCCTTCTCGTCATAATAGTCGTGCAAGTGATAGATCCCGACGACGCCCGTGCGCTTGCCGCTGACGTGGTTGAGGATCGCCTCGGTGTGCTCGATCGCCACGCCCATCGCCTGGCAGCCCGTCGCGAGCGACCGCCGGATGTCGTGGATGACCCATGGTTCGAAGCCATCGGGCACCAGCGCGCGGGCGCGTTCGTCGGAGGCGATCAGCTTCGCCACGGCATCGTCGATGGCGATCTTCGCCTTACTGAACCCGGAGATGCCGACGAGGCCGTTGGTCGTGAACACGTGACCGCGCCGGAGCTTCTTGTCCGGCTGCATTCCCTCGAGGAGTTCGATCGCTTGGATCGACAGCGGTACGAGGTGGTCGTTGGCGTTCTTGGTGCGCTTGCGCGGAAGCAGCCAGTCGTCCGCATCCAGGTCCAGCTCGTCCCAAGGGACGCCCGCCGTCTCCCGCAGCCGCTGTCCGAGCAGGATGAGAAGACGGTGGAACGTGCGGAACGGCTCGACCACCGCTTCGAGCGCCACCCAGAGCACGACCAGCTCGCCGAGCCGCAGGACGCGGGTGCGTTCGCCTTCCTTGAAAGGCGGGCTCATGCGGTCGAGCGGCGAGCGGTCGATGTGTCCTTTCTCGATCATCCAGTTGTATATCGCCCGGAGCCACTTGTGCGCCTTGTTCGCCGCGGCCTCGCTGCGCGCGCCGATCGCGTTGAGCATCGCGGTGACGTCGGCCTTGCTGATCTCGTCGATCGTCTTGCCCACGAACGCCGGCTTCAGGTCCCGTTCGACGACACCGTTGATGTCCGTCTCGCTGCGCAGCGCGTCGCGCTGGACGTGGTCCTTCATCCAGGCGTCGGCGAACGCGGCGAACATCCGGTCGGCCCGGGCGTCTAGGTCGGCGACGGCCGCGGCCTTCGCGGCGTCTCGCTCTGCCACGTGGTCGGTCCCAAGCCGCACCTGCGCCAGCAGCTCGACCGCGCGCTTTCGCGCAAGCTCCGCGGTCCAGGGCGATCCATGCCGTCCGATCGTCAGCATCCGCTGGGGCGTGTCGGCGCCTCCCATCCGGTAGCGCAGGACGTACGTGCGAACGCCGTTGGCCGTGATACGCACCCCGAAGCCCTTGACCTCGGTGTCCCACAGCATGCCCCGCGTGCCGGAGGCAGGGCGCGCCATCGCGTCCACGGTTGACTTGCTGATGCGCGCGGTGGTCTTCTCGCGTCGCTTTGAACCATCGGCCGCCAAATCGATCTCCCAGTTTTGGCAGACCGGATTGGTCATCGCCGGGCCATCACGCTGAAATTAGGCAAGGTCAGCTATGATGAAGTGCGATGAACTTTAATCGAAGGTTTTCAGCGAGATAATGCCGAACGATGAAGTAGGATGAAGTCTAGTTTTGTATGATTATCCACTTCACGATTCTTGGTAAGGCTGAGGTCGTGAGTTCAATCCTCACCGGCAGCACCACGCATTACAAGTCTCCCCGCCATTTTGGCAGGCCAGGAGGCTGGCGGCCGGAAGCGGCGCAGTTTCGCGGGCTTTGGGGGTTATCCCGTTCGCAGTGAGGACAGAGACCGGAACGGCCATCGCGATCCAAGGCAGAATGCGCACGTTCGTCTCCCGGCGCCGTGTTGCTGTCCTGTGTCTGATTTGAAGTTGGCAGTCGTGGACGTCGGCTTCAATTAAATCCGAGAACCTCCCGTTGAGCACTCCACGCCAGCGGAAGCTCAGAGATCCGGAGAAGTGAGCGGCTGGTCAATTCAACGGGCTGACGTCCGTTGACGATGGCGGTGACGATATCAGGTGCGAGGAATCTTAGACGCGCGAGGCGGGTCAAATGGCTGCGCTTCGTCGCATCAGCAATTTTCGGGCCCATCCGCAGTTGCTCCCAAGCAGCCCAACCATTGGCCACAAGCCTTATTAGCCGCTCATCACACTCGCGCGGTCGAGCATCAGCTGCCAGGTAAACGAGACGCAACTCGTGGCCTATTCGTTTGAGCGTGGCGGGGAAGCGAATAGTGAGTCTTTCGGTCGAAGGGTATTCGATGCGACCAACTAGAAGTTTGGCCAAGCGATCGGGGTCCAAAGTTATCTCGATCGCTCCTTGCGAGACGGAGACCACCGCATCAAGGTCGCGGAGAAATTCGTTCAATCGTGATTTCTGCGCGAGGCCAGAAGCAGCTTGCTCAATTCGCATGCCGGTGTCGCGTCGAGCGCCGGCGTCGCCCAATACCGAATTGACGCGACTGGGATTCCGGAGAAAACGTTCAAGCTCCCCAGCCACTATCGACTCAAGATCACCGGCTGGCAGCCGCCACTTTTCGCCCACGGCAGCGTCAGCTGGGCGCGACACATAGTAGCGGTACCGCTTCTGTCCTTTTATCGCGTGCGCCGACATGAGGGGGCGCCCTTCCGCATCGAACAAGCGCCCCGCGAGCAGGCTGGTTTGGCCCGTGCGCGGACGCGCTGCCGATTGATTGAGCAGTTCTTGTGATCCTTCCCAAATATCCTGTCTGATGACCGCCTCATGTTCTCCGGCATAGACATGCTCCCCATGCCTGATCTTTCCGAGGTAGATCTGGTTGCGCAGGAGATGGAGAAGCGTACCTGCCCGGTAGGGGCAGCCGCCCGTGACGCGCCCGTTGCGCATCGTTCTTTGTTTCGATCGAACTCCTTTCGCCCGGAGGTCATCGGCTAGCGCTCGTAACGTCTGCACTGTTTGGTGGCGTTCAAATATCAGGCGGACCGTTTGGGCTTCATTCTCGTTCACGACGAGCTTACGCTCCCGAACATCGTAGCCAAGCGGCACTGGCCCGCCCATCCACATACCCTTCTTTTTGGAGGCGGCGATCTTGTCGCGGACCCGCGCCCCGGTCACTTCGCGCTCGAACTGCGCGAAGCTGAGCAGCACATTGAGCGTCAGCCGTCCCATGCTTGACGTCGTATTGAACGCCTGGGCGATGCTGACAAAGCTGGCATTGGCGGCGTCGAGCACCTCGACGATCTTCGAAAAGTCCGATAAGGCCCGGGTGAGTCTACCGACCTTGTAGACAACGATCACGTCGATCTGACCCGCATTCACATCAGCGAGCAGGCGCTTGAGCGCAGGACGATCCATCGTCCCGCCGGAGAATCCGCCATCATCGTAGCGACCGGGTAAGAGCACCCAACCTTCGTGCCGCTGGCTAAGGATGTAGGCGGCGCATGCTTCATGCTGGGCATCGAGGCTGTTGAACTCCTGATCGAGACCTTCTTCAGTCGACTTGCGGGTATAGATCGCGCAGCGCACATGCCCTGCGATCCCGGCGCTCCGCTGTTCGGTCCGAGGACCGGGTTTAGCCATGTTTTGCGCCACTGGCTGGAGGTCTCGCCGGTCGTTTCAGGCCGAAGAATCGAGGCCCGAACCAATGTGCGCCGGTGATCGCTCTGGCCACCTCGGACAACGAACCGTATCGTTGCTCGCCGAACATGACGCCGTTGTCCATGATGAGCACGTTGTGCACGATGCCGTTCCATTCGCGGACCAAACGCGTGCCGGGCTTCAGCTTAATCGCCGGATCGGGAGGGGGAGCATCGGCCTTGGCCATTGCCTCCAATATCTTTCGTGTCGCGGCCGGCAGACTGCCAAGCGAACGCTCTTGTGCGGCGGAGGCCAGTGCTCGACGAAAGAGCGAGGAAGACAGCGATGGCGCTGCCTCCCCGAACTCTGCTTGCCAGGCATTACGCAACCCCACCGCGGGCATTGTTTCGATCGCGCTGACCTGATCGTCGATCCGGGCCATGCTACGAGGCCTTGACGATACGATAGCAGGTCACGCCATCCCGTTCGCTCTTGACGATCGCGCGGCCCTTCTTGCGCAGGCGGTCAATGCCGCGCGCGTGGTGTGCGGCAGCGAGCCGGTTGCCTCAACCAGTTCTGCGAGCGTCGCGCCGCCGTCGCATTGGAGCAACTCCAGCACGAGAGCGGCCTTGGTCTTCTTCACCGGCTCAAGTGCAGGCTGGATATTTTTACGTTTGGTCATGGTGGCTCCCAGGTCAGGAAGCGGCGACACGCCGCTCCCACCACCCAGAGCCCCGCCGGTCACGCCGGTCGGGGCTGTCGCGCCACTCGGCTGCGACTCACGCGGACACCAATGCTCTTGTTCGGCACCAAGTCGAGTGGATTTTCGTCGGGCTGAGCTCGGTCCGACGGTCCGCAACGACATCGCCCGCCCGATGCCGTGGTACCGTAGGCCAGACTTTCGCGGAGCGTCTGCTTTTGGGTGGAAAACGGCCATTGGTAGCCAGACCTGTAATGGGGTGCGGCCATGCCTGGCGTAGCAGACTGGTTGGTATGGCGACGCCGCTCAATGCAATCTTACAATACGCGTCTCAGCCAAGAACCGGTATGAGGTTCAAGCGACCGTCGGCAAGCCCTCTAGATGCTTGTCGAGGGTAATAGGATAATTGCGCACTCTGACGCCGGTCGCGTTGTAGACCGCGTTCGCAACCGCCGCGCCAACGCCACACAAGCCAAGTTCGCCCACGCCCTTCGCCTTCATCGGGTTTGCCTTGTCATCTGCCTCATCGAGAAAAATTACCTCCTGATGAGGAATGTCGGCGTGGACAGGCACCTCGTACCCCGCCAGGTCGTGATTGACGAAGAATCCGAACCTCTTGTCTACCGCAAGTTCCTCCATCAGCGCCGCGCCCACGCCCATAGTCATTGCGCCGATGACCTGGCTGCGCGCCGACTTGGGATTGAGGATGCGTCCCGCCGCGCAGACCGCGAGCATCCGGCGTACGCGTGTGACTCCAGTATAAGCATCGACACCGACCTCGACGAAGTGTGCGCCGAAGGTGGAGAGCTGCCAGCTCTTTTCGAGATCGCCGAACTCGATCTTGTCCTCCGCGACCAACTCGCCGGCGGCGGCTGCTTCGGCGAGCTTCGCCGATCGGTTGCCACTCCTGACCTTGCCGTCCTCAAAGACCGCATCCGCGGAGTTGAACCCGAGTCGTTGAGCTACGGCTTCGCGCAGCTTGATGCAGGCCGAATAAACGCCCGCGGTCGAGTTTGCGGCGCCAAACTGTCCGCCAGATCCAGCCGATACCGGATAGGCAGAGTTGCCGAGCTTCACCGCCACGGCGTCGATCGGCACGCCCATCATCTCAGCCGCAGTCTGAGCAAGGATGGTGTAGCTACCCGTACCAATGTCGGTCATGTCAGTTTCGACGGTAATCGAACCGTTGCGAGCCAGCCTGACTCGCGCACCCGATACGAAGTTGATGTGGTTGCGAAAGGCAGCGGCAACGCCCATTCCGACCAGCCAGCGGCCATCACGCGCTTTGCCGGGCTTTGCATGACGCCGCGACCAGCCGAACCGATCCGCGCCTTCACGCAAGCAGCGAACGAGCTGGCGCTCAGAGAAGCGACGCTCCGGCTTCTCAGGGTCGACCTGGGTGTCGTTTTTGATACGAAACGCGACCGGATCCATCGCGAGCTTCTCGGCCATCTCGTCCATAGCGACCTCTAGCGCCATCAGTCCAGGCGCCTCGCCAGGCGCGCGCATGGCGTTGCCTTCCGGCAGATCAAGCACCGCCAGTCGCATTGAGATCATCCGATTGGCGCCAGCATAGAGTAGTTTTGTCTGGTTGACCGCGGTTTCCGGTTGCCCCCCGGGCTGGTCGCCCGAGCCGCTCTCGTGCGCGATCGCCGTGATTGTGCCGTCCTTGGTGGCGCCGATACGGACACGTTGCCGCGTCGCCGGGCGATGTGTCGTATTGTTTGCGACTAATGGCCGTTGCAGCGCCAGCTTCACCGGCCGACCGGCCGCCTTTGCACCAAGCGCCGCCAGCACGGCGTCTGCGCGCAGGAACAGCTTGCCGCCGAATCCACCGCCAACATACGGCGACATGAAGTGAATTTTTTCCTTGGGTATCCCAAGCGTCTTCGCCAGGTCGGATCGACCCCAATTGATCATTTGACTGGACGTCCACACCGTCAGCTGATCACCCTGCCATGCGGCAAGCGACGTATGCGGCTCCATCATGGCGTGGGTTTGGTCAGGGGTCGAATATTCGACATCGAGCTTGAACGGCGCTGCGGCGAACGCTTCCTCAAACTTGCCGACTCGTTCGACTGCCGGCGCACCACTGCCCTCCTTGCTGTCGCCGCCGGTCAGCGGAGCGGTCTTGAGGGCTTCGTCGAGATCGAACCGGCCTTTCGCGCGCTCATAGTCCACTCGCACCAGCGCGGCCGCCGCGCGGGCCTGTTCGAAGGTTTCCGCGACGACGACCGCGACAGCCTGATGATAATGATCGACTTCAAGGCCACCGAACAGCTTGACCGTATTGAAATTGCCCTTGCCGAGTTTGTCGGCGTCGGCGGCGGTGACGATCGCAAGCACGCCGGGAGCGGCTTTGGCGGCGTCCAGCTTGATCGACCGGATGCGACCCTTGGCGATTCCTGACCCCACGACCAACCCGTACGCTGCGTTCGTGACCTCGCCGTGATGCTCGTACGCGTAGGGCGCAGTGCCAGTGGTCTTGAGCGGTCCATCAATGCGGTCGAGCGGTTTGCCAACGACGGTCATACGGTCGATGACGTTGCGGCCTTCTGGCTTTTCGAACTTCATGTGGAACTCGCTTGATTGATCACTGCGGCGAGTGTCCGTTCGGCGAGCGGCACCTTGAAAGCGTTGTCGGGAGTGGGATCGGCGCCAGCAAACAGCCGGGCGGCTACCGCGCTTGCTCCCTGAGGCATCGCTGCGTCCGCTGCTTCGACACGCCACGGCTTGTGCGCGACCCCGCCCAGCGCGACCCGGCCGGTGCCGTCTTTCTCGACTACGGCAGCGACCGACACAAGCGCAAAGGCGTATGACGCGCGATCGCGGACCTTCTCGTAGAATTGATGACCACCGATCGGCTTGGGTAGCGTCACGGCGGTGATGAGTTCTCCAAACCGCAGATTGGTGTCGATGTGCGGCGTGTCGCCAGGCAGGCGATGGAACTCGGCGATCGGGATCGACCGGGGTGCCCCCCTGGCGTCGACCGTCTCCACCTCCGCATCCAGCACGCGCATGGCGACCGCCATGTCGGATGGGTTGGTCGCGATACAGTGCTCGCTGGAGCCGATCACCGCGAGCTGGCGCGACACTCCCCCGATCGCGGCGCAGCCGGAGCCCGGTCGGCGTTTGTTGCAGGGCAAGTTGGTATCGTAGAAATACGGGCACCGGGTGCGCTGGAGCAGATTTCCGGCGGTGGTCGCCTTGTTCCTGAGCTGTCCCGATGCGCCCGCCACGATCGCGCGGGAAAGCACGCCATAGTCGCGGCGAATTCGGGCGTCTGTAGCAAGATCAGTATTGGTCACCAGCGCGCCAATGCGCAGCCCGCCCGCGTCGGTTGGTTCGATTTTATCGAGCTTGAGGTCCTGCACGTCGACCAGGTGAACCGGCGTCTCCACCTCGATCTTCATGAGGTCCAGCAGATTGGTGCCCCCTGCCAGAAACTTGGCGCCGGGTCGCTCGGCGACGGCGCGCGCTGCCTGAGTTGGATCCTTGGCCCGCTGATAAGTGAAGGCCTTCATGCCTGCGCTCCCGCGACTTCGGCGATCGCCTCGGCTATGTTGGAATAGGCCCCGCAACGACAGATGTTGCCGCTCATCCGCTCGCGGAGTTCCATATTGGTGACGTGCGGCCGGGCAGCCAGGTCCGCCTGGACATGGCTCGGCACGCCACGCTTGATCTCATCGAGCACTGCGACCGCCGAACAAATCTGCCCTGGCGTGCAATAGCCGCACTGATATCCGTCGTGCTTGACGAACGCAGCCTGCATTGGATGCAGCCGGTCCGGCGTGCCGAGACCTTCTATCGTGGTTACCTGATCGCCGTTGTGCTGAACGGCGAGGCTGAGACAAGAATTAATTCGCACGCCGTTCACGATCACCGTGCATGCGCCGCACTGGCCGTGATCGCAGCCCTTCTTTGTGCCGGTCAAATGGAGGTGCTCGCGCAGCGTGTCGAGGAGCGTCGTTCGCGTGTCGAGCAATAGCGCATGTTGCTTGCCGTTCACTTCAAGGGAGACGGGTATCTCCGGGGGGCTGTCGGACATGGGGGCTCGCTCCTCGGCTGCATCCGCAGGGCCGGCGGCAACCACAGCAGAAGCCGCGCCGGCCACGAGCAGGGCTCGACGCGATACTGCCAGGTTGGGCACATCTGACATTATTGCATCGTCCTTCCGTTGGTTCCCTATTGCACCTGGTCAAGCAGCGCGATCCGGGTGCGGGCGCCCCGGCGCCCGCGAGCTAGCGGACCGCTGCCTCCACGAACTCCGCCCGCTTCGGGCATCTTATCCAACGCAAACGCACTGAGCGGATAATTGACCCAAGCGGCACAAGAAATCGCACGGGCGTCATACCGCGATCCTCTTCAAGGCCGCCCTCCAGAACAACCATATAGCGACAGCAACGCGCCCAATTGCAGACGTTAAACGCGAACTGCGAATTGCTGAAAGCGGCCGCGCCGTTGCGTCGGCATGGTGGGTGCGCGGCGCCAGCATTTCGTGTATCTTGGCGCAGATGGCAGACGATACGATCATCCAAACAGCCGATGGACCCATGACTTGGGGCGAATGGAAGAAGAAGAATCCAGTCCAGATCCCGTCGCGCCGCACAAAGCACAGAAATCTCGGAAAAGACGGCAAGCCCCGCGAGGACGATTGACGCCTTGACGAGCGGCGGAGGGGAGCGGCCCTGACCGCTACGCCCCACAGTTCCAGCCGTTCGGAGCGGTCGGTCTCTTTTTCTAAAGCGGACGTTGCCTCCGCGGCCAAGCAACGGCGACCGCTAGGGGGATGCAAACCGGGGAGGCCTTCGTCGCTGGCTCGACGACGAGGCGTTTGGGCGTGCGGCGGGCTGACAGTGCCGACCGGTGCGCATCTTCAAATGCGCCGCTGCCGCGACGGATCGTTTCGTGGTAGCAACCTCCTTCGACGGCCAAGGGGGTGTTTCGGTGCAGAGAGCGCGAGGTCTGCCGCAACTTAACGGCTCGCTCGGGACGGCGGTGCGGCTGGTATATGTCGCGCTTGCTATTTTAACCGCGATCATTGTCGGCGGCAGCGTGATCTTCAACGGGCTCGACTTCTTTCGGAATAGTCCCGCCGAAGCAACCTGGGGCTTGCGCACGTTCAGTTCGGTCAACATCGGCGCGCCCCCCTATATCGGATGGGTCAGCCCGGAGGCTGAAAAGCGCGGCCTGCGTGTGAACGACGTGATCATCGCGATCCAGGGGACCAAGCTACGACGGGACGCGACGGAGTTCGACATCGGCCAGAGACTGGCGGCCATCCGCGGTGACAGCGCCTTGATCACCACTCGCCGCACCGACGGCAGTGTCGTCGCCCATACCATGCCGCGCGCACCGCATCCGTGGCTCACACCTGACTTCCGTAGCACGTTGCCCCTGTGGCTTTCCGCGATCGCGACGTTTCTCGGCATCGAGGTGATTCCGCTCTTTTTGCTCGGGGCATCCTTGTTGCTGTTCAGTCGCCGTTCGACCGATCCGGAAGCAATGCTGTTTGCGATCGGGTTCCTCCTCTTGTGCAATATTCCCGTGTCGGATTTCTGGTTGCTCGCGCTGTGGCAGGTACCGGTGAACGTCTCCAGCGACATGCTGGCGGCCGGCCAGTGCATAGTCATAATCGCCGCGGCCGGTTTTCCGGACGGCAACTTCGAGTCTAGATGGTCGCGTATCGTTCTGATCGCTGCGATCCCAGTCACCATCGCAACCAGGATCGCACACGGCGTGGCGGCGAATGCGCAGGCCAGCGGCGCGATCTCGGCGACGGCGCTGCTCCTTCTTGGCGGCGTCGCCATGATCGGACTGGAGCAGCGCTATCGACTGATTGAGGACATCCGCGCACGTCAGCAAATCAAATGGGTGGTGCTCGGTTTCTCCGTCAGTGCCATTGCTTCGGCTGCCTATATGGGCCTGCTCAACAGCAACGTGAATCTCGATGGGGCGGTGCCGCAGTTCATCGCGTTCCAGCTGCTTCAGTTGTTGGCGTTCGTCGCTTTGCCGCTGGGCCTCGTCGTCTCGCTGTTGCGGTACAGGCTGTACGATGCGGAGGCGACGATTAGCCTCACCGTCGCGTACAGCCTTCTGACCATTTCGCTGTTGGCCGTTTTCGCGGGTAGCGAAAAGGTGATTGAGATTATGGGTGAACAATATTTCGGCGAGCAACTCGGCGTGCTCGCTGGCGGGCTCGGTGCCGCCATCGCCGCCGTGATGATGGTGCCGATGCATCACCGCGTTATGCAGTGGGCCGAGCACCGCTTTCGCAGTGGCCTGGTGCAATTGCGCATCGGCCTGCCGCAACTTGTCGGCGACCTTCGCGCGACCGCTAGCCCGCGGGTGCTCACTGACGCGATGCTGGCCCGCGTGGAGAAGGGGGTACGTGCACATCACGGGGCGGTGATGATGAACGACGAGGTGGTCGAAACGCGCGACGTCGACGCGCGCTCAGTGGAGACGTGGTGGACCGCGAACAAATCGATGATGGATGCAGAAACCGACCTGCTGTGTGACCGCGCGGACCCGCTGTTTCCGGTGCGCGTTCCGCTGAGGGGAGACGGCGTTGGCCTTGTCGGATGGTTATTGCTCGGACCGCGTCCGGATGGCAGCTTTTACGGCAACGAGGAACGCGCCGCTTTGCGCGACCTTGCCGACCCGATTGCCCGTGCGCTCGCAATCGCGGTCGAGCGCGAGCATCGCGAGGCAGACCGAAGAGATCGCGAGAACACGTTAACAAGTCGCGTCGACTCGATCACGGAGCGCCTGAACACGCTGTCTGCAATTGTGCTTGAGCGACTTGGGTCGAACTCAGGCGTTCCGCCTGACGGTGCCTCAACCGGCTAAAGTCTGCGTCCCCGATCGGCGCGCATCGATAATCATCGTGGCGTGTCGAATGCCGCAATTCTTCCGGAAGCTGTTGTTCGGCAATGCGCCCCAATTGCGGTCGTTCAGTGCGACGCGATCCCGCCCCAAAAGCTGCCGCTCCGTGATAGCGCATCAATCGCTACACTTGCACATGGCGGCGTCCGTTGAGAAGTGGCGGTCAGACAGGAACGACGCGGGGTCACCGAATTCTCTATGAAAATGGGTTCGGCCCACCTGCAAGACTGCGCACCGTATGAAGTCGAGATCGACACTTGGGGGCGGCTGCCAGATTGGCGGGCCTGCATGCTGCTCGAGCCGCCAACCCACTGCGCGCGGGTGCGCACCGCCCGGTTTTGGGAGCGGCAATTCTGGCCGTGAGGCGGAGGCCGGTTAGCTGCGTGAGCCGTCCAGTCGGGGAGCATCGCCGCGGCGGCGCCGATCGAATCACCAAGCTGCCGGTACGTTTTCTCGTGCCGTTGTGATGGTTTCGAGAGCCGAGGGGGAGGCCGGCTGGCCGGGTGGAGGCAAAACCGCATCGACGAAATGGTTCCAAAAATTATTATTTTTCTCAAGCCTTTATTACGTTGACCTCCTCCTTGGGGTGCGGGTACCCGCCCCAGATCTTGCTGGAAGGCGCGTTTTCTATGCGCCTCCCGCTACTACAGGGAGAATAAAGTTGACGAATTCGATAGTCCGCCGCGCGTTGCTCGGTAGCGTTTCAGCTGCGGCCGGGGTGTTCCTGCTGCCAGCCAGCGCGTATGCTCAGAGTACGACCTGCTCGCAGACCGGTACCACGATCAACTGCGTCGATGGCGCAAATACGGTGCTGACTGCCGGCACCACGCCGGGTACTAACACCGTTCCGGGCCCGGGGCTCGTTACCGCCGACACGACGACCCCCTCGACGACGACCTATACCGCGACCGGTCCGATCGCGACGACCGGGTTGACCGCGGTCAACCTAACCTCGACCGGCGGCGCGCTCACCTTCGTGCCGGTCAGCGGCGGCGCACCGTTGAACATCACCACCACCGGCGGCGTAGGTGCCAACGGGCTCCAGCTCAACACCGCCGGTCAGGCCGCTACGGTAACCGTCGGCAACATCAGCACCAGCGGCGCAAATTCGTTCGGCGTGCTTTCGACGGGCGGGACCGACCTGACGCTCAAGACCGGCGACATCACGACGACGGGGGCGACCAGCCGGGGCATCCAGGCGATTAATCAGACGGGCTTCGTCAACATCACCGCGGGCAACATCACGACCACCGACCGCGCGATTAGCGTAGCCGCAGCGGCCACGTCCGACGCGACGGTGGTTGCCGGCAACATTTCCACCGGCGCTTCGGGCGTCCTCGCAAATGGCAACAACGTCAGCATCACGACCGGCAACGTCGCTACCACCAACGGCTTCGGCGTGATCGGCCAGGCGCTGGCAGGCGGGACCGGCGGCGTCGTCGTCCGTACCGGGAATGTGACCAGCACCAACGGATCGGGCGTCGGCGGATCGGTGTTCAACACCGTCGGCGGCGTCGATATCGGTTGCGGGAACGTGACTTCGAACAGCCCCGGCTCGGCCGCGGTATTTGCCCAGAATAACGGCAACGGTGCCCTGACGATCAAGTGCGGCGCGGTGACTAACGTCGGCAACAACGCCGTCTACGCCCAGTCGTTCGGCTTGCCGGACGGCGGCAACATCGCGATCACGGTCGCGTCCGCGGCTTCGAGCAACACCAACTTCTCCACTCTCTTCGCGCAAACCTCGGGGACGGGCACGATCACGGTCAATGCCGGGACGGTTACCGGCGGCGCTAACCCGGCGGGCGTCGGTGCGGCCGGCATCGACCTCATCACCGGCACGGGCGCGATCGACGCTGGCTATGGCAACGTCACCACGATCGGAACGGCGCTGCGGTCGAATTCGACCGGCACGCTTAATCTGCGCGGTTCGGGTGCGACCCTGAAGACCACGGGCGACGGCGCGACCGGCGCGCTGCTCAACGCCAACGGCGTGACCGGCAACCTTGGCAACGTCACCACGAGCGGCCTCGGCGCGCAGGGCGCGATCATCAACTCTACCGCTCCGGTCAACCTGACCATCGGAAACGTTGCGACGACGGGTAATGGCGTCACCGTCAATGCCGGCGCCAACGCCGTTACCCTGACCACCGGAACCGTCACCGCGAGCGAAGCCGGCGCGACCGGCACGGTGATCAACTCGAACGGCGCGGTGACCTTCACCGGCGGCAAGCAGACCGCCAACGGCGCGGACGCGCTGCGCATCAACGGCGGCGCGGGCGCGATCAACGCCACCGTCGCCGGCGCGGCGACGACGGGCACCGGCAACGCGGTAGAGATCACCGGGACCGGCCCGCTGACCTTTGCCAATACCGGGTCGATCACCACCACCGGGACGGGTTCGAATGGCATCAGGATCACTGGTGTCACCACCGCTGCGGTTACTTGCGGCAACGTGTCGACGACCGGCGCGGCCAACACGGCCGTCCTCGTCTCGGCAGGTGGCGATACCAACGTGGCTTGCGGCACGGTTAGCGCCACCGGCGCGGGCAGTATCGCGATCCGCGTCGCCAACACGGCAGGAACAACCACCGTCAGTGGCGGCACGACGCTAGCGACGGGCGCGGGGTCGCGCGGCATTGTCGTAACGTCGTCGGCGCCCGCCGCCTCCGGTCTCGTTACGATCAACACCGGCGCCGTGACGGCCAACAGCGATGCCGTCCTCGCGATTGCGACCGGCGGCGCCAACGTCGTCGTCAACGCCAACGGCAACCTCGCGTCGAGCACCGGCACCGGCATCAGCGCGACAACGGCGGGCACGACGTTCGTGACGATCGGCGCCGGGACGACCACCAACGGCCTACAGGGCGTCAACCTGCAGGGCACCGCAGGCAACACGCTCGTCGTCAACGGCACGCTGCGCAACGCCGGCGGCACCACGCCGTACACCGTGCTCGCGGGCGGCCCGTTCACGCTGACCTTGGGCGCCAACGGGACGATCGTCGGTCCGCTGACGTTCACCACCGGTAACGACACGTTCAACAACCAGGGCACCTTCGCCCTGCCGGCGACGCTCGACTTCCTGACCGGCACCGACGTTCTCAACAACACCGGCACGCTGACTGCGTTCAACGGCACCTCGGTCGTCAGCAACCTCGAGACGTTTAACAATGCCGGCGGCCTGATCGACCTGCGCGATGGCGCCACCAACGACGTCGTCAACCTCGCCAATTCGAACTATGTCGCGACGGGTGCCGCTCGTCTCGGCGTCGATGTCGGCGGGACCGGGGTGATCACGGCAGACCGTCTGGTGATCGGGGGCACGACCACGGGTACGACCACGGTGTTGGCCAACGTCCTCAACCCGGTAATCGACACGACCGGTGCGGTGATCGTCGACTCGACGCTCAACAACCTGACCGCCGGGCAGTTCGTGCTGGGCGGCGCTTCGAACTACGGCTTGGTCAATTATGCGATCCAGATCCGCGGCGGCGATGCGTATATCGTCTCGACGCCCGATGCCCGCACCTACGACATGGTATTCGCCGGTCGCCAGGCGCGCGATCTGTGGTACAAGTCGGCCGACATCTACACGTCGTACGCCAGCGCTCGCCGACTCAGCTTCGGCGAGGCTCGACAGCGGCCGATCGGCTTCTGGGCGCAGCTCGGCGGTGACCGCGAAACCGCCGGCGACCGCAGCCGTACCGCTACGGCGTTCGGCACGTCGTTCAACGTGTCCGATCGCCTCCGTACCGATTATCGCGGGGCCCAGGCCGGGATCGACTTCGGCACGGCGAACTTCGTGATCGGCGTGACCGGCGGCTACGAACGCGCCGCCTCGACCAGCGACGCGGCGACGCGGACGGTGACCGAGGGCATGAACTACGGCGCCTATGCGCAGTTCGGCATGACCTCGGGCATCTATGCCTCGGCACTGATCAAGCGGGACGATTATCGTGCCCAGATCGACAACGGCGCGATCCAGGCGGGCATGGCCAGCCCACGCGGCCACAGCACCGGTGCCCAGGGTGAGATCGGCTTTCGCGCCGGCGGGGCCGACAAGATCAATTTCGATCTGGGCGCCGGCATCGCTTACGTCCGCACCGACATGGACACGTTCAACTTCGGCAACATCACCTTCGATGCCAACCGGATGGAGAGCATGCGCGGGCAGGTTCACGCCCGCGTGAGCTTCGCGGGCGACGTCGCGCCGTTCATCGAAGCGCGCGGTTTCCACGAATTCCGTGGCGACACCAGCTATCAGCTGCGTAGCGGCTCGGCGGTGAGCGCGCTCGACGGGCCCGGCAAGGGCAGTTGGGTGCGGATCGAAGGCGGCATCGCCGGCGGCAAGAAGGGCGGCCCGATGCTAAGCGTGTGGGGCGACCTCGGCGACACCCGCGGCTACGGCCTGCGCGGCGGTTTCCGCTTCTAACTCAAGCCGACGTTAGAATATGGGCGCCCGGTGAAAGCTGGGCGCCTTTTTTTGGTAAGTCTTCGCCGGAGTACGTCCCGGGCCCGATGTTGGCAAACGCCCCGTTGCGGTCGTTCATCGCGGCCGAAGCTGATGCGCCGCCGCTGCGCCAATGCCGGGTCGGTGCGCTCGATCGGACCGGCGTGTTTCGCGCCCTTGGGCGGCTTCAGCTTGTTGGTCATGGCAGCATAATCTGCGGACACGGAGGTTCATTGCGGCTCCACTAGGGCGGAGCCACCCACCGATCTTAGCGCGCGGCCGACGCGGCAGTGAAGTTTCTAGGCGAGGCGACATTCGCCGAGGGCGACCGCAAGTGGGTCGTTAGCCGCCAGTCGCTAGCGGGCGATTTATCCCTGGCACGCCTCGTCAGCTGGGACCTTTATCTGACGTGGCTCGGCCGGAACGCCGGAACCACCGCGACGTTCTCGTCGTGGTAGGAGGTAAGTATGCCTTTCAAATACGGCATCGTGTTGGCGGCGTTCGGACTACCCGGCAATGCGGCTACTGGCACACCACCGCCGGGCGTGTGGGCGAACCCGGCTAATTCGGTGCACGTCGCATTCAAACGATGCGGTGCGGCAGTTTGCGGCACTGTGGTCTGGGCGAGCGCAAAGGCGAAAGCCGACGCACAACGCGGCGGCACCGAGCGATTGGTTGGCGCGCAGTTGTTCCGTGACTTCGTGGAGGAGTCGCCAGGCCGTTGGGCGGGCGAAGTGTTCGTCCCGGACATCGGCCGCACCTTCTCCGGCACGTTAATGGCGACAGATAGTCGTACGCTCACTGGCGAGGGATGTCTGTTGCCGGGCGTCGGCTGCAGGGCGCAGACCTGGAAGCGTATTAACTAGCGAGACGCTGAGGTCGCGCCACGGGACTAAGCCATCGGCGGCGCGAGAGTGATCGTCCGCAGTTGGATCACAAGCCGGCAGCCTCGCCGGGAGGCGCTGCGCGGCAGTATGCGCCCTAGTTGCGGTCATTCAACTGCTGTCGGGGAGGGACCAAAAGCTGCCGTTCTAGCGCCGGTCAGCAGCAGCGTGTTCTACGGAAGAACATTCACTGCTCTCGGGGCGACAAGCGCGATCGCGGGCAGGGAAATCACGGATTCGAACATCATCAATAGCTTTGCGCGCCGGGTGAGCGGAAGCGTATCGATCGGGGAGGAGCTGGCAGACTAACGCGAAAGCGTCTCTGCACGATGGAGTCCGCTCTTGAGGGCAAGCCCACGTTGCGCGGGCTCGACTGCGAAGGCGAGTTGCTCGCCAAAGCGCCGAGAAGCGCCTCATCGGAAGCGTGCGCGATGTCACTCGCCGCGATTGATGTTAGGCGCGGTGCATCCGCGGACTGCACCAACAGACATAGGAGGAAGCGGTCTCGCGGGTGGATAGCCCCAACACCGCGTCGAGCTCATCCCACTCTCGACGGGAAAGGCCGGACTTGTCGAACGCTATCGGATCGCCCGGGATCGCTCGGCGCAAGAGTTCGACGGCACTCGCCGACAGGGCGTATCCGTTTATCTGATGCTCGAGAAATGCCCCATGCGTTAGCGGAACCCAATCGGCTACGATTTTGAGAATAACATCGGCGCATGCCCGGATCTCATATTGAGCATGCAGGTCAGCACGCAGTCGCAAAAACCACAGAAGATTGTGAAGATCGACCTTCCAATACCACTGCGTGTACGTGTTGAGTCCCAGCCCGACGCGGGCCAGTTCGCGGGCCACCCCTGGTCGCTCTGCTTCAAGTCCGCGTTTCCGTCTTCGTTGAGCATCCAAAGATAGTGGGAATAGGCTCGTTCGGAATCGTCGCGCAGTAGCGATCGAACAGCCCCAGCAGCGCTTGCATCCAGGGGGTCCGAACGACCTTGTCTGTTCGCCGAAGACTGAGGGGCAATCTGCTCCGGCTCAGGAATATAGAACTCGCGGTCGAGGACCGAATATCGCGCGGAATACGCCGATCCATCTTATTGACCACCAGAAAATTAGATCGAACCCACTCTGGTTAGTTTGACAGTACCGGCACGCGCATTCCCGCGGCCATTAAACTTCGAGCCGGTCGTTCTCTTTCGCGACTAGAGTGTAGAGCGCCGGCATCAGGAATATTATGATCAGCAGGCAGGCAAACAGCCCGCTGACGATGACGAGCGCGAATGGGCGTTGCGTGTCGGTGCCGACGCCCGTCGCCAGTGCAGCCGGGAGCAGGCCGAGTGCCGCGACCAATGCGGTCATCATGATCGGCCGTAGTCGCAGGATGGCGGACTGGCGGATGGCCTCCTCGATTGAGGAGCCGTTAAGGCGCAGTTCGTTGACGTAAGAGATGTAGACTAGAGCGGTCTGGACCGACACGCCGAACAGCGCGAGGAACCCGATCCCCGACGACACTGAAAACGGCGTTCCTGTCAGCCACAGCGCCAATATGCCGCCGACCGGTGCCGACATCATCACCCCTATCAGCGTAATCGCGGGGAACTTGAAATTCCGGTAGAGCATGAACAGCAGCAGGAAGATCAGCAGGAGAGTGATCGGCACGATCGCCATCAGCTGTGACCGCGAGGCGGTATACTCCTTATATTCGCCGCCCCAGTCGAGCCGATAGCCGCGCGGCACCTGAACCTTGGTCGCGACCTGATCCATCGCGTCGCGGACAGCGCCAGCGAGGTCGCGCCCTTCGACCGAAAACTGCACTCCGATGAAGCGACTATTGTCCTCGCGATAGATGAACGAGGCGCCGCTCTGCACCGAAATGTCCGCTAATTCCTTCAATGGGAGGTGCTGCCCGTCAGGCGTCGCTACCAGGATGTTGCCGATTGCCACGGGATCGTCACGATAGCGGCCCTCCATCCGGACGAGCAGGTCGAACGATTTTTCGCGCTGCACCACTTGCGTGGCCACGTCGCCGCCGATTGCGGTCTGGATCAGGCCGTTGATGTCGTCGACATTGATCCCGTAGCGCGCGATCTTGGCGCGATCGATCTTGATCGTCAGGCTCGGCTGCCCAAGCTCCTGGACCAAGGTGACGTCGCCGATCCCGCGGACGCGCTCGAGCACCGCCTTGATCGCCTTGCCCTTGGCCTGCAGCGTATCGAGGTCCGGACCGAACACCTTGACTGCCAACGCGCTCTTGAGACCAGTCTCGGCTTCGTCGACCGCGTCTTCGGCGGGCTGGGTGTAGTTGAAGCTGATGCCCGGAAACGTTTCGAGCTTCTTGTTGATCGCTGCAATCAGTTCGGGCTTGCTGTGGTAGGCGCCGTGCCACTGCGCGTACGGCTTCAATCCAACATAGAATTCGGCGTTGAAGAATCCGGTTGCATCGGTGCCGTCGTCGGGGCGGCCGTGTTCCGACGCAACCGTCGTTACCTCCGGAAAGGACGCCAGGATCGCGCGCACCTTCGGGACAATCTTGGCCGATTCATCGAACGAGATCGTGTATGGCATCGTCGCGCGGACCCACAGAGCGCCTTCATCCAAGTGCGGCATGAACTCCGCGCCGGTAAACATTGCGAGGACCAGCGAGAGTGCGAGGACGATACCCGAGACGGCGACAGTGCGGCGAGGACGGGCGAGGCAGCGATCGAGCCCGCGCGTATAGGTCGAGCGGATGCGCTCGAAGATCGCGTTGCGGCGTTCGCGCACGCCGCGCCGCATCAGCCACGAGCACAGCACCGGCAGGAGCGTTAGCGTGACGATCAGCGACCCGATCAGTGCGAAGATCATCGTGTCCGCCATCGGCTTGAACAGCACGCCCGACGGCCCCGACAGAACGTAGATCGGCAGAAAGCTGACGCCGATCACGATCACCGAATAGAAAAGCGGCCGATCGACTTCGGCGGCGGCATCACGGATCGTCTCGACGATCCCGGGCGAATCGTCGCTGCGTTCGGCGAGCCGGCGGTAGATATTCTCGACCATGATGACCGCGGCATCGACCAGGATCCCGAAATCGATCGCGCCGATCGAGAGCAGGTTGGCCGAGGCGTTCTGGAGGTCGAGGCAGGTGAAGGCGAACAGCAGCGCCAGCGGAATCGTAACCGCGACGATCAGCCCGGCGCGGACGTCGTAGAGGAAGAAGATCAGGATCGCGACGACGAGGAGCATGCCGCGCAGCAAATTGCCTTCGACCGTGACGACGGTCTCATGCACGAGGTCGGAGCGATCGTAGAACGGGACTATCTTTACGTCCTTGGGCAGCACGTTCTCGTTGAGGTCGCGGGTCTTGGCATCAACGCGTTTGAGCACTTCCTGCGTCTTCTCGCCCGTGCGAAGCATGATGACGCCTTCGACGGCGTCATCCTGTTTGCCGATCCCGAACTGACCGAGCCTCGGCGCGATGCCGAGGGTCACGTGGGCGACGTCTTTGACGAGGGTGGGGACGCCGTTGTGGACGGCGACCACGACGTTGCCGATATCGTCGAGCGTCTCGATCTGCCCGAGACCGCGGACGTAATAGAACTGGCCGCCCTGGGTATAGAATCCGCCGCCGCCATTGTCGTTGTTCGCGGCCAGCGCGCTCTCGACCTGCTGCGCGGTTAGACCGGCGCCCGCCAAGCGAAACTGGTCGAGCAAGACCTGATATTGCAAGCTGCCGCCGCCGAACCCCGAATCATCGGCGACGCCCGCTACCGACCGGAATTGCGGCTCGACGGTCCAATCCTCGAACGTCTTCAATTCGGTCGGGGATCGGTCCGGACTTTGCAGCGTGTAGCGATAGATCAGACCCGAAGGCGAGGTGAGCGGGGTCACCGACGGCGTCACCCCGGTCGGCAGGTCGAGATCGCCGATCCGGTTGAATACCTGTTGCCGCGCGAAGTTGCGGTCGGTGTCCTGGTCGAGCGTGATGACCACGTCCGACAGACCATAGAGCGAAACCGACCGCACGACGTTCTGCTTGGGAATGCCGTTCATCCCGTTTTCGATCGGGACGGTGATCTGCCGCTCGACCTCTTCCGCAGCGTGGCCCGGCCATTGCGTGATGATCTCGACGCTCGGCGGCGACAGATCGGGGTAGGCATCGACCGGCAAACGGGTCCACGCCCGAACACCTGCGCCGATCAGGATGACCGCGAGCAACAGCACGAGGATTCGCTGCTCGAGGCTGGTCGCGACGATCCGGTTGATGAACGACGAGCCGGTCGACGGCGCCGTTGGCGGATCGCCGCTCATTGGCTTTGCATGAACTGAAGGAAGATCGCGCCATCGACTACGATCCGGTCGCCATTCTGGAGCCCGGTCGTCACGTCGTAGCGCCGGGCGTCATGATAACCGAGCTGGACGTGGCGGCGAGCGAAGCTTCCGTCGGGCTGGGCCACGTAAACGAACGGCAGATTCTGGTCGTCGCGAAGCACCGCCGATACCGGCACCAGCAGACCCGTACTGGCGCGGCCCGACTCGATCGAGACATTGACGTACATCTGCTTCTTGAGAAGATCGCCCGGATTGGGCGCGACCACGCGTGCCGCGACCGCGCGGGTGGCGGGATCGACCGACGCCGCGATGTTCTCGACCCTGCCATGAACCACGCCGTTGCCCGCTCCCGGATCGATGTCGGCCTCGTCGCCGAGGCGGATCGCGCTGAGCTCGCTGCTCGCGAGCTGGACGAAAACCCAGACCTGCGAGAGGTTGGCGACGGTGAAGGTCGGGCTGGTCCCCGCCTGCAACAGCTGGCCCGGCGTGACTTGCTTGTCGACGATCGTTCCCGACACGGGCGCGCGAATGATCCCGCCGCTGTTGGGCGCGGCTCGTCCCGCCATGATCTTGCCGATCGTTCCGCCGTCGACGTTGAGCGCGAGCAAAGATTGCAGCGCCGCATCGCGGTCGGCGTCGGCGCCCGCCGCATCGGTCTGCGCCTGTGCGGCCTCGCGTGCGGCAATGCCGTTGTGCGCAAGCAAGTCGCGGTCGACATCGGCAACGCGTCGCGCGGTATTGGCGGCGGCAATGGCCTTGCGATACGTGCCGACCGCCGCGGCGAAATCGGCCGACTGGACCAGCGCCAACGGCTGGCCCTTGACCACATGCTGGCCGAGCGAGACCAACGTCTGCGTGACCGGCCCGCTGAACGGCGAGACGACGGCGGTCGCCTGATCGTTGTCGAAGTCCACGGTCCCCGGCGCCTCGATCCGCTGGCGATAGCCGAGCGGCACCACGGTATAGAGCGTGACGCGGCTCAATTGCGCCTTGGTCAGGCGCACGTTGGCGACGGCGTCGCTGGCGTTCTCCGCTGCGTCGGGTGGCGTCGAGCAGCCCGCGATGAGAAGCATCGCGAATGCGGCGGCTGCCGACCGGCGTATCAATTGTCTATCGATCATTGTGAGCCCTGGTTCAGATCGGGTCGGTGCCACCAGCCGCCGCCGAGCGCCTGGAACAAAGCCGCTGTGTCGGCAAAGCGATCGGCTTCGGCCTGGATGAGGCTCAGCCGCGCCTGCTGGTACGCCTGGTTGGCGGTGAGGACGGCGAGATAGGCGACGTATCCGTCCTTATATTGCACGTTCGTGATATCGAGGCTCGCTTTGGCGGCATCGGTCGCCGCGGCGGATGCCTTGACCGTCTTCGCATCCTGGTCGATCGCGGTCAGCGTATCGGCGACGTTCTGGAACGCGGTCAGCACGGTGCCGCGATATTGCTCGGCAGATTGCGTGTAGGCGGCGCGCGCGGCGCGTTGCTGGTGGAGCAGGGTACCGCCGTCGAAGATCGGCGCCAGCAACGCCGCGCCGAGGTTCCAGAAACCGGTACCCGGCCCGAACACCTGGCCAATCGCGAGTGCGGTGCTGCCGGCATTGGCGCTGAGCGTGATATTGGGCAATCGGTTGGCGGTCGCGATCCCCACCTGCGCGCTCGCGGCATGCAGATTGGCCTGGGCCTGGAGGACGTCCGGCCGCTGCTCGACGAGCATGGAGGGAAGGCTCAGCGGCAGGTCCGACGGCAAGGTGAAATTCGCGAGGCTAAATTTGGGCGGCGCGACTTGCCCGGGATATTGGCCGGTCAGGACGGCGATCAGATTGCTCGCCTGATCACGCTGTTTGACGAGGCCCGGCAACGACGCCTCGAGTTGGGCAAGTTGCGCTTGCTGCGCGACGACATCGGCGCCCGCGATATAGCCCTTGGATTTTTGGTATTGCAGCACGCCCAGCATCTCGCGGTCCGTTTTGATCAGCTCGTTGGTCGCATCGATCTGATCGTCGAGCGATGCTTGCTGGATCGCGGCGGCGGCGACGTTGGTGCTTATCGTGACGTAGACCGCCGCCATCTGATATTTGCTTGCTTGCGCTTGCGCCGCGGCGGCCTCGATCGTTCGCTTGTTGAGACCGAACACGTCGGGGACGTAGGAGACGCTGAGCTGCGGGGTCACCAGCGTATAGAGAAACGCGTTATTGCTCGGCACCGGCGCGAGCGCACCCGATGGATCGCGCTGGCGGGTGATGCCCACCCCGGCGCTCACCTGCGGCAAACGCGCACCGCGCTGCGCGCGGGTGTTTTCCTGGGCGGCAAGCAACGCAGCCTGCGCCGATTTTAGATCAGCGTTCTTGGCGAGCGCCTGCTCGATCAGCGCATCGAGCGGTTTGGAGTGAAACAGGCTCCACCAATCGGCCGGAATCTCGGCGCCGCTGATGAAGCGTTGCGGCTCTCCGCCAAGGATCCCGGGAGTCGCCGCGGTGCTTGCCGGGGGTGCGGCCGTATAGGACGTGACCGGCGGCGGCGCGGGCTGTTTGAAATTGGGCCCCACCACGCAGCCCGTCAAAAGCGACGCGAATAGCGGAGCAATTCGACGATGGGTGGCAGTCATGATAGGCCAGACTGAAAGAGCACACGTCGGCTGGCTCGATGCCCAACGGTCGGTGGTGCGTGATGATATTACAAGGCTAGGCGGTTGGTAACATTCCGTCAATGCGCCTCTGGTCAGCTACGTTTTCGCTACCCGGGTCACCGAGTTATTCGGTCAGGGGTGGGCGCATTACGCGATCCTCGGCATGCGCCCTATGAACTGAAGGAATGGCAGCTAACCACCCATTTTGCGGACCTTCGCGATGGGCGAAGCGGTCGCAACAAGCTGCCAGTCGGCTAGCGACCCAGTAGCCGCCGTTCAGGTGGCTCGCTAAGCTCGTGCCGTGGCAAGCCGTCATTCACTGTGCCGTTCATCCTCGGCTGGTCAATTCATCAGGCTGGCGTCCATCGACAATGGCAGTGACATCGCCTGTCCGACCCCCGTGCTACCGTCACGCGTCGAAGTGTCTGCTTTTGGTGGAAAGCTGCCACTACCCGCGTTAGTGTAGCCCTATGAGCAAGCCTGATATTTTTGGCGCTCGCATGGGGGAGTGGATGTTACGCACTGGTCTTTTCGTTTTGTCGGCGACCATCGCGGCCCTTGCGGCCGGCTCGGCTGATGCCAAGCTACCCGTTGGCGACGCCTCGCAGTGCGAACTCCACATCTGGCCGACCGAAACCTTTTCCGGCATTCCGTACAAGGTAGGGATCATCACCGGGCGAGCGTCGGAGGATCAGATCGTCGGATCGATGGAAAGCCTCGTCGGACCGTCGGCGCAGCTTGCCGCCTTGCGCGATGCCGACCCGGTTCGTGCGCTGGGGCTGCCGGCGGGCACTCGGGTCGTCGAGCATCAGGAGGTGCTCGACCGCAAGACGGTCACGAAGATGCCGACGCGCCGGGCGTCGTCCACCTCGCCCTGTTATTCGGAGCTGATCGTCTTGCAGCACTTCCTGGTCGAAGACATCGTCTGGGGCGACCGGTTCGGCTCTGCGTTCATGTTCCGCAATTTCGGCGACAAACCGGAAGTACGCGGGTCGATCAAAGGCGTGGGGGGCTACAAGCTCAAAGTGCTGACCATGCCCGAGGCAGCGCGTCCGGCCAACACGACCGAACTGGTTGCGGCGGCATTGAAGGGAAACTTCCTGGAATTCGCGAAAAACGTGCATTCGCAATTGACGGCCGGTTCCGCGCGATAGGTCATTGCGACGTCGTCTGGGCTTGCCCGTCTAGCGCCGTCAGAGTCGATCCCAAAAGTGGCCGTTCGGGGACAATAGGCAGAAAGGATCGCCGTTCTTGCGACGACGATGTGGTCAAGCCCCTTCTTGGCTCGCCGGTATAAACTCAAAAGGCGCGGGTCACCCCAAGATCGGCCGCCAGGCGATGGTAGTCGTAGAGGCCCACGCTCGAAACGTTGCGCTCGTAGGTCAAGCGAACCACGGGCGCGAATCCGTGGAATGTCAGCGAGCGGATGGTGGCACCGGTGGCCATTTGATACAGCGTTTCGCGCCGCCGATCGGTGAAGATCGCCAAGCGCGCGTCGCCTTCGGTTCGACGCACGCTCGCGCTGCCAAAGATCGTCACTCGCCCGAAATCGCGCCATCCGAAGGCATTGGCGTAACCCGCAATCGTGGAATAGCCGGGATCGCGCGCTGCCTGGCGCGTTGCACCCACGCCGCCGCCGATGCCACTCTTCGCGTCGATTGCGTGTTCGATTCCGGCGGACACATCGAAAAGTCCGCCGGATTGCAGTGGATTCAGCCGGTAACTGGCATGCGCGGCACTGCCGCTCACGGTGAGTTGAGAACGGCGCCCAAGAGGATGCAACCAGTCGAGCGCGATCGTGTCCGTGCGAGCATAGAACTGGCTGCCATACCATCGCCACGTCGGGCCAGCGGCCGGTGTCAGTCGATCATGCCCTACACGCCATTCAAGGCCGAGTAAGGCAGAGGCAGAGACGTCTCGAAAGGCGGGTGACCGATACAGCGAAGCCGCCCCTGACAGCCGTGGCAGTAAAGCCAGGTTTTGCGTCAGGTTCAACCGAGCATAACCTTGACCCGAAAGCTTTATGCCGACTCCGGATTGCTGACGGGCGTCGCGCGAAAGGGTTAGTGGCGCAATCACGGTGTCGAGCGTGCGCGCACTGGTGGCGCGATTGACATTGCTGTCCGGCGCCAACGCGATCTCCAACGATCCTCCCAGTCGCTGGGTCGACCGCAGCGCCGCCGCGAACTGATCGACGACGACCGCGACATCCGACGGAAGCCCCGAGGCCTGGGCTTGCCGCAACGCGCGGCGGGCAGCAGCCTCGTCGCCCATCGCAATCAGCACGCGCGCCAATTCGAGTTCGACCCGAGGCGTGCCTGGCTTTTCGTCGAGAAACGCCCGAAACACGGTTGCGGCCTCCGCGTAACGCTTCAGCGCTCCGAGCAACATGCCTTCGCGAAACCGTGCTTCGGAGCGGACTTCCAGATCAGGGTCCCGTGCCAGCGCGGTGTAGATTGCAAGGGCGTCGGCCGGATGATCGGCGGCCACGTCGCGTTCCGCCAACGCAAACAGATCCGTCGCGCTAAGTCCGGTCCTGCGCTCCTGCGCAAGAGCGGGCGCGACCCCCAGCGCAAGCCCGATAATCGCGATCTGCGTGCAGGCAAGCCGCTGGTGCGCGCGGATCAATGGCGCTTGGCGGCTGCGACACCCGCGATCGTGAGGTTCTGCCCGTTGATCGACGCGCCAGTCACGATCGAGAATGGCGCAGCGATCTCCTCTCCGTCGGGGCCGTAGAATTGCGGCGAGATATTGTTGCCGGGGTTCGACGGGCCGCCGTTGCTCAGCGGGGCATTTACGAGCAGCCCATAAGACATGTTGGCGCTAAACTGCCACGCACCCAGCGCCGCCGCAGCACCCCCAGCCTCGGGCGTGGCATCGAGCGTGAGCGAGCCACTGTAACGCTGATTGGAGAAGTCCACATCGAAGTGCGACGTGCCTCCGATATCGTACCGCGCGCCGTTGTCTGCCCCACCGGTCCCATAAGCGACGCCATCATAACTACCGCTGCCGGTGCGCCGAGCCAGAAGGTCACGCGGGGTGACGAACCCATACGAGAAGTAGCCGTTGATCGTCCTCGTCACCGACCCGTCGGGAGCCGTCCGCGCCCACCTGCCGAACCCCGCATAGGTCAACGCAATCGCCTGGCCACTGCCGTCGGGCCGATAAAGATCGACCCGCACCGGAGAGCCATTGACGTCTTTTTGATAGCTTACGAAGTTCGCGCGAGAGTTAGGGAGGCGGTCGGCAGCGGTGAACGTCAGACTCGGCATGTTTGAAACCGGCGGCGAGATCGTAAAGCTTCCATCAGCTTTGAACGTCGTTTGACCATATAGCGGACTCTGCGCATTGAAGCCCGTCCCCGACGCGCTCACAGCCTGATCCAGGGTTCCCCAGATGGAATAGAAGAGTTGATCGCTGGTAATAGAATCGAGCGTGAAGTTGGTCGGCGTCGTGGTGGTCTTGCGCTGGCCGGTCAACGCGCCGTTAAGGGTCGCGCCAGCCGCATTGTCGGCGTGAAACGCCGCGCCGATTTCCTCCGCGTTCGGGCCGTAGAAGCGACCGTTGATCGTTCCAGAAACCGCCCCCGAACTCCCGCCATAGGCTAGATTGCCGGCGAAGCTGTTACCGCTGCCGATCGCGCCTTGCGCGACAACGCTGACGCCACCGCCCGAAAGCGAGGCGCCGGTCAGAAAATCGTATTGGGTGACAAATGTCGTCGTCGTGAACAGTGCCTTGGCAAAATCCACCGTGAAGTCGCCGCTTCCCTGGATGGTGCGCGGCGTCAGACCCGGCACCGTGTAGAGGCCGAAAACATCGGTTTTCCAACTCGCGCTTCCCGTTCGCGGCGGTGCTGCGGTTTCGAGCCCAAACGTGAAGGCGTCGAAATTGGTGGATTGCGTGCTCCCAGTGGTATCGTTGCGCTGCCAATACCCCATCGCGACATAGCGGTTGCTAGTACTGCCGGTATAGGGCGTCGTCACGATGGTGAGATAATCGTGCGGATTGTTTCCGACATGCGCGTATCGCGTTTCTCCATTCACCGCGCTCTGAATATCGGCAGGCAAGAACGATGCCGACCGGCCCGGTGCCGTAACCGTGTAGCTTCTGGCCGACGCGTCATAAGCCACGGAGATCGTCTGGCCACTTGCGCTCGCACTACCCGTCGTCCCGCTGGCGAGATCGATTGGAACATTCGTCGTGCTGGCGTCTGTCGCGAACACCTGGCTCGACACCAGATTGGTAATCGTGCCGTTGGACGCTGGAGTGGGCGTAGGTGTCGGGGCAGGCGTTGGCGTTGGCGTGCTGGCGATCCCAGTCCCGCCCGAGCCGCCGCAGCCGGTCAAAGCGATACAGCTTGCGCCAACAGCAAGCATGAATAGCGACTTTTTCACTCACTGCCCTCCAGTAGATCGATAAATATCAATGCGTTGCGACAAAATTCGCACCGCGGCGTCATCGCGCGTGAGCTACCTCGCGTCAACTGTGCGATGAGCTTTTGGACAAATTAGCAGGGATGGGTGACCTGATGGTCTGCAACGCGCCTTCATTGCGTCATTCCGCAGGCCGGCGCTGATCCCCAAAAAACTGCCATGCGCTAATGCGGATGCTGAGCAAGTGCAGCCTCAACTGAGTGTCGACGCCTCCGGCGCCGCCGCCGCGTCCGCGCCCGGCTCGTACTGCGCCCCCGCCGCGCGCTCGATCATCGCCGCCTCCAGCGCATCGTACCCCGCTTCGAGCGCGTCATCGACTTGCGCGGCGAACGCCGGATCGCGCCGCCGGTGATAGTTGATCGTGACCGCCGACACCCCCGCCGCCGCCGCCGCGCGCCCGAGGTTGCAGCACCCCGCCAGGTGATCGAGAAAGGTCTGCCTTTTCTCCTCGGTAAACCCGTCCTTGCGCGGCGCGCGCATCTGAATCCGCCGCTTGTTCCCGGCCTGCGCCGGCCCCTTGTCGCTCAACGCCCCGCTCCCGCTATGAGGGGGAGGAGAGAACCAAATCAAATCCTACATTGCAAGGCCAAATAACCAGATCGGTTCTCGTCGGAGTACCCTAGCACGACGCTTGGGGCAGCGCCGCAACATCCCTGGTTATCGAGGCCAATGCCTTTTCGCGAACGTCGCGTAGGAGGCGCTGTAGCGGCTCTGAATACTGTTCGATTCCAACGGTGACCAGCCACGTGCTATCCCGGATAAAAACGTGGTGATAGTCGAGTTGCTCGCGAACGGTTTTTTCCCATTTGCTTGGATCGTCCCCGTGTTCAAGCACCTCTTCGCACGCTCGAAATAGGACGCCGACAAACCATTGATATTGACGATACTTCTTGTAGTCGCCATCCTCGCTGATCTCATCAGAAGGTTCGGGTTCCGCGAACTCAGGGTATTGCACACATAGCTCGAGATATCGTCGATAAAGTCCCACTGCGTTCGCAAAGCGCTGTGCCTTACGCGTGAAGCGGAAGCTGAGAAATGAAACCACCAACGCCGAAGCGGTAAAAATCACCGCTAGGATGGAGAAGAATGGAGCGAGACGGTCGCCCCAATCGATGATCTCCTTGACTGGACCACCGACGGGGTTTCCGCATCGGAGCTTGTACCCAACTGCCAAGATCTTCCGGGTCTGCGCTTCATTAGTCCCCAGCGTGGCATCCGCAAGATCATGCCAGCCATCTCCGGCCAGACGCATTGCCTCCAACTGGTCACGAGTGAGTGGATAGTTAGAGGAATTCAGCGCGGCGCAGGACGTGCGTGCTCGCCTGACGTACAGCAGTGCGCCTACGTCCGGAGATATACCGGCACCCTCGCTGCCGAACTCGAGATAGGTAACGAGCGTTGCGCCGAAAACCGCAGTCGCTAACGTGAATATATATACCCATGGCCGAACAAACATAGCGTATCTCCCCGCGCGGGCCCTCCGCAGACAATAGCTACACAACCAAATGTATTTTAGCGCAATAGTAGCTACGTCAATGCTGAGGTAAATATGGTAAGATTGCGCGATGGGCTTTTCGCGAATGACGTGGTTAAGCGATCTGTGACTTTGAGGACGTAAAGGTAATGGAGCCTTAGCGTCCGGCCTTGACCTCTACGTTGTCCCTCTTCCCAGGCGGGCAGATCGCACTTGTGCGCTCACCGGATCAGGCTAACCTATGCAAACCTTGAGACGCTAAAAGTTGGAGGTCCATGCTCTCGACCGATCAGTTCACCCGAACCAATGATCTGAACAGCCATTACGAGCATTTGGCTTTTGAATTGGGAGACGGCGATAAGGGCAATTTCTTGTCCGGGTGGCAGTGCATCAATCCCTTTGCCGGAGAGCTTTTAGAGGCCGTGAAGCGTCGATCGGCGAATGTCGACTACACACGCTATCGCTATTTTGACGACGAGCCGAGCCTATGTGAAGGCCTTAGCGCGCTTCATCTCGCGCGCGACGGGCATAATCCGCCGGCGGTATTTTGTGGGTCGGGATCTACATCGCTGCTGTATGGCTTTGTTTCTTTGCTCAAGAAAAGAGGAATCGCACGGGTATATTATCTACCGCCGATGTATTTCACGCTGCACATTGCCTTTGATCGGTTTGGCATCGAGACTGTTCCGGTATCTGAATCTCAACCATTTGAACGCGACTTCGCTATGACGTTGCCGCAAGAGGGATCATCGGTTCTCTTCCTCACTGATCCGATTTGGTATGCTGGAACTCCGATTGATGCCCACGTTATCGAAAGAATTTCAGCGTGGCAAATGCGCACGGGCTCCCTCGTCTTCGTCGATGGCAGCCTGCAATACATGCCCTGGCCTACTCGAGGCGCAAGCGAAGCCACCGCCGACCTCGATCCGGACCTAACCTTTCGCCTGATTTGTCCTTCAAAGCAGCTAGCGACACACGGTTATCGCTTCGCCTACGTACTTTTACCGGCTGCCTTCGT
The DNA here is from genome assembly GCF_036269755.1 of Sphingomonas sp. GTDB lineage: Bacteria > Pseudomonadota > Alphaproteobacteria > Sphingomonadales > Sphingomonadaceae > Sphingomonas. The sequence continues at coordinate 226,574 of NZ_DATBDV010000009.1, read as the reverse complement.
GCAAGAGTTCGCCTGGGTGTACACTAACATTTTCGGGCCGGTGAATGTGGATTCGATTGCCTTTGCCTACGAGGCCGTAGGCGCGATGGAGTCTGGCGCGATTACCGCAAAGCTAATGGCCTTGGCGCGTTCGCGGCATGCCAAACTTCGCTCATGTGGAGCTATCGACTCCAGCTTTGAGCCTACGTGCGGTTATTTCGCATTCGAGCAGGTAAATGTCGAATTGCCGCCGGACTATATTCGTGTCGATGGCAGATATTTTGACCTGACCAAATACGCCACGTACATGAAACTCAACCTGCTTTCCCCATCCATCGCGATTTTGGACAGCACGTCGGCCAATGTTTTCCCATAATCCAAGGTTTCAGCTACCTAAAAACTCGGCCGACACGTTGCGGAGCGAGGGCTATCTGATCGTGACGGTGCCCGACGCAATCACTTTGCTCTCGCTCGAAATCTATCGAGTGGCCACCACATTTTTCTCCAAGCCGGAACAGCTCAAACGACTGGATGCCTGTCCGCAAGAATTTCAGGGATGGCGATCACTCGGCGGTGAGTTTTCTGTCGTCCCCGAGAGACCTGACTTGCATGAATCGTTTTGGGTAACCGGAACTGACGGCGATCATTTATTCTCGCGATTTTCGTCAGAGGCGCGGCGTCTTCACGAACTCCTCGCTGACTATGCGAGGCAAATCTCTGGCCTTGAGCGGTTACTCACCGCGGAAATCATGCGAAGTCTTGGGGTGGATGGACATGCGTCCTTTGAGTGCGTCAGCCGCTCCGACATCCAGTGCCTCTTCTATCGTCCGTCAACGCATCAAGACCGAGAGTTTCTCCAAGAGGAGCACGAAGATGCGGTCTATATGACGCTCACCAAGGCCGACGCCCCCGGGCTGGAGGTCGAATGTAAAGGCGGATCCTATCGCCCACTTAGCCTGCAACCTAACCAAATCGCGGTTTTGCCAGGCGAGATATTATCACTCATGACAGGTGGATTCATCCGACCCCTGATGCACCGCGTCGTGCGAAATGCCTCCCAAGAAGTTCGAACCACCATCGGCTATTTTCTCGCGCCCACGGCGATCGATGGCGGTAAGATCGAGCCCTGGATTTCCAACGCGTTCAACGCGTCGATCAACCTGGAGCAACGGGTTCGCGATAATCAGGTCAAGTTCTTAGTGCGCGGAGAGGGAATAGATAATTAATCGGCAACTTTGAGCACATCTCTCCACGCTTATCGGCAAGTTTTGGGCACACAGCCACCATTCCGCCAAGCCGATCAACACCCCCCCCAAGCTTGCACCCCCGACTCCCCCGCCCCTATACCCCCTGCCATGTCCGAAGACCTGTTCGCTTCCTCGCCCAAGTCCACCACCGACTACGACGCTTCCTCGATCGAGGTGCTGGAGGGGCTCGAGCCCGTCCGCCGCCGCCCGGGCATGTATGTCGGCGGGACCGACGAGCGCGCGTTGCATCACCTTGCCGCCGAAGTGCTCGACAATGCGATGGACGAGGCGGTGGCGGGGCATGCGACGCGGATCGAGGTCACGCTGGAGCCCGGCAACCGCCTCACGATCGTCGACAACGGGCGCGGCATCCCGGTCGATCCGCACCCCAAATTTCCAGGCAAGTCGGCGCTCGAAGTGATCATGTCGACGCTCCATTCGGGTGGCAAGTTCGACGGCAAGGCCTATTCCACGTCGGGGGGCCTGCACGGCGTCGGCGTCAGCGTGGTCAACGCGCTGAGCGAGGACACGGTGATCGAGGTCGCGCGCAGCCGCGAATTGTTCCGCCAGCGATTCTCGCGCGGGATTACGCTGGGGCCGCTCGAAAAGCTGGGGCCGACGCCCAATCGCCGCGGCACGTCGGTCGCGTTCACCCCCGACCCGGACATTTTCGGGCCCGAGCTCCATTTCAAGCCGGCGCGGCTGTACAAGCTGGCGCGGTCGAAGGCGTATCTGTTCGCGGGCGTCGAGATTCGGTGGAAGTGCGCGGGCGAGCTGATCGGCGACGACACGCCGGCGGAGGCGGTGTTCCAGTTTCCGGGCGGGCTTGCGGATCACCTCAAGGAACAGATCGGCGAGCGCGACTGCGCCACCGCGCAATTCTTTTCGGGGTCGCAGGATTTTCCGGGGGAGCAGCAGGGGCGAGTCGAATGGGCGGTGGCGTGGCCGCTATGGTCCGATGGCAGCTATAGCTGGTATTGCAACACGATCCCGACGCCCGACGGCGGCACGCACGAGGCCGGCTTGCGCGCGGCGTTGGTGCGGGGGATTCGCGGGTTCGGCGAGCTCGTGGGGCAGAAAAAGGCGAAGGACATCACCGCCGACGACGTGATGACCGGGTGCGAGCTGATGCTTTCCGTGTTCGTGCGCGACCCGCAATTTCAGAGCCAGACCAAGGACCGGCTGACCTCGCCCGAGGCGGCGGGGCTGGTCGAGAAAGCGGTGCGCGACCATTTCGACCATTTCCTGTCGGACAATATGGAGCGGGGGAAGGCGCTGCTCGCCTATGTCGTCGAGCGGATGGACGAGCGGCTGGCGCGCAAGCAGGAACGCGAGGTCAAGCGCAAGTCGGCGACGTCGGCGCGCAAGCTGCGGCTGCCGGGCAAGCTCACCGATTGCTCGGCGAACGACCCGGCGGGGACCGAGATTTTCATCGTCGAAGGCGATTCGGCGGGTGGCTCGGCCAAGCAAGCGCGCGACCGCAAGACGCAGGCGATCCTGCCGATCCGCGGCAAGATCCTCAACGTCGCGTCGGCCACCAGCGCCAAGATCTTCGCCAACACCGAGATCGCCGACCTCACCCTCGCGCTCGGCTGCGGCACCCGCAAGGACTGCGAGCCCGACAACCTGCGCTACGAACGCGTCATCATCATGACCGACGCCGACGTCGACGGCGCCCATATCGCCACGCTGTTGATGACCTTTTTCTTTCAAGAAATGCCCGATTTGGTTCGGCGCGGGCATCTCTATCTCGCGCAGCCGCCGCTCTATCGGCTGACCGCGGGGACCAAGAGCCTTTATGCGCGCGATGATGCGCACCGCGCCGAGCTCGAAGCGACCGAGTTCAAGGGCAAGAAGGTCGAGGTCGGCCGGTTCAAGGGGCTCGGCGAGATGAACCCGGGCCAGCTCAAGGAAACCACGATGGACCCAAAGAGCCGGAGCCTGATCCGGATCACGCTGCCGCAGGAATATGAGGAGCGCGCGGTGGTAAAGGATCTGGTCGACCGGCTGATGGGCACGAACCCGGCGCACCGCTTCGCGTTCATCCAGGAAAATGCCGCGCGGCTCGACGAGGAAGCGATCGACGCCTGATCGCCAAGGGAGGAAGAGATGCGGGGACTGATTGCACTGATGCTGCTCGCGGCGTCGCCCGCAACGGCGCAAACCGCCGCGCCTACTCCAACCGCGCCCGCTGCCCCGACCGCCGACCCGGCGACCACCGCGCGAGTCAACGAACTGGTCGGGCTCATCGGAGGCACGGGCGACTTTCAGGCCTATTTCTCGCCAACCTTCCACGCCGCTTTGTCCAAGGACAAATGGGACGCCGTGGTCACCCAGGTCGTCGCGCAGACGGGCAAGCCGCTCGGCGTGGACTCCTTCGCGCCATCGAGCCCGTGGAGCGGCATCGCTCGGCTGCGGTTCGAAGGCGGGATCGTGACGGTGCAGATTGCGGTCGATCCGACGCCGCCGCATGCGGTGACCGGCTTGCTGTTCAGCGGCGCGGAAGTCGCGGGCGACACGCTCGACAAGCTCACCGCCGATTTTCGCGCGCTGCCGGGTAAAAACGGGTTGGCGGTTTACCTGCTCGGCGACCGCGCGCCGAAGCTGGTTGCCGGGATCAACCCGGACCAAGCCGCACCGCTCGGCTCGGCGTTTAAGCTGTGGGTGCTCGGCGAACTCGCGCGCGAAGTCGCGGCGGGCGAGCGCAAATGGGCCGACGTCATTCCGGTCGGGCCGCCTTCGCTCCCCTCGGGCATGACGCAGAGCTGGCCGGCGGGCAGCCCGGTTACGCTGCAAACGCTGGCGACGCTGATGATCTCGATCAGCGACAATACCGCGACCGACACGCTGGTGACGCTCGAAGGGCGCAAACTCGATGCCTTCGTCGCGGCGGCGGGGACGCCGGGGCTGATGCCGATCCTGACGACCCGCCAGATGTTCGCGATCAAGTCCGCGCCCAATGCCGACATTGCCGCAAGCTGGGCGAAAGCGACCCCCGCGGCGCGACGTGCGATGCTCGACGCCGACGCCGCGCGGCTCGCCGCAACGCCGCTCGATGTTTCGCTGTTCTCGGGCAAGCCGGTCGCGGTCGACACGCTCGAATGGTTCGCCAGCCCGCGCGATGCGGCGGGCATGTTCGACTGGTTGCGCACCAAAGGCGGCGCGACCGCGCTGGCGCTGCTCGCGATCAATCCGGGAACCGACGCGACGACGCGCGCGCGGTTCGATTATGTCGGGTTCAAGGGCGGGTCGGAGCCCGGCGTGCTGACGCTCAACTATCTCGTCAAGCGCAAGGACGGGCGCTGGCTGGCGATCACCGGCAACTGGCATCGCTCCGACGCGGATGTCGAGCTTGCGACCTTCATGCAGCTAATGTCGCGCGCGCTCGTGCTGACGGCGGACGCCAAGCTCCCCTAGTGGTTGGAGCCGGGACGGCTTCTCCATTCGCCCTCCAGCAGCCCCCAGATCAGGCTGTCGCGGATGCCGAGATGAGTCTCCCACTCGGCGCGCAACGTCGCCTCGAGCGTGAAGCCGAGCCGCTTGAGCACCGCGATCGACGCGACATTGTCGGGGTCGGTGTCGGCGATCACGCGGCGTTGCCCTTCGGCGAACAATTGGTCGATCAGCGCGGCGACCGCTTCGGTGGCGATCCCCCGGCCCCAATACGGCCGCGACAGGATATAGCCGATCTCGGTCACCTTGCCCTGGCGCTTCTCATAGCTCGCGACGGTGCCGATCGCGGTGGTGCCGATCGCCGTGTCGTCGCCCTTGAGCGTGATCGCCCAGGCGCGCCACGCGGTGTCGGCCAGCGCCTTGGCCACACGCTCGTGCGATTCCTCAATGGTCGTGGTCGCGGCGCGCGAGCCATAGATGTTGGCCTCGGCATCCGAATACATCGGATGGAGCGCGTCGGCGTCCTCCTGCCGCATCGCGCGCAGGATCAGCCGTTCGGTTTCCAGCGGCGGGATGGTCACGCGCCGAGCGCTTCGACCAGCGCCTTGACCTTCTTCTGCCGCCATTGCGGGAGCGGCGCGACCAGCCAATAGCCCAGCCGATACGGCTTGGCCTCGCCGACGGCGACGATCCTTCCGGCAGCGAGGTCGCGGCGCGCGAGCAATTCGGGAACGGTGGCGCGACCCAGCCCTTCGGCCGCGGCATCGATCGCGAGCCCGGCGTCCGCCACCCGAACCAGCGAGACCGAATCGTCGTTGAGGCACCCCGGCCACGAGATTCGCGTATCCGCCCCGCCGCCCGGCCGCTCGACGGTGATCATCCCGTCGCTTTCGAGCGCTTCGCCCTCGTGCTCGCCCGGGCCTTCGCCCCAGCGCACCGCGAGGTCGAGATTGGCTTGTGTGAAGTCGAGATCCTCGTCGGCGGCGATCAAGACGAACCGCAACTCGCCGTCGGCTGCGCTGATCTCGGCCAGCCGCGGCATCAGCCAGCATTGCAGCAGATCGCGCGGCGCCGCGATGGTCAGCGACTTGGACGATTGCCCCGCCTGCATCGCGCGGACCGCTTCCTCGAACTGCAGGAACCCTTGGCGCAGCGCGTCGAGCCCGGCCTGGCCCTCGGGCGTCAACTCGAGGCCCTTGGTGGTGCGGCGGAACAGCACGACGCCCAAGGTATCCTCAAGCGCGCGAACTTGCTGCCCGACCGCCGCCGGCGTGACCGCGAGCTCGTCAGCGGCGCGCGTGAACGACAAATGCCGCGCCGCCGCGTCGAGCACGCGCAGGCCATTCAGAGGAAGGTGGGTGCGTTTCATGGCACGTCACCCCGGCGTAGGCCGGGGCCGCCGGCGGCACTTGTCCCCCGCAAAAACGCGGCGGCCCCGGCCTGCGCCGGGGTGACGGAATGAAATGGCGCCCCCGCCACCCGCTAAACCCCCACCGCCGGCGCGGTCAGCGCGAAGCGCGGAATGTCGACGTCGAACGCCGATCCATCCTCGGCGATCATGTGATAGCTGCCTTGCATCTGCCCGGTCGGGGTCGCCAGCGGACAGCCGGAGACATAATCGAACGATCCGCCCGGTGCCACGACGGGCTGCTCGCCCACCACGCCCTCGCCCTCGACCGAATGCCGCGCGCCGCGGCCGTCGGTGATCACCCAGTGCCGCGTGAGCAGCTGGACCGTCGCGGGCGATTCATTCTCGATCCGGATATGATATGCCCAGAACCAGCGCCCGCGCGCCGGCTCGGATTGTTCGGGCAGGAAGCTGACCGACACGCGCACCACCACGCCGCGCGTCTCCGCGACATAGGGGAACAAGGCCTTCATCGCCGCGCTCACAATTTTCTACTCATAGGCCCACCGCCCGAAGCGCCTGGTCGAGATCGTCGATCACGTCGGCGGGGTCTTCGAGCCCGACATTGAGCCGCAGCATGTTCTCGGTCACGCCCATGCCCAGCCGGACCTCCTCGCTGACGCCGGCGTGGGTGGTCGAGGCGGGGTGCGTCATCAGCGATCGCGAATCGCCGATATTGTTCGAGATGTCGATCAGCGCGAGCGCGTCGAGCAAGCCATGCGCTTGCCCCCGCCCGCCATCGACCTCGAACGCGAAGATCGGACCGGCGGCGTCCATCTGCGCCATCGCCAGATTGTGCTGCGGGTGGCTCGCCAAGCCGGGATGGAGCACGCGCGGCACGCGGCCCTCGAGGAACTTGCCGACCGTCAGCGCACTTTCGCTCTGCCGCCGCGCGCGCAGGTCGAGCGTCTCCAGCCCCTTGAGCACCACCCAGGCGTTGAACGGCGACAAGGTCGGCCCGGTGTTGCGCGTGAACGGCAGAAGCGTCTTCTCGATGAAATCGGTCGACCCGCACACCGCACCGGCGAGCACGCGGCCCTGGCCGTCCATCAGCTTGGTCGCCGAATAGGCCACGACGTCCGCGCCGAATTCGAGCGGGCGCTGCAGCACCGGGGTCGCGAACGCATTGTCGACCACCGACACGATCCCGCGCTCGCGAGCTATGTCGCACACCGCTTTCAGGTCGACGATGTCCATCGTCGGGTTGGCCGGGGTTTCGAAGAAATAGACCCTGGTCTCGGGCCGCGTCGCGTCGATGAACGCTTGCGGATCGCGCGCATCGACCACCGTCGTCGCGATGCCGAACCGCGGGAGCAGCGTGTCGACCAGCCAGCGGCACGATCCGAACGCCGCGCGCCCGCCGACGACATGGTCCCCGGCCTGCACCTGGCACAGCAACGCCGCGGTCATCGCCGCCATCCCCGACGCCATCGTCCGGCACGCCTCCGCGCCCTCCAGCAGCGCGATCCGCTCCTCGAGCATCTGCACCGTCGGGTTCTGCAACCGCGAATAGGTCATCCCGGCTTGCTCGCCGGCGAACCGCGCCGCCGCATCGCCCGCGCAATCATAGGCATAGCCCGAAGTCAGGAAGATCGCTTCCGACGTCTCGCCGAACTCCGACCGCGCCGTCCCGCCGCGCACGGCTTGCGTCGCGGGGCGCCAGTTCTGCGTGATCGAGCGGTCCTGACCGGTGCGGCGTTTCATCGAGCGGCTTTGCGGGGTGGGTCGGGATAAATCAATCCTCCCCGCTCGCGGGGAGGGGGACCGAGACGCGAAGCGGCGTGGTGGAGGGAGCAGGCCACACACGAACCGCTCGCGGAAAGCCCCCCACCATGCTCCGCATGGTTCCCCTCCCGTAAACGGGGAGGAATGCGTTAGGCAAACGCCGGCGACCCCTTGAGCTGCTGGTACGCCGCGATCACCTCCTGCAGCGCTTTCTCCATGCTGCGGTCGCCGCCGTTGCGGTCGGGGTGGAACTTGCGCACCAGTTCCGAATAGCGCGTCCGCAGCCCCTTGCGGTCGGTGTCGGTGTCGAGGCCCAGCACCTTGAGCGCGCGGAGATCGCTCGCCGACAGCGGCTTGCCGTCCTTGCGCGGGGCCGCCGCGCGCTCGCGAAACCGGGCGCCGATCGCATCGAGCGGATCGTGGAAATCGGCCCAGCGCGGCGGGCGGTCGGCGCCGTTCGCCGCGAACGCGCGAGTCTCGCGCTCCCACCCGGCGAACGGGCGTTGCGCGTCGTGGATTTCGTCGGCGGTCATGCCGTTGAAGAAATTGTACCTGGCGTTGAATTCGCGGACGTGATCGAGGCAGAAATAGCGGTAGCCGCCGGGCCCGTCGCCGCGCTGGCGCGGACCGTCGAGCAACGGCGCGCGGAACTCGCCCGGCTGCTCGCAATCGGGCGAATCGCACCGCCTGCCGCTCCCTTCCACGCGGCCATGGAAGCGGGCATTGGGTCGATCGTGCGGGGGCGTACGCGCCACGGTGTCTCCGGCGAAAAGCTGGCTATATAAGGACGATGACCGACCCCGCCACCGCGCCGCTCGCCGAAATCATCACTGCTCGTCTGACCGACGCGCTCGCTCCGTCGCGGCTCGACGTAATCAACGACAGCCATCACCATGCCGGGCACAGCGGCGACGACGGCACCGGCGAATCGCACTGGACGGTGGTGGTCGAAAGCGCTGCCTTCACCGGCCTCAACCGAGTCCAGCGCCAGCGGCTGGTGAACCACGCGCTCGCCGATTTGTTATCCTCCCGAATCCACGCGCTGGCGATCCGCGCGCGTGCTCCGGGAGAAGGCAATGGACCTCTATAAGCTCTGGTACTGGCCCTCGATCCAGGGGCGCGGCGAGTTCGTCCGACTGGCGATGGAGGGCGCCGGCATCGCCTATGTCGACTGCGCGCGCGAGCAAGGCGCCGAGGCGCTGATCAAGGACATGAAGGCGCGGCATCCGTTCGAGCCGTTCGCGCCGCCCTATCTCGACACCGGCGAGATGACGATCGCGCAAGTCGCGCACATCCTGACCTGGCTCGCCGACGCGCACGGCCTCGCGCCCCAGGACCAGCCGACCTTGTTCTGGACGATCCAGCTCCAGCTCACCGTCAGCGATTTCGTCGCCGAAGTGCACAACGTCCATCACCCGGTCGCGCTCGACGAATATTATAAGGACCAGAAGCCGGAAGCCGCGCGCAACGCCGAAGGCTTTCGCGACAAGCGCATGCCCAAGTTCCTCGGCTATTTCGATCGCGCCGCGGGCGCACTCGACGGCGATTTTGTCGCGGGCGCGCAATGGTCGCCGATCGACACCAGCCTGTTCCAGCTGGTCGAGGGGCTGCGCTATGCCTTTCCCAAGCGGATGGCGGCGATCGAGCGCGACTATCCGCACCTGACCGCGCTCCACGATCGCGTCGCCGAAATCCCCGGCGTCGCCGCGTACCTCCAAAGCGATCGCCGCATACCGTTCAACGAGGACGGCATCTTTCGACATTATCCTGAGTTGGATGCGGCCTGATCAACGCGCCGGCTGGAAGAACATCACGTAGATCAGGCGCCCGTTCTCCAGGCTGTCGCCGAACCCCGGCCCGGCGGTATGCCACAACCACGGGCGCAGCAGGACGAGGCGGTTGAACCGCATCGGCACCGAGTGCGTCAGCTCCCACTTGTCGTCGTCGAGGCTGTCTTTCTCAACCAGTTCGCGGCGCATCTCGTCGAACGACGAATAGCCCAGCGCCGCGAGTTCCTCCGCGCTGACCGGCGCGCGGTCGGTGCCGGTCGGGCAGTGACGAAAGAAATCCGTGCCGCCGCGGCAATCCTCCGGGCGGCTGAGATAGAGGATGCCCGACCAGTAGCCGGGGTCGATATGGACTCGCCCCTTGCCGACGTCCGCCGCCAGCGTGATGCGGCACTTGGTGTGCGATCGCGGCGGGTCGAGCGGGGTCAGCCGTTCGTTGGTGAGCCGCGACACCTCTTCGGTCAGCCCCTCCATCGCGATCCGTTGCAGCGAGTTGCGGCCGGGGAAATACCCTTCCAGATCGGGATAGGTCAGCCCCAGCGCCGCCGCGCGAAACGTGTCCGGGTTTTCGAGGAAGTCGTCGACGACCATCAGCGAAACAGGCATGGTGCCCGGACTAGGGTTGACGCCCGCGACTGGCAAGATCGAGATGACCCGCACCCCTCGCCCCGCCGCACGTATCCTGTTGGTCGACGACCTGGGCCGCGTCCTGCTGTTCCGCTTTACCCCCGGTGACGGCCGCGCGCCGTTCTGGTGCACGCCCGGCGGCGCGGTCGATCCGGGCGAGAGCTATGAGGCGGCGGCGCGGCGCGAATTGTACGAGGAAACCGGCATCCTCGCCGATCCGGGGCCCGAGGTGCTTCGCCGCGAGGTCGAGTTCCTGACCATCGAGGGGATCGAGGTGAGCGCCGACGAACGCTATTTCCTGGTCCGCACACGGGCGCGCGAGATCGACATCGGCGGCCAAACCGAGCTCGAACGCCGCGTCATGCAGCAATGGCGCTGGTTCACCCCGGCCGACCTCGCCGCGCACCCCGAAATGATCTATCCCGAGGATCTGGGCGATATCCTGCGCGAGATGGCGGCATGACCAACGACGATTTGATCCTGCGCACGATCACCCCAACGACGCACGATCTCGGTGGGTTCAAGGTCCATCGCACGCTCCCGTCGAAGCCGCACCAGATGGTGGGGCCGTTCATCTTCTTCGACCAGATGGGGCCGGCGCATCTCGACATCGGGACCGGCATCGACGTCCGCCCGCACCCGCATATCAATCTCTCGACCGTGACCTATCTTTTCGCCGGCGCGATCGATCATCGCGATTCGCTCGGCACCTTCGCGCGGATTGAGCCCGGCGCGGTCAATTTGATGACCGCCGGCCACGGCATCGCGCACAGCGAGCGCTCGCCCGGCGACGAGCGCGCGCACGGGCCCGAGCTGTCGGGCATCCAGACCTGGCTCGGCATGCCCGAGGACAAGGAGGAGATCGACCCGGCGTTCGAGCATGTCGCCAAGGGTGACTTGCCGGTGATCGATGGACACGGCGCGCGCGCGCGGATCATCATGGGAAGCCTGTGGGGCGAAACCGCGCCGACCACGACCTATGCCGAGACGATATATGCCGACGTGCGGCTCGAGCCCGGCGCGAGCATCCCGATCGACACGCAAGCCGACGAACGCGCGATCTACCTCGCGCTCGGCGAGGCGAGCATCGATGGCATGCCGATGGCGCTCAACACGCTGTACGTGCTGCAACCGGGCGTCGCGATGACGCTGCGATCGGCGACCGGCGGCCGGGTCATGCTGTGCGGCGGCGAGGCATTCGCGACCCCGCGGCATGTGTGGTGGAACTTCGTCAGCTCGCGGAAAGAGCGGATCGATCAGGCCAAGGCCGACTGGAAAGCCGGCCGGTTCGCGCTGGTGCCGGGGGACGAAAAGGAGTTTATCCCGATCCCCGAGGTGCCGAAGACAGCGACGTATCCATGAGCTTGCACCCACACGCCTATGTCCTCGCGATCCACGATCTGGCGGCGACGGTCGACTATTTCGTCGAGATACTCGGCTTCGCGAAGGATTGGAACGACGAGGACCGATGGCAATCGGTCGTTCGCGACGGCGTGCGTATCGATCTTGGCCGCTGTCCCGATGCGCTTCCGGCCGCCGCTCTGGGGGACCACAATTATTTCGGGTTCTTCGCGACCGACGATGTCGACGGTCTGCATGCCCAATTCGTCGCACGCGGCGCCCTGGTGTTGCGAGCGCCGGAGGACAAGCCCTGGGGCTGGCGCGAGATGCCGGTCGCCACGCCCGAAGGCCACCGAATGATGTTCGCGCAGGCGATCCCGGCCCGCTAGACGACCCGCCGCCCCACGACCTTGACCGTCGCACAAGCCAGCGTCCCATCCTTGCCCGTGCCGTTTACCGTCAACTCCACCACTCCCGCCCCCGCCATCGCGCAGTCGAGCAAATCCTGTGGGATGTCGTGCACGTCGATCTTCATCCGCCGCGTCCATTCGGAGGAGGGGTCGCCCGCCATCGTGCCGATGCGGATATAGACAAAGCGCCGCGTCGGCCCCTCGCGCCGCACCTGGTCGCCGAAGAATTTGGGGCCGGGCGCAACGCGCACGGGCAAGTCGAACACCAGCGGCTCGCCCGCCTCCGATCGCTTGGGGTCGAGCACGCCGGTGTCGCCGCTCTGCAGGCTGTGGAGGACGCCGGCGACCGGGTTCTCGATTATAATCCGCACCGGGATTTCGGTCTGGTCGGTCCTGGCCACGAATCATCCCTCTTTTCGCGCTTCCAATGTAGGATTTCACGTGAGAGAGTCACGCGCCCGCCGAGCGGTCCGAGCGCGACCGGCGATCAACGGTTCGTCGCATTTCGACGGTGGCGTGGTATGACTTTCGTGACCTTCGGATCGCGGACGGGAGGCGAAGATGACCGATTTCGAGCTGCAACGGGTCGCCCTGTCCACCGGCGTCCAACTCGATGTCGCCGTCGCGGGCGATCCCGCCGCGCCGGCAATCATCCTGCTCCACGGCTTCCCCGAATCGCACCGCACGTGGCGGCATCAGATCGAGGCGCTCGCCGCGGACCATTTCGTCCTCGCGCCCGACCAGCGCGGCTTCGCCCGGTCGTCCAAGCCCGAAGGCGTCGAGAACTACACCGCCGACAAACCGGTCGCCGACCTGATCGCGCTCGCCGACCATTTCGGGATCGATCGCTTCACGCTCGTCGGGCACGATTGGGGCGGGGCGATCGCGTGGATGGCCGCGCTCCAGCATCCCGGCCGAGTCGCGCGCCTGATCATCGTCAACGCGCCGCACCCGTTGGTCTTCCAGAAATCCTTGTTCGACGATCCGGATCAGCGCGCCGCGAGCCAGTACGTCACCGCGTTCCGCAACCCTGATTTCGAGAAATATATCGGCGAGATCGGGCTTAGCGAGTTCTTCGACGGCAGCTTCATGCGCCATACCGATTTCGACAAGGTGCGCGACGAAAAGCCGATCTATTTGGAGCAATGGGGCCAGCCCGGCGCGATGACCGCGATGCTCAACTGGTATCGCGCGAGCGCGGTGCAGGTGCCGGCGATCGGCGCGACGCCCGAGCGGCCGGCGTTGCTCGACGCGCCGTTCCCGCCGTTGCAGGTGCCGACGCTGGTGATCTGGGGGATGGACGACAAGGCGTTGTTGCCGGTGCAGCTCGACGGGCTGGAGGGGCTGGTGCCCGATCTGACGGTCGAGCGGCTGAAAGGCGTCGGCCACTTCGCGCCGTGGGAAGCGCCGGAACAGGTGACGAGCGCGATGCGGGGGTGGCTGGGCGAGCGGGGCGACTGATCGGCCTCGCTATTGCGAGCGAAGCGAAGGAATCCATGGGCGCCGCGCGACGCTGGATCGCGTCGCTGCGCTCGCAATGGCGGATCGGGCCGCTACCCCGCCGCCACCTTCGCAGAATCGGGCAGGTCGTATGGTCGCCGATCGCTGTCATCGATCCCCATCTTCACCCAAGTGCCATGGGCGTGCGCGGTGGCGAGCACTTGCCACTCGCCCTTGCCCGGCCAGCTCCGCACGCGGACGATCTGCTGCGCGAAAGCGCGGTTGGGCTCCATCATCACCCAGCCAAGCGGACGCTCCGCCGTGGCGCGATCGCTCGCCGCGCCCATCGCCGCGCGGATGCGGTCGGCGACCGCGCCGGGCAGATACTGCCACACCACCGAATGCATCAGCACGCGCGTGACGCCCGCCTCCTGCGGCTCCGCCAGCCGTGCCTCGATCCAGTCGGCGGCATCGGCCTGAACGAGATCGACCGGCTTCGCGCGCTGCATCGCGATCGCCGCCTTCAACCGCTCGCCGCGCGCCGGCGTTTCAGGCCAGACATAGGATAGCAGCCGTTCCTCGACCGCCGGATCGGTCGCGTCGAGCGGCTGGACGTCGCAGCCGCGCACCGAGACGAACTCGACCGGCACGGCGGCGGGCGGATCGCCGCGCCATTCGGGGGCGATCGTCACCGGCGCGTCGGCTGGCCCCATCCGCGTCCCACCGAGATCGAACCCATAGCGGTCGATCAGCAAGTTGAGCCCCGCACTCGACCCGATTTCCAGCAGCCCGATCTTCGGCCCGTGGCGTCGCGCGATCTCCATCAGCCCGAGCATCAGCGCGCCCGACCGCCCCGGCTCGTTGGTCTGCGGCGGCCCGTCGAGCCACGGCAGAACCTCTTCCTCGTGCGCGACCAGCGCGGCGTTGACCGCCGCGGCCATGTCAGCTCGATCGGTCACCTCGCCACGGAACACGGCAGCCAAGCCTTCGTCCTTGCCCGCCCGCACCAGCGCATGCAGCCCGCCGAAGAACCTGAGCGGCAGCGCGTCGCGGGTCGGTTCGCCCGCCCAATCGAGGATCTTCGCGCCCGTCCGGCTGTCGTGAGTCAGCCCGTCCGCCACCGCCAGGCACAGCCGCGCGTACATCGGCGCATCCATGTTGCGGCAATAATGCTCCTGGATCCGGAACGCCTCGCGGTTATTCTCTTCGCCAGCCATCGCCACCTCCGTTGCGCCACGCATTGCTCCTTCGCACCTGCACAAGTAAAGCCCGCGTCATGGCGCAACCGCTCGTCATCGCCGTGCCCAAGGGCCGCATCCTCGAAGAGGCTGCGCCATTGCTCGCGCGCGCCGGGGTCGAGCCCGAAGCGGCGTTCGCCGACGAGGACAGCCGGGCGCTGCGCTTCCGCACCAACCGACCCCACATCGACCTGATCCGAGTCCGCGCCTTCGACGTCGCGACCTTCGTCGCGCACGGCGCGGCGCAGCTCGGCATCGTCGGGTCGGACGTGCTGGCGGAGTTCGACTACCCCGAGCTTTATGCGCCGGTCGACCTCGGTATCGGCCATTGCCGGCTGTCGGTCGCCGAGCCCGCGGATATGGCCGCGACCGACGATCCGCGCGGCTGGAGCCATGTCCGCGTCGCGACCAAATACCCGCATGTTACGCAAGCGTATTTCGAGCGGCGTGGCGTGCAAGCCGAGTGCGTCAAGCTGAACGGCGCAATGGAGCTGGCGCCGACGCTCGGCCTCGCGCCGCGGATCGTCGATCTGGTCTCGTCGGGCCGCACGCTCCAGGAGAACGGCCTGGTCGAAGTCGAGCGGATCATGGACGTCACCAGCCGCCTGATCGTCAACCGCGCCGCGTTCAAGACTCGGCCCGAACTGGTGCCGCTGGTGGATGCGTTCCGTAACGCCATCCTCCCCTCCCGCTTGGGGGAGGGGCTGGGGGAGGGCGTGTCTGGAGAAAGCGGGCCGTCGACTACCCCTCCCCTAACCCCTCCCGCAAGCGGGAGGGGAATTTGATCAAGCTCTCCACCTCCGAACCCGGCTTCGAGCGCCAGTTCGCCGCGCTGGTCGATGCCCGGCGCGAGGCCGATCTAGACGTCGCGCGCGACGTGCGGACGATCGTCGCCAGCGTGCGCGATGAAGGCGATGCCGCGGTCCACGCCTTCACGCGCAAGTTCGACAATCACGACCTCAACGAGACCGGCTGGCGGATCGAAAAAGCCGATTGGCTCGCCGCGCACGAAGCCCTCGCGCCTGAATTGCGCGACGCGCTCGAACTCGCCGCGGAGCGGATCGTAGCCTATCACGTCAAGCAGAAGCCCGCCGATCGCGACGAAGTCGACAGCATCGGCGCCCGGCTCGGCGCGCGGTGGCGCGCGGTCGACACGGCGGGGATCTACGTCCCCGGCGGTCGCGCGGCCTATCCCAGTTCGGTGCTGATGAACGCGGTCCCCGCGAAGGTCGCAGGCGTCGAGCGGCTGGTGATGGTCACGCCGACCCCCGACGGCGAGGTCAACCCGCTGGTGCTTGCCGCCGCGCATATCGCCGGCGTCGACGAGGTATGGCGGATCGGCGGCGCGCAGGCGGTGGCCGCGCTCGCCTATGGCACCGGGCGGATCGCGCCGGTTGACGTGGTGTGCGGCCCCGGCAATGCCTGGGTCGCCGAGGCCAAAAGACAATTGTTCGGCGTGGTCGGGATCGACATGGTCGCGGGACCGAGCGAAATCGTCGTCGTGGCCGACGGGAACAACGATCCGCAATGGATCGCCGCCGACCTGCTCAGCCAGGCCGAGCATGATCCGTCGAGCCAATCGATCCTGTTCACCGACGACGCCGCGCTCGCACGCGCTGTGGCGGAAGCGGTCGACCTCCAGATCGGCGGCCTCGCCACCGCCAAGGTCGCGCGCGAAAGCTGGGACTCGAACGGCGCGATCATCGTCACCGCCGACCTGATCGAGACGATGCCGCTGGTCAATCGCCTCGCGCCCGAGCATCTCGAGCTGGCGTGCGACGACGCGGACGCGCTGTTCGATTTGGTCAAGCATGCCGGGTCGGTATTCCTCGGCCGTCACACGCCCGAAGCGGTCGGCGATTACGTCGCGGGACCCAATCACGTCCTGCCGACCGGGCGTCGCGCACGCTTCTCATCGGGCCTGTCGGTGCTCGATTTCATGAAGCGAACCAGCTTCCTGTCGCTCGACGCCGCCGCGCTCGCCGCGATCGGCCCCGCCGCGGTGACCCTCGCCGAAGCTGAAGGACTGCCCGCGCACGCCCGGTCGGTGGCCTTGCGCCTCGCGCCGCGCTGACCGATAGGCGCAGCCCATGTCCCGCCGAACCGCCGCCCGATCCAAAGCCCGCGCCGCCGCGCGGCTCGCCGCCACGCAGGCGCTGTACCAGCACGAAATGGAGGGCACGCCGCTCGCTAGCCTGCTTCACGAATTTCACCAGCACCGGCTTGGTGCGACGATCGAGGATGCCGAATATGCCCAGGCCGACGAGGCCTATTTCGACGACGTCGTGACCGGCACGCTCGCGCGCAGCGACGAGATCAATGCGGCGATCGCGGCCAAGCTGAACAGCGATTGGTCGTTCGACCGGCTCGACAAATCGATGAAGGCGCTGCTGCGCGCGGCGACCTACGAATTACTAGCAAGGGCCGATACCGCGACCGGCACCGTGATCAGCGAATATGTCGATGTCGCGCGCGCCTTCTACGAAAAGCGCGAAGCCGGGTTCGTCAACGGCGTGCTCGATGCGGTGGCCAAGGATGCACGAGGCTGAATTCATCGCCACGTTGCGCACGCTGCCGCTGCACCCCGGCGCGCGCGGGTTGAGCGACGACGCCGCGGTGATCGCGATCGGCGGCGAGACGTTGGTCGTCACGCACGACATGGTCGCGGAAGGGGTGCATTATCTTCCAGGCGCCGACCCGTTTGATGTCGCATGGAAGCTGGTCGCGGTGAACTTATCGGACCTGGCGGCCAAGGGCGCGGAGCCGATCGGAATCCTGATCGGCGCGAGCCTGACTGACGGCAGCGCTCGGTTCTTGGAGGGATTACGCGCGATCCTCACAGAATACGACGTGCCCCTGCTTGGCGGCGACACGATCCGTGCAGCCGGACCCGCCGGCTTCGGCTGTACCGCGATCGGCCGCGCGACCACCGCTACCGTTCCGGCGCGGAGCGGTGCGCAGCCCGGCGACACGCTATACCTCGCCGGCGAAATCGGCGCAGCGCGGCGCGGTTGGCTGGCGCTGACGAAGGGCGAGCAAGCGAGCGAAGACGACATCGCCGCCTATCTCCGCCCGCGCCCGCTGCTCGCCCAAGGCCGCACGCTGGCGCCGCGTGCGCACGCAATGATGGACGTGTCGGACGGGCTGCTGCTCGACGCCTCGCGGATGGCGGCAGCGAGCGGGGTAACGATCGATATCGATGCGTTCGCGGACGACCAAGCGATGCGCTGGGGCGACGATTATGCGTTGCTGCTCGCCGCCAGTCCGCTCGACTCCGCGCTCCCCCCGCGTGCGATCGGACGCGTGTTGCCGCGCCAGGCGCATGACGTGCTGGTGGACGGCCGGCCAGTCGCGGGACCGCTCGGATACCAGCACTGATCCATGCGCTTGCGCCGCGCCCGCGCGGGCGATAGGCAAGCGCCCACCTAACAGGGATCGCGCGCGCGGGTCGTCCGGCCAGGCGCGCTTAACAGGGGAAGAGGAATGACGATCGTTTATGCGGCCATCGTCTGCGGTCTGATCGCCGTGGTCTATGGCTTCATCACCAGCCAGCAAGTGCTCCGCGCACCCGCCGGCAACGAGAAGATGCAGGATATCGCCGCCGCCATCCAGGAAGGCGCAAAGGCCTATCTCGGTCGGCAATACACCACCATCGCGATCGTCGGCGTCATCGTCGCGGTCATCATCTGGCTGACGCTGGACGGCCATGGCGCGCCGCTCTCTACCGTGTCGTTCCTGATCGGCGCGACGCTGTCGGGTATCGCCGGCTATATCGGCATGAACATCTCGGTCCGCGCCAACGTGCGCACCGCGGAGGCCGCGCGCAGCAGCCTGCAGGGCGGGCTGACGCTGGCATTCCGCTCGGGCGCGATCACTGGCATGCTGGTGGCGGGACTCGGCCTGCTCGCGATTTCTGGCATCTTCTGGTACCTGACCGGCGTCAAGCATCTCGCGCCAGGCGACCATGAGATCGTCGCGGCGCTGACTGCGCTCGCGTTCGGTGCCTCGCTGATTTCGATCTTCGCCCGTCTCGGCGGCGGCATCTTCACCAAGGCCGCCGATGTCGGCGCCGATCTGGTCGGCAAGGTCGAGGCCGGAATTCCCGAGGACGATCCCCGCAACCCCGCCACCATCGCCGATAACGTTGGCGACAATGTCGGCGACTGCGCCGGGATGGCGGCCGACCTGTTCGAAACCTATGTCGTGACGATCGGCCTTACGATGGTGTCGATCGCGCTGCTCCTCGCCAACGCGACGAACCTGTTCGCGCTGATGAGCCTCCCGCTGATCGTCGGCGGGGTGTGCATCATCACCTCGATCATCGGCACCTACATGGTCCGCCTCGGCAAGAACCAGTCGATCATGGGGGCGCTCTACAAGGGCTTCTGGACCACCGCGCTCCTGTCGGTCTTCGCCATCTTCGGCGCGACCAAGTGGGTGCTAGGCGACCTCAACGCCGCGATCGGCAATGTCGGCGCGAAGAGCTTCACCGGCATGGACCTGTTCTATTGCATGCTGATCGGCCTGCTGGTCACCGGCCTGCTGGTGTGGATCACCGAATATTACACCGGCACCAATTACCGCCCAGTCAAGTCGATCGCCAAAGCATCGACCACGGGGCACGGCACCAACGTCATCCAGGGGCTGGCGATCAGCCTCGAATCGACCGCGCTGCCGACCATCGTGATCGTCGTCGCGGTGATCGCGACTTATCAGCTCGCCGGGATCATCGGCGTGGCGTTCGCCGCCACTTCACTGCTCGCGCTCGCGGGCATGGTGGTCGCCCTCGACGCGTACGGCCCGGTGACGGACAATGCCGGCGGCATCGCCGAGATGGCGGGGTTGCCCGATGACGTGCGTCACCGCACCGACGCGCTCGACGCGGTCGGCAACACCACCAAGGCCGTGACCAAGGGCTATGCGATCGGCTCGGCGGCGCTCGCCGCGTTGGTGCTGTTCGGCGCCTACACCACCGACCTCGATCGCTATGCCGGTCCGCTCGGTATCGGCAAGATCAACTTCGAGTTGAGCAATCCGTACATCATCGTCGGGCTGCTGCTCGGTGCGCTGTTGCCGTATTTGTTCGGGGCATTCGGGATGACCGCGGTCGGCCGTGCCGCCGGATCGGTGGTCGAGGATGTTCGCGCGCAGTTCGCCGCCGACAAGGGCATCATGGAGGGGACCAGCCGCCCCAACTACGCCCGAACGGTCGACATCGTCACCCGCGCCGCGATCAAGGAAATGATCATCCCGTCGCTGTTACCGGTGCTCAGCCCGGTGGTGGTGTTCTTCATCGTGCAGGCCGTGGCGGGGCGCGACCAAGGCTTTGCCACGGTCGGCGCGATGCTGCTCGGCGTGATCGTCTCCGGCCTGTTCGTCGCGATCTCGATGACCTCGGGCGGCGGCGCGTGGGACAATGCCAAGAAGTATATCGAGGACGGCAATTACGGCGGCAAGGGATCGGAGGCTCACAAGGCCGCGGTCACCGGCGACACGGTGGGCGACCCGTACAAGGATACGGCCGGCCCCGCGGTCAACCCGATGATCAAGATCACCAACATCGTCGCGCTGCTGCTGCTCGCGGCGCTGGCGGCGCACGGCGCTGGCTGACCGGTTTAGCCCCATCCGGCCAGCGCCGGATGGGGCCATCCCGCTCAAAATCCACATTAAATCGCTTGCGGTACTTGCTCCGCGTTGCTCCCCCGCTAGACTGCGAGTCGCAGGGGAGAGTTGCATGATCAGGCCTATGATGTCCGTCGCCGCTGCGGCCGCGCTGTTGTCGCTGAACGCGACGGCATCGGCGCAGGACACGAAGCCCGCCGCAACCTCAGCCTCCATCGCGACTGCTCCCGCGGGTCCGCCGCCCGCCGCGGCCTTCGCTGCGCTCCCATTCGTTGAAAACCCTGTTCTATCGCCCGACGGCACTCGAGTCGCTGCGCGAGTTGCGATCCGGGGCAAGCTGCACTTTGCGATCATTCCGATCGACGACATCGCCAAGACCAAGCTGATCGATCCGGGCGATTTCGAACTCAACGGCTGGCAATGGGTCAACAACGACTGGCTAATCGTGCGCGCTGGGCAAATGCAGCCGGTGGAGGGCGACGAATGGTACGTGCGCCGCGCGTTCGGGGTTCGCTCCGACGGCACCAAGATCAACCTGCTGGCCGTTCCCGGCGCAGGCCAGTCCGCCGACGACGTGTTATGGGTGGCCCGCGACGGACGTCCGCACGCGCTGATCGCCGGGCAGACGACGATCTACGCCAACGAAGACGGTTTTTGGCCGGAGGTCCGCGACTTCGACGTCTCGACTGGCAAGAGCGTCCGCGTCCAGGCGACGACGGTCGACGTTTGGGATTGGTACGCCGATACTGGGGGCACGGTGCGTCTGGGGATCGCGTACGACGATCAGCGGCGGTCGTACCGCGCGCTCTATCGCGGCCAGGCCGGGACGCCGCTGCGGACGATCGACACCGCACGCGGCCCCAACGCCAAGCTCAGCACGCTGCCGGCGCTGATCCCGCCGCAATCGGGCAAGGCAATCGCGATCGACGACGATGATGGATACGACGCGGTCTACGATTTCGACCTTGATTCGATGAAGATCGGCGCCAAGGTTTTTGGCGCGCCCGCCAACGATATCGACGACGCGTTGATCGATCCGACCGGCACGCGCTTGCTTGGTGTTCGCTATATCGACGACCGCGCCCGGACCAAGTGGCTCGACCCGACATTGGCGGGGATTCAGGACGAGCTCGACAAAGCCGTGCCGCAGCGGTGGCCGCAGATCGTGTCGTGGAGCAACGACCTGTCGGTCGTGATCGTCCATATCGGCGCAGCCGACAGTCCCGGTGGCTATTACATCTACCGCCCCGCCACCGGCCGCATGACGTTATTCGCGCGGATCAACGAAACGCTGGGAATGAAGGCGCAGGGACCGGTCAAGACGGTACGGTTCAAGGCGCGCGACGGGGTCGAGATGACGGGCGTGCTGACTCTGCCCCCGGGCCGCGAGGCGAAGAACCTGCCGCTGATCCTGATGCCGCATGGCGGCCCGTTCGCGCGCGACGATGAGGAATGGGATTGGTGGGCGCAGTTTCTCGCGAGCCGCGGCTATGCCGTGCTCCAGCCCAATTATCGCGGCTCGTCGGGATTCGGCACCAAATTCGCCAAGCTCGGGGAGGGGCAATGGGGCCTGACGATGCAGGACGATCTGCTCGACGCTGTCGCCTGGGCGGCACAGCAGGGGATCGCCGATCCGAAGCGCGTGTGCATCGTCGGCGGCTCATACGGCGGCTATGCGGCGTTCCGCGCAGCCGAACGCGACAAGGGTGTCTATCGCTGCGCGGTATCCTATGCCGGGGTGTCGGACATGTCGGCGATGGTGCGTTACGATTCGTCGTTCCTGAACGGCGGCCGCGACAAGGACTATCTACGCCGCCAGGCGCCTGACCTGAAGGCGGTGTCGCCGATCAACTATGCGGCCAACTTCTCGACCCCAATCCTGATCATGCACGGCAAGGCCGACCAGACCGTGCCGGTCAAGCAATCGCGCGAGATGGTCGAGAAGCTCAAGGCGGCGGGCGCGGTTTATAAATATGTCGAACAGCCCGAGGGCGACCACCATTTCACGCGCGAGGCCGACCGGCTGCAATTCCTCCAGGAGCTGGAGGCGTTCCTCGCCAAATATAACCCTGCCGATTGACGCTGGCGGGCGCGTGCCGGATGGGAGCGGCATGACTGGATCGTACGATCGCGAGGCGCTGCGCGCGCTGCTCGCCAAACGCACCTTCAAGCGCGGCGAGTTTCTGCTCGTCTCGGGCAAGCGCAGCCGGATCTATTTCAACATGAAGGCGACGATGATGACGCCGGAGGGAGCCGCGCAATGCGCGCGCGGATTGTTGTCGGTGCTCGATGGGTTGGAGGCAGATCACGTCGCGGGGCTGGAGATGGGCGCGGTGCCGTTGCTCGGCGGGATTGCGGCACTAAGCTGGGAGCAGGGCCGGCCGATCGGCACGGTGTTCGTGCGCAAGGCGGCGAAGGCCCACGGCACGGCGTTGATGGTCGAGGGACTCGACGACGCTGGTGGCGAGAGCCTGGCGGGCAAGCGAGTCGTGCTGATCGACGATGTCGCGACGAGCGGCGGATCGATCCTTAAGGCGGCGGAGCAGATCGAGGCCACGGGCGGCGTGATGACCGACGCGATCGTCATCCTCGACCGGGAGCAGGGCGCGACAGCGACGCTGGCTGAGCGCGGGATCACCCTCCACACGCTGTTCACGGCGACCGACCTCGGTGTGAGCGAGGAAGACCGACAGCCGCTGGACTAACTCATTCCCCTCCCTGGAAGGGATCGGTTAAGGGATGGGTGGACGTATCGCGATGCGGAAAGGATCGGGTGAGGCTCGCGTCTCGCCAAGCCTCGACCGCGCAGCTCCTCCCTTTCAGGGCGGGGAGCTTAACCGCGCCAGTCGATCGCCGGGCGCGCCTGCTCCTCGAGCCAAGCCATCGCCGCTTTCCACGGCCCACCGCCATAGCTGATCCGCGCGACGCCGGCGTCGGCAAGTTCGCGGGTCGGCTGACCGGAACCGGGGATCACGTTGATTCTCGCACTCGTCCGCTCGACCAATTCCGCCAGCGCCGCCGGGTCCCGCAAACCGGGCACGAAGATGCCGCTCGCGCCCGCCGCCATATAGCCTTGCGCACGCTCGACCGCCTGATCTAGCAGCGAGCCATCGTGCGCGTCCTTGGGCGTTCGCAAATAGAGGTCGACTCGAGCGTTGATGTAGAAGGCATCGCCCGCGCCTTGCCGGGCGGCGCGGACTCGATCCGCCTGCTGGGCGAGCGGATAGACGCCTTCGCCGCCGATGACCGAATCCTCGAAGTTACACCCCACCGCGCCGGTCGCGGCGAGCTTGGCGTGGTTCGCCGCGACGCCTTCGGGCTCGACCGCGTACCCGCCCTCGAAATCGATCGAGACGGGCAGATCGACGACGCCGATGATCCGCCGAGCGTTGTCGAACACGGCATCGAGCGGCGCTTGCTCGCCGTCGTGGAAGCCAAGAGATTCAGCCGCGCCGAAGCTCCCCGTCGCAACCGCCTTCGCACCCGCTTTTGCTATCGCCACCGCGCTGCCTGGATCCCAGCAATTGTAGATGATCAGCGGATCGCCGGGTACGTGCAGCGCGACGAAGGTTTCGTAAGCTGACGACATCCCCCGCCCCCTTCTTAATGAACGAACCTCGCGACAACGTCGCGATAGCTACGGCTGACCTTCACTTGACCGCCCGAATCGAGGACGAGGAAACATTCGCCGTTGGTGTGCGGCTTGACCTGACGCACCAGGTCGAGGTTGACGATCGTCGAGCGATGGACGCGCTGGAAGCGCCGCGGATCGAGCCGCTTTTCGAGGTCCTTCATCGTCTGGCGCAGGATCAGCGTGTTGTCGCCGGTCTTGATGCACATGTAATCGCCCGCCGCTTCGACCACTTCAATCGTATCGACATCGACCCGGAAGATCTTGCCGCGGTCCTTGATGTTGATGAGCTTTTCGAAGCGGTTCGACGAATGGCCGTCGCCGGCATCGGCGATCTCGCCGGCCGCCTCAGGCGCGACCTCGGCGAGCGCTTCCTTGTACTTCTCGACCTCCTCCGCGCCGCGCTTCTCGCTCAGGCGTTGCCGTACCCGTTCGAGCGTGTCGGCAAGCCGCGATTCTTCGACCGGCTTGACCAGATAGTCGACCGCCTGCGCCTCGAACGCGCGCAACGCATGCTCCGAATAGGCGGTGACGAACACGAACAGCGGCGGCTCGACCTCCATCAGTCCCTGCACCACCGAAAAACCGTCGAACCCGGGCATCTGGATGTCGAGGAAGACGAGATCGGGCTTGTTGGTCTTGATGCTGCGGATCGCCTCGCGGCCGTTGGCGCAGCGGTCGACGATCTCGACGTCGGGATGCGCCTGGAGGCGGAGCTCGAGCCCCTGGATCGCCAAGGTCTCGTCGTCGACCAATATCGTTCGGATCGTCATGCGGCCTCTCTATTCGGATCGTCCAACTGGTACGGAATTTCGATCTCCACGACAAAGCCGCCCCCTGGCAGAGATCGAGTGTCGAAACGGTGGTCAGGTCCGTACGCCTGCGCCAACCGGTCTTTAATATTGGCGAGCCCCACGCCGGTTGAAAGGCTTGGCCCTAACTTGTTCTCGATCAAGCCCGGCCCCGAGTCCGATACGGCGATCCGCACGCGTTCGCCGACGAGCCGTGCCGAAACCGCGATTTCCGCCCCCTCTTCGCTCGGCGTAACGGCATATTTGATCGCATTTTCGACCAGCGGCTGGAGCAGCAGCGACGGCAAGCGCGCGCGCTCAGCGCGCGGATCGATGTCGAATTCAGGACGCAAGCGCCGTTCGAACCGCATCTTCTCGATCTCGAGGTAGAGCTTCAGCGTTTGGACTTCCTGCGCGACGGTCACGTGCGCGGTGGGTTCGTAAACCAGCGTGAAGCGCAGGAAATCGGCAAGCCGCGACAGCATCGCGTTGGCGCGCTCGGTCTCCTTGAGCAGCACCAGCGTCGAGATCGAATTAAGCGTATTGAACAGGAAATGCGGGTTGAGCTGATAGCGCAGCATCGCGAGCTGCGCCGACGACGCCTGGCTTTCGAGCGCGACCAGTTGGTCGTTCTGCTGCTCGACGATCAGGTAGAAATTGATCCCGAAATAGAGCGCGGACCAGCCGGCGAGCACCGTGAAGGTGAAGAACATATAGCCGACGACTCGGCCCAGGCTGACTTCGAGCTCGGGAACCGCGGCGACCAGCGAGAAGGTGAGCGCTTCGAGCACCGCATAGATCACGGTGGCCGCCCCCAGCGTCACCACCGTCAGCAACGCGCCGCTCAGCCGCGGCAAGCGGCGGTAATAACCGTAGAGCGTCGATAGCAGCAGCGTGATGCAATAGCCGATGATCGCTTCGATGATCGCGGGGATCAGCGCCGAAAACGAATTGCCGTTCGACAGCGACGACACCGACCGCAGCAGCAAATACCCGGTCCAACCCGCCGCCTGGAGCCGCCAGAACGCGCGGCTCTTGTCCTCGAAGAACGGGCGCGAGAAGATGGCGGGCCGCCAGAAGGGACGGGCGTGTGCCTCTTGCGATGGATCGGCGGGGGTCGGGGTGGAGATGCTGGCCATGGGGCTGGCGCCTCTTATACCCGTTGGCCGAGCGACGAAAGGCGGCAGGAACAAGGATGGCCAGTCGAGCGTAGCCGGCCTAAGGCCATGCCGAAATGACTGCCCGCCCCCGCCTCGATCGCACGCGCCTCGTCGGGCTGATGCTGCTGATCGTCGCGTTGCTCGGGCAGACGGCCGCGCCCGAAGGCTGGATGCCGGTCGTAGCAAGCAGCGGCGGAGTCGTGGTCGTGCCGTGCGACGGCATGGGGCCGAATGCGGCGATGGCGATGATGATGCCGGGCGGCAAGAACTCGCACGACCAGATGCCGCATCATGGCCAGGCTGGCGATCATCCCTGCGCAGCCGCCGGCATCGGCATCGCCGACGCCCCGCCGCCCATCCTGCAAATCGCGATGGCGCCCGTAGCGCCGATCGAGACGCCCGACTTGCCCGCTCCCGATACGCTGCCGGGTCGCGGCCTTGCCGCGCCGCCACCGCCGGCCACCGGCCCCCCCGCCCGCGCCTGATCCGTCGCCGCCCCGCGGAGGGCGGCGCGACGCGTTTCAGCAAGGGAAATTCACGTGACCATTTCGAAGAGCGCGCTGCTGCGGGCTTCGTTCGCCGTTGTGGCGAGCCTGACCGCTATGCCCGCCAGGGCGAGCGACGATCCGCTGGCTGGCGACGACAAGAAGGACGACATTCTGGTCGTCGCGCAGCGCCAGAAGCAGACGATCGATAACCCGCCTTCGACTCAGGCCTCGATCGACGCCGATCGCATCGCAACGACAGTGAACGCGATGAACGTCGAGGACGCGCTCAAATATCTTCCCAGTCTGATCGTGCGAAAGCGCCACATCGGTGACACCCAAGCGCCGCTCGCCACGCGCACCGGCGGGCTCGGCGCCAGCGCGCGCAGCCTGATCTATGCCGACGGCGCGCTGCTGTCGTCGCTGATCGGCAACAACAACACCAGCGCCAGCCCGCGCTGGAGCCTGGTCAGCCCGCAGGAGATCGCGCGGATCGACGTGCTGTACGGCCCGTTCTCCGCGGCCTACCCCGGCAATTCGATCGGCGCGGTGGTCAACATCACGACTCGGTTGCCCGACGCGTTCGAGGCCACCCTGACGATGGGCGTCAGTGCTCAGACCTTCGATCTCTACGGCCGCCGCGATGTCTATCCGGCGTATCAAACCGGCGGAACGGTCGGCGACCGCTTCGGCCCGCTAGCGTTGTTCGCGAGCTACGATCACGTCACCAGCACCGGCCAGCCGCTCGCCTACGTCGCCGGATCACCCGGCGCAGGCGTGACCGGCGCCATTCCCGGCCGCACCCGAACGGGGGCTGCGACCGATATCCTGGGGGCAAGCGGGATCGAGCGCCAGGGGCAGGACCGCCTCAAGCTCAAGGCCGCGCTCGACCTCAGCAAGGACGTCCGCCTGACCTATGTGGGCGGCCTGTTCCTCAACCGCACCAACGCGAGCGCGGAAACCTACCTGACCGCGACCGCCACCGGGATGCCGGTCTATCCGTCGAGTTCGTTTGCGAGCGGTACCTATCTCGCCAACCAGCGCCATTGGTCGCATGCGCTGTCGCTGAGCGGGTCGGGCCAAGCGATCGACTGGCAAGTGATCGGCACGCGCTATCGCTTCGCCAACGACGAACAGCGCACGCCGATCGACGCGCTGCCGGGCGCGCGGTCGGGCGGGGCCGGCAACATCACGCAGCTCGACGGCACCGGATGGGATACGCTCGACGCCAAGGGCGCGTGGCGGTCGCGCGCCAACGTGCTGAGCGGCGGCGCGCATTGGGACCGGTTCACGCTGGCGAGCAACCGCTACACGACGAGCGACTGGATCGCGGGCACGCCGGGCGCGCTCAACCAGCAATCGCTCGGAAGGACTCGCACCGCCGCGCTGTGGCTGCAGGATGCGTGGACGACGGTGCCGTCGGTGACGCTGACGCTCGGCGGGCGCTACGAATGGTGGCGCGCCTATGATGGCGTCAATTTCTCGTCCGCGCCTTCGATATCGGCAATCCAGCCGGCGCGGTCGGCGGTCAAATTCTCGCCCAAGGCGGCGCTCGCCTGGACCCCGGCCAACGGCTGGAGCGTGCGCGCGTCGTTCGGCGAGGCTTGGCGCTTCCCCACGGTTGGCGAGCTCTATCAGGTCGTCACCACCCCGGTACCCGCGGTGCCCAACCCGACCCTGCGACCTGAGCGCGCGCTGTCGGAGGAGATCGCGATCGAGCGCACCAGCGCGAAGGGATACTTCCGCCTGTCGCTGTTCAACGAAATCGTCCGCGACGCACTGATCTCGCAGACCAGTCCGCTCAACGGCACGACCACGCTCGCGACCTTCGTCCAGAACGTCGACCGGACGCGCGCTCGCGGCGTCGAGCTGGCGTTCTCGCGCACCGATATCGTCCCGCGCTTCGACCTGTCAGGCAGCGCGACCTACACTGATGCCACAACCCGCGCCGACGCCGCCTTTCCGGCCGCGATCGGCAAGCGCTTGCCCACGGTGCCCGAATGGAAAGCGACGTTGGTCGCGACATGGCGTCTGGTCGACGGCGTCTCGCTCACCGCCGCCGGCCGTTATGCGAGCCGGATGTACGGCCAGCTCGATAACAACGACGTGGTCGGCAACACCTATCAAGGGTTCTACAAATACCTCGTCGCCGATCTTCGCGCGCAATTCGTGGTGGGCAAGAATTACACGCTCGGGATCGGCGTCGATAATATCGGGAACGATCGCTACTTCCTGTTCCACCCCTTCCCGCAGCGGACGTTCCACGCCGATCTGACGATCAAGCTGTAGGCGTTGGCGCGGGGGCGGCGCGCTGGTATCGATGGCCATGGCCACGCACGCGATACCCACGCCGGAGAGCGATCCCGACGCCGACTGGAGCTTGCCGGGCTGGCTCTACACCGATCCCGAATATCAGGCGGTCGAGATGGAACGGGTGATCCGCCCGTCGTGGCAGATCGTCTGCCACGTCAGCGACATCGCCCGGCCCGGCGATTTCCACACGCTCGATTATCTTCGCGAGAGCGTGATCGCGATCGGGGGGACGGATGGCGAGGTGCGCGCCTTCGCCAACGTCTGCCGCCACCGCGCGATGCGGCTGGTCGAGGGGCCGAGCGGGTGCGCGCGGAAGATCGTGTGTCCGTATCACGCCTGGACGTACGACAGCGACGGGCGGCTGTCGGGCGTGCCGTTCAAGAGCGATTACCCGTCGCTGCGGCTCGAGGACAACGGCCTTGCGCCGGTCGAGGTCGAGCTGTGGCGCGGGTTCGTGTTCGTGCGGCTGGAGGATGACGGCGGCCCGTCGGTGGCGGCGATGATGGCGCCATACGACGCCGAGATCGCGCCGTACCGATTCGAGGAGATGCGCTGTCTCTCCCCGGTTCGCGAGCGGCCGCGCGCGGTGAACTGGAAGAACGTCGGCGACAATTATTCGGACAATCTCCACATCCCGGTCGCGCATGACGGACTGACGCGGTTGTTCGGTAAGTCCTACGCGATCGAAGCACAGCCGTGGGTCGACCGGATGTCGGGCGAGATCGTCGATCGCCCGTCGGACAATCCATGGGAGCGCTTCTACCAAACGCATTTGCCGCGCGTGGACCACTTGCCCGACGCCAACCAGCGGCGCTGGCTCTATTACAAGCTCTGGCCCAACATGGCGTTCGACCTCTACGCCGATCAGGTCGATTTCATGCAATGGCTGCCGACCTCGCCGACGACATGCGTCCTGCGCGAAATGGCGTTCGCGCTGCCGGACGCTTTCATTCCTGAAGGTAGGCGCCGCGAGATGAAACTGGTGCGCTACGCCAATTGGCGGATCAACCGCGTCGTCAACGCCGAAGACACCTGGCTGATCGAGCGCGTCCAGCAAGGCATAGCGAGCCGAAGCTATGAGGTCGGCCCGATCGGCGCGAGCGAGGTGTGCTTGCGCAGCTTCGCGAGGAAGATCCGTGAGCGGATTCCGGAGGCAAGGCTGCATCGCGCGCCCGCGCCGGGATGGAGCAGAAGGCCATGCGCCGCAGCCAACACGCCGTCATCCTGAACTTGTTTCAGGATCCAATTCTCCGCCCGCGATGGTGGCATTTGTTGCACGATGGATGCTGAAACAAGTTCAGCATGACGGAAGAAAGACACGACGCCGATGACCAAATCCTACGACGCGCTCATCATCGGCGGCGGGCATAACGGCCTCGTCTGCGCGTTCTACCTCGCGCGCGCGGGGCTCAAGGTCCGCGTCCTCGAACGCCGCCACATCGTCGGCGGCGCGGCGGTGACCGAGGAGTTCGCTCCCGGCTTCCGCAACTCGACCGCGAGCTACACCGTCAGCTTGCTCCGCCCCAAGGTGATCAAGGACATGCGGCTGCACGAGCGCGGCTGGCGGATCATCGAGCGCACGATCAGCAATTTCTTCCCGCACGATGACGGCTATCTCAAGCTCGGCGGCGGCACCGCACGGACTCAGGCCGAATTCGCGCGCTTCTCGGCGCGAGACGCCGCAACGCTGCCGCGCTACGAGGAAGCGCTCGAACGCGTCGCGCAAGTGCTTCGCGACCTCGCGCTCAAGACCCCACCCAATGCCGGCGGGGGCTTGCGCGCGCTGATCGCCGCCGCCGCGCAAGGCAAGCGCCTGACGGGCATGTCGATTGAGGCGCAGCGCGACGTGATGGACCTGTTCGTCAAATCGGCGCGCGACTTCCTCGACGGCTGGTATGAGGACGAGTTCGTCAAGGCAGCGTTCGGCTTCGATGCGGTGGTCGGCAACTACGCCAGCCCCGACACGCCGGGCAGCGCGTACGTCCTGCTCCACCACGTGTTCGGCGAAGTGAACGGCAAGTACGGCGCGTGGGGGCACAGCGTCGGCGGGATGGGTGCGATCACGCAATATATGGCGGAGGCGTGCGCCGATGTCGGGGTCGAGATCAGCCTGGAGGCGCCCGTCGATCGCGTGCTGGTCGACGGCAAGCGAGCCGTCGGCGTACGGCTCGAAACCGGCGAGGAGATCGCGGCGAAGATCGTCGCCGCCAATGTCGGTCCGGCGTTGCTGTTCCGCCGCATGGTCGAGCGCGCCGATCTGCCCGCCGATTTCGCGCACCGGATCGATCGCTTCAAGGCCGGGTCGGGCACGTTCCGCATGAACGTGGCGCTGAGTGAATTGCCCGATTTCTCGGTCCTGCCCAGCACCGCGATCGCCGAGCACCACACCTGCGGCATCATCATCGCGCCGACGATGGATTATATGGACAAGGCGTTCGACGACGCCAAGGCCAAGGGCTGGTCCGACGCGCCGATCGTCGAGATGAAGATCCCGAGCAGCGTCGATGACAGTTTGGCGCCGAAGGGACAGCACGTCGCGAGCCTGTTCTGCCAGCAATTCGCGCCCGAGCTTCCCGATGGCCGCTCATGGGACGGGGAACGCGAGGCGGCGGCGGATTGCATCATCGACACCGTCACCAAGCACGCGCCCAACTTCAAATCGTCGATCATCGCGCGTCAGATCCACAGCCCGCTCGACCTCGAACGCAAATTCGGGCTGATCGGCGGCGACATCTTTCACGGGCACATGTCGCTCGACCAGCTCTGGGCGGCGCGGCCGGTGCTGGGCCACGGCGATTACCGTTCGCCGATCAAGGGCCTCTATATGTGCGGGTCGGGTACGCATCCCGGCGGCGGCGTCACCGGCGCCCCCGGCCACAACGCCGCGCACGAGATATTGCGCGATCGAAGTCTATTCGGCCGGCTGCTCGGCTAGCGCGACGCGAGGGCGCAGCAAGTAGAGCGGCAGCGCGGTCGCCATCAGCGCGAAGCTCCACGCGAACGCCTTTTCGCCCGCCCCCCAAAACGCAACCACTGCGAACGCCAGCCCGATAATCGCCGTCGGCACCGCGATCCGCCGCTTGATCGCGCCGATCGCGATCGCGGCGTAGAGCCACAGGCTTGAGCAGGTCGCGAGCAGCGCCATGAACACGAACACCTGCCCAAGCGACGCGCTCGAATTGAACAGCACCAGCACGCTCGCCAGACTCGACGAGAGGAAAAGCACGCGTACCGGCACGTCGCGCGACGATACTTGCCCGAACCAGCCCGGCAGCAATCCCGCCCGCGCCATGCCGAGCGGCACCTCCCCTTGGATTAAGACCCAGCCGTTGAGCGCCCCGATCGTCGCGATCGCCGCGAACGCCGAGATCGCCAGCGCTGCCTCGGCAGTCCAATAAGTCGACACGAACAATTCGAACGGCGCGCTCGATCCGGCGAGCGTCGCCATCGGCACGATCAGGAACGCGCCGCTGACAAGCAGATAGAGCAATCCAGTGCCGGTGGTCCCGGCCATCGTCGCGCGCATGACGTTGCGCGCGGGATCGCGCACGCGCTCGGCGGCGACGCCCGCGGCTTCGAACCCGACCAGGGGGAACAAGGTCAGCGTCACCCCAGTCGCGAGCCCACCGAGCGCGACGCCGGAGGGCAGCGGCTGGAACGCCGCGTGCCCGCCCGTCACCGCGGCGATCGCGAGCACGATCACGACGATCAGCGGCGCGATCTTGAGCAAGGTCGTGACCACCTGAAACCGCCCCGCCGCCTTGGCCCCACCCAGGTTGAGCAAGGTCAGCAGCCAGATCAGCGCCACGGCGGTCAGCGCACCGTTGAGCGGCGTCGCGCGGATGAACGGGAAGAAGGCGCCGAGATAACTCGCGGCGGCGATCGCGATGCCGGCATTGGCCGACCATACCGACACCCAATAGCTCCACCCGATCAGCACGCCGGTGAGCTCGCCGAGCGTCGCGCCGGTGATCGCGATCGCGCCGGTCGCCGCCGGGATCGCCTGCGCCAGCCGCGACATTGTGAAGGCGAGCGACACCGCGCCGGCGATGCTGACGATCCACGCGATCATCGCGATCCAGCCGAGCGGGGCCAAGCCCACCGGCATCATGAAGATGCCCGACCCGATCATCCCGCCGACCACCAAAGCGGTCGCCATCCAGAAGCCGAACGGGCGCTTGATCGCCTGATCCTCGACCGTGTCCATGTCCGCTCTCCCCTGCCCCACGCGCTACACAGCACGTAACGCTGTCGCACGCCAGCGCCACACGCTACACGCTTGCCATGGCCATTCTTTCACCGGACGTGCGGCGCGGCGCGATCGCGCGGATCGTCCTGATCTTCCTGCTCGCGGCCCTCGGGCTGTGGATCGTGTTCAGCTTCCTCCCCGCGCTGATCTGGGCGGTGGTGATCGCGGTGGCGATCGACCCGCTGGTCCAGCGTACGGAGGCACGGTTCAGCAGGCCGCACCCCAATTTAGTCGCTGCCGGCTTCACCGCGGCGTTCGCGATCCTCGTCCTCGCTCCGATCGCGTTCGGCGTGGCGCAGGGCGCGCGCGAGGCGCACGACATCCTGACTTGGGTCGCGGCCGCGCGCACCCACGGCGTGCCGCCGCCGACGTGGATAGCCGAACTTCCGTTCGGCAGCAGCGAGTTGGCCGGCTGGTGGCAGGCGAACCTCGCCGACCCCGCCGCCGCCGACTCGTTCTTCGCCCACCTGACCGGCGCGACAATGATGGCGCGCACGCAATTGATCGGGATCGGCCTGATCCACCGCAGCGTGATCTTCGCGTTCACTTGCCTCACCTTGTTCTTTCTGATCCGCGACCGCGACACGATCGTCGCGCAGTTCCGGGTGATGAGCGCCAGAATGCTCGGCCCGACCGGTGAGCGGATCGGACATCAGGCATTGCTGTCGGTGCGCGGCACGATCGACGGACTGGTACTGGTCGGGATCGGCGAGGGCATCGTCATGACGATCGTCTATTTCGTGCTCGGCGTGCCCCATCCGATCCTGCTCGGTATCGCTACCGCGATCGCGGCGATGATCCCGTTCGGAGCGGCTTTGATGTTCGCAATCGGCGCGCTGATGCTGCTGGGGCAAGGCGCGGTCGGCGCGGCGATCGCGGTGGCCGCGATCGGCCTCGGCGTGGTGTTCGTCGCCGACCATTTCCTTCGCCCGGTGCTGATCGGCGGAGCGACTCGGCTGCCGTTCCTGTGGGTGCTGATCGGAATTCTGGGCGGGGTCGAGACGATGGGGCTGCTCGGTCTGTTCGTCGGCCCGGCGACGATGGCGGTGCTCGTCATGCTGTGGCGCGAGGGCGTCGAGGGCAAGCCGACGGTGCCGGTGGCTTGAACGCCGGGCGGGGGAAGCTAGAGGTCGCGGCATGACGGAATATCCAGCGAAGCTCGGGCTCTACATCGACGGCGAATGGTTGGCGGGCGACGGCCGCGACGTTCACCATGTGCTCAACCCGGCGACCGGTGGCGCGCAAGCCGACCTGCCGCTCGCCACCACCGCCGATCTCGACCGGGCGCTCGATGCCGCCGATCGGGGGTTTCGGGAATGGCGTGTCGTCGCGCCCGAAGCGCGTGCCGCGATCCTGACCAAGGCCGCCGCTTTGATCCGCGAGCGCGCCGACCATATCGCGCGCGTCGCGACGATGGAGCAGGGCAAGCCGCTCGCCGAGGCCAGGGGCGAAGTGCTCGCCTCGGCCGGGCTGATCGACTTCCATGCGGCGGAAGGCATGCGAGTCTATGGCCGCGTGCTGATGCGTCCGGCGGGAATGCGGTCGATGGTGCTGCACCGGCCGGTCGGGCCGGTCGCCGCGTTCTGCGCGTGGAACTTCCCGGCATTGAACGTGGTCCGCAAGATCGCCCCCGCGATCGCCGCGGGATGCTCGATCATCCTCAAGCCGAGCGAGGAAACCCCAGGCAGCGCGGTCGAGGTGATGCGCTGCTTCCAGGATGCCGGCTTGCCCGGCAACGTCGCGCAACTGGTGTTCGGGGTGCCCGACCAGGTCTCGCGTCATCTGTTAGCCTCGCCGGTCACGCGCAAGCTCAGCTTCACCGGGTCGGTTCCGGTCGGCAAGCATCTGATGAAGCTCGCCGCCGACACCGTGATGAAGATGACGATGGAACTGGGCGGGCACTCGCCGGTCCTGGTATTCGACGATTGCGACCTGGAAAAGACGCTCGACACGCTGGTCGCGCACAAGTTTCGCAACGCCGGCCAAGTCTGCGTCTCGCCGACGCGGTTCCACGTGCAGGAAGGGATCTACGACCGCTTCGTCGCCGGGTTCGCCGAGCGAACCAACAAGCTGACCGTCGGCAGCGGCCTGGATGCGGCGAGCACCATGGGACCGATGGCCAACCAGCGCCGCCCCGAAGCGATCGCGGCGATGGTCGAGGATGCACGCTCGATCGGCGCGCGCATGCTGGTTGGTGGCGAGGCGAGCGGCGCCGGCGGGTTCTTCTACAACCCGACGGTAATCGCCGACGTGCCGCTCGAGGCGAAGGCGATGAACGACGAGCCGTTCGGTCCGCTCGCGCTGATCCGCCCGTTCGCGACCGATGATGACGCGATCGCTGAGGCCAACCGCTTGCCCTACGGTCTTGCCGCGTATTGCTTCACCGAGAATGGCCGCCGCCAGAACCTCCTGAGCGAGACGGTCGAGGCCGGGATGGTGGCGATCAACCAGGTCCGCCTGACTTGGCCCGACGCGCCGTTCGGCGGGGTCAAGGAATCGGGCTTCGGATCCGAGGACGGACCGGAGGGGATCATGGCGCACCTAGTCACCAAGTCGGTGCACATCGCGTAATGGCCGTTCCTCTTCCTCGTGCTCCTGCGAAGGCAGGAGCGTTGGCGATGGTGGACGATGCCGGCCAAGGTTCCTGCCTTCGAAGGAACACGGCGATGTTGTCGTGAGCGCCTGATGCCCACCCGCACCGCCGCCCGTATCCTGGTCGACCAGCTGATCGCCCAAGGTGTCGATCGCGCGACGTGTGTTCCGGGCGAAAGTTATCTCGCTGTGCTCGACGCGCTGATCGGTAGCGACATCGACCTCCTCACTTGCCGCGCCGAGGGCGGGGCGGCGATGATGGCGGAGGCGTACGGCAAGCTGACCGGGCGCCCCGGCATCTGCTTCGTCACGCGCGGACCGGGCGCGACCAATGCATCTCCGGGGCTGCACATCGCGATGCAGGATTCGACCCCCATGATCCTGTTCGTCGGCCAGATCGAGCGCGGCATGCGCGACCGCGAGGCGTTTCAGGAGCTCGATTACCG
Organism: Sphingomonas sp.; assembly: GCF_036269755.1. Classification (GTDB taxonomy): domain Bacteria; phylum Pseudomonadota; class Alphaproteobacteria; order Sphingomonadales; family Sphingomonadaceae; genus Sphingomonas. The sequence goes on along the minus strand of NZ_DATBDV010000009.1, from coordinate 190,690 downwards.
CGCCACCTTCGGTGCGCTGGCGAAATGGGTGGTCGAAATCGACGACGCCGCGCGCATCCCCGAGATCGTCGCGCGCGCGTTCCGCGTTGCGATGCAGGGGCGGCCGGGCCCGGTGGTGATCGCGCTGCCCGAGGACATCCTGGTCGAAGAGGCCGACGTGTCCGACGCGCCACGCGTCGACCCGGTCGAGACCGCGCCGACGACAGGCGACATCGACGCGCTCGCCGACCTGCTCGGCGCCGCTGAAAACCCGGTCGCGATCGTCGGCGGCTCGCGCTGGGCTGCCGCCGCGCGCGACGCGATGGTCGAGTTCGCGCACCGGCACGGCCTACCGGTCGCCGCGCAATTCCGCCGCGCCGCACTTTTCCCGGCGACCGACGATCGTTTCATCGGCGACCTCGGTCTCGCGGCCAACCCCAAGCTGATCGAGCGCGTCAAAGCCGCCGACCTGATCCTGCTGATCGGCGGGCGAATGTCGGAGATCGCGTCGCAAGCCTACACCTTGCTCGACATTCCGAGCGGCCGACAGAAGCTGGTCCACGTCCATCCCGACCCGATGGAGCTGGGGCGAGTCTATCAACCGACGCTCGGCATCTGCGCGGCACCAGGTGCCTTCTTAGGTGCCGCCGCACGGATCGACGGTCGGAACCGCGACGTCAGCGTAGCGCGCGCGGCGTATCTGACCTGGTCCGACGCGCCGCCGACCGTGCCCGGCGATTTCCAGTACGGCGAAGTCATGGGCTGGCTGCGCGACCGCCTCCCGCCCGATGCGGTGATCTGCAACGGCGCGGGCAATTTCGCCGCGTGGATCCACCGCTACTACCGCTTCCGCGATTTCGGCACGCAGCTCGCGCCGACCAGCGGATCGATGGGCTATGGCGTCCCTGCCGGCGTGATGGCCAAGCGCCAGAAGCCCGAGAGCATCGTGGTGACGATCGCCGGCGACGGCGACTTCCTGATGAACGGGCAGGAATTTGCGACCGCGGTGCACCACGGCATTCCGCTGATCGTGCTCTTGATCGACAACGGCATCTACGGCACGATCCGCATGCACCAGGAGCGGCACTTCCCCGGCCGAGTGTCGGCCACCAAACTGACCAATCCCGACTTCGCCGCGCTCGCCGCGGCCTATGGCGGGCACGGCGAGCGAGTCACCACCACCGCCGAATTCGCCCCGGCGTTCGAGCGCGCGCTGGCGAGCGGTAAGCCCGCGATCGTGCACTGCCTTCTCGACCCGCAAGCGATCACCCCGACCGCGACGCTGGATGGGATCAGGGCGGCGGCGGAGAAGGCGTAGCGCGCGGCAGAGCCGCGCCTTCGGTCATCGCTGCGCTACGCCGCCCGAGCTTGCGCGAGTCTTGCGCCGGCGCGGCGCAAGCCGTGCTGCGCTGGAGCGGGTGAAGGGAATCGAACCCTCGTCGTAAGCTTGGAAGGCTTCTGCTCTACCATTGAGCTACACCCGCGCAGAAACTGGCGAGTAGCCAGTCGCCGCGTCGCGCGCAAGCCGCACCCCAACCAACCGACATCGCGAATTCGCGCCGAATCGTCACACGCCCGCAAGATTGCGGCGCTATCGACGGAGCCCTCGGTGGCTCGAACGGTTCGGGCCGCACCAGTAACCGCGTGCCGAAGGCTTCCCCACGTCGCAACGCCCATTGACCCGTCGCAGGCGGTCGATATCGGTGAGCCCGAAACAGATCCGCCTCGCCTTGCTGGTCGTCGCGATCTTCCTGTTCCTGATCACAATGCTCGGGCGCGTGAACGTGGTCGGTTAGCGCCACCGGAATCTTCCTTCACGCCTTGCTTACCATTGCGCGGCTAGGCTCGCGCGCATGTATCACGACCTCGCTCTGGGCAGCGCCGCCGCCAAGGCCGATCCGCGCCCCGCTTCCGCCGTCTCGACCGCGACCGGGTTGGTCGGGCTGGCGGGCATGCTGGTGTGGGTCGGCGTCGCGCGCTGGTATGGGATGGACGGGCCGTATTCGGCCTTGGTCAACGTCGCCGCCGCGGGTATTCCGATGGCTCTGTGGTCGGTGCTGGTCGAAAAGGTCCACCGCAATCCCTCGACCGGAATCGACTGGGCCAATCCGAAGCCGTGGCGAGAGACGCTCGACACCTCGATCACCAAGCTTGCCGGGCTGTGGCTGACCTGGGGCGGGATCGCGGCGATCTACGCGGTCGGGCGCTTCTATTGGGTCGATGGTTTCCGCTTCTCGATGTGGTGCTTCCTGTGGGCCGCGCCCATCCTGTTCGTCGCGTCGATCCCTTATACACTCTGGCTCGACCGACGCATGGTCGAGCCCAGGGACGGCTGCTGGAGCCTCGGCGCGTGGCTGATGGGGCTCAACGAGCCAGTCGACCGAGAGGCGATCTACGCTCATCTGCGCAGCTGGGGGGTGAAGGCGTTCTTCATCGCGTTCATGCTGGCGATCGTGCCGCCGGGGTTTGGCGATTTCGTCCGTGGCGACTTCAGCCAGGTGCTCGGCGATCCGGTGACGCTGGCCAATTGGCTGATCGCCTTCATGTTCCTGGTCGACGTGGCGTTCGCGACGGCCGGTTATCTGCTCGCGCTTCGCCCGCTCGATTCGCACATCCGCACCGCCAATCCGTACGCGGCGGGATGGATGGCGGCGCTGATCTGCTATCCGCCGTTCGTGCTGATGGGCGATGGCGGCCCGCTCGATTATCACCCCGGCACTTATGGCGAGAATGGCTGGTCGACCTGGTTCGCGGGGCATCCGGTGCTGCTCGGCGGGATCGGCACGGTGCTGGTCGCGCTGACCGCGATCTACGCCTGGGCGACGGTGACGTTCGGCATTCGCTTTTCCAACCTGACCAATCGCGGCATCCTGACCAATGGCCCCTACGCCTGGTCGCGCCACCCGGCCTATCTGTCGAAGAACTTGTTCTGGATGATCTCGACGGTGCCGATCCTGACAAGCGGGAGTTGGGTCGATGCGTGCCGCGCGACCGCGCTGATGGGGGCCGTCGCCGGCGTCTATTACTGGCGCGCGCGAACCGAGGAGCGGCATTTACGCGCCGATCCGGCCTATGAGGAATACTATCAGTGGATGGAGCGGAACGGTGCGGCGCCGCGTTTCTTCCGGTGGCTGAAAGGACAGAAGGCAGAAGCAGCCGCTATCAGTGTTCCTGCGAAAGCAGGGACCCAGAGCCGCAAGCCGCGTCGCCAATAACCCTGGGCTCCTGCTTTCGCAGGAGCACGAAGAGTCAGAAGCTCATCTCACCATAAACGCGGCTGATATCGCCACCCCAATCGCCATTGTAGCGATCGAGCAGCACTTGCGCGGGCACCTTGCCGGTCCGCACCACTTCGCGCAGCGGCTCGAGGAAGCCAGTCTCGTTGCTGCCCCCCGCATCGGTCCGCGCGCGTGCGGTCAGGCCGGCATGCGCGATGTCGAGCACTTCGCCGGCGATATCGCGGAGCTTGCCGCCACCCGGCAACGGCGCATCGAGCGCCAGTTCGGGTACCGCGTTCCGGAGCGCCTCGCGGTCGGCCATCGACCAGTCCTTGACCAGATCCCACGCCGCGTCGAGCGCGCCCTGGTCGTAGAGCAACCCCACCCACAATGCCGGCAGCGCGCAGATCCGTCCCCACGGCCCGCCGTCGGCGCCGCGCATTTCGAGGAAGGTCTTGAGCCGCACTTCGGGAAACGCGGTCGACAGATGGTCGGAGAAATCCTCGATCGTCGGCTTCTCGCCGGGCAGGATCGACAGCTCGCCCTTGAGGAAATCGCGGAAGCTGAGCCCGGAGGCGTCGAGATATTGCCCGTTGCGATAGACGAAGTACATCGGCACATCGAGCGCATAGTCGGCGTAGCGTTCGTATCCAAAGCCATCCTCGAACACGAACGGCAGCATCCCCGTGCGGTGCGGGTCGGTGTCGGACCAGATATGGCTGCGGTACGACAGCATGCCGTTGGGCCGTCCTTCGGTGAACGGCGAGTTGGCGAACAGCGCCGTCGCGAGCGGCTGGAGCGCCAGCCCGACGCGGAATTTCTTCACCATGTCGGCTTCGCTCGAATAATCGAGATTGACCTGAATCGTACAGGTGCGGAGCATCATGTCGAGCCCCAGACTGCCGACCCGCGGCATGTGGCGCAGCATGATCGCGTAGCGCCCCTTGGGCATGATCGGCAGCTCGGCACGAGTCTTGTCGGGCCACATTCCCAAGCCGAGAAACCCGAGTCCGAGCTTGTCGCCGACCGCCTTGACCTGTTCGAGGTGCCGCCCGGTTTCCGCGCAGGTCAGATGGAGGTTTTCGAGCGGCGCTCCCGAAAGCTCGAACTGGCCCGCGGGCTCGAGGCTGACAGAGCCGTCGGCGCCGGTCAGCGCGATGATCTTGCCGTTCTCCTCGACCGGCTTCCAGCCGAACTCGGTCAGACCGTTGAGAAGGTCACGGATGCCGCCGGGCTCGTCCCAGCTTGGCGCGCGATGATCGTCGGTGCGATAGACGAACTTCTCGTGCTCGGTGCCGATCCGCCAGCGCTCGACCGGCTTCTCGCCGCTCGCGAACGAAGCGATCAACTGGTCGCGGCTTTCGATGACCGCTGCGTTTGAATCCGTAACGGTCTTCGTCGTCATGGCGGGCATTTAGGGGGACGGCCGCACCCGCGCTAGCCAAATCGTCACCAATCCCCGGCGGTGCTCATCCAGATCGAGACGGCGGCGGCGGCGGCGGTTTCGGCGCGGAGGATACGCGGGCCGAGGCCGATGCCGACCGCTTGCGGTAGGCTGCGAATCGAGTCGCGTTCGGCTTCGTCGAAGCCGCCCTCGGGACCGACCAGGATCGCGGCAGGGCCCTTGTGCGCCCCCATCGCCTCGGCCGCGGGCGCACCACCAGTTTCATCGGCGAAAAATAGCGTGCGATCGACGGGCCAATCGCGGAGCAGTGCCTCTAGCTTTATCGGCTCGGCCAGCTCGGGAAGCGCGGTGCGGTCGCATTGCTCGGCGGCCTCGATCATGTGCGCGCGCAGGCGCTCGGCGTTCAAACGCTCGATCACCGTCCGCCGGGTCAATACCGGCACCAGCCGCGCGACGCCCAGTTCGCACGCTTTTTCCGCGACCCAATCGATCCGGCCCTTCTTGATCGGCGCGGCGCATAGCCACAGATCGGGAACGGGCTCGCGGTCGCGGAGATGCGCGGTGACGTCGAGGATCAAGTCGCGCTTGCCCACCGCGCTGGCGAGACCGAGCCATTCGCCGGTCGAATCGTCGAACAGTTTGACCGGATCGCCCGTCTTCAGCCGAAGCACCGACAACAGGTAGTGCGCCTGACCGCCTTCGACCCGCACTTGCCCGCCTTCGCCAAGCGGCGTTTCGACGAACAGCCGCGGCGTCGATCGGGGTGGCCAGGCGGGGGTGGCGGGCATGAAGCTTTCTAGCCCGCCAATGCCGAAAATAAACCGTGCTCCTGCGACGACGGCAGGAGCCCAAGGTCAAAAGCGCTTTCGTTCGCGACCCTGGATTCCCGCCTTCGCGGGAAAACAGACCCGACGGAGCCTAAGGCCGCCGCCGCCGCATCATCCTCCAGCCGACCAGCAACGCCGCGATCGCAAACGCCGTGCCGATCAGCGCCAGCCCCGCCGCCTGGGCGATACCCCAGAACAGGGTTTCGGCGAACCGTGCGATGGCGACGGAGAGATGGACCATGTGCCGGTCCTAACGGTCGAAGCTCGTCAGGATATCCGCGACCAGTGCCGAGTCTGGCAAACCAGGCCGAGGAAGCCGCAGCCTACCGCCGCCAGCGTGTTGCGGTCGGTCATCGTGATCTTGCCCGAAATCGTGGTGTCGAGGTCGGGAACATAGACCGTGCCTCTCCACTCCGCGGGGCCCGATTGGTGGAAATTGCGCAGCAACTGCATGCCGATGATGTTGTGGCCCTTGGCGGCAACATCCGCTTTGGTCTTGTCGTTCGCCCAGATCACCGTCGCGCACATCCCGTCGCCGCACGGGCTCGCCTTGATGTGCACCGTGTTGTTGGTGTTGCGCCAGACTCCGGCCCAGGATTGGGTGCCATGGCCGACCGGCTCCGGGCCGGCCGCCGCCGCCGCAGGCAGCATGATCGGCGCCAGCATCAACGCGGCGCAAGTCAGCAATCGGGACACGGTCCGCTTCATCAAGTCACTCCAACACGCCCGCCCCAACCTCGTTCCTGCCCAAACAGCGTGACGGCAGTGAGGCGAAGCGTGGCGCTGGTGCGGCAAATGCGGTTCGCCTAGTGAACGCACGATGACCATGGAACCCGAAATCGTACCCGATACGCAATATCGCGGGCTGGTCGGCATACTCCCCGCTTACCCGCGCGCGCTGGCGCTGCTCGCGCGCTTCGACCGGCCGATCGGATGGCAATTGCTGTTCTGGCCCGGAGCGTGGGGCGTCGCGTTGGCGAAGGGGGCCGTCGAGCGCTGGGACCTCATCCTGTGGCTCGCGCTGGGGAGCATCGCGATGCGCGGCGCGGGGTGCGTCTATAACGACATCGTCGACCGCGGCCTCGACCGTCAGGTGGCGCGGACGCGGAACCGACCGCTCGCCTCGGGCGCGGTGTCGGTGAAGGCAGCGTGGCTGTGGCTTGCCGTGCTGTGCCTGGTCGGACTCGTCGTGCTGCTCCAGCTTCACCTTTATGCGCAGATCGTCGCGCTGATCAGCCTCGCTCCCGTCGCCGCCTATCCGTTCATGAAGCGGATAACCTGGTGGCCGCAGGCGTGGCTCGGCATCGTCTTTTCCTGGGCGGCCTTGGTCGGGTGGAGCGAAGCGACGGGGTCGCTGATGATGCCGGGGCCGCTGCTCTATGCCGGGTCGATCTGCTGGGTGATCGGCTACGACACGATCTACGCGCTGCAGGATGTCGAGGACGACGCGTTGGTCGGCGTGCGATCCTCGGCACGCGTGCTGGGCAGCCGGGTCAGACCGGGCGTCGCGATCTTCTACGCAATCGCGCTCGCGCTATGGGGCGCGGCGTTCTGGCAGTTGCGGCCCGACTGGCTGGTGCTCGTCGCCTTGCTGCCCGCCGCCGTGCATTTCGCCTGGCAAGTCGCGACGCTCGCGCCCGCCGACGGCGCCAACGCGCTCCACCGCTTCCGCTCGAACCGCTATGCCGGGCTGCTGATTTTCCTCGCCTGCATCGTCGTCGGACAAACCAGCTTTTGACCTTCGCATCGCGGCTACCTAAGTCCGCGCGATGCTGACCCCCGACATTGCCCGCGATCGCGCCCTCGATATCGTCGGGCGCGCGCGCGCCGCGGGGGCCGACGCCGCCGAAGCGACGCTCGCCGCTTCCGCCAGCATCGACGTGTCGGTGCGCTTGGGCGCGCTCGAGGATGTCGGGCGGTCGGAGGAAGAAGAGCTGGGACTGCGTGTCTTCGTCGGGCGGCGGTCGGCCTCGGTGTCGAGCTCGGACCTGTCGAGCCAGGGGATGGATGCATTGGTCGAGCGCGCCGTGGCCATGGCGCGTGAGGCACCGGAGGACAAATGGGCCGGCCTCGCGCCAGAGGACCGGCTGATGACCGGACCGCTTCCCGAGCTCGACTTGTACGACGACGGAGAGCCGGCGCCGGCATCGCTCAAGGAAGCGGCGCTCGCCGCCGAAGACGCCGCGCGAGCCGTGCCCGGCGTAACCAACAGCGAAGGCGGCGGCGCCTCAGCCTCGCGCCTCGCCTGGGCGCTCGCGACCAGCCACGGTTTTGCCGGGGCGTACCAGACCAGCAGCCACGGCATCCAGGCGAGCGTGCTCGCGGGCGGCGGCGGCGCGATGGTGCGCGACTATGCCTATCATGCCGCACGCCACCGTCGCGATCTCGACTCGCCCGAAGCGATCGGGCGCAAGGCGGGCGAGCGCGCGGTCGCACGGGTGGGCTCGGGCAAACTCTCCAGCGGGCCGATGCCCGTGGTGTTCGACCCGCGCGTCGGATCGTCGCTGGTCGGGCACCTTGCGGGCGCGATCTCGGGCGCGGCGATCGCACGCGGCACCAGCTTCCTGCTCGGCAAGCTGGGCGAGGCGGTGTTCGCGCCGGGGATCACGATCGTCGACGATCCGCTCCGCCCCCAGGGCCTGCGCTCACGCCCGTTCGATGGCGAGGGACTCGCGGTTGCGCGCACCGAGATCGTCCGCGAAGGCGTCCTGACGACGTGGCTGCTCGACTCAGCCTCGGCGCGGCAATTGGCGATGGAGCCGACCGGTCACGCGGTGCGCGGCGGCGGCGCGGCGGGGGTCAGCACCAGCAACGCCTACATCGCCCCCGGCGCAGCCGGGCGCGACGCATTGATCGGCGACATTGCGCGTGGCGTCTACGTCACCGAACTGATCGGGATGGGGGTCAATGGCGTCACCGGCGATTACAGCCGCGGCGCGGCCGGCTTCATGATCGAGAATGGCGAGATCACGCGGCCGGTCGACGAATTCACCATCGCGGGCAACCTGATCGAGATGTTCGCGCATCTGAACGCCGCCGATGATCTCGAATTCCGCTATCCGACCAACGTCCCGACCTTGCGCATCGACGGCATGACGGTGGCGAGTGGCTGAGGTCGAGCCCGGGCTGGCCGATGCGGTAGCGGCAATCGCCGCCGAAGCGGGCGCTCATGCGCTCGGCGAATGGCGCACCGACTTCAAGCGCTGGGAAAAGGAGCCGGGCAGCCCGGTCTGCGAAATCGACTTGTCGGTCAACACGATGCTGCGCGAGCGGCTGAGTGCGCTGCTCCCCGATGCCGGCTGGCTGTCGGAGGAGACCGCCGACGATTCGGTCCGCTTGAACAAGCGACGCGTGTGGGTGGTCGACCCGATCGACGGCACCCGCGATTATATCCGCGGGCGCGACGGCTGGGCGATATCGATCGCCTTGGTCGATGGCGAGCAACCGGTGATCGGCGTGCTCGACGCCACCGCGCGCGGTCAGGTATGGCGCGCCGAGGCTGGCAAGGGCGCGACGCTCAACGGCGCGCCGATCGCGCATAGCGGGCGTGCGAGCTTTCCCGGCGCGCGGACGCCGACCGATGTCTTGCCCAAGGCGGACCACGATCTGATGGCGGTCGCCAGGCCCAATTCGATCGCTTTGCGCATCGCGATGGTCGCCGTGGGAGAGGCCGACCTGCTCGCGACCCTGCGCTGGGGCCACGAATGGGACATCGCCGCCGCCGTCCTGATCGCGCGCGAAGTAGGGTGTGCGACAACCGATGCGTTGGGGCGCAAGCTGCGGTTCAATACCCCGCGCGCCGAAGCCTTCGGCGTGCTGGTGACAGCGCCGGCGATCCAGATGGCGGCGCTCGCGAGGTTGCACGATCGCGCAGTGGAGGCGCTCGGGACGGCACGTTGATTGCACTCTTGATCAGTTGAGATAAGCTCAGATTTTATCTGGAGAATCTCTTTTGCTAACCGCGCTGGTCCTGTTTGCCGCCGCCAAAGCCGTTCAGCCACGCGCGCCCGAACATCCGCCCGCGCGGCGCTACGCCTCCGAGAATTACGAACTTGCCTTTCCGACGCCGGCCAACATCTGGACGTGCCCGTTTCGTGCCGATTGGAGCGGTACGGATCACGGCACCGTCCTGTTCCTGACCCCACCGAAAAGCTGTGCTGGAGTCGGCTACTTATCCAGCGATCGCGCGTTTGGACCTCCGACCACGCCGCGGATCGAACTCTATTACGATCGTACTTTCATCCCCGACGGCGTCAAACCTTTCACTGACGATCCTTGCCGTAAGATTGGGGCGATCCGCTTGTTCGGCCAGCTTCGTCCGCTGTGTGTTGAGCGGTCGAAATGGGGGATAACAATCGTGTCGGTCGCCTCGCTCTACAAAGCGAAGCGCTATGAAACGAGGATAGCGTTGATCACGACCGGCGCTCGCTATCAGCAAGACCTGAGGGCCTTAAAACGTTTCGCGACGACGATCGGGACTTGCGACCAAAATCGCCAGAAGGGCCCTCGGGTCTGCACGGGCACTTATTGACCGATCAGACCGACGCCCCATCCCCCTGATACTTGATCTCCAGATACCGCCCCCGCGTCGACAGCGCGTCCAGGTCGCCCTGCGCGAGTTGCCCCGCCATCTCGTCGATCTGGCCGCCGATCACCTTGAGACCATCAACGAGTTGCTGATCCGGCGTCTTGCCGTTGCGCTCGACCCCACGCAGCCCCTTCGGCACCGCTTCATAGCCCTTGACGAATTCCGGCAACTGCTCGCCGACCAGCTTGCGGATTTCGGCGGCGGCGGGCTCATCCTCGCCCAAGGTCGCGAGCTGCGGCGCGAGCGCGTCGAGCTTTAGGCCGATCTGGTCGACCAGGTTGATCGCCGGCGCGGGGAGCATCGGGCGCTGCGCGTCCAGCCAGCGGCCGGTCTGTGCGGGAAGCGCCTTGATGTCGGCCTGACGTAGCCTCTCGAAGGTCGGCGCGGGGGTCGCCGGTGCGGCGAGCAGCACGACGGTCGCCACCACCATCGCGACCAGCATCAGGAAGAACCCCATCATGCCGATCGGGATCGCCAGCCCGATTGCCACCGCGACGCCGATGATCGCGAGATCGGCCACCGCCGCGCGAGTCACCCGCTTGGCGATGTCGTTCTCTCGCGCACGCCGCCCCGGGCCCGCCCGATAGCTTTGCGACGTTCGGTCGAGCGTCTCGCGCGCCTTGGCGATGACTTCGTCAGTGGAGGACATGAATGGTGACCTCCGCCGCTGGCCAACCATAGAGCGCCTCCCCGGCGAAGGCCGGGGTCCAGCATCGATCCGTTGGTCGTCGAACGTTTCGCTTCATCATCAAAACCTGCGCAACTGGGCCCCGGCCTTCGCCGGGGAGGCGTGCTCATTTGATGGCATTGGCCTCACTACACCGCCTCGAGCTTGAACGTGTCCGCCGACGGCCCCGCGAGCGACGCCTGCGCCTGACCCTCGGCGCGCGCGATATAGCCCTTCGACTTCTCGACCTCGGACGACAGCGTGCCGATCGTCGCCTTCATGCTGTCGAGCGCCTTCATCTTGAACGTGTCGACCGCGTCCATCGTGTCGTAGATGTTCTGGAACGCGCGCTGCAGCACTTCCACGGGAATCGTCGACGCCGCCGCCTGCTCGTGGATCGCCGCGGTATTCGATTTGAGCAATTTGCCGGTCGAATCGATGATGTTCGCGGTCGTGGTGTTGAGTTGGGTGACTTGCTCGAGCACGAGCTTCTGGCTGGTCAGCGCCTGCGCCACCGTCACCGCGGTGCGCAACGCTGCGACCGTGGTGGTCGATGCGCGGTCGACGCCCTTTACCAGCTCGACATTGTTCTTCTTGACCAGGTCGAGCGCGAGATAGCCCTGCACGCTCACCGCCATCTGGGTCAGCAGGTCCTGCGTGCGCTGACGGGCGTAAAATAGGGCGGTCTCGCGGATCGCCTTGGCCTTGGCCGGGTCGGTCGCGTCGAGCTCGTTCGCCTTGTCCTCGAGCTTCTGGTCCATCGCCTTGGCGAGGTGGATCATCTGTTCGAGCCGCCCCATCGACGTCCACAGATTGGCGCGCTCGGTGTCGATCGCGGCGTTGTCCATCAACAGCTCGTCCTTGCCCGACGTCAGGCTCTTGAGGATCGCGCTGATGTGCGTTTGCGACGATTTGTACTGGTCGAAATAGCCGGTCAGCCCCTTGCCGAACAGCTTCTCGAGGAAGCCGCCGCCGCCGAAGAACTTGCCGTTGGTCGCGTTGCCCGGGTCGAGCCGCTCGATCACGCGGCGCAGCTCAATCAGGTCGGTGCCGACCCCGGTATCCTTGTCCATCGCCTTGACCGGGCGGTCGAGGAAGCGATTGGACTGGCCGGCCGCGTCGCGAATCTCCTTTTGCCCCATCGCGGTAATGGCATCGACTCGCTTGCCGAATTCGGGCGAATCGACGTCTTGTGCGACAAGATCGTCGATGAACGTATCGACCCGCGCCTCGAGTTCGGTGCGCTTGGTATCGTCGATCGGCACCAGCCCCGCCGCCTTGGTCAGGCTGACCGCGGGCACCGGATCGGGCGCGGTGAGCACCAGATCGGGTTCAGCGGTCATCGTCTCGGTCGGCGTCGTCGCCATGGTCCATCCTTACATCGCTCAACGGCGCCAGCGACTCTGGCCGGGTTCGCCAGCACGTTCAAGTGTATTGCCTATGTAACACGGGACAAGTCTATGGCAAGACCGTTCCGCGCGCCCGTCTCGCTTATTTGTCGGTCGCCGTCGCCGCTGGCCCCGCGGAGAGCGGCGCGGCGATCGCCGGCGCCGGCGCGCTGCCCGTCGCCAGCCACAGCACCATGTTGCGCACCATCTGGCGGTTACCGGTCGCGTCGGGCGCGTTGAACCCCATCGGCAGGTTCTTGATCGAGATCTGCGCGCTCAGGTCGCCCGCCTCGCCGAACACGATCAGCCGCCCCTTGCCGACCAGCATCGTCGCGCCGCGCCAGTCGGCGCTGGTCGCGACGACCGGGTGGGGCAGCCCCTTGGCAGTGTCGAAGGTCCATTGCGAATCGAGCTTGAGCAGCGGTTGCGCGCCGGGCGGGGCGGTGAACGCGGTCCCGAAGAAGGTGCGGAACTGAACGACCCTCTGCGTCAGCGGACCGTCGATCAGCCCCCCATTGGCGCGCGTGAACAGCTCGGTCTGCGCGGCGTCATACGCTGCGTAGCGGTTATAGGTGAAGCCGAATGCCTGGGCGAGATCGCGCACGCCGCCGATGAACGGCGGATGGTCGGCGACCAGCATCAGCGCGCCGCCGCCTTCGACCCAATCGTGCAGCGTCTGGATTTCGGCCGGGGTGAACGCCGACAACGTGTCGATCGGCGACTTGCTGGGCGGCGGGGTCGGCGAATTGGGCTCGGCGATGATCAGCACGCGCAACCCCGCGAGGTTGGCCGGCGTGATCGCGTCGGCATAATCGACCATCACATAGCCGTCATTGCCGAGCAACGTCGCGAGCGGGCCGTAGCCGGTCTTGATCGTGTTGAACTCGCGATGCCCCGAATCGATCGCGATCACCGGGCCGGCGCCCTTTGCATAGATCGGGTTCGGCACGCTGACGTCGGCATCGGGATCGGGCCGCTGCTGCGCCAGCGCGGGCGACCACGCCACGACCAGCAACAGCGCCAGGACGTATCTGCTCAGGCTGCGCATCTCACCCCTCCCCATCCATGGCCTGACCATAGCAGATCGAGGGCGGAGCGGAACGTCGATCGACTCCGAATTCGAGCCAGCGCCGCGAACGCCGCCTAGACCGAGCCGCCCAGCCCCTTTCCGCGATGCAACATTTCGGCTACAGGGCGCGCCGAACCCGCCTTCTGGGCGCTCCAATCAGGATAGATCATGAATCTGCGCAACGTGGCGATCATCGCCCACGTCGATCACGGCAAGACGACGCTCGTCGACCAACTGTTCCGCCAGTCGGGCACCTTCCGCGACAATCAGCGCGTCGAAGAGCGCGCGATGGATTCGAACGACCTCGAAAAAGAGCGCGGGATCACGATCCTGGCGAAGTGCACCAGCGTCGACTGGGAAGGCACCCGGATCAACATCGTCGACACGCCGGGGCACGCCGATTTCGGCGGCGAGGTCGAGCGCATCCTGTCGATGGTCGACGGCGTCATCCTGCTGGTCGATGCCTCCGAAGGCGCGATGCCGCAGACCAAGTTCGTCACCGGCAAGGCGCTCGCTCTGGGTCTCCGCCCGATCGTCGTCGTCAACAAGGTCGACCGCCCCGACGAGCGAATCCAGGAAGTGCTCGACGAAGTGTTCGACCTGTTCGTCAGCCTCGACGCGAGCGACGAGCAGCTCGATTTCCCGGTGCTCTACGCGTCCGGCCGCAACGGCTATGCCAATGAGGATCCGAGCTTGCGCGAAGGCACGCTGGCGCCGTTGTTCAACACGATCGTCGAGCACGTGCCGCCCCCCTCGGCCGACCCCGATGGTCCGTTCAAGTTCTTGGTGACCTTGCTCGACCGCGACAATTTCCTCGGCCGCATCTTGACGGGGTTGGTGTTCTCCGGTTCGGTCAAGACCAACCAGCAGATTCACAGCCTGGATAACGACGGCAATATTGTCGAGACCGGGCGCGCGTCGAAGATCATGACCTTCCACGGGCTCGAGCGCGTCCCCACCGACGAAGCGCAAGCCGGCGACATCATCTCGATCGCTGGCCTGACGCACACCACGGTGTCGAACACGATCTGCGACCCGACCGTCACCGATCCCTTGCACGCCCAGCCGATCGACCCGCCGACGCTCAGCATGCGCTTTGCCGTGAACGACAGTCCCATGGCTGGCCGCGAAGGCACCAAGGTGACGAGCCGCATGATCCGCGACCGCCTGTTCCGCGAAGCCGAATCGAACGTCGCGATCAAGGTCACCGAGGCCGCCGACCGCGACAGCTACGAAGTCGCCGGGCGCGGCGAGCTCCAGCTCGGCGTGCTGATCGAGACGATGCGCCGCGAAGGCTTCGAGCTCGGCATCAGCCGCCCGCGCGTGCTGTTCGGCGAGGACGAGGCCGGCCGCAAGACCGAACCGTACGAGACCGTGATCATCGACGTCGACGAGGAATATTCGGGCACCGTCGTCGAGAAGATGGCAATCCGCAAGGCCGAGCTGACCGACATGCGCCCGTCGGGCGGCGGCAAGACTCGCATCACCTTCTCGGCGCCGAGCCGCGGCATGATCGGCTATCACGGCGAATTCCTATCGGACACGCGTGGCACCGGGATCATGAACCGGCTGTTTGAACGCTATGGTCCGCACAAGGGCAATATCGAGGGCCGCAAGAACGGCGTGCTGATCTCGAACGGCGCGGGCGAAGCCAACAGCTACGCGCTCGGGCCGTTGGAGGAGCGCGGCGTGCTGTTCGTCGGTCACGGCGAGGCGCTCTACGAAGGCATGGTGATCGGCGAGAACGCCAAGCCCGACGACCTCGAAGTCAATCCGATGAAGGCGAAGCAGCTCACCAACTTCCGCGCGAGCGGGGGCAAGGACGACGCGATCCGCCTGACGCCGCCCAAGAAGATGACGCTCGAACAGGCGATCGCATACATCGACGACGACGAAATGGTCGAGGTGACGCCGAAGTCGATCCGGTTGCGCAAGCGGTTCTTGGACCCGCATGAGCGGAAGAGAGCGAGCCGAGCGAAGCAGGCGGCGTAAGGCTCATCCGCTTGAGCGGCGCCGGCCGCAACCGCTGAAGGGGAGCAGTTCTAAGCGGCGTATTCGGCGATCTCGCATGTCTTGCGGGATCGAGCCGCAACGGCCTGATCGGCGTTTGCGGCGCACAGGTTCAAGACTTTTCCCAATGTCTGTACGTAGCGTGGCCAATCCGCTCGCTTCGACAACGCAAGCGTCGCGAGGGCGAGCGGGCGGCGGCAAAGGTCGAATGTCGGACCGAGACCAAGACATGGACCGGGGACCAATCCGCCCCGACGAAGCGATCCGTAAATGAGCGCTCGTGCCAACCGTCCGTTACCATCGCGAAAAGGATGCGCGAAAACGGTGTGCGCGTATATCGCGATGGCCTCGGTCACCGGCGGCAAGGCCAACGCGTAAAGGCTCTTCACCCGGTCCGCCCATCGCGCGAAATCGGCTTTCTCGAACAGCACGCCATTGTCGCCGTCGCCTCCCGCACAGATTTCGCCCGTCCTGATCTCGGCATCCGCACCGCGGATGACCGACACGAAATCCAGCAGGTTTTCACCCACGAAAGACGCTGTGCCGATCGCGTCCCAGCACCCGAGCAGGGCAGGCTCTGGCGTCGGACGATAGAAGGGTTTCCGCGTGATCCGGTCGGGCCAGCGTTCTTCGATAAGTGCCTGCACTGTCTGTTCGAGCCCAAAACAGGCGAGTGGCGATCCGAAGGCGTGCGCGGTTCCCCTGATCCTCGCCGCCGTCTCCGGCAGCGAGGATAGGGAATCGTCCGGCAGCGGGGGCAACGCAAGGCGGCGATACCGTTGTGCCATGGCCGCGGTTACACCTTCAACATGTGTCAGTAGACGGGGCGATCAGCCCGTGCCTGTGCACTTCTCGCCGTCGCGGCGGAGTGCCCAAGCCACCGGCCCAGGCTTCTTCGGGACGACGACGCAGATGTTCAGCCTCAGCCCACGCGGCTTGGAGACGAACACCACCGTGTCGACGAGTACGCCACCGCCACCGAGCCACGTGACCTTGATCCGCTGACGGCCGGGGAGCGTCCAAAGGCAAGCCCCGAAGCCACCGGTGATCGTGGCGCTCATGCTCAGGCCTTCCAGAGAAATCCTGAACGGCGCGACATTCGCGACTCCGGGGTTTACCGGCCTAGCGAAGCAAAGCGGGACCAGGCCTTCTTCGATGTATCCGGATGGCGCCGCTGAGACGACAGAATGGTTATACCAGTGATCAATGGGCATATGCCGGATCCCTATAAAAATCGACGTACCTGTAAGTTGTACCTGCCGCACTGAACGGTCCAAATTCGCCTTGGCTGGTGAGGCCATTCCATGTGTGCGGCCCTGGTGATATCCACATAATCCAATTAGTCGCCCCGGCTGCTGGACTGGCCATATCGTAATAAGATGCAATGATATTGGAATATTGTTGCACCGCGTTGACCGCAGTCGTCCAAGCCCCTTGTTGCGCTGATCCGCTGACCGTGGCGAGGGGCGATGCCGCCAGATAACTGCGTCCTGCGTTGTTGTTGATGACCTGCATGATCAGAGCAGCAACCATCTGACGATCGTTCGGGTCCTCGATTCCGCGCGTCTCGTTATACACGACTGCCGCCTTCTGCGCATCGGTCATGTTCTTCGGCAGCACATAAAGTCCGGGATATTTCTTGCTGGCCACGACACCATCCAGGCTGCCGTAGATCTGGGCTGAGCCCGGATCGGCGGGCATATACGAAGCCTGCATGAACTGGCCGTCGCTGCCGAAGCTCGCGATCGTGTTCGGGATGCCAACTCTATAGGTAGTGCCGTTGATGATGATGTCGTTGCTGGGCTCCGAATCGGATTGCTGCACGGACTGCCGGGCCGCCGCAAAACCAGTATCGCTGATCTGAGCGCTGAGCTGGCTGCCGAGACCGAGGGACGCAATGTAGTCAGCGATTCGCTGGTTCGCCGTTGCGGCATCGGGTGCCTGCTGCACGATACTGGTCAGATCGGTACGAATCTGATCCTGGCGCTGTGCATAATTGAAGAAAGCTCCAGCCGAGATCGCCGCGCGGACCTCGATCGATTCCGGGCCATGCTGCGTGGCGAAATAATCCATGTAGGCCGCTTCGGGACCGTTATAGTCGGCGCTGTCATAGCCTCGGTTGTCGCCGGTGCCGCCTTGGCCTTCAGTCTGCGCTTCCTCAACAGGGATGTAGTAGGCGAATTCCGTTGCGCCGTCTTCGACGGCATCCATCTCGTCATCGAAGATCGCGCTGTAGGCGTAGTCGATGTCCGCGTCGCCGCCGTCGCCCGGCGGGTCAGAAGGAGGCTGGTCACCACCGCCGCCACCGCCATCGTTAAACGGGTTGGAATCGGTATCGTAACTGCACAGTCCGCCCATGACACGCTTGAGTTCCGCCTGGGTCAATACTCGTAACATACTATTTTCCTCGCATGGTCCTGCCGGCGCCACGGTACGTGAACATAACAGGAACATACGATGCATCTAAAACGAATTCCTACAAGTCAAGCTGGTCTGAAGTGTTGGCACGTCACCAGCCGCACGACCCCGACCGCTCGTTTCGCAGAGCCGGTTCAAACCTCCCGATCGAGGCAGCCGACGCGCCGGCTCTCGCCGGCAACGAAGTCGCGGGCGCGGCGAGCTCCATCTCAACGCTAATCGAGACTATGCGCTCGGGAAGCCGAACTCGGCCTCGGCCGACTACGCGTGCAGTTCGGCGAAAACGCCAAGACCGACGGCCTCGAAGTCAACCCGATGAAGGCGCAGCAGTTCACCAACTTCCGCGAGCGGGGGCAAGGACGACGCGATCCGCCTGCGCAAGCGCTTCCTCGACCCGCACGAGCGGAAGAGAGCGAGCCGGGCGAAGCAGGCGGCCTGACGGCTGAACGCTACGCGCGCCGCAGCGTCATCCGAGTCTCCGCTGGCACCTCCGCGGCCAGCCCAGGCTGATCGTCCGGCGTAAGCACGGTGGCGTTGCCGGCGACGCTCACCAGGCGCCATTTGCGCCGGTCGCGCCCGTCGAGGATGCGGAGCGCGCACGTCATGCCGGCGGCGCCCGCGACGGTGAAGCTCGCTTCGTCCGCGCCATCCTCGACGTCGATCAGCGGATATTCACAGAACACCGTGACGCCGAGCTTGCGCAACCGATGCCATGCACGCGCGGCAAAGGTCGGGGCCGCGCCCGCACCATAGACTTCCTGCCCGACCTGCCCGGGCGCGTCGCCGTTGCCGTACAAATCCTCGAGCGGGATCGCGAGCTTGCGGTCGATCTCCCCATTGCGGACTTGGTCGGGAAGCAGGTCGGCGGGCAGCTCGGACGGATAATAGCCCCACGCGCGAAACAGCGTGTAGCGGCAATATTCCGCGATCAGCATGCGCGCCGATTGCGGCAGGTCCTCGCGACCGCCGAGCAGGTAATTGCCCATCGCCGCGAACGATTCGAAACATTCGAACAGCGCCATATACGGCCCATCGTGGAGCGCGGACGCGCCGAGGAAGCAGCTGTAATGCTCCGCCGCGCCGATCGCCGGCTCCCAGAATATGGTGTTGTGAAAGAAGCTCGCCGCGAAGACGAGGCTTTCGTCGAGGAAGTAGCGGTCGCCAGTCTCCTGCCATAGCCGCAGACAGGCATTGACCCCATAGGCGGTCAGGTTGAGCTGATAGGCGAGCTCGAACCGCATCGACCGCATCGCGCGCACCGCCCGCGCGGCCTCGTTCAGATACAGCCGCCGCCCGGTCAGGTCATAGGCCAGCAGCATCACGCTGGCGTAGATGCCGCCGACGTCCGATTGACCGGGCTCGCCGTCCTTGCGGTGGCGCTTCTTTACCTTGAGCGTGCGGATGTCGAACAGCACCGGCCAGCGATAATCGAAGCGGCGCGCGACCTTGACCGCGAAGTCGAGCGAGTCTTCAAACAGCTCGCGCGCCTTGGCGTCGCCGCGTTGCGCGAGATGACCGAGCGAAACCAGCGGGTGATAGATGTACCAGCTGTCGACCTCGTTCTCGTCCTTCTCGTTGCCGAGCTTGCGCGACTCCTCGACGACATTGGGCAGATAGCGGCGAACGATCCCGAGCCGCGGGTCGAAGAACCGGTCGACCCCGCCCGCCAACCGGGTGGCGAGCTTGCGCCCCGCGCCGGTCTTTCGCGCGAACACGTCGAGCGGGTTGAGCACCGCGAGCTGGCACATGCTGTCGGGCACCTCGGCGTCGACATAGGGCCGCAAATAGGTGTGGCCGTAATGGCGCACGGCAACCTTGGGGGAGCGCGAGAGGTCGCGGATCGTGCGCCGCGCCATGCCCGGCCAGTCGCGATAGACCGTCGCGGGGCGAGTCAGATGGGGATAGATGCCGGCGAGCAGATCGAGGAACGTCCGCGCCGAATCGCGCGCGTCATCCAACGTCCGGTCGGTGAGGCTGAGATAGGCGTCGGACAGCGTCACGCGCTCGCCCGCCGCGAGCGGTTTGTCGCCCTCGCCGAAGTGCGGCGCGATCGGAAGCTCGAGGCCAAGCTCGGGCCAGTGCCCGCCGACGACGCCATCGGGAGTCGTGCCGGTCTGGCGGAAATATCGGTTGAGCAGCCCGAAATCCTGAAAATAGAGCGCCGATCCAAGGCCGTCGTCGCGCCCCAGGAACACGATTCCGGCATTGACCCCGCGCTGCGCCGCTTCGACCCAGCCGCGCGCCGCGAGCGGATCGCGGTCGCGTCCCAGCGCGTACAGGTCGCGCGGGCGATGGCGGATCGTCAGCGGCCGGTCGGGCGTCAGCGTCGCGGTCGCGCGGACCAGTCCGCCGTCGCGCGACAGGATTTGGACGTTCGCCTCCTGCTCGCCGATCGCGCTGGCGCAGCGGATGATCGCCGCATCGGGCCCGATCGTGACATCGTGCGGCTCGACCCCGCCCGGCGCGTGCGCCAGCCGCAGCGCGTAGCCGCCGGCGTCGCGCTCGATCAGCAGCCACAGCGAATCGCGGCCGCGTGCGACCGTGGCGCGCCATTGCCCCAGTTCGAGTTCGCCGAGCCGATCGAGCTTTTCGGCGAATTCGGCGGCGGCATAGAGCGCGCCTTCGGGCAGTGGTTGTCGAACCGTTTCGCGCATCTCCGTTTTCCCTGTCGGGACTGCAACGCACCGTTGCGCGAGCGGTTCGATCGCGAGCGAGGAATCTACGTAACCTGGATTAGGTTACGGAGGGTCAGCGGCTCATTGGACGGGCGGCGGTCCGTCGGGAGCGGCAACCACCGGCGCGGCATCATTGTTGCGCAGCCGCCAGGCACGCCGCGCCATCCGCCATTGGCGCCACGCGGCGCGGTTGGCGGCGACTTGCGGACTGGGCGAAGCCGCTTGCGGTCGAGAACCGGAATCGACGGCAGGCGGATTACCCGACGCCGCAGCCATCGACCGGCTCTCCAGCCGTTTCTCATATTGCTGCGCGAGCCGCGGATGCCGCCCGAGAAACGCCGTGCGGATGCGGGCGATCTCCGTCTTGCGCTCGGCGGGCGGCAGCGCGCGCAACCGCCGCCATTCGGCGGTCACCGCGCGCCCGTCGCCTGGCGCCGCGCCGATCTCCTCCGCGAGCGCGCGCACCACCAGCGGGCGTTGCGCCAGCGCGGGCGGGAACCCGGCGGCAGTCATCGCGGCTCGGCGCCGCTGCCGGCGTTGCCAGTCGATCGCCGGCGCGGGTGCCGGATCGGGCGTCGGCGCAGCGAGCGCGACCGCTGCCCCTTCCTCGGCCGGTTTGGCGCGCAGACGCACGGCATGCGCGACCTTCGGCCCGGCCGGCGTCGGCGCCGCGGCGACATGCGTGATCCCCGGGATACGGATCGGCAAGCGATCGAGCAGCCCCGTCGCCGCGGCGGTCGCGCTGGCGACAAGCAGGGCGCCCACGCCGAAGAGCACGCGCCCGTGCCGCCGCCAGCCGCCGCGCGATGACCGCCGCAGCGGAGCGCGGCCAGCGGTCGCCGCCGTCACGACGTCCGCCGCAAAGCCGGTCCGCATCGCCGGTACGCTTGCATGGTCGAGCGCGGCGCGTTCGGCTGGGGTGAAGCCGGTCATGCCGCGTCTCCCAGGCCGATCAGCCCGCGCGCCGCCAAGCACCCGCGCATCGCGCCGCGCGCGCGCAACAGCAATGATTCGAACGCCTTGAGCTTCATGTCCAGCACCTCGGCCGCCTCCGCATTGGGCAGCTCCTCGTAATAGGTCAGCACGATCGCGGCGCGGTGCCGCTCGGATAGATCCCCCAGCGCCGCCAGCGCCGCCGCGCGCAGTTGCGCCGCCGCGATCCCCTGATCGGCACCGGGCGCATCGTCGGCACGCTCGGGCAGTTCGGCATCGCTCGCAAAGCGCCGCCGCCTGAGCCGGTCGAGACACAGATTGACCGCGACCCGGGTCAGCCACGCCGCGATTCCCGCCTGCCCCGCGCGCCAGCGATCCGCGGTCGCCCACAGCCGCAGCAACGCCTCCTGCGCGACATCCTCCGCCTCGGCCGCGTCGCCGATCATGCGGTACGCCACGCGGTGGAGCATCCCAGCCTGCGCCTCGACCACGCGCGAAAACGCCAGCGCGTCGCGCGCGGCAATGCGCGCCATCGTCGCATCGTCGTCCGCAGCGACATCCCTCGCGCGTATCTGGCCGCTCAGCACGACGTCCCATCTACTCCATCGCGCTCAACGCACGAAGCCCCGCCGCCCTTCGCGAGAGGGAACGCGCGGTGCCGCCGCGCCGTTCTACCCCTTGAGGAGCACGCCATGAGCAAGAATGCGTTCGACAGCCCCGAAGGCTATTCGGGCCAAGACTATGACCGCGACCGCGAAGCGGCCGAAGGCGTCAAGCTACCGAGCGGCACCGTCGCCGCGCGCCCCGGCGACGTCCCGCCCCCCGACGATGCCGACCTGCCCCCCGACGCCGGCAAGCGCGCCTCGTTCGACCCACAGACCGGCGAAGTCCACGGCAGCGGGATGGGCGCGGGCGGCGGCAATCCCGGCGAGGATTACGACAGCGACCCCGCGGCGGGCGACGGTTTCCCGCAAACCGGCGAGGGCAGCCGCTGAGCCGCGCTCAGCCCTCCGCCATCTCCATCATCACCGCCCACTCGTCCTCGCGCACCGGCGTCACCGACAGCCGTGACTGGCGCAGCACCTCGAGCTTCGCCAGCCGCGGCTCGGCCTTCATCTCCGCGAGCGTGACGTGATGTTTGAGCGGCGCGATCGGCTCGACCGCGACCGACGCCCATTCGCCCTTCTCCCCGTCGGGCCGCCACGTGCGAGTCACTTCCATCACACCGACGCAAGCCTTCTCCGTGTTCGAGTGATAAAAAATCGCGCGGTCGCCCACGCTCATGTCCTTGAGGAAATTGCGCGCGGTGTAGTTGCGGATCCCGTCCCATTCGGTGCCGCCGTCGCGCACCAGATGTAGCCAGCCATAGACATCGGGCTCCGAACGGAGAAACCAATACGCCATCACCAAAAAACCTCCTTCATTTTCGCCCGGTTGGCGTCGGGCTACCGCCGCGCCGCGAAGAAGTCGCGGAGCAGCACCGCCGCCTCGTTTTCGCCGATTCCGCCATATACCTCCGGTCGGTGGTGCACCGTCGGCTGGCCAAACAGTCGCGGTCCGTGCTCGACCGCGCCGCCCTTGAAGTCGCTCGCGCCGTAATAGAGCCGCGCGATCCGGGCATGGGCAATCGCGCCGGCGCACATCGCGCAGGGCTCGAGCGTCACCCACAGATCGCAATCGGACAGCCGGTCGTCGCCGATCGCCGCCGCCGCGTCGCGAATCGCGAGCATTTCGGCATGCGCGGTCGGGTCTTGACGCGCGCGCGGCGCGTTGGCGGCGGTTGCGACGATTCGGCCGTCGAGCACGACCACCGCACCCACGGGGACCTCGCCTCGTGCCCCCGCAGCGGCGGCCGCGTCGAGCGCGGCACGCATCGGATCGGGCAGTTTGAACCCGCTTATTGCGCCGCCGCCGTGTTGGCCGGCGCCGGCTCGCCGGGCTTGTTGATCTGGACCGTCGGCACCGCGACCGTCTTGTTCTCGCTGCCCACCGTGACCGTCGCCATGTTGGCGCTGACCGAAGGCGCGGTTCCGGTAACCTTGAGCGACCCGGCCGAACCGTTCAGGGTCAGCATTCCCGTCCACAACAGCACGATGAGGATGATCGCGGCGAGCGCGATCAGGCCGAGCAGGAACCGCATTGCATTCTCCCCTGGTGAATCGAATCGTTGACGTAATAACCCTTCGTCGGCGCGGGTTGTTGCTCTGTCTAGAGCGAATCTGTTGACCCGGCGAGCGCTTGCCGCTATCCGCGCCACCTTTCCAGGGCAGGTTGATACCTGGCCGAAACTCAGGATTATACGACATGTCGCGCATTTGCGAGCTGACCGGCAAGGGCCGGCAGGTGGGCAACAACGTTTCCCACGCCAACAACAAGACCAAGCGGACGTTCCTGCCCAACCTGCAGAACGTGACGCTGATCAGCGACGCGCTGGGCGCCAGCGTCAAGCTGCGCGTGTCGACTCACGGGCTGCGCTCGGTCGAACATGTCGGCGGGCTCGACAATTGGCTGGTCAAGACCAGCGACGACGATCTGTCGCTGCGCGCGCGCCGCCTCAAGCGCGACGTCAAGAAGAAGCTGAGCACCGCCACCGCGGCGTAAGCTGCGCTGCGGCTCGTTTTCGAAGCCCGCTTTCCATCAGGCGTTTAGCCATAGTTTGCGTCATGCTGAACTTGTTTCAGCATCCAACGTGCAGCAAAATACCTGATCGCTTGCGGCGCGATGGACCCTGAAACGAGTTCAGGGTGACGATGGTGTTGGTCATAGATCCACCCGGAACTTCATCAGCAACGTACGTTCGAGCACGAACTGGTTGTCGTCGCTGACCATCCACAGGATCGTGGCGGCCCCCTCGCGGGTGATCGCGAGCCCTTCGAAATTGTCGACATTGAGCGGCGGATCGAACGTCGCGACGACCTTTCCCTTGACGATCGCGCCGGGCTTGAACTGGCGCGGGTCGATCAGCGTCAACACCGCGCTCCATCGGAACGGCCAGCTCAAGCGGCGATTGAGCACGAGCACGCGCCCGTCGGGCAGTTCGGTGGCGTCGCTCGGATCGTAACCGGCGGGTGGCAAATAGCCGAAGCGGAAGCCGCGGTCGGGCTGTGCCACCGGGTCGTCGTCGAACAGCAAGGCGTTGCGCGCATCGCTGCCGGGCCGCCGATCGACCTCCGCGATCGCCAGGAAGCGCCCGTCGTGGAGCCGCACCATCGACTCGGCACCGCCATTGTCGACCCAGCCGCGCATCGCGCGCGGCGCCACACCGGCGGCCGGGCTCGTGAGGTTCGGGGCATAGCGCCAGATCTGGTTGGTGGTTTCGAACCCGACCCAGACCTGCCCGGCCGGATCCGCGGTCATCGATTCGCTGTCGCGGTCGACCTTTTGCCAACCTTGCCCCGGCCCGGCGGGGAGCTCGGCGAATTCGGGCGCGGAAACGTGGAGGCCCGCGTCCATTCGAAACCGCACGATCCCCCCGCCATCGCTCAGCAGCGTGAAGCGATCGCCGGCCACCGTCAGCGACGAAAACCCGCCAAACGCGCCGTCGCGGCTCCATAGCTCGACGCCGCCGAGATAGGTCAGCGCGCCGACTTGCCGCTTGTCGGGTGCATTCGGATCGAGCGGGATCGGGACCGCGCGGATGTTGGGATCATCGCCGAGCAGCGGCAGCCGTTCGGGCCCGCTCCAGCCCATCGCCAGCGCCAGCACGATCATCAGGGCAAGGCGCTTGAGCCGCATCGCGCCTCCCATAGCGATCCCCGCCCGCGACGCGAGCGTCAACGCGCCTAATTCGCTGAACGGCGGATAACGGCCGCATTCAGGCTCGGCTCAACGCGAATCGGGCATAACCCCTTCATCGGCGGACGTTCGGGCAATCCCGCCCCCTCGCCCATCGACCGTTTTTAGAGACGGCAGAAGGAGACGGATCATGTTGAAGAAACTGAGTATCGTCGGCGCCGCGCTCGCGATGACCGCCACCGCGATCATTCCCGCCGCGCCCGCCATGGCGCAGAGCCGCGCCTACGGCCAGGCCTATCGCGACGACTACAATCGCGGCGGCTACGACAACCGCTATTACAACAATCGCACCTATCGCGGTCGCGACCAGCGCTATCGCGCCTACCAGAAGTGCAACGACGGCGATGGCGGCACGATCGTCGGCGCGATCGCCGGCGGGCTGCTCGGCAACCTCGTCGCGGGCCGCGGCGACAAGACGCTTGGCACGATCATCGGCGGCGCCGGCGGCGCGCTCGCGGGCCGCGCGATCGATCGGTCGGACCGGCCGAATTACTGCCGCCGCTGACGGTCGCAGGCTCGGCCACGTCCGAGCCGGTGGGCGCCAGCCCAGCGACCGGCGACGGACGGCGGGTCCGGCCAAGCCCGAACTCGGCCGACGGCGGCGGCTTTGCCGGCGCTAGATAATAAGAGTTTCTCCCGGGTCGCGTATCGGGAGAGATGGTCCCTCGCGTAGCGTTTGAGGGCGGAAGGCCGGTCCCCGCAAGGGGGCCGGCCTTCTTGTGTCGGATCGCCGCGCGGCTACGCCCGCGCGCAAGTGATCCGACCGGACGGCGGACGGCTGGAAGCCGATCCGGCCGACGGCTCTGCCGGCGGCGCTATCGTCATGCCCGGCAGGTACGATTTTTTGGGGGTAGCTGCTGCACCCCGCCTGACCTAGGCCTGCGCGCCATGAACGTCCGGGTAACCCATGGCTATGGCGCGCTCACCGAAAGGGAAAAGCAGACGCTTCGCCTGATCGTGCGCGGGCACGACGCGAAGTCGATCGCGCGCAGCCTCGGCCTTTCGGTCCATACCATCAACGAACGGCTGCGCGACGCCCGGCGCAAGATGGCGGTGTCGAGCAGCCGCGAGGCGGCACGGCTGCTGCTCGATACCGAAGGCGGCGACCTCCATTCGCCGGACCCCAATTCTGTTGGAGACACGAAAATCGGGGAAGCCGCGGCGCGGCGCGACGTGGAACAGGCAGCGGCACCGACAGACGGCGCAGGGCGGACTCGCCGCCTTGCCTGGATCACGACTGGAGTTGCCCTGATGACGATCATGCTTGGATTTCTCGCACTCACGATGCTGCCGCAGCTGGAGGCCACGCCCCCGCAAAGCTCCTCCGCCGCCGACGAAGCGACGGACGCTGCCGTCGTCGAGACGGCACGACAATGGCTCGTCCTGCTCGACCAGGGGCGCTGGGACGACAGCTATGCGCTGACCGGCGAAGCGTTCCGCAAGCTGAATACCCGGCAGATCTGGGCCGCGGCGTCGGAAAAGGTCCGCGCACCGCTCGGCGCGATGGTCTCGCGCGTGCTGATCAGCGAAGAGAACCTGCCGGCCCCGCCGTCGAGCTATGAGGTGGTCAAGTTCCGCACCAGCTTCGCCAACAAGAAGGATGCGGTGGAGACGGTGACGCTCGACCGCGAAGGCAATCAATGGCGCGTTGTGGGCGTCACCGTCGGGTGACCGGACTGCGGGCGGTCTAGGGAGATACCTATCGTGCCTTTGTCTGCCGCATTTCCACCAGCGCTACGGCTGCAACGATCGGGAACCTGTCTTAACGATCAAATGGCCGCCCGCTCCGAAGATCGACACGACAGGCACCATCATGCCGAAGAGCAAATACAAATCGTCGGTTGGGACCAATCGATCCCTACCCGATGAAACCGATCAGCGACCCGATGATCCAGAGCGGCTTGTAGCGGATGCCGGGCGCGCGGATGATGGTAACGATGCCCCAAACATCGATACCGATCGCGAGCAAGGCGAAGCCCAGCACCGTGATCCGGGAAATGTCCATGCCATGCTCCGAGATGAGTTCGACGTTGGCGAACATTTGATACGGCCGGATCGAGCTACGCTCGTCCGCCGGCCGTGCCGGGGCGCTGCTCGCTTTGGCGAGCATCGGCGGCGGCGTAGCGCCGCCTGCGCCCATCAGTACATATGCTGCCCCCCATTGATCGACAGCGTCGACCCGGTCACGAACCCCGCATCCTCCGCCACCAGGAACGCGACGCCCCGCGCAATTTCCGACGCTTGGCCGAGCCGCCCGACCGGGACCCTTGCCACGATCTTCGCCAGCACGTCGGCCGGGACCGCCGCGACCATATCGGTGTCGATATAGCCCGGCGCAATCGCGTTCACGGTGATGCCGAACCGCGCGCCTTCCTGCGCCAGTGCCTTGGTGAAGCCGTGGATGCCCGATTTGGCGGCGGCGTAATTGACCTGGCCGTATTGCCCGGCCTGGCCGTTGACCGACCCGATATTGACGATCCGGCCCCAGCCGCGGTCCTTCATCCCCGCGAACACTGCCTTGGCCATCGTGAAGCACCCGCCGAGGTTGGTGTCGATCACTTCGTTCCAGGCTTGCTTGTCCATCTTGAGCAGGGTGCCGTCGCGGGTGATGCCGGCATTGTTGACCAGCACGTCGACCGGGCCGATTTCGGCCTCGACCTTGCGCACGCCCTCCTGCGCGGCGTCGTAATCGCCGACGTCCCATTTGAACGCGCGGATCCCGGTGCGGTCGGTGAACGCCTTGGCGCGCTCGTCATTGCCGGCGTAATTGGCGGCGACGGTCATCCCCATGTCCTTGAGCGCAAGGCTGATCGCCTCGCCGATGCCGCGGGTGCCGCCGGTCACGATCGCTACGCGAGCCATATCTCTCTCCTGGTTGCGCCCCGATTCGCGGGGTCGTTGCGGCGCAGGCTATTGAGCGTCCGTCCACCCGGCAAGTTCGCGCGACAGGATCGTGCGCAACATCGCGGTGCCGACGCCGCTGTCGTTGAGGCAAGGAAGGTAGCCAAAGTCGGTGCCGCCCGCCGACAGGAAGGTCTCGCGACCGCGGATCGCAAGTTCCTCGAGTGTTTCGAGGCAATCCGCGGAGAAGCCCGGCGCGACGATCGCTACCTTTTTGATCCCTTGCGCCGGAAGCGCCGCGAGCGTCGTGTCGGTGGCGGGATCGAGCCACCTGGCGCGGCCGAAGCGCGACTGAAATGTAACGATCGTATCTTTTCCTAGCGCCGAACCGAGCAGCCGCGCGGTCTTCTGGCAGTGGCAATGATAGGGATCGCCGAGCGTGAGCGTTCGCGCCGGCATGCCGTGAAAGCTCGCGATCAGCGCATCGGGGACGAAATCCAGGCTTGCCAGCGAAGTCCGGACGGAGGCGGCTAGCGCGTCGATATAAGCGGGCTCATCGTGATACGGCGGCAACGTCCGCACCGCCGGCTGCCAGCGCATGTTCGCGAGCGTGGCGAACGCCTTGTCGTTGGCGGTGGCGGTCGTCGCGGCGCAATATTGCGGATAGAGCGGCGCGATCAGGATGCGGTCGCACCCGGCATGCTTCATCGCCGCCAGCCGATCGCCGATCGCGGGATTGCCGTAGCGCATCGCCCAATCGACCCGCACGCCGTCGCCGAACGCGTCCTTCAGCGCCGCCGCCTGCCGGGCGGTGATCGCGGCTAGCGGCGAGCCCTGGTCAGTCCAGACCTGGCCATAGGCATGCGCCGATTTTTTCGGGCGCGTGTTGAGGATGATCCCGCGCAGGATCGGTTGCCAGAGCAGCGACGGAATCTCGATCACGCGCTTGTCGGACAGGAACTCGCCTAGGTAGCGCTTGACCGCACGCGGGGACGCGTCGTCGGGCGTACCGAGATTGACCAGCAGCACACCGATTCTGCGCGGCGGGATCGGGGGATGGTCCGGGGGGAGCGGCATCATGTTTCGCCGTGCTCCTGCGCAGGCACGGGCCCAGGGTTCCGAGCGGAACGCCTGTTGCCCTGGGCTCCTGCCTGCGCAGGAGCACGGCAGTGGAGGCGAGGCGGCATTCTCACGCGTCCCCCACTCTGAGCGGCAGCGTCCGGATCCGGAACCCGGTCGCCGATTGCAGCGCGTTGGCGATCGCGGGCGCGACCGGCGGCACCGCGAGCTCGGACACCCCGCCTGGATCGGCCTCGCTCGGGATCAGCTCGACCGTAATGTCTGGCATATCGGCCAGCCGCGGCAGATCGAGCCCGCCGAACCCCAACGTCTCGACCAGATTACCCTTGAACTTGGTCGACGCACCCAATGCCATTGCCATGCCGAACACCAGCCCGCCCTCGATATTCTGCCGCACCACGTCGGGATTGATCGTCCGCCCGCAATCGACCGCCGCGACGATCCGGTCGACGCCGATCGACTGGTCCTCGTCGATATGCGCCTCCGCGAACACCGCGATGTGGCTGCCGCGAAAGCTGTGGCAAGCGATGCCCTGACCGCTGCCCGGCACGCCGCCTTCCCAGCCGCCGAGGCCGGCGACCGTCGTGAGGCACCGCGCCAGCCGCGCATTGCCGCCGAGCATGCCGATGCGGAACGACATCGCCTCGGTCCCCGCGACATGCGCTAGCTCGTCGATGAAGCACTCGGTAAAGAAGCAAGTGTAGCTGTGCGATCCCGACCGCCAATGCCCGGTCGGGACGCCGACGTCCGCCTCGTGATGGTCCACCGCATAGGACGGGATCTGGTAGAGCGGCGCCGCCCCCGCGACCGCATAGCCGTCGCCGCTGCCCGACAAGGCGAGCGCCGCCGATGCGGCGCGGTCGTCGGCGAGCAAGCGATGCGCGAGCTCGCGGCCCGTCGCGGGCGCGGCGATCTTGGCGAGCCATCCGGTGATCCGCCCCTGATTGTCGAGCCGCCCGGCCATGCGCGCGGCGGCGGGCGCGCGGAACTTGTCCTGCTGGCAATCCTCGCCGCGCGACCACATCACCTGGATCGGGCGCTTGAGCAGTTGCGCCAGCACCGCCGCCTGCACCGCCGCGTCATGCTCGAGGTTGATCCCGAACCCGCCACCGATCGGCATCGGGTGGATCACCACCGAGTCTGCCGGGACGCCGGTCGCCGACGCCACGGCATCGCGCGCAAGGCCGGGCGCTTGCGTCGCCGTCCACACCTCGCAGACGCCGTCGGACCATGCGGCGGTCGCGGCGCGCGTCTCCACCGATGCGTGGAGCGCAACGTCGGCGCGATACTCGGCGGTGACCACGGTGGCGCCCTTGAACGCCGCGCCGACATCGCCCGCCGACGCCATGCGCGCGCCGGGTGCTTTGAGCGCCGAGTCGAGCGCGCGGTCGATCGTCGTGGTCGAGAGGGGCGGCCCCGGCACGCGAAAGCGCGGGCTAAGCGTATCGATCGCGCGGTCGGCCGCCCACCAATTGTTGGCGATGGCGGCGATCCAATGCTCCTGCTGGACGATCTGGGTCACGCCACGGATCCGGTTCGCGGCATTGGTGTCGCAGCCGATCAGCACGCTGTCCGGCGTCGGCCCCTGCCGGATCGCGGCGAATGCCATGTCGGGCAGCCGAACGTCGGCGGCAAAGTTCACCGCTCCGTCGACCTTGGCGGGACTGTCGAGCCGCGGCAGCGACTGGCCCGAGAGCCGCCCGATCTCGCCGCCGCGCCACGGGATCGGGTTGGGTATGCCGCCCCCGATCGCTTCGGCCGCCAGCTCGCCGAAGCGCAGCCGGTCCTTGCCGTGCACGACGAAGCCATCGGCGGTCCCGCATGCTTGCCAATCGGTGCCCCAGCGCCGCGCTGCCGCTTTCTGCAGCAGCACCCGCGCCGCGGCGCCCGCATCGCGCAAATCGCTCTCGAACTGACGCACCGACGTCGACCCGACGGTCAACATCATCGCGCGCTCGGTGACGTGGCGCGCGCGCAACCCCTCGGGGACGCGCTCGAACGCGCCTTCGAACAATTCGGTCGCGCCCATCGGGTTGGCGTAGAGCGGATTGAGCGGCGCGGCCTCCACCGCGACGGTGCGCCAGTCGGCGCCGAGCTCGTCCGCGACGATCTGCGGCAGCGTCGTCCACACGCCCTGCCCATGCTCGGCCTGCGGCACCGCGATCGCGACGTGCCCGTCCTCGCCGATCTTGAGCCAGGCGTTGAAGATATGCTCGCCCTTCGCCGCGGTCAGGTTCGCCGCGTAACGCCGCGGCCACGCCGCCCAGGCGACGATCAGACCGACCCCGACACCGCCGCCAATCAGGAGGTTGCGGCGGGCGAGGAGGGGTTGGGAGGGCTGGTCGGGGGCGGCCATGATCTGGCTCTATCGCGCGTAAACGAGATCGCAAAGCGCCGGGGAACTTTCGGCGCTATCGCGGTGCCACGAACATGGTAGACTGATGTTACGGAGAAGAGATGATGAAGCATCTAGTATTCTGTTTCGACGGCACGTGGAATAAGATCGATGTCAGCTATTCGACCAACGTCGCCCGCATAGCGCAGTCGGTCAGTCACTTCACGCCCGAGCAGATACCGCAACCGATTTATTACGAGGAGGGAGTCGGTACGGCGTGGTACGAGCGCTGGTCGGGCGGGATCTTGGGTTTGGGACTGACCAAGAACATCACCGACGCCTATCACTCGCTGGTGCTCAACTACGAGCCGGGCGACAAGATTTACGTCTTCGGGTTTTCACGGGGGGCGTTCACCGCGCGATCGTTTGTCGGGCTGATCCGCAATTGCGGGATCATGTCGCGGCGGTCGCTGCCGCAGATCGCCGATGCAGTCCATCTCTACCAGTCGCGAGACGAAACGTCGCAGCCGGGATCGGAGAAGACGCGCCAGTTCCGGCTGCAGCATTGCCCCAATCTGTGCCTGCCGCTCGACCGCGAATGGCGTACCGCGGTGGGCGCGGTCGATGGGCTGGATCAGGCGATCGACCTGCGCATCGAATATCTTGGGGTATGGGATACGGTCGGGGCGCTGGGGGTTCCGGGACGGTTGAAAGCGCTCCTGTTTCTCAACCGCAAACTTCAGTTTCACGACACGCAGCTCAGTTCGTTCGTGAAGCGCGCGCGCCATGCGGTCTCCGCCGACGAACAGCGCCGCACCTTCGAGCCGACGTTGTGGAGCAATCTCGACGACCTCAATGCCGGGCTGACCGACGGATCGCGCTATGAACAGATGATCTTTCCCGGCGTGCATAGCGGCGTCGGTGGCGGCGGCCCGATCCGGGGGCTGTCGGACGGCGCACTTGAATGGATTTATCGCGGGGCCGAGAAAGAGGGCCTCGCATTCGATCGCGACCTACAATCGCCGATCTACTTAATGCACGCGGACCCCCGTGCCCAATTGTTTAATCAGATCGGCAAATATGGCTGGACGCTAGGCGACCGCTTGATGGGCACCGGCCTGCGGCCACGCAATTTCGGCGCGCTCGACCGCCGCAACCTGCATGATTCGCTAGTGTTGCGCTATCAGGCCCCCGGCGCCGATCTACCGGAAAAGACCGAATACCGGCCATTGTCGCTCGAAGGAATGTGGAATGTGTTGGATCATGCCCGCCCCGCTGGAAGTGAAGCGCAGATCGTAGAAACCAAGGCGCTGAGCGATCCGCGTACTATCCACGCGCCGCTGTCGGTGCGAAAGTATGTCGTCAAGCCGCGCGACACGCTCGGCACGATTGCCGCAGCCGAGATGGGCGATGCGCGCGACTACGCCATTTTATTCCTGCATAATTTGCACGCCGGGATCCTGTTCGATCCCAACCAAATCTATGTCGGCCAGACGATCGAGATACCCGTCTATCCGCCGCACGCGCCTTCGCTGCCGGCCGACGCTCCATCACCCGAGCCGCTGGCGCCGGCGATCGGAATCGAAGCGAAATAAACCGTCGCGCGACAGGTAAAGCCTAAGCCATCACCCGATACTTGGCCCGCAAGCCCACCTTGTCGATCTTCTCGGTCCCCAGCCGGGGCAGCGGGTCAGCAGCGATCCAAATCCTCGCCGGCACCTTGAACGCGGCCATATGCGCGCGGAGGAAGTCCTGGAGTTCGCCTTCGCTCAACGCCGCGCCGTCGTGGAAATGCACCACCGCGCCCGGCACTTCGCCGAGCCGTTCGTCGGCCAATCCGAACACCGCAGCCTCCGCCACCAGCGGATGCTCGTAGATCGCCGCCTCGACTTCCTGGCAGCTGATATTCTCGCCGCCGCGGATGATGATGTCCTTCTTGCGGTCGACGATGAAGAGGTAGCCGTCCGCATCGAGATAGCCGATGTCGCCGGTCAGGAAATATCCGTCCTTGCTGAACGCCGCCGCGGTCGCTTCGGGCCGGTGCCAATATTCGCGGAAGTTGCAGATCGAGCGGATCGCGATTTCGCCGCGTTCCCCCTGCGCGACCTTGTCGCCGGCATCGTCGAGGATCGCGAGATCGACCAGCGGCGCCGACGCACGGCCCGTCGAATTGGGCTTGGCCAGATAATTGTCGCGCCAGTTGCCGCACCCGACGCCGTTGGTCTCGGTCAGTCCATAGCCGATCAACGGCGCCCCGCCGCCCATTTCCTCGTTGATCCGTCGCACATGATCGACCGGGCGCGGCGCGCCGCCCGCGGCGAAATCGGTGACGCTCGACAGATCGTATTTGGCGCGGTCGGGATGCGTCAGGATCTCGAAGCTCATCAACGGCACGCCGACGAAATAGCTGATCTTCTCCGCCTCGATCAGCCGCATCGCGTCCGCCGCATCCCATTTGGGCATCAGCACCAGCTTGCGCCCCATCGCGAACGACTGGAGCATCACCGGCACTTCGGCGGTAACGTGGAACAGCGGCACGTTGAGCAAGGTCGAGGGCTGGCCCTGCGGCGGCTTGCCGTCCTCGGTCGCGAGCCCGAGCATCACCAACGCTTGCGTGAGATAATTGAGCACGCCCTGGAGCACCGCCCGATGATCGCTGAGCGCGCCCTTCGACTGTCCGGTCGATCCGCTGGTGAACAGGATCGTCGCGAGATCGTCGGGGCCGAGCTCCGGCAGTTCGCCCGCAGCGTCCGACGCGATCGGTGCGAGAGCCTCCCCCAGCGGCTTGATGTCCTCGATCACTACGATCTTCGCAGCCAGGCCGGGTACTTCCGCGAGCCGCTTCCCGCGCGCCGGATCGGCGAACACGACGCTGCACTCGACTTCAGTCAGCGCGACGGCGAACTCCTCCGCCTGCCACCAGCCGTTGAGCAGCACCGCCACGCCGCCCGCCATCAGCACGCCCATGTAGAGCGCGATCCAGGACGGCGAGTTGCGCATCGCGATCCCGATGCGGGCGCCGCGCTGCGTGCCCCCTGCGACCAGCGCCTGGGCCACTCGACGCGCCCCGGCATGGACCTGCGCAAACGTCAGCCGTTCCTCGCCCGCGACGAGGAACGTCGTCTCGGCATGCACATCGCAATAATGTGCAAAATAATGTGCGAGGCTGGGCGGTGCGGCGGCAATCATCGGATAGCTGCGCCCACGCACCTCGACCTGTGCCAGCGCCATCGGGCCGCCAACTCCGGTCAGCTTGCCGATTCCGTCGTCCATTCGCTCGTCGAGCACGCTCGGCATCATTCTCTCCGCTTGGTCTTATCGTTTCGCACCCTTATGGAAGCGCCAAAGCCCGGGGAAAAGCCTTTGATCCTGCACGCCCTCACGTCGATCGATTTCAACGACCTGCACCTCAATCCGGTGCTGTGGCCCATCCACGCGTTCGGGCGCGACCTGTTCGACATCAAATGGTATTCGATCGCCTACATCGCCGGGATCGTCGTCGGGTGGATGTACTTGTTGCGGCTGCTCCGCGCGCCGGGTGCACCGATGGGCAAGCGCCACGTCGAGGACCTGGTATTCTATGCGACGATCGGGATCATCGTCGGCGGGCGCGTCGGCTACGTGCTATTCTACGACCCCAAGCTGTTCCTCTCGCTCGGTTTCTTCACGCTGTGGAAGGGCGGGATGTCGTTCCACGGCGGGGTGATCGGCACCACGCTGGGCATCATCCTGTTCGCGCGGCGCCACAAGCTCGATTGGCTGCGGATTCACGATTACGTCGCGTGCTGCGCGCCGTTCGGGCTGTTCTTCGGGCGGATCGCCAATTTCGTGAACGGCGAATTATGGGGCAAGCCGACCGGCACCGCCTGGGGTATCGTGTTCCACGGCACCGGCAACGATGTCGCGCGCCACCCGAGCCAGCTCTACGAAGCAGGGCTCGAAGGCATCGTGCTGTTCGCGATCCTGTGGTTCGCGTTCTGGCGGACCAAGGCGCGCTACGCACCGGGCAAGCTGGTCGGGCTGTTCATCACCTTCTATGGGCTGTTCCGCTTCATCGTCGAATTCTTTCGCGAACCCGACAGCCAGTTCGTCGGCACGATCTTCGACAATCGCTATCTCCACGTGGGGCAATGGTTGTGCGTGCCGATGATTGCGGGCGGGCTGTATCTGGTGATGACCGCCGACAAGCGCCGCCAGCGCGTAACGCCGATCGCGGGCGACGACGCGGTCGCGTAAGATGACCGACGGCTCGCTGCCCGAGCGGCTGGCGCGCGCGATTACGATGGCGGGGCCGATCCCGCTGTCGCAGTACATCGCCGCCGCCAACGCCGAATATTACGGCACGCGCGATCCGTTAGGGTCGGCGGGCGACTTCACCACCGCGCCCGAGATCAGCCAGATGTTCGGCGAACTGATCGGGTTGTGGGCGGCGGACCTGTGGCAGCGCGCGGGGCAACCCGAGGTCGCGTGGGTCGAGCTTGGCCCCGGCCGCGGCACGCTCACCGCCGATGCGTTGCGTGCAATGTCGAGTGTCGGCCTCCAGCCGCCGGTCCATTTCGTCGAGACCAGCGCCCCGCTTCGCGCGCGACAAAAGGCGGCGGTGCCCGAAGCGGCGTGGCACGATGACATCGCGACGCTCCCCGAGGACCGGCCGCTGATCGTGGTCACCAACGAATTCTTCGACGCGCTGCCGATCCGGCAACTGGTCAAGGCCGGCGACGGCTGGCGTGAGCGGCTGGTGGCGTGCCAGGATCTGTTGTTCCTGCCGATCGCGGGCAAGCTGGTGCCCGACACCGTCATCCCCGAACATTTGCGCGAGGCGCCGCCCGGCGCAGTGATCGAGACGTCACCCGCCAGTGTCGCGATCGCGCGCGGCGTGGCGCAGCGGTTGGCCGCGCAGGGCGGCGCGGCGCTGGTGGTCGATTACGGTTACGAAGGCCCGGCGATCGGCGACACGCTGCAAGCGGTGAGCGCGCATCGCTACGCCAACCCGTATGAGAAGCCGGGCGCCCGCGATCTCACCGCGCATGTCGACTTCGCGACCTTAGGCGCGGCTGCGTCGATGGAGGGCGTGCGCGTCGCGGGATCGGTCGGGCAGGGCGATTTCCTGACCGCGCTCGGCATCGAGCCGCGTGCCGAGGCACTGGCCAAGGCATCGCCGGATCGAGCGGAGGCGCTGGCGGCGGATCGCGCACGGCTGACCGACCCGCAAGAGATGGGCACGCTGTTCAAGGCGATGGCGTGGACCGGGCCCGAGTGGCCCGAGCCGGCGGGGTTCGCATGATCATCATGACCGCGCTCACTCTCTCAAACGCTTCCCCGGCGACGGCCGGGGCCCAGTTGCGGCCGGCTCGATGCTGGGCCCCGGCCTTCGCCGGGGAGGCGTGTATTTCATGATCGCCTACCGCGACGCCACCCCCGCCGACGGCGCCGAGCTCGCGCACGTTGCGCGGCGGTGCTTCACCGAGACATTCGGCACACTCTACCGCCAGTCGGATCTCGCTACCTTCCTCGAAGACGCGTTCGGCGCGAACGGGCTGCCGTCGCACCTCGGCGACCCGGCCTATGCCGTCCGCCTCGCTACCGAAGACGGTGCGATCATCGGCTTCTGCAAGATCGGACCCGTCGCCTTTCCCGGCGACTGGCCCGCGGACTCGATCGAGCTCCATCAGCTCTACATCCTCGGGCCGTGGCAGGGCGAAGGCGTCGCACCGGTGCTGATGGACTGGGCAGTGAACGCAGCGCGGGCACGTCGCGCAAGCGAAGTGGTCCTGTCGGTCTATGTCGACAACATTCGCGCGCAGCGATTCTACCAGCGCTACGGCTTCGCCGAGATCGGTCGCTACACCTTCATGGTCGGCGATCACCCCGACGACGACCGCCTGATGCGGCTGCAATTATGAGCGCGGTCGAGGTCAATCGCGCCCGCGCGCTGAACGATGTGCCGCACGGCTTTCTCGGCCGCCGCGGTGGCGTGTCGACCGGGGTCATGGCGGGACTGGACCTGGGGCGGCGCGGGCGAGTCGAGATCGGCCCCCAACTCGCCGAAAACCGCCGCCGGGCGATCGAAGCCGTGCTGCCCGGCGCGACGCTCGTCACGCTCTATCAAATCCATTCCGCCGATTGCGTCAGCGTCGCCGAGCCTTGGGCCGACGCGCTGCGCCCGCATGCCGACGCGGTGGTGACCGACCAGCCGGGACTCGCGCTTGGCATCCTCACCGCCGATTGCGCGCCGGTGCTGCTCGCCGACCGCGAAGCCGGCGTGGTCGGCGCGGCGCATGCGGGGTGGAAGGGGGCGCTCGGCGGCGTGACCGATGCGACGCTGGTCGCGATGGAGACTTTGGGCGCTCGCCGCGATCGCATCGCCGCCGCGATCGGCCCGTGCATCGCGCGCGCCAGCTACGAGGTCGACGCCGCGTTCGAACGCCGCTTCATCGGCGACGACGCCGCCAACGAGCGCTTCTTCGCGCTCGGCCGCGCCGGCCACGCGCAGTTCGACCTCGAAGCCTATGTCGCGCACCGGCTGGCGAGCGCGGGGGTACGCACGGTCGAGGCGATGGGGCTCGATACCTATGCGCTCGACGATCGTTTCTACAGCTATCGCCGGGCGACCCACCGCGGCGAGCCCGACTACGGGCGGCAGATCAGCATCATCGGGATCAGCGCGACCTGATCTGATCGGGGGCGGTCAGCGTCGCGAGGACCAGCCCGTTACCATCTGGGTCCTTGAGCATGGCGGCGCGACCCCACGGTTGATCGCCCAGCCCCGACAGCTCGATGCCCGCCGCGCTCAGACGCGCATGCTCGGCATCGACATCATCGACATGGATCATCAGCCCCTGCTGCCCGCCCGGGCTCAACGCGTCGAACCACGTCGTCAACGCGATCGTCGCGCCACCGCTAGCGGGCTGGACCTGAACCCAGCGCATCGTCGGCCCCATCGGCTCGTCTTCGAGCAAGGTGAAGCCCAACGTATCGACATAGAAACGGATTGCACGATCCACATCGCTGACCGGCACCGAGACCACTGCAATCGGCATCGCTTTGTTCCTTCCGCTTGATGGTATCAAATGGAACCAACCGGCGTTAGGGAACCTCTTCCCCGCACCAGCTGAGTATCACCGATGGCCGACAAGAACGAGACCGAAGCCGACCTGACCGCGGTCGCGGCGCCTGCGCCCAAGAAAACCGAGCCGACCTCGATCGGCGGGCGCCAGCTTAAGCCCTCGACGCTGATGATGGGGCACGGCTACGATCCGATGCTGTCCGAAGGATCGTTGAAGCCGCCGATCTTCCTGACCTCGACCTTCGTCTTTCCCAACGCGGCGGCGGGCAAGCGCCATTTCGAGGGCGTGACGGGCAAGCGCCCGGGCGGTGCGGAAGGCCTCGTCTATTCGCGCTTCAACGGTCCCAACCAGGAAATCCTCGAGGATCGCCTCGCCATCTGGGAAGAGGCCGAGGACGCGCTCGCTTTCTCGAGCGGCATGTCGGCGATCGCCACTTTGTTCCTGTCGATGGTCAAGCCCGGCGACACGATCGTCCATTCGGGTCCGCTTTATGCCGCGACCGAGACGCTGATCGCGCGAATCCTGGGCCGTTTCGGCGTGCATTGGCTCGATTTTCCGGCAGGCGCGACTCGTGAAGAGATCGACTCGGTGATGTCGAAGGCCGCAACCGGCAACGTCGCGTTGATCTATCTCGAATCGCCGGCCAACCCGACCAACGCGCTGGTCGATGTCGAGGCGGTGCGCGCGAGCCGCGACGCGATCTTCAAGGGCGCCAAGCCGCCGATCGCGATCGACAACACTTTTCTCGGGCCGCTGTGGGCGCAACCGCTCAAGCAGGGCGCCGACATCGTCGTCTACTCGCTGACCAAATATGCCGGTGGCCATAGCGACCTCGTCGCCGGGGGCGTGCTCGGGTCGAAGGAGCACATCAACACGATCCGGCTGATGCGCAACACGATCGGCACGATCTGCGATCCCAACACCGCGTGGATGCTGCTGCGCAGCCTCGAAACGCTCGAGCTGCGGATGAGCCGCGCGGGCGAAAATGCGGTCAAGGTCTGCGAATTCCTGCGCGACCACCCGAAGGTCGAGCGAGTCGGCTATCTCGGCTTCCTCAAGGACGGCAAGGACAAGCGCCAGGCGGACATCTATGAACGGCATTGCACCGGCGCCGGATCGACCTTCTCGCTTTACTTGAAGGGCGGCGAGAAGGAGGCGTTTGCGTTCCTCGACGCGCTCAAGATCGCCAAGCTCGCGGTCAGCCTCGGCGGCACCGAAACGCTCGCCTCGCACCCGGCCGGCATGACCCATCTGTCGGTCGCCGACGCGCGCAAGCAAGCGCTTGGCATCACCGACAATCTGGTGCGGATCTCGATCGGGGTCGAGGATGCCGACGACCTCATCGCCGATTTCGCGGCGGCGCTCGACGCGATTTGACCGCCGCGACGCTCGATGACCTCGCGGCCGGGCTGTGGCTGCCAAGCTATCGGCCGGGCGCGGTCGGCGAGTGGACGATCGCCACCACGATGGTGGCGAGCGCGCCCGGTTATTGGGGCGACCGCTTCGCGCTGTTCGACACCGCGTTGCTTTCGCGCCGATCGCCCGGCGACTCGGCGACGTGGAT
The DNA here is from genome assembly GCF_036269755.1 of Sphingomonas sp. Taxonomy (GTDB): domain Bacteria; phylum Pseudomonadota; class Alphaproteobacteria; order Sphingomonadales; family Sphingomonadaceae; genus Sphingomonas. The sequence continues at coordinate 150,831 of NZ_DATBDV010000009.1, read as the reverse complement.
GTCGATCGTGCCGATGGAAATCGAAAGCCAGCGGATCGGCATCGCGGTCGCCTTTGGCCATACTGTCGTGCTGGGGCTCGGCATGGGATGGTGCGTGGGAAACGTCGCGCTGCGCGACGAAGTCGACCGAGTGACCGTGGTCGAACACGATCCGGCGGTGATCGCGCTGATCGGCGGGCTCGGCATTTTCGAGCAGCTACCCGAGCAAGCCCGGGCAAAGATCACTTTGGTCGAGGACGACGCGCTAACGTGGCGGCCCGACTCCCGGGTCGACAGCGTCCAGGCCGACATCTGGGCGAAGCTGGTCGAGCCGCAGAAATGGGACGACGTCCACAGCATCCAGGGCAATATCGGTGCCGAATCGCTCTATTTCTGGGGGCAGGAACTCGAACTGTGGCGGCTGGTCTGCCGCGAAGCCGGGCACGACCCCGAGCGGCTCGACCGCGCCACGCTCGACCGCATCGTCGCGTCCACGGGGTTGCCGCTGGTCGTGCCCGACGATGCCGATTTCCCCGACAAAATCGTCGCCGCCGCGCGATGCTGGGCACCGCGCGATCGCGACTGGTGGCGCTGACGGTTGATGGGGGGTCGTCGCTCTCGCCCCGAAATCGGAACGGAGGCGGTATGTTGTGCGTTCCCCGCGGGTCTAAACAGTCAGGACCCACCGCCATGCGCCAGTATCTCGTGTTCGCCGCCCTCGGTCTGATCGCCGCCGCGCCCGCCGTCGCCCAAACCACCGGCCCCGGCACCGCGCCGAGCACCGCCGCGGCCAATCGCCGGGCGGCCGACGCGATCGACGCGCGCGACTCGGCGCGCGCAGACGCCAATGCGGCGGTCGCCGCCGACGCGCAGAGCCAATATTCGCGCGATCTCGCCGCTTATGATTCGGCGGTCCGCGCGCGGCACGCGGCGACAATGCGGGACCGGATGCACTACAATCATCAGCGCCGCGCCTATGCCATGGCGATGGAGGCGTGGCGCGCGCAGGTCGCGGCCTGCCGCCGCGGCCATCGTCGCGCATGCAACGCGCCCTCGCCCAATCCCGCAGCGTTCTGGTGAGGAGTTCGTAGCGCGCCCGGCGGTCAGCCGTCGCCGACGCGCTCGATATCGGCGCCGACCGCCTGTAGCTTTTCCTCGAGCCGCTCGTAGCCACGGTCGAGGTGATAGACTCGGCTGACCTGAGTCTCACCCTCGGCGACCAGCCCGGCGATGACCAGGCTCATCGACGCGCGCAGGTCGGTCGCCATCACCGGCGCGCCGACCATGTGATCGACCCCGCGCACCACGGCAGTCCGTCCGCGCACCTGGATGTCGGCGCCCATCCGCGCGAGCTCGGGCACGTGCATGTAGCGGTTTTCGAAGATCGTTTCGGTCAAGACGCTCGCGCCTCCCGCCTTGCACAGCATCGCCATGAACTGCGCCTGCATGTCGGTAGCGAAGCCCGGGAACGGCGCGGTCGATAGCGTCAGCGGCTTGAGCTTGCCGTCCGACGAGACATGGAGCGACTGGCCCTTTTCCTCGACGCTTACGCCGGCATCGACCAAGGCAGCGACGGTCGCGCGCATGTCCTCGGCCTTGATCCCCGCCAGCTCGACCTTGCCTCCGGCGATGCCCACCGCGCAGGCATAACTCCCCGCCTCGATCCGGTCCGGCATCACGCGATAGGTCGCGCCGTGGAGGCGATCGCGCCCTTCGATCTCCAAGGTCTCGGTGCCGACCCCCGAAATCGATGCGTCCATCGCGATCAGCAGGTTGCAAAGGTCGACGATCTCGGGCTCGCGCGCGGCATTCTCGATCACCGTCCCGCCACTGGCCAACACCGCCGCCATCACCGCATTCTCGGTCGCGCCGACCGACACGATCGGGAAGGCGACGCGGCCGCCCGGCAGCCGCCCGCCCGGCGCGGTCGCCTTTACGTACCCCGCCGCGACCTCGATCTGCGCGCCCATCGCCTCGAGCGCCTTCAGGTGCAGATCGATCGGCCGGTTGCCGATCGAGCAGCCGCCGGGCAGCGACACCGTCGCTTCGCCGGCGCGCGCAACCAGCGGCCCGAGCACCAGGATCGACGCTCGCATCTTGCGGACGATGTCGTACGGCGCCTCGGTCGAGGTCAGTCGCCCCGCGCGCATCGTCATCACGCGCCCGAAATCCTCGGGCCGCGACCCCTCGATCTGAGTCGATGCGCCGAGCTGGTTGAGCAGATGCCCGAAGCTGTCGACATCGGCGAGCCGCGGCAGGTTGCGAAGCGTCACCGGCTCTTCGGTCAGCAGCGCGCACGGCATCAATGTCAGCGCGGAATTCTTGGCGCCGGAAATCGGAAGCTTGCCGGCCAGCCGGTTGCCGCCGCGAATGAGGATGCGGTCCATGCGCGAGCTTCTATCGCCCCAGCGGCACCGCGCAAGCAGCGGTATTTGCAAAATGCTCGCAACGGCCCTTGATCGACTTTAATGCACGGGCCCGCACGCACTGCTTTGTGACAGTTAGGGCCGGGGGAGTTTGCGTCGGGTGTCAGGGAGTTGCTTTGCCGAACGTTTGGGTGATCTCGTCACGATCACCCCGGCAGAACATACCGCACTCGCGCGGCTGGAGGAGCGCGAGCGCAAGGTGCGCCGCGGCGCCACGCTGCAGCGCGCGAACGACCGCGTCGGCGAACTGTTTATCCTGCGCAAGGGGACGATGATGTCGTCGGTGCTGCTCGACGACGGCAGCCGGCAGATCCTGCGTTTCCAGTTTCCCGGCGACATGATGGGGCTGACCAGCCTGGTCTATCGTGAGGCGCCCGAGACGATCACCGCGCTCAGCGACAGCGTCGTTTGCCCGTTCGAGCGATCGGCGCTGAGCGAGATCCTCTCCGCGCATCCGCGGCTCGCTGCATTGATGATGGTCTATGGCCAGATCGAACGCGCCGCGCTGACCGACCGGCTCGCGGCGATCGGGCGCACGTCGGCCAAGGCGCGAGTCGCCGCGATCCTGATCGACATGCGCAACCGTTTGAGGATGCTCGACAAGCATATCGGCAACAGCTTCATGCTCGGGCTGACGCAGGAAGAGATCGGCGACGCCACCGGGCTGACCGCGGTCCACGTAAACCGCATGCTGCGCCAGATCGAGGAAGAAGGGCTGATCGCGCGCGAGAACGGCCGAGTAACGTTTCTCGACGAAGGCGGTCTGATGCGCGCCGCGAACTATGCCGACCGGTATGAGGGGCTAGACCTGAGCTGGCTGCCGGCAGCACGCTAAGCCTCATAGCGTCGCCGGCGAATGCCAGGGCCGCAGCGTTTGATCCAGCACTTGCCAAGTAACGTAGCGGCCCCGGCCTTCGCCGGGGCGACGAGATGCTATTTCAATGTCGGGCTGTCGAGATTGACCGAGGCCGCCGGGATCACCTCCAAATTCGGATATTTCTTCCGCAGATCGTCGAGGAACAGCTTGGCGTCGCCGACGACGATGATGCTTGCGCCGGTCGGATCGAGCAGCCGTTGTGCCACTCGCTGCACGGTCGCGGCGTCGACTCCGTCGATCTTGGGCGTGAACGCCTTCAATTCGCTGAGCGGCACGTTCTCGATCACGTAACCGCCGATCATGCTGGCGATCCCGCCAGTCGTCTCGGTCTCGCGACCGAAATCGCCAATCAGCACGGCCTTGCGCGATGCGAGCTCGGCCGCCGGCACCGGCGCCGCGCCCATCCCGCGCATCGTGTCGATGATCAGCCCGACGACTTCGGGCGCCGACGGGTTCTTGGTCTGCGTGTTGGCCGAGACGTAGCCGGGCTGGCGCCGCGCCGCGATGCCGCTGCCGGCGCCATAAGCGAGCCCGCGCTTGATGCGGATCTCCTGATTGAGCCGGGACGAGAAGCCGACGCCCAACGTCGCATTGGCGACGCTTGCGGCATAGAAATCGGGGTCGCTACGCGCGATGCCGGGCCGCGCGACCACTACGCCCGCTTGCCCCGCATTGGGCATGTCAACGACGATGATCCGCGGCGTAGTCGCCGCCGGCGGTAGCGTCGTAGGCGGGACGAGCGGAAGCGGGCCGGCATCGCGCCACGTGCCGAAGCTCCGCTCGGCCAGCGCCTTGGCGGCGGCCGGCGTGATGTCGCCGACCATGATCAAGGTCGAGCTTTCGGGTCGCCAGGTCGCCGCATAGGCGGACTGGACGTCGGAGCGGGTGATCGCCTTGAGCGAGGTCGGGGTTCCCGCCAGGGCATGGCCGTAGGGCCCGTCGCCCATCACCACGCGCGCAGCGGCGAGGCTGGCAATCCGTGCGGGATTCTTGAGCTGGACTTGCACCGAGTCGATCGTCTGCGCGCGGTCGCGTTCCAATTCGTCGGCGGCGAAGACCGGGTTACGGGTGACATCGGCGAGCACCGCCAGTGCGGGGGCAATCTGGTCGGACTTCACCTCGAGTGCGACCTCCGCCGAATCCCAGCCCGCGCCGGACGAAATCGATCCGCCGAGCCGCTCCACTTCGTTCGCGATCTGAGTCGCCGACCGGGTGCGCGTCCCCTTGGTCATCAGGTCCGCGGTCAGATTGTTGAGTCCGGCACGGCCGCTGGGATCCGCCGCGCCGCCGCCATTGGCGACGATCGACGCCGTGACCAGCGGCAGATCGTGCTTTTCGACGACGATGATCGTCATGCCGTTGGCCAACTTCATCGTGATCGGCGTGGGAAGCGCCGCGACCACCGGCTTGCCGGGATCGGGCACCGGCACGCGCTCGGCGTCGCTCGCCGGCGCGATCACCTCGACATCGGCGGGAGCCTTGAGCTCGGCGACGCTGACGGTGCTCGCGACCGCGATCTTGTCGCCCTTCGCCCCCGACTTGGGTGCCATTTCGGCGGGCATGTAACGGATCGCCGCCGAGCGACTGTCGGTCAGGTAGCGCCGCGCGACGCGCTGGATGTCGGCGGGCGTCACGCGCGCGATCGCCGCGAGTTGCTCGTCGGCCGCCGCGGGATCGCCGTCGATGATCACCGACCGTGCGATGGTCGATGCCTTGCCGTCGGCGGTCTCGCGGCTTTCGATCGTCGCGGTCAGGATCTGGTTGCGCGCGCGCGCCAGTTCGGCGGACGTGACCAAGCCGTCGCGGACGCGCGCGACTTCGGCGCGGAGCGCGGCCTCGCCGGCAGCGACTTGTTTGCCCGCCGCCATGGTCGCGACGACGACGAAATTGCCCGCGCCCTGCTTGGTGTCGACAAAGGTGTTCGCCGATTGCGCGAGCTGGTCGCGATAGACCAAGTCTTGGTAGAGACGCGAGCTGTCGCCGCGCGACAGGATCGCGTCGAGCACGGTTAGCGCGGGGATATCCGCGTTGTTGTCGGACGGGATCGGATAGCTGATCAGCACGGCGGGCAGCGGCGTATTGGGTTCGTAGACCGTGTAGCTTGCCGCGTGAGTCCGCTCGGGCTCGGTCGCCGTCACGCGCGGGATCGGACGATCTGGGCGCTTGATCCCGGCGAAGTACTGGTCGACCCACGCGTTCAGCTGCGCCGGATCGAAATTGCCTGCCACCACCAACACGGCATTGTCGGGACGGTAATAGGTCGCATGGAACGCGCGGACATCGTCGATCGTCGCGGCTTCGAGATTCTCAAGGCTGCCGATGCCGGGCCGAGCGTACGGGTGAACGCGGTAGCTGATTTCGGGATAGTAGATCGAATAGAGTTTGCCGTACGGTGTCGCCAGCGTGCGCAGCCGCAGCTCCTCCTTCACGACGTCGCGTTCCGACGCATAGCTGACCGGCTCGACCACCAGGCTCGCCATGCGGTCGGCCTCTGCGAACAATAGCCGCTGGAGGTGGTTGGCCGGGACCACTTCGTAATAATTGGTGTAATCGTCGTTGGTCGATGCGTTGTTGTAGCCGCCGACATCCTCGGTCAGGCGGTCGAAATTCTCCGACTTCAGGTTGCGCGTCGCCTTGAACATCAAATGCTCGAACATGTGCGCGAAGCCCGACTTGCCCTTCGGATCGTCCTTCGACCCGACGTTGTACCAGACCTGCACCGACACATTCGCGGTTTTGGTGTCGCGGATCGCGTAGACGCGCAGGCCGTTGGCGAGCGTGCGCATGGTGTAGGCGAGCGGCTTGACCGTCGCGGCTCGATCAGGCGCTGCCTTTTTGGGTGCGGCGCCGGCGGTCGCGGGAATGAGGGCAACGCCAAGCAACAGGGCGGCACGGGTGAGGCGCATGGAATTCTCCGGGGACGCGAGGGCGGTTGGACGTGTTCTGTCGCGGTAAAACGGTGCGAGTCAATCGGAACGCGGCAATGTAAGCTGGCGACCCCGTTTGCGGCCGTTAGCCCCGTGGCAGCTTGGCGCCCGGTTGCGGAAGTACGACACAGGTTCGAACTTCCTTGAAGCAGCCGATCCGCGGTTTGTCAGATCCAAGGGACGTGTTTCAGGCCCTGATCATCGGGCGGCGCTCGCCACTCCGATCAACTCTGCCGTGAGGGCTTCGGGGCAGTCGAGCATGACATCGTGGCCGCAGCCGATCTCGCTCGTCGTCCAGCCGCGCGCCTTTGCGCGGTCATACGATGCGGCGAACGGTGTGCCCTCCCAATCCGACGCATAGATGAAATGGTTCTGCGAAATTTGGGAAGGCCCGCCATCCAGTTGGACTGGCTGCTGGAAGGTGGCCAGCGGCTGGGGGGTACACTGCCGGTCCACCCAATCGCGATCCAGCGCATTGACATTGAAGACCTCGGCCGGAATCGGCGGTACGCGCCAGCCCTCCCCATGTTCCTTCGCGAGGCTGACTTGTAGCTCCCGGTGCTCGGTGGGGAGAAGGTCATGGAGACATTCGCCATCTTCCAGCAGGAAGGCGTCCAGATAGACCAAAGCAGCGATCCGATCGGGCAGCACGTCAGCGACGCCGCTGATGACGCAACCGCCATAGGAATGGCCGCAGAGGATTACCGAATCTAGCTCCTCCCAACGGATCAGGTTGGCGACATCGTCCACGTGCCGCCGGAGGTCGATGTCGGGCGACAGCGCGTGGCTTCGTTCCCCCACGCCGGAGAGCGTCGGTGTAAACACCTGATGTCCTTGGTCGAGGAGCGCCCGCCTTACCCGTGCCCAGCACCAACTGCCGTGCCAGGCGCCGTGCACCAGGACAAAAGTCGCCATGCTCTATTCCCCCGTTCGTGATGTCGATAACACTGGGTGAGGGGCTGGGCAAATCGAGATGGCACAAGGCGTCCAATGCCGCTCATATCGGGAGAACGTCCGCTTTCGACCCGATCACGGACGCCCACTCAGCCGACCTGCTTCACCCAACAGCGTGTCAGCATCGCCGGGCGGAATCCGAGTTAAAAATAGAGCGACTTGGCCTCTTCCGCCGCCACCGCGCCGAGGAAGATGCCGGTGCAGCCGCCCGCGCGCAATTCTCGATCGAAATGCGCAATCATCGTCGAGGCGATGCCGCGCCGCCGCGCCGATGGCAGGGGTGAACAGATCCTCGATCATCCTCGTCCCGTTGGGCGCGGCGATCATTGCGCCGTAGGCGACCGCCGCGCCGTCAAGCAGCGCGAGGTGGAAGCGGTAGACGGGTGCCTTAGCGCGATAATTCGCGACCATGTCGTCGACGAACACATCGTCGAGATCAAGCCTGCCCGTGCGCTTGCCCTCCGCGACATCGGCGCGGACGAGACCGGTCAGCGCCGCTCATCCGGCGTCGTCGATTATCTCGACCAGATCGACCGGCGCGCCGCCGCTCGGCTTTAGACGGTCGCACGTCATCTGCACGACTACCGCCCGCTCCTCGAACCCGAGATAGGCCAACCGCGCGAGGAAGCGACCCGGCGTGAAAGCGTCGGTATGGACGACGCGCCATTCGCTGTGCGCGAGGTGCTCGTCCATCGCCGCCAGCACCGCGTCGATATCGGCATCCGTCGTCGCCGTGACATCGTCCGCGTGGTTGGCGTCCCACAGATCGGGCTTGGCGGGATCGACGACGATCGCGCAATGCGGTGTTTCAATGACGCGATGCCCGAGCCGCCGCTGCCAGCGATAGGCCTCCGCTATCAGGCGCTGCTCACCCACGCTTCTTGTTGCGATTGGCGTACAGCACCGCCGCCGCCACTGCGGCCGAGCCGACCCCCGCGCCGATCACGGCGATGCCCCAATTGCTCAGCTTGCCGGGCTCGGGTTTGTTCGCCACGGCTTCCTTGCGCTCCTTGGCAGCGCGCGCAGCGGCCATGATCTCATTCTCTTCGGGGCCGAATTCCTTGACCTCGCCGCCCTCTGTCTCATCGGTCACGCGTCACTCTCCTTGGACCCTCACGTAGCGCGACCGGAATCGCGCCGCAAATGCGTTGAGCTCACCCGCCGCGATCGCGGCGCGCAAGTCGGCCATCAACGCTTGGTAGAAATAAAGGTTGTGCTCGGTCATCAACATCGCGCCCAAAATCTCACCCGCACGGACGAGGTGGTGGAGGTATGCGCGCTCCCATGTCGCGCAAACGGGGCAGCCGCAGTCCGGATCGAGCGGGCCGCTGTCCTCGGCGAACCTGGCGTTGCGGATGTTGATCGGCCCGGTCCGCGTGAACGCCTGGCCCGTCCGGCCGGAGCGTGTCGGCAGCACGCAGTCGAACATGTCGACGCCGCGCTCGACCGCGCCGACGATGTCGTCGGGCTTGCCGACTCCCATCAAATAGCGAGGCTTATCCGCTGGTAATTGGGCTGGCGCGAAGTCGAGGCAGCCGAACATCGCCGCTTGCCCCTCGCCCACGGCGAGCCCGCCGATCGCGTAGCCGTCAAAGCCGATCCCGGTGAGCGCCGCCGCGCTTTCGCCGCGCAAAGCTTCGTCGAGCGCGCCCTGCTGGATGCCGAACTGCGCGGCGGTTTCGGCATGCTGCCCGCCGCCGAGGAACCCATCGCGCGAGCGCTTCGCCCAGCGCATCGACCGCGCCATCGCCGACGCCTGGACCTCCCTGGTCGAAGTCGTCGGAACCAGTTCGTCGAACGCCATGACGATGTCCGAACCGAGCAGCCGCTGAATCTCCATCGAGCGTTCGGGACTCATCAAATGCCGCGTGCCGTCGAGATGGCTCTTGAACTCGACTCCCTGCTCGTCGCGCTTGGTCAGCTCGCTCAGGCTCATCACCTGATACCCGCCGCTGTCGGTCAGGATCGGCCGATCCCACCCCATGAAAGCGTGCACCCCCCCTAACCGGGCGACTCGCTCGGCGGTCGGTCGGAGCATCAAGTGATAGGTATTGCCGAGGATGATGTCCGCGCCCGACGCGCGCACGTCCGCCGGCTTCATCGCCTTGACCGTGGCGGCAGTCCCGACCGGCATGAACGCCGGCGTACGGATCGTCCCCCGCCGCATCGCAATCTCGCCTGCGCGTGCTTTGCCGTCGGTGGCGTGGATGGTGAATTCGAAACGCGGGTTCATCGCGCGGCGTGTAGCGGGCGCGCCGATCTCTTGTCGACCTCAGGTCAGGTACGCGACGATCTCTGCCGGCGCCGCGAAGGTCACGTCGGGCTTCATCGCGGTCAGGATGTCGGGGTTGGCATAGCCCCACAGCACGGCGCCGCACCCGAGCCCGACCGCGCGCGCCGCGTCGATGTCGCGAGTCTCGTCGCCGATCGCGAGGATGTCGGCGGGGGCGAGACCGCTCGCCTTCACCGCGCGGCGTAACTTGGCGACCTTGCCGAACAGGCCCGAGCCGCAGAAAAACGCCTCGAACCGCGCCGCATCGGCGCCGAGTACCGCGCGGACATTGTCCTCGCCGTTCGACGAGCACAGCATCATTCGCACGCCCGCGTCGGACAACGTCGCGAGCATAGCGCGCACCCCATCGAAGGTCCGGATGTCGCTCGCATTGTCGCGAAATCGCGCGCGGACGTAGCGGGCAATCAGCGGCAGCTTCCATCCGGCGATGCGAAGATGCGCGATTACCTCGCGCGTCGGGCGGCGGCGCAGCACTTCGACCTCGGCACGGTCGACGCGGCGGAATCGGAAGCGGTCGGACAAATCGTCGATGATCGACAGGAACCACTCGCCGCTGTCGCTCAATGTGCCGTCGAAATCGAAGATCACCAGCTTGTAGCGCGCGGTCACGGCTTGCCCCGGTGCCGCCGCTCGAAATCGGGTGCGATGTTGGCGCGGATCGTGAGCAATTCGGCGCGAGTCAGGACGCCGTCCTTGTCCTTGTCGAGCCGCGCGAACATGTCGTCGAACTTGGCGGTCAGCTCCGCGAGCGTGATGCGATTGTCGCCATCGGCATCGGTGTCGAACGGACTGGGCAAGGCGGTGCGGTCGCCGAGCCACATCTGCGCCCAGTCGGCAAAGGCGATATAGCCCAGCTTGCCGCTATTGCCGGTGTCGATCGCGGCAAAGCTGTGCGCAAGGCAGCGGTGCATCTCATCGCGCGTGACTCGCGCGTCTCCGTTCGAATCGCACGCCGCGATCATCATCGCGGCGGGCTCGACCACCAGGCTCGGCGGGGTCGGGCCGACCGGTGGCGGTCCTTTGCTGCCGAGCGGGATCGGCACGCGGTCTTGCGCGAGCGCGGGCGCCGCCATCGCGAGGGCAAATAGGCCGATGGCAACGCGCATGATCATCCTTTCGCGGGCAGCAACAGCGACGCGTCACCATAGCTGTAGAAGCGATAGCCGGTTTCGATCGCATGCGCGTAGGCTTTTTGCATGACGTCCAGCCCCATCAGCGCCGAGACGAGCATGAACAGCGTCGAGCGCGGCAGGTGGAAGTTGGTCATCAGCCCGTCGATCCCGCGGATGCGCGTCCCCGGTGTGATGAAGATCGCGGTGTCGCCCTCGAACGGGTGAACCACGCCGGCTTGGCCGACGGCGCTTTCGATCAGGCGGAGACTAGTGGTGCCGACCGCGATGACACGGCCGCCGGCAGCGCGCGTGGCGTTGATGCGGTCGGCGGTGACGGCGTCGATCCGGCCCCATTCGGCGTGCATGCGGTGGTCGTCGGTATCCTCGGCCTTCACCGGCAGGAAGGTTCCCGCGCCGACGTGCAGCGTCAGCGTGGTGTGGCCGATCCCCGCGGCATCGAGCGCAGCGATCAGGCCGGGCGTGAAGTGCAGCGCCGCTGTCGGCGCGGCGACGGCGCCGGGCTCGTCGGCGAACATCGTCTGGTAATCGTCAACGTCGCGCGCGTCGGTGGGGCGTTTCGACGCGATGTAAGGTGGAAGCGGCATCCGCCCGCAGCGTTCTAGCAGCAGCTCGACGGGCTCGTCGCCGGCGAAATCGAGCGCGAAACTGCCGTCCTCGGCACGGTCCGACGCGGTCGCAGTTGTCCCGGCGCCGAAGTCGATCGCATCGCCGTCGCGCAGCCGCCGCGCATTGCGCACGAACGCACGCCAGCGGCGCGGCCCCTCGCGCTTGTGGAGCGTCGCGCCGATCTTCGCACCACCGCGCGTGCCCTCGAGTTGCGCGGGAATCACGCGCGTGTCGTTGAACACCAGCAAGTCGCCACGGCGAAGCGCGGTGGGAAGGTCGCTCACCACGCGGTCGTGCATCGCGGCGCCCTCGACCACCAGCATCCGCGCGGCATCGCGCGGGGTTGCGGGGCGCAGCGCGATACGGCTCTGCGGCAGGTCGAAGTCGAACAGGTCGACGTTCATCGTCCGGTTCCGTCGCCCCGGCGAAGGCCGGGGCCGTGAGCGGTGGGCGGCCCCGGCCTCCGCCGGGGCGACGTCACTTCCTCGCCGCCGGCTTAGGCGCTGCGGGCTTCGTCACCGCAGGCTTGGGAGTCACGGCAGGCGCAAGCGACGGCGCGGGAGCGAGCGTCACCGGCGGGGGCGGCGGCGCAGGCGTGTAAGGCGGCGGGTTGTCGGCGGCGATGTAGGCGTGGAGGATCCGCGACGGGTTGGCGGGCGGCTCGCCGCGCTCGACCGAATCGACGAACTCCATCCCGGATATCACCCGCCCGAACACGGTATATTTCTTGTCGAGCGACAGCTTGGGCTGGAAGACGATGAAGAACTGGCTGTTGGCGCTGTTCTCGGCCTTGGCCTTCTCCTCGGCCGACGCATCGGGCGCCGCGCCTTCGCGCGCCGCCGCCACCGCGCCGCGCACGTGCGGCATCCAGTTGAACTCGGCGGGCACGTCGGGAAGGCTCGACCCGCCGGTGCCGTCACCCTTGGGATCGCCGGTTTGCGCCATGAAGCCGTCGATCACGCGGTGGAAGGTCAGGCCGTCGTAGAAACGCTGGCGAGTCAGGATCTTGATCCGCTCGACCATCTTCGGGGCGACGTTAGGATAGAGCCGCACGACCACCCGCCCGCCGGTCGACAGGTCGAGATAGAGCAGGTTCTGCGTGTCGCTGAGCGGCGGCGGGGGGAGTCGCTGTTCGACCGGATTGACCACGACCGGCTTCTTCTTCGCCGCCATCGCCGGACCGCCGGTGACCGCAAGACAGATCGTCGCGATCAGGCCGAGAAACAAACGCATGGGCACTCCGAGAGAAAAGGGGTTGGTCGTCGCGCTTAAAGCAAATCGCCGCGCCCGCCAATGCGATGATGGCATGGCCGAATTACGGCAGGCTGAACGGGAGTCGCGCGCGGCGGCGGCCAAGCCCGAACCGCCGACCCGTTAGTTCCCCTTGCGGCCCAAATCGGTGACGCGCGCGGTCACTTGGTCGCGGACGCTGGGGGGGACGAACTTGGTGATATCGCCGCCGTATAGCGCGATTTCCTTGACCAGTCGGCTGGCGATCGGCTGCAGCGCGACATCCGCCATCAGGAACACCGTCTCGATGCGATTGTTGAGCTGCTGGTTCATCCCCGCCATCTGATATTCGTATTCGAAGTCGGCGACGGCGCGCAGGCCCCGAACGATGACGCTCGCCCGCTCCCGCTCGGCGAAATCCATCAGCAGCGAATCGAAGCTCACCACCTCGATCTCGCCGCCGACCGCCGCCGCCTCGCGCCGGACCATCGCCATCCGCTCCTCCAGGCTGAACATCGGCGACTTGGATGGATTGGTCGTGACGCCGATCACCAGCCGATCGACCAGCTTGGCGCCGCGCCGGATGATGTCGACGTGCCCCAGTGTGACCGGGTCGAAGGTGCCGGGATAGACCCCGGTGCGAATGGTCATGATTCCCTCTCCCCGTCCGTCACCGGTCGCGCTCGAGCACGAAGCGGGCAATGGCGCGGAGCAGGTCGGCTTCGGCGCCGTAGCCGCGCAAATGATCGATCGCCTGGCTGACCAGCATCGCCGCTTGCTCGCGCGCGCGGTCGGCGCCGAGCAGCGAGACGAACGTCTCCTTGCCCGCCCCCGCATCCTTGCGCAGCTTCTTGCCCGCTTTGGCCTCGTCGCCTTCGACATCGAGCAGGTCGTCGGCGATCTGGAACGCGAGACCGACGTCGCGGGCATAGCCGCGCAAGCCGGTGCGGCCGTCGGGCGGCACGCGGCCGAGGATCGCGCCCGCCTCGACCGAACATGCGATCAGCGCGCCGGTCTTCATCGCCTGGAGCCGCGTAACGGTGGCGAGGTCGAAGCGTGCGGTCGCCGCGATCAAATCCATCATCTGTCCGCCCGCCATCCCGGCAGGCCCCGATGCGCGCGCGACTTCGCCGACCAGTTCGGCGCGGACGAACGGGTCGGGGTGCGTCGCCGGATCCGCCAACCATTCGAACGCCAGCGCGTGGAGGCAATCGCCCGCCAGCACCGCGGTCGCTTCGTCGAACGCCTTGTGCACCGTGGGCTTGCCGCGCCGGACATCGTCGTCGTCCATCGACGGCAGATCGTCGTGGATCAGCGAATAGACATGGATCGCCTCGATCGCGGTCCCGGTGCGCAGCGCGCTCGCGCGATCGACGCCGAACAGATTGGCCGAGGCGAAGACCAGCAACGGCCGCAGCCTTTTGCCGCCCCCGATCGCGGCATGCCGCATCGCGCGGTACAGGTCGGCGCGCGGATCGTCGGGGATCGTCAGCAACGTATCGAAGTGGCGGTCGACCTCCGCGCCGACCTCGGCCAGCTCGGTCTGGAGCGTCAGCGAAGCGGCCACCGGCTGCGTGCTCATTCTGTTCGAGTGCTGGCGGCGTCGAACGGCGCGACGCCGGCCGGGCGGCCGTCCGAATCGAGCCGGATCGCCTCGATCCGCGCTTGCGCCGCGTCGAGCCGCGCGGCGCATTGCTGGCGCAGCCGCGTGCCTTCTTCGTACAAGGTGATGGCGTCGCCCAGCTTCGCCTCGCCGCTTTCGAGCTGGCGAACGATCTCTTCGAGCCGCTTCAGCGCGTCCTCGAACGCCAAATTCTCTATCGGCTGGTCGATCGGCGTATCCATGCGCCGATCCTATGCGGCAGCGGACCGGCGGGAGCAACCGCCGATCCGCTGCCTTCGCTCACGTTAGGAAATGGAAGTGATTGTTGATCAGAATGAGCACCATCGCGCCGATGATCGATGCCATCCACCCCGCCGGATGAAAAGGCTTCTGACGCTGCGCGGGGCTGAGCATTTGAATGACGAAGCCGGCCAGGAACGACCCGGCGATGCCAAGCAAGATGCTCCAGTACCAGTGCATCGGCACCGGGCCCGGAAAGAACCATCGAGCTAAGCCGCCGACTACGAATCCCACGACGATCATGCGGATGATACCCATTATTCCCTCTCCCACATTGGTAACCGTCAAAGGATTGCACGCTTGTTCCGGTTGCACAATGATTGTCGGGATATTCGCAGCGAGCGAGGCGTTGAGCGGCCCATGTTCACCAGCATCAACCCGGCGACCGGCAAGCCCGGCCAGAGCCATGCCGAGCTGACCGACGCGCAAGTCGAGGTGCAGCTGGCCAAGGCGCACGACACGTTCGGCATGTGGCGGACCAGCGACCCGCACGACCGCATGGCGCTGCTCCGCCGCATCGCCGAAGTGTTCGAGGACGATCGCGAGGCGCTGGCGCGGATCGCGACCGAGGAAATGGGCAAGACGCTCAAATCGGCGATCGCCGAGGTCGAGAAATGCGCCGCCGGGTTTCGCTATTATTCGCGGCACGGGCTCAAGCTGCTCGAGGACGGGGCGGTCGAAACGCCCGCCGGCCACGTCACCACGCGCTGGCTGCCGATGGGTCCGGTGCTCGCGGTGATGCCGTGGAACTTTCCCTATTGGCAAGTGATCCGCTTCGCCGCGCCGACGATCATGGCGGGCAATGTCGGGCTGTTGAAGCATGCCTCGTCGGTGCAGGGCTGCGCGGCGGCGATCGAGGCTGCGATCCTCAAGGCAGGCGCGCCCGAAGGCCTGTTCCAGAACCTCGCGATCAAGTCGGACAAGATCGCCGATTTGATTGCCGACGACCGCATCGCCGCGGTGACGCTAACCGGCAGCGAGGGCGCGGGCGTCAAGGTAGCGGAAGCCGCGGGCAAGGCGTTGAAGAAAGTCGTGCTCGAGCTCGGCGGGTCGGACCCGTTCGTCGTCATGCCTTCCGCCGATGTGGATCTCGCCGCCAAGACCGCGGTCACCGCGCGCACGCAGAACACGGGCCAGTCGTGCATCTGCGCCAAGCGGATGATCGTCCATGCCGACGTTTACGACGCGTTCCTCGACAAGTTCTCCGCCGGGATGAAAGCGGTCAAGACCGGCGACCCGATGGAGCCCGACAGCGACATGGGGCCGCTATCGTCGGAGGAGCAGCGCGATACCGTGGTCGATCAGGTCGCGCGCTTCCGCGAGGCCGGCGCGACCCTGCTGTTCGGCGCGGAGAAGCCCGATCTGCCCGGCGCCTATCTCACACCCGGCGTCCTGGTCGATGTCGATCCCGACGCCGACGTCGCGCAGGAGGAGATATTCGGCCCGGTCGCAATGGTGTTCAAGGTCGCCGACATCGACGAGGCGATCGCGCTCGCCAACGACGTGCCGTTTGGGCTCGGGTCGAGCGTGTGGACCACCGACAAGACCGAGCAGGAGCGCTTCGCCCGCGACATCGCCGCGGGGATGACCGCGATCAACCGAATGCTCGCCTCGACCCCCGAAGCGCCGTTCGGCGGGGTCAAAAGATCCGG
Organism: Sphingomonas sp.; assembly: GCF_036269755.1. Classification (GTDB taxonomy): domain Bacteria; phylum Pseudomonadota; class Alphaproteobacteria; order Sphingomonadales; family Sphingomonadaceae; genus Sphingomonas. Next base: position 134,851 of record NZ_DATBDV010000009.1, on the reverse strand, counting down.
CCATGGCCGCGAGCTGGGGCCGTGGGGGCTGCACGAATTCATGAACCTGAAGGCGGTGATCGGGTAACGCACCTTCACCCACTACGCTCCCCAGCGAAGGCCGGGATCCAGTTATGAGCGGCCCGATGCTGGACCCCGGCGTCCGCCGGGGAGGCGATGTGCCGTTGAGTGGGGAACCTAACGGCACGCAACCGGTTTGCCGCGCCATGACCGACAGCACCCTCCAGAAATACCCCCTCCTCGCCACCCCGCACATCCGGCTGCGCGGCACGGTCGACTATGCCATGTACCAGACGTTCTGCGACCAGCTCGCCGCCGCGCCCGGCGACGGCATGCTGGTCGTCTCGCTGACTACGCTCGGCGGCGATCCGGAGGTGGCGCGGGCGATGGGCGACGACGTCCGCCTGATCCGCGAGTTCCAGCGCCGCGACATCCTGTTCCTGGGCAAGGCCGCGGTCTATTCGGCGGGCGCGACCTTCATGGCCACCTTCCCGGTCGAGCACCGTTTCCTGACGCGCGGGACTCGGCTGATGGTCCACGAACGCCAGATCGATTCGAGCGTCACTCTGTCCGGCCCGCTCAAGATGCAGGTCGCCAGCCTCAAGGCCAAGCTCAACGAAATCGAGCATTCGGTCAACATCGAGGAAGAGGGCTTCCGCGACCTCGTGCGCGGGTCGAATGTGAGCTTCGAAGAGGTCCGCAAGCGCGCGCCGAACAATTGGTACATCGACGCCGACGAAGCCCGCGACCTCGGCCTGGTGCTCGACGTGATCTAGCGCGCGGGGTTGCACTGGCACGGCGAAAGGCATAGCCGGACGCCCAAACCGCGCGAGCACCAAGAGGTTAAGAATGGCCGAGTTCCGCCTGCCCAAGAACAGTCGCATCACCAAGCAGGGCAAGGTCCACAAGGCGGCCGGCGCGAAGCGGGTGAAGACCTTCAAAATCTATCGCTACGACCCCGATACCGGCGACAATCCGCGTTACGACACGTTCGAGATCGACCTCGACAGCTGCGGCCCGATGGTGCTCGACGCGCTGATCAAGATGAAGTCCGAGCAGGATTCGTCGCTCACCTTCCGCCGCTCGTGCCGCGAGGGGATTTGCGGGTCATGCTCGATGAACATGCAGGGCAAGAACGGCCTCGCATGCACGACCGCGATCGAGGATATCAAGGGCGACGTCACCATCACCCCGTTGCCGCACATGGAAGTAATCAAGGACCTCGTCCCCGATTTCACGCACTTCTACGCGCAATATGCCTCGATCAAGCCCTGGCTGCAGACGGTGACGCCGGCGCCCGCGGGCAAGGAGCGGCTGCAATCGCCGGCCGAACGCGAGAAGCTCGACGGGCTGTACGAGTGCATTCTGTGCGCATGCTGCTCGACCTCTTGCCCGAGCTATTGGTGGAATTCGGACAAGTTCCTGGGGCCCGCGATCCTGCTCCAGGCGTATCGCTGGCTCGCCGACAGCCGCGACGAGATGACCGGCGAACGGCTCGACCAGCTCGAGGACCCGTTCCGCCTCTATCGTTGCCACACGATCATGAACTGCGCCAACGCCTGCCCCAAGGGCCTCAATCCGGCCAAGGCGATCGCCGAGATCAAGAAGATGGAAGCCGAGCGGGTTGTCTAAGTCAAACGCTTCCCCGGCGAAGGCCGGGGTACAGTTACGAGCGGTCCGATGCTGGACCCCGGCCTTCGCCGGGGAGGCGTAAAAGTGGAAGAACCTTCCCCCCTCTTTGCCTACGAGGACGACCCTGACCTGCCGGGATGGAAGACCTGGGCGTTCCGCGACCGCACGCGGTTCAATTCGTTTCTCGAACCGCTCCAGGTCAAGCTCGAAGACGGCAAGGCGCGCGTGCGGATGATGCCGCGGCACGACCATTCGAACATGCGCGATAACGTCCATGGCGGAGCGCTGCTCGGCTTCATGGACGTGTCGCTGTTCGCAGCGTCGCGCGCGTTCGGCTGCTTGAGCGCTGGCGGCGCGGTGACGCTCGACCTGTCGGCGCAATTCATCGGCGGCGGGGTGATCGGCGAAGCGATCGAGGCGCATATCGAGCTGTTGCGCGAGACCAGCCGGATGCTGTTCCTGCGCGGGCTGATCGTCCAGGAGGGTCGCCCGACGATCGCGAGTTTCACCGGCACGCTACGCAAGTCGTCCCCGCCCGCTTTTGTGAGCAACCAATGAAATACGCTTCCCCGGCGTGATGCGGGTAATCGAGCGATACAACGCGTTGGTTGCGGCGGGCGAGTTGCGCGCCGATCCCGACCAAGCCGCCGCCGCCGCGTGGCTCGACCGGTTGCAGCACGAACTCGAAGCCGTCCCCAAGCGCGGCTCGCTGCTGTGGCGCGCGCTGGGCAGGCAGCCCGATTCCCCGCGCGGGCTGTACCTGTGGGGCGATGTCGGGCGCGGCAAGTCGATGCTGATGGACCTGTTCTTCGGGTGCCTCGCCATCCGCCGCAAGCGCCGAGTCCATTTCGGCGAGTTCATGCTCGAAGTGCATCAGCGCATCGCCGACGAGCGCAAGAAGGAAGCGGGAGATCCGATTGCGCCGGTCGCCGAAGCACTCGCCGACGAAGCGCGGCTTCTCGCATTTGACGAGATGATGGTGACCAATTCGCCCGACGCAATGATCCTGTCGCGGCTGTTCACCGCGTTGATCGAAGCGGGCGTGACCGTCGTCACGACCTCGAACCGGCCGCCGCGCGACCTTTACAAGAACGGCCTCAACCGCGAGCATTTCGTGCCGTTCATCGAGCTGATCGAGCAACGCCTCGACGTGCTGCCCTTGAACGGTCCGGTCGATTACCGCCGCGACCGGCTCGGGGTGCAGGAGACGTGGCTGGTCCCCAACGGGGCCGAGGCGACCGCGCAGCTATCCGCGGCATTCTTTCGCCTGACCGACTATCCGCCCGAGGATGCCGAGCACGTCCCCGCCGAGAATATCGCGGTGCAGGGTGGCCGAACGCTGCATGTGCCCAAAGCGCTGAAAGGCGTCGCGGTGTTCAGCTTCAAGAAGCTCTGCGCCGAAGCGCGCGGGAGCGCCGATTACCTCGCGATCGCGCGGCGCTATCACACCGTGATCCTGGTCGGCATCCCGAGGCTCGGCCCGGAAAACCGCAATGAAGCGGCGCGGTTCGTGTCGCTGATCGATGCGCTCTACGAACACAAGGTCAAGTTGCTCGCCGCCGCCGATGCCGAACCCGGCCAACTCTACACGAAGGGCGATGGCCGCTTCGAGTTCGAGCGCACCGTCAGCCGGCTCGAGGAAATGCGTTCCGACGCCTATCTGGCACAAGGCCACGGGGCGGACTAGGCTTGCCGCGATGAAGCGATCGCGACTTTACCTCGCCGCAACGGCGCTGACGTTGCTCCCGACGCCAGCGTTCGCCGGCCCGCCCTACGATACCGACGATCCCGAGCCGACCGACTATCGCCATTGGGAAATCTACCTGTTCGGCGCCGGCGCGCGCAGCCTCGGCGCGTTCGACGGGTCGGCCGGGCTCGACCTCAATTACGGCGCGGCGAAGAACCTCCAGCTCACTGCGACGCTGCCGGTCGACTTCACTCGCGGGTCCGGCGCGCGGAGCGGAATCGGCGACGTCGAGCTCGGGATCAAATACCGATTCTATCACGATGAAGCCGCCGGTTTCTCAATCGCCGCGTTCCCGCGCCTCATCCTGCCGAGTTCGGGCAAGCGCTTCGGATCGGGGAAGACCGGAATGCTGCTCCCGGTCTGGGTGCAGAAGGATGTGGGCAAATGGTCGCTTTTTGGGGGTGGTGGCTATGCGATCAACCCGGGGGCAGGGAACCGCGATTATTGGCAAGTTGCGGGCGCGGTGACTCGTGAGGTTTCGTCGCGGCTGAGCCTCGGCGTCGAGGCAACGCATCGCGGGCCCGATGCGTTCGGCGGACGGCCGACTACGACGCTGGGCGTCGGCGGCGTGTGGCGGCTGAAGGGGCCGCTCGCGCTGCTCGCCTCGGCGGGGCCAAGCTTTGCCGGGCGCGGCGGCGACAAATATCATGCCTATGTCGCGCTCGGGCTGAACTTCTAGGAAGGAGCATCGAATGACCGACGACATGCGCGCCGTGTTGAGCAAAGTGCCCGCGGTCACGCTCGGCTTCTGGATCATCAAGATCCTGGCGACCACGCTCGGTGAGACCGGCGGCGACGCGGTGACGATGACGTGGCTCGGCGAGACCACCCCCCAAGCGGGTGCGAGCGGCGTCAGCGGCTACCTAATCGGTACCGCGATTTTCCTCGTGCCGCTGATCGTGCTGGTGGTCGCGCAAGTCATGGCCAAAAGATTCCACCCGTTCCTCTATTGGGCGACGATCATCGCCTCGACCACCGCGGGCACGACGATGGCGGACTTCGCCGACCGCTCGCTCGGGATCGGCTATACCGGGGGCACCGCGCTGCTGCTGGTCTGCGTGCTGGCGTCGCTCGGCGCGTGGAAGGCGACGCTCGGCAGCGTCGACGTCAACCGCATCAACACGCCGCGCGCGGAAAGCTTCTATTGGCTGACGATCACCTTCTCGCAGACGCTCGGCACTGCGCTCGGCGACTGGGCGGCGGACGACGGAGGCTTGGGCTATCTCGGCGGCGCTGCGGTGTTCGGCGGCGCGCTCGCATTGCTCGCGCTGCTTTACTACACCACGCGGATCAGCCGCGTCGCCTTGTTCTGGATGGCCTTCATCCTGACCCGGCCGCTCGGCGCCACCGTCGGCGATTTTCTCGACAAGCCGCTTGGCAAGGGTGGCCTCGACCTCAGCCGCCCGATCGCGTCGCTGGCGCTTGTCGCGGCAATCGTTATTCTGATCCTCGTTCTTCCCCAGCGCGCCGGCGGGCATCCGGGCGCCGAACCAGCAGGAGACGCTACATGATCGTCACCACTACCGAGAACGTCCCCGGCCACAACGTCACCGCCGTGATCGGCCAGGTGTTCGGCGTCGTCGTGCGCAGCCGCGGGCTCGGCGGCAACATCACCGCGTCGCTGCGATCGATCGTCGGCGGCGAGATCCCCGAATATACCAAGCTGGTCGAGGACGCGCGGCGCCACGCGATCGACCGCATGATCCAGAACGCGACGGTGATGGGCGCCAACGCGGTCGTGATGATGCGGTTCGATTCGGGCGAGATCGCGCAGGCGATGAACGAGGTCGTCGCGTACGGCACCGCGGTCGTACTCGATCCGCCGGCATGATGCTGCGCAGCCTCCTGCTCGGCACCAGCGTCGTGTTGCTCGCGCTGGCGATCGCCGCCACTGCCGTAGGGTGGGCCGCGTGGCCGACAATGCTGTTCGCTGGCCTGCTGTTTGTTGGCGTGGCGTTCGAGCGAGTCCATTACAACGGCAGCGCCAGCGTCGCCTCGCCCGACAAGGACTGGCGCGCGACCAACGAGCGGTTCCTCGACGAAGCGACCGGCCGGCCAGTCACGGTGTGGTTCAACTCGACCACTGGCGAGCGCCGCTACGTCGACGAATAAGGATTATTGCACTTGCGAATAACTTGCATTACGTTTAGTTAACGATCGCCCATTAGCGGTTGCCTCTCACCGCCCAAGCGCCTAAGCGCGTCGCGTCCCGCGCGCCGCCGAGCGCGCCTACAAGCGCTTAGGAGTGCTCATGGCCCGCAAGAAAATCGCGCTGATCGGCGCCGGCAACATCGGCGGCACGCTCGCCCATCTCGCCGCGCAAAAGGAATTGGGCGACATCGTCCTGTTCGACGTCGTCGAGGGCGTGCCGCAAGGCAAGGCGCTCGATCTGTCGCAGTGTGGCCCGATCGAAGGCTTCGACGCGAAGATCACCGGCTCGAACGATTATGCCGACATCGCCGCGGCCGACGTGATCATCGTCACCGCCGGCGTCGCGCGCAAGCCGGGCATGAGCCGCGACGATTTGCTCGGCATCAATCTGAAGGTGATGAAGGCGGTCGGGGAGGGCATCAAGGCCAACGCCCCCGACGCGTTCGTGATCTGCATCACCAACCCGCTCGACGCGATGGTGTGGGCGCTGCGCGAATTCTCGGGGCTCCCGCACAACATGGTCGTCGGCATGGCCGGCGTGCTCGACTCGGCGCGGTTCAGCCACTTCATTGCCGACGAATTCGGCGTCTCCGCGCGCGACGTCACGACGTTCGTTTTGGGCGGCCATGGCGACACGATGGTCCCGGTCGTGCAATATTCGACCGTCGCGGGCATCCCCGTTCCCGATCTGATCAAGATGGGCAAGTCGACGGAAGCGCGGATCGACGCGATCGTCAAGCGCACCCGCGGCGGCGGCGGGGAGATCGTCGCGTTGCTCGGCACCGGCTCGGCCTATTACGCCCCGGCAACCAGCGGCATCGCGATGGCGGAGGCGTATCTCTACGACCAGAAGCGGTTGCTGCCCTGCGCGGCGTATGTCGAGGGACAGTACGGCCTCGACGGGCTGTATGTCGGCGTACCGTGCGTGATCGGGGCTGGCGGGGTCGAGCAGATCGTCGAGATTGCGTTGGATGAGGAGGCGAAGGCGAACCTTCGCGTGTCAGTCGACGCGGTCAAGGAACTGCTGGTGGCGTGCAAGGGCATCGACGAGAGTTTGAAGTAAGGACTTTTACCACCCCGGCGAACGCCGGGGTCCAGTTGGGAATGCCCAGCGATGATCGGAACGGCCTATATCTATATCATGGCCAATCGTCGCAACGGGACGATCTATCTGGGTTCGACGGTCGATCTGCCGAAGCGCGCATGGGAACATCGCAACGGTGTCGTCGAAGGGTTCACCAAACGATACGGCTGTCATTTGCTCGTCTGGTACGAAGCGCATGAAAGCTGGGAAGGCGCACGGCAGCGCGAGCTGCAAATGAAAGAGTGGAGGCGGAACTGGAAGGTGCAGGAGATCGAAGGGCTCAACCCGGATTGGGAAGACCTGTACGATCGCATCGCGCTGCCATGACCGCCTTCCCAACTGGACCCCGGCGTTCGCCGGGGCGGTTAGGATAAAGACCGAATGAGCATCCTCGTCGACAAGAACACCAGGGTCATCACCCAAGGAATGACCGGCGAAACCGGCAGTTTCCACACCCAAGCGGCGATCGATTACGGGACGCGGATGGTCGCGGGGGTGACGCCGGGCAAAGGCGGGAGCGAGCATCTCGGGCTGCCGGTCTACGACACCGTCGCCGAAGCCGTGAGCAAGACCGGCGCGACCGCGAGCGTCATCTACGTCCCGCCGCCCTTCGCCGCGGATTCGATCCTCGAGGCGATCGACGCCGAAGTGCCGCTGATCGTCACGATTACCGAAGGCATTCCGGTGCTCGATATGGTCAAGGTCAAGCGCGCGCTGTCGGGCTCGAAGTCGCGACTAATCGGGCCGAATTGCCCCGGCGTGCTGACGCCGGACGAGTGCAAGATCGGCATCATGCCGGGATCGATCTTCAAGAAAGGTTCGGTGGGTGTTGTCTCGCGCTCGGGGACGCTGACTTATGAGGCGGTGTTCCAGACGACCAATGCCGGACTGGGGCAGACCACCGCGGTCGGAATCGGCGGCGATCCGGTTAACGGCACCAACTTCATCGACGTGCTCGAACTGTTCCTCGCCGACGACGCGACCCGGTCGATCATCATGATCGGCGAAATCGGCGGATCGGCCGAGGAAGAGGCCGCGCAGTTCCTCAAGGACGAGGCGAAGCGCGGGCGCAAGAAGCCGATGGCGGGGTTCATCGCCGGCCGGACCGCGCCTCCCGGGCGTCGGATGGGCCATGCCGGCGCGATCGTCTCGGGCGGACAGGGGGGCGCCGAGGACAAGATCGCGGCGATGGAAAGCGCCGGGATCAAGGTGTCGGCGAGCCCGAGCTTGCTGGGTGAGACGTTGCTTGAGGTGTTGAAGGGGTAATCGAAGCCGTCGCCCCGGCGAACGCCGGGGCCGTTGGCGGCTCTTCGCAGCGGCCCCGGCGTTCGCCGGGGAGACGGAGTTGAGAATGGGCTACGAGGGTCTGGATTTCAGCGAGATCGCCGCGGGCGTCAGCCCGGCGTTCGTCGAGGCATTGTACAAGCGCTTCCGCGAGTCCCCCGATTCGGTCGAGCCGTCGTGGCGCGGCTGGTTCGAGGGGTTGGAGAGCGGACCGTCGACCGCGAGCTGGGCGAACCCGGCCTGGCCGCCCGCCACAACCGACGACCTGACGATGGCGCTCGATCCGACGCAAATGGAACCGGCGCCGAAACCTGCCAGAGGCGCGCCCTCCGCCACGAAGCCCGCCGCGGCCCCCTCGCAGGACGCGATCGTCGCCGCGGCCGCCGATTCGATCCGCGCGATGATGCTGATCCGCACGTATCGCGTCAGGGGCCATCTCGCCGCCAGCCTCGATCCGCTCGGCCTGTCGCGGCACGATCTGCCCGAGGATCTCAAGACCGAATATCACGGCTTTTCCGACGCCGACATCGATCGCCCGGTCTATCTCGGCGGCCAGCTCGGTATGCAATGGGCGACGATCCGCGAGCTCGTCGACACGCTGCGCGCCAATTATTGCGGCAATGTCGGGCTCGAATACATGCACATCGCCGATGTCGAGGAGCGCCGTTTCTTGCAGGAGCGGATGGAGGGCAAGGACAAGGCGATCGCCTTCACCCCCGACGGCAAGAAGGCGATCCTGACCAAGGTCATCGAGGGCGAGCAGTGGGAGCGCTTCCTCGGCAAGAAATATGTCGGGACGAAAAGGTTTGGCCTCGACGGTGGCGAGGCGATGATCCCCGCGCTCGAAAGCGTGATCAAATATGGCGGCCAGTTGGGCGTCAACGAGATCGTGTTCGGGATGGCGCATCGCGGGCGGCTCAACGTGCTCGCCAACGTCATGGCCAAGCCGCTGCGCGTGATCTTCCACGAATTCGGCGGCGGCAGCGCGAACCCGGAGGATGTCGGCGGATCAGGCGACGTCAAATACCACCTCGGCACCTCGACCGACCGCGAGTTCGACGGGCGCAAGGTCCACATGTCGCTGGTCGCCAACCCCAGCCACCTCGAAGCCGCCGACCCGGTCGTGCTCGGCAAGACTCGCGCGATCCAGACGCTCGCGGGCGACCTAGAGGATCACACCGCCTCGCTCCCCGTCCTGATCCACGGCGACGCGGCGTTCGCGGGCCAAGGGATCGTGTGGGAGTGCCTCGGCTTCTCGGGCATCCGCGGCTACAATACCGGCGGCTGCATCCACTTCGTCATCAACAACCAGATCGGGTTCACGACGAGCCCGCAATTCGCGCGCTCGTCGCCTTACCCGTCGGACGTCGCCAAGGGCGTCCAGGCGCCGATCTTCCACGTCAACGGCGACGATCCCGAAGCGGTGACCTTCGCGTGCAAGATGGCGATCGAGTTCCGCCAGAAATTCCACCGCGACATCGTCATCGACATGTGGTGCTATCGCCGCTTCGGCCACAACGAAGGCGACGAGCCGAGCTTCACGCAGCCGCTGATGTACAAGGCGATCAAGGGCCACCCGCCGGTCAGCCAGGTCTATGCCCAGCGCCTGATCGCCGAGGGGGTGGTCGACCAGGCTTGGGTCGACACCGTCACGCACCAGTTCGACACCTTGCTCGAAGGCGAGTTCGAGGCCGGCGCGGCGTATAAGCCGAACAAGGCCGACTGGTTTTCGGGGCGCTGGTCGGGCTTGCACGCGCCCGCGGATGCCGAAACATCGCGGCGCAACGTCGAGACGGGAATCGAGAAGAAGCTGTTCGACAGCCTCGGCCGGACGCTCACCAATGTCCCCGACGATCTGACGATTCACAAGGCGCTCGCGCGCGTGCTCGACGCCAAGCGGGCGATGTTTTCGAGCGGCGAGAATTTCGACTGGGCGACGGGCGAAGCGCTCGCGTTCGGGTCGCTGCTGTCCGAAGGCTATGGCGTCCGCCTGTCGGGGCAGGATTCGGGCCGCGGCACGTTCAGCCAGCGCCACGCCGTCTGGGTCGACCAGAATGACGAGCACAAATACGTTCCGCTGTGGAACGTCGAGCATGGCGATTTCGAGGTGCTCGACAGCCCGCTCTCCGAATATGGCGTGCTCGGCTTCGAGTATGGCTATGCGCTCGCCGACCCCAAGACTTTGGTGATCTGGGAAGCGCAGTTCGGCGATTTCATGAACGGCGCGCAGATCATGATCGATCAGTTCATCGCGTCGGGCGAGGCCAAGTGGCTGCGCGCCAATGGCCTGGTGATGATGCTGCCGCACGGTTACGAAGGCCAGGGGCCCGAGCATAGTTCGGCGCGGGTCGAGCGCTTCCTGCAACTCTGCGCTGGCGACAATATCCAAGTCGCCAATTGCACCACGCCGGCCAACATCTTCCACCTGTTGCGGCGGCAGATGCATCGCACGTTCCGCAAGCCGCTGGTGATCTTTACCCCGAAATCGCTGCTGCGCCACAAGCGCGCGGTGTCGAAGGCGGCGGACTTCCAGGGCGACAGCCATTTCCGCCGAATCCTGTCCGACCCCGATGCCCCGGCGGACGAGGCGACCAAGCGGCTGGTGCTGTGCAGCGGCAAGGTCGCCTACGATCTATTCGACGCGCGCGACGCGGCGGGCGACAGCGAAACGCAGATCGTTCGGATCGAGCAGCTCTATCCGTTCCCCGGCGAAGCGCTGGCTGAGCGCATCAAGCGGATGCCGGCGCTGGAGGATATCGTCTGGGCGCAAGAGGAACCGCGCAACAACGGCGCATGGTTCTTCGTCGAGCCGATGATCGAGGAAGCGCTCGCTGACGCGAATGCCCAAGTCGCTCGCGCCCGCTACGCCGGCCGCGCCGCCGCCGCGAGCCCCGCGACTGGCCTCGCCAAGCGGCACCAGACCGAACAAGGCGCGTTGGTGGCCGATGCGCTCGGCCACAGCGTGCGCGAGGAGATCAGACGCACGCGGACGAGCGAGACGATCAAGAAGGCCGGCAAGGCCGGGGCGTAATCACGCCCGTCGCCCCGGCGCAGGCCGGGGCCGCTGGCGAGGGAAGACACTTAGCGATCGCGGCCTTCGCCGGGATGACGAGGTAAAAGATGGCGACTGAAGTTGTGGTGCCCACCTTGGGCGAATCGATCGTCGAGGCGACCGTCGGCGAATGGCTCAAGCAGCCCGGCGACCCGGTCAAGGCGGACGAGCCGATCGTCTCCCTCGAAACCGACAAGGTCGCGGTCGAGGTGCCCTCGCCGGTCGCGGGCGTCATGGGGCAGCAAGCGGTCAAGGTCGGCGACAACGTCGCGGTCGGCGCGCTGCTCGCGACGGTCGAAGCGGGCGGCGCCGCGACAAGTGCCGCCCCCGCCTCTGCCCCTGCCGCCGCAGCACCTGCCCCGGCGCCCGCACCAGCCGACACTGCCGGGCAACAGGCCCCCGCCTCCGGCGACGCTCCCGCCGCTCTGTCGCCTTCGGTGCGCCGCGCGGTGCTCGAAACGGGGGTTGATCCCGCGACGGTCAAGGGCACTGGCAAGGACGGGCGGCTGACCAAGGACGATGTGATCGCGGCGGCGAGCACGCCGGCGGCAAAGCCGCCGTCGGACGGGGGAGCTCCCCCCGCCGGCCGTGCGGACGCTGCGCCCGCCGCCCAGCCTTCGGCTAGGCGCGAGGAACGCGTCCGCATGACTCGCCTCCGCCAGACCGTCGCCAAGCGCCTCAAGGACGCGCAGAACACCGCCGCGATGCTCACCACGTTCAACGACGTGGACATGTCGGCGGTGATCGAGGCGCGGACCAAGTACAAGGATTTGTTCGAAAAGAAGCACGGTGTCCGGCTCGGCTTCATGGGTTTCTTCGTGAAGGCCGCGTGCATGGCGCTCAAGGACGTGCCGAGCGTCAACGGCCAGATCGACGGCGAGGAAATCGTCTATCACGATTACGCCGACATCTCGGTCGCGGTGTCGGCGCCGCAGGGACTGGTCGTGCCGGTGATCCGCGACGCCGACCAACTCTCGGTCGCGGGCATCGAAAAGACGATCGGCGACTTCGGCAAGCGCGCCAAGGACGGTAGCCTCAAGATGGAGGAGATGCGCGGGGGTACCTTCACCATCTCGAACGGCGGCGTGTTCGGTAGCCTGATGTCGACCCCGATCATCAACCCGCCGCAGTCGGCCGTGCTGGGCTTGCACCGCATCGAGGATCGCCCGGTGGTGCGCGACGGCCAGGTCGTCGTCCGCCCGATGATGTACCTCGCGCTCAGCTACGACCACCGCCTGATCGACGGCCGCGAGGCGGTGACGTTCCTCGTCGCGCTCAAGAACGCGATCGAGGATCCGACGCGGATTTTGATCGATTTGTAGTGCCCGACGCCGCCCCGGCGAACGCCGGGGTCCAGTGGGAAAAAGATTGTAACGGAGCGAGCCGCTCATCACATCTGGCTCGAACCTGGACCCCGGCTTTCGCCGGGGAAGCGAGAAAAAAGATGGCAGACGCCAATTACGATTTCGACGTCCTGGTGATCGGTGCCGGCCCCGGCGGGTATGTCGCGGCGATCCGCGCGGCGCAGCTTGGGCTCAAGACAGGGTGCGTCGAGAGCCGCGAGACGCTCGGCGGCACCTGCCTCAACGTCGGGTGCATCCCGTCCAAGGCGATGCTGCATGCGAGCGAATTCTACGACCACGCCGCCAACGGCATGATGGCCAAGATGGGGATCAAGGTCACCCCCGAGCTCGACCTCGACACGATGCACGGCCAGCGCAAGGACGCGGTCAAGCAGCTGACCGGCGGGATCGAGTTCCTGTTCAAGAAGAACAAGGTCGAATGGCTCAAGGGCCATGCCGCTTTTGAGAGCGCCGACACCGTCAAGGTCGGCGACCGCAGCGTTCGCGCGAAGAACATCGTCATCGCCACCGGCTCCAGCGTCACCCCGCTGCCCGGTGTGACGATCGACCAGAAGGTGGTGGTCGACTCCACCGGCGCGCTCGAACTGCCCAAGGTGCCCGGCCACATGGTAGTGATCGGCGGCGGCGTGATCGGGCTCGAGCTCGGCAGCGTCTGGCGGCGGCTCGGCGCCAAGGTCACCGTGGTCGAATTCCTCGACCAGATCCTGCCCGGCTTCGATGGCGAGGTCCGCAAGGAATCGAACAAGATCCTCAAGAAGCAGGGGCTCGAGTTCAAGCTCGGCACCAAGGTCACCAGCGTCGCGGCCAAGGACGGCGGGGCGACGCTGACCATTGAGCCCGCGAAGGGCGGCGAGGCATCGACGATCGAGGCCGATGTCGTGCTCGTCTCGATCGGCCGTCGGCCGAATACGGACGGCCTCGCGCTCGACAAAGCCGGCCTCGCCACCAACCAGCGCGGCCAGATCGAGATCGACCATGATTTCCGCACGAGCGTCCCCGGCATCTGGGCGATCGGCGATGTCGTTCCCGGGCCGATGCTGGCGCATAAGGCCGAAGACGAGGGCATTGCGGTCGCCGAGAATATCGCCGGCCAGCACGGCATCGTGAACCACGATGTGATCCCGTCGGTCGTTTATACTTGGCCCGAAATCGCCGGAGTTGGTCTGACCGAGGAAGCGGCGCGTGAGCGCGGCGAGGTCAAGGTCGGCAAGTTCCCGATGATGGCCAACAGCCGCGCCAAGACCAATCATGAGCCCGACGGCTTCGTAAAGGTGATCGCCGACGCCAAGACCGACCGCGTGCTCGGCATATGGTGCATCGCCAGCGTCGCCGGCACGATGATCGCGCAAGCCGCGCAAGCGATGGAGTTCGGTGCGACATCCGAGGACATCGCCTACACCTGCCACGCGCACCCGACGCATTCGGAAGCGATCAAGGAAGCGGCGATGGCGGTGCAGGGCAAGCCGATCCATATTTAGCGGCAGCTAAATATGGAGATTAGAGGCTTGCCCGGACGGCGGTCGCGTAGCGAACCCGGCCGACGACGCGGCTTTGCCGCGGCGCTTCAAGGAGCGTCTGTCGGAACCAGCCAGGTCACTATCGCCAGCAAAGCCGCCGCCCCGGCCGCGATCCACAGCGCGTCCATCCCGATCCGCAGATACGCCCCCGCGCCCATCACCGCCCCCGCGACGAACCCGACCCATAGCGCGAAATATGGCAGCCAATCCCAGCGATCGCGCTCGCCGATCAGCGCGGCGGCGAGCCGTTGGCCGAGCTTGACCAGCGAGCCCGTCATATACGTCACCCCGATCGTGACCTCGCCGCCTTCCGCGAAGACGCCGTTCATCGCGCCCATCGCGGCGGCCGCGAGTAGCAGGTCGAGCCGGGCGGGTGCGACTCCGCCGAGCAAGGCCGCCAACGCCAGCAGCACCGCGACCAGCCCGAGCACCGCGGTGCCGCGCCGTTTGCTCGCGATCCGCGCGATCACCGACGCCGCGATCACCCCCGCGACGAACGCCAGCACCAGCGCCGCGGCGATCGCCGCATATCCCGCCTCGCCGCCGCTCAACGCCACGCCCAGCCGAGTCGAATTGCCGCTCATGAACGACGCGAAAAAGCCGAGCAGCGAAAAGGCGATCGCGTCGACGAACCCCGCGAGCGCCGCCAGCGCCACTGCGACTGCGATCAGATTGCCCGAATAACGTTGCACGTTCCTGTCCCTAGGGTTCGGATTCAACGGCGGCAAGGATCGCGGCGTGCGGCTTATCCGTCCTTGAGCGCCTTCCATCTCGCGCGGCCCTCGTCCGACCACACGCCCTCGCTCGACGGATAGAATTTGGCGAAGGGCGGCACGCCTTCGGGCAGCGTCACCCACGGCAATTTGGTCGAAGTGAAGATATGGACGTCGGGCGGGCACGCGGCGGGGTCGTCCATGGTGCCGACGCGGACGAACGCCGACTTGCGGCCCGATCCGGCATAATGGCTCCACAGTGCGACACGGCACACGGGGCAGCGCGCGATCTCCTGCCCCTTGCCGCTCGCCGAGGGGATTATCACGTAATCGACCGCGCCCTTGGTGAGCGTCAGGCGGTCGGCCTCGATCACCGCGTTGATGACGAACGCGCTCCCGGTCTCGCGCTGGCACCAGCTGCAGTGGCAGCAATGCACCACCATCGGCGCGCTCGTCAGCGCGTAGTGCGTGGCGCCGCAGCTGCAGCCACCCTCGATCGGCGCGCTCATTTCGCCAGCACGATCAGCGCGACGCCGGGCGTGCCGCGTCGTCCGTCGCGTGCCGACCCGGTCGCGATGCGGTATTCGGCGACACCCGACCCGAGCAGGGCCGCCTTGATCGCGGCGGCGCGGCGCAGCCCCAGCGTTCCGCTGGCGGCGAGCTTGATCTGCGTGTTGCGGTGCGACGCCATCACCGCGGCGAGGCCGGCGATCATGGCCTTGCCGTCGGCGTCGAGCAGCGCGCCGCCGGGCGAGAACCCCTTGTCGAACGCGAACGCCTGCCCCGCCGGCGAGTCCGACGCGAGGTAGCGGCCGACCGACGCCGGCGTGAGGGCGTTTGGCGCCGCCGGACGTGGCGGTGCCCCGAGCGCACCGGGCGCGGCTGCCGCCGCCGGGACCATCGACGCGCTCGGCGGCTTGGCCGATTCCGAAGCGCCGGGCCGAGGCGCCGCGCCGCCGCGCAAGATCATCGTGGTCGTGCCATAGATCAGGCCGACCGCGACCAGCGCGACCGCCAGCCACAGCAACGGCACGCGGCTCCGGCGCGCCTCGCCGGCCGAGGAGTCCACCGCGCGCGCTTCGGCGGCGGGGCGATCGAGCGTCACGCGATCGCTGACGTCGGCAACGCGCGCCAACGGAATCGCGAACTCGTCCGCCTCGCTCGCGCCGACGTGATTGACCAGGATCCGCGTCGGCGACACGCGGTCCACCGTGCCAACCAGCGCGCCGTCCGACCCGAAGATCGGCATGTCCGGAATGATCGATCGCCGCTCGCTCATCGCCCTGCCCTCCGATGCCTTGCGCCAGACAGTAACGGCAGCCGGAACGATACGCTACCGTCACGGTTCGAAGCGTTGAACCGGCGCGGCCGGCACCCCATCTGGCGGGTCCGGCGCGGCTATTGCCAGCGGAACATCACTGGAACATAATCGACCCATGGCATTGACCAACATCTCCGTACGCGGCGCGCGCGAGCACAACCTCAAGGGCGTCGACATCGACATCCCGCGCGATACGCTGACGGTGATCACCGGGCTGTCGGGCAGTGGCAAGTCGAGCCTCGCGTTCGACACGATCTATGCCGAGGGGCAGCGGCGCTACGTGGAATCGCTGTCGGCCTATGCGCGCCAGTTCCTCGAGCTGATGCAGAAGCCCGACGTCGATCATATCGACGGGCTCAGCCCGGCCATCTCGATCGAGCAGAAGACCACCAGCCGCAACCCGCGCTCCACGGTCGCCACCGTCACCGAAATCTACGATTACATGCGGCTGTTATGGGCGCGCGTCGGCATTCCCTATTCGCCCGCCACCGGATTACCGATCGCGGCGCAGACCGTCAGCCAGATGGTCGACCGGGTGATGGCGTTGCCCGAGGGGACTCGGCTGTACCTGCTCGCCCCGGTCGTGCGCGGGCGCAAGGGCGAGTATCGCAAGGAGCTCGCCGAGTGGCAGAAGGCCGGGTTCACGCGCGTCCGCATCGACGGCGAGCTGTATGAGATCGACGAGGCCCCGGCGCTCGACAAGAAGTACAAGCACGACATCGAGGTGGTGGTCGACCGGCTGGTGGTCGGGCCTGAGCTTTCGACGCGGCTCGCGGACAGTTTCGAGACCGCGCTCAAGCTGGCCGAGGGGCTGGCCTATGTCGATCTGGTGGATACGACGGTGGCGGAGGCGACTGCTCCCCTCTCGCCTGCGGGAGGGGCTGGGGGAGGGCGTGTCCGGGAAGCTTCTCAGACGTTTATCGCGGAAGGCGACATGCCCTCCCCTAGCCCCTCCCGCGAGCGGGAGGGGAATACCGACGGCGGCGCGATGAAGGGCGCCGGCATCCCGCCCAACCGCATCGTCTTCTCCGAAAAGTTCGCCTGCCCCGTATCGGGCTTCACCATCGCCGAGATCGAGCCGCGGCTGTTCAGCTTCAACGCGCCGCAGGGCGCATGTCCGGCGTGCGACGGGCTCGGCGAGAAGATGATCTTCGACGAGGATCTCGTCGTCCCCAACCACGACCTCACGATCAAGAAGGGCGCGGTGGTGCCGTGGGCGAAATCCAACCCGCCCAGCCCGTATTACATGCAAGTCCTCGGCAGCCTCGCGCGCGAATTCGGGTTCGACCTCGAAACGCCGTGGAAGGATCTGCCCGAGGAGATCCACCGGGTCATCCTCCACGGCAGCAACGGCCGCCCCGTCACTTTGACCTTCGTCGACGGCCGCAAGAGCTACGACGTGCGCAAGCCGTTCGAGGGCGTGATCGGCAACCTCAACCGCCGGCTCCTGCAAACCGAGAGCGCGTGGATGCGCGAGGAGCTCTCCAAATACCAAAGCTCGCAACCGTGCGAGACCTGCCACGGCGCCCGCCTCAAGCCCGAAGCGCTCGCGGTCAAGATCGCGATGAAGGACATCAGCTACGCGACGCATCTGTCGGTGGTCGACGCACTGGCGTGGTTCCAGGACCTGCCCCGCCACCTCAACCGCCAGCAAAAGGAAATCGCCGAGCGGATCCTCAAGGAGATCCTCGAACGGCTCGGTTTCCTCAACAATGTCGGGCTCGATTACCTCAACCTCGACCGCACCAGCGGCACGCTGTCGGGCGGCGAGAGCCAGCGAATCCGCTTGGCCTCACAGATCGGCTCCGGCCTGTCGGGCGTGCTCTACGTCCTCGATGAGCCCAGCATCGGGCTGCACCAGCGCGACAACGACATGCTGCTCGCGACGCTCCGGCGGCTGCGCGATCTCGGCAACACCGTGCTGGTGGTCGAACATGACGAGGACGCGATCCGCACCGCCGACTACATCATCGACATGGGCCCCGGCGCCGGCGTGCATGGCGGGGAGATCGTCGCCAAGGGCACGCTGCCCGAATTGCTCGCGCACACCGACAGCATCACCGCGGATTACTTGAACGGCACCCGCGCCGTCCCCGTCCCCCTGATCCGCCGCGGCGGCACCGGCAAGAAGCTCACCGTGTCGGGCGCCACCGCCAACAATCTGCGCGACGTCACCGCCAGCATCCCGCTCGGTACTTTCACCTGCATCACCGGGGTTTCGGGATCGGGCAAGTCGAGCTTCACCATCGACACGCTTTACGCCGCCGCCGCGCGCACCTTGAATGGCGCGCGCATCCTGGCCGGCCGGCATGAGAAGATCACCGGGCTACAGCATCTCGACAAGGTCATCGACATCGACCAGTCGCCGATCGGCCGCACGCCGCGGTCGAACCCCGCCACCTATACCGGCGCCTTCACCCAGATTCGCGACTGGTTCGCCGGCCTCCCCGAAAGCCAGGCGCGCGGCTACAAGCCCGGGCGCTTCAGCTTCAACGTCAAGGGCGGCCGCTGCGAAGCGTGCCAGGGCGACGGCGTGCTCAAGATCGAAATGCACTTCCTCCCCGACGTCTACGTCACCTGCGACGTGTGCCACGGCGCGCGCTACAATCGCGAAACGCTGCAGGTGAAGTTCAAGGGCCACTCGATCGCCGACATTCTCGACATGACGGTCGAGGACGCCGCCGAATTCTTCAAGGCCGTCCCCGGCATCCGCGACAAGATGGCGATGCTGGTCGAGGTCGGGCTCGGTTATATCAAGGTCGGGCAACAGGCGACGACCCTGTCGGGCGGCGAGGCGCAGCGCGTCAAGCTCGCCAAGGAATTGTCGCGCCGCGCCACCGGCCAGACGCTCTACATCCTCGACGAGCCCACCACCGGGCTGCATTTCGACGACGTGAGGAAGTTGCTGGAGGTGCTCCACGCGCTGGTCGAGCAGGGCAATACGGTGGTGGTGATCGAGCATAACTTGGACGTCATCAAGACCGCCGACTGGGTGATCGACCTGGGGCCAGAGGGCGGGGTTAAAGGCGGCGAGATCGTCGCGACTGGTACCCCGGAAGACGTCGCGCGTGAAAAGCGATCGTTCACCGGCCAGTATCTCAAGCCGCTTTTGAGACCGGCCGTCGAGGCGGCCGAATGAGGACGACGCGGTGGTCCCAGGACACCAAACCACGCCGCATATAGACAACGGTGTCCGCCGCGCCTTTCGCAAACGCCAACTGATGTGGCAGTGTCCGGCGGAAGGCCGCGAATGGGGATTTAGTTTGGCATCGTTGGGATAATACCCCTAGGAATTTGGGTCCAATGAAGTTTGATCCAAACCATCCCGCGATCAAGAAGGCACAACAGTGCGTGAGTGACTCGCGCGCAAATGTCAGCGATCAGACAAAATTTGGAGCAATACGGACTTTTGGCGAGAAGCTCTCGGATGCCATTGGGGAGTATCAAGGAAGGCCCAGGAAGCGTAATTTCGGAAATCTCGAAAAGCAGCAGGATTATTTAATTGCGCTTCGAGAAGCTGGGATACTCAGCATATCGGAATATGATGACTTTGATACCGTTAGAGAGATCGGTAACAAAGGAGCTCATGGAGATGAAATATTTTCTAGAAGCCGGCAACGCGCGTTGGACGCATTCAATCGTTTATTAAATGCCTTTCAATCCTCCAGTTCATCACAATCTAAACCGCCTCTACATGCTGACCCAAAGCATTCAGGAAAATCTTCGCAATCATCTTTCACCTCTCCGCCCAAGCCGGCACCTTCGGTCATTCATTTTCCGTCTCCGCCGCCCAAGCCGACACCACCGGCTGAGGTTCCATTTCGATCGTCCCGCCCCCGACCCGACCCAGACTTCCACCCTTGGCAATGGGTCGGAGGCATCGTTGGCCTCTTGGTGATTGTCTCGATTGTCCGGTCATGCGTGGCCGGGCTGACGTCTACGTTCTCGCCAACTCCACAACCGCCCCAAGCCGTCGTGTCATCGTTCGCCGACGCCCCGACGACGGCAGCCCCGACATATTATGAAACCAGCTTCAATTGCGATCGAGCGAGGGGGTGGGCGGAGCAGCAGATATGCTCGACGTCATCGCTCGCCGACTCCGACCGTCGTCAGGCCGCCCTCTATTCGTCGGCGATGGCTCGTGCCGGCGGAGCGGATCGAGCGGACCTTCGGCAAAGTCAGCGAAACTGGCTAGCGGTACGAAACGGTTGCGGGGACGTCTCTTGCATCGAGCAAGCCTACACCGACAGAATAGGGATATTGGAAAGCTGGGCACCGACCCCCGTTCCGGCAGATGGCGGTAGCCAGGATGCGCAGCCGCAACCTCCACACGGCGAGGTTCGAGCCGATCCGCCGACGGGCGCGATCACCTGCATACTTCCATACGGCCAGGAGATGCAGGCCACAAAAACCGAGTGTGAAAGACTAGGTGGATCGGTATATAACTGACGCCTACTCGATACAGCCCGTGGACTCCAATCTTATATTTGGCCCTCTACCGATAGAGAGCTTTACTGGTAGCGCCCGGCTAACATCCACAATGCTGTAGCCGACCGCCCGGTTTATATCCGCCTTACTGCCGGTGGGATTAACAACGAATCTCAGTAATATCACTTCTCTACCTTGATAATTCCCCATTCCGCCGTACAGGAAAGCCGCACTGGCTCGCCCTTGGGAGTCCTTCAGTAAGGAGACTATTTGACCAACGTCTTTTGGTCCAGGAACGTATTCCGGTACGAATAGGTCCATGTTATTCTTTAGGGGTATACCTTCGCTGGCCATTTGACCAGCCCATCGATCAGAGCTTATCTGAGATCCATCACGAGAATCAAACATATTGAAGCTGTATTTATAACCTGTAGCAGATATAATTGCTGTCGACCTTCCTCCTATCTTGTTGTCGAGTGTGACAAGGAAACGATTTCTCACGGACTGGATGGCGATGCTCTGAGGCGAGTTTTGTGCACCATATCCAGCGCTATAAGTGCAGGATTTAATTGGCCGATAGCGAGGCACTCCGGGAAGCCGGTCCTGACGAATTGCGATATTTGGGGGCTGCGGGCCTTTATCCAATAAGGCGAGTATCGGCATTTGCTGCTCTAACTCAGCGCACCCGGACAGCAATAGGCTTATGCCTACCACAAGTGACCCGAAAGTGACCGTCTGCCCCATTCGCATACCGCCCTCCCCCCTAACGATAAGTAGTAGTCACAGAATCACGCCGGACGTGCAACTATTTCAGAGTTTGGCGCATCTCTCCGTGGTTGTCATCTAACAGCTTACTAAACGCAGATATTGCGCGGCGGCAAGGCCGTGTCGTCGGTTGCTTGGCGCCGCGTCAGCCGACCCGGCCAAACCGCTCGCAATTACGATTACGGTGACAGTTTACTAAATGCACCAAATCCGAAGGCTACCGCACCTCCACGAACCGTTCCCCGCCTTCCAGCAGTGCCGCAATCCTCGTCCATCGCTCTTCCAACCACGCCGTCAGCACGACGTTCGCCGCGTTCCCGCACCGCAGCCACAACAACGCAAACCGATCTGGCAGCCGCAGCACGACGAAATCCTCGTCCTTGCTCGCCAGCACTCGCCCTCGGCTTCGGCGCGATTGGCGATGGCGGCGTCGCTCGCGGCGAGGAGCCCGACCTGGCTGACATGCACCGCCTCATGCTCGCGCTCGCGCAGCCATCGGCAAGCGCCGGCGGAAGCTGCGCGTCGATCAGGAACTTCATTCGGCGGCGAGGACCACCGGGTGGTCGGCCAGGCCCGCCGCATAGGCCAGCACCGCGCGGACATCATCCTCGCTGATATAGGGGAAGTCCGCCGCAATCTGCGCCGCCGTCGCGCCGCCCGCCAGCATCTCCAGCACGTCGGTCACGCGCATGCGGGTGCCGGCCAGCGTGGGGCGCCCACCGCAGACGGCGGGGTCGACCGCGATGCGAGGGAAGCCGGTCAGGATCATCGGGAGAGAATGTCGTAGATTTGCGATTATCGCAACTTTGCGGACATCGAGATGCGATTACGGCAAATCACTCGCTCCGCTTCGTGATCCGCAAACGCCTCACGGCGACATGCTTCGCCAAGGCCTGCCGCACCCGGTCGAACAGCAATTCCGGGATCGCATCATATACCGGCGAGTCGCGCCCCGGCGCGATACGAACGTCCGGACCCGGCCACGTAAACCGGTTGAGCTCGTCGGTGACGATCCAGCTTCGTTCCTGATCGAGCCCGAGCACGCGCTTTACCTTTCCCGGTATCTCGATCGCGTCGTCGGGCCGACCGGGAGCGCTGTGCGTCACCGGCGCGACGATGATCTCGGTTCGGCCTTCGCGCACGATATGCGCGACGACCACCACCGCCGGCCGATCCTTCAGCCCTTCCTCTTGCCCCTTCGCCGCCTCGCGCGCCCACAGATACGCGTAGCGGATGACGTCAGCCGGTTTCGGTATCGTCCATGAGGTAATTGAGCGCCTTTGATCGTTCGGAGACTTCGGCGTTGAGGATCGCGTCGAGCGTTTCGTCATCCAGGTCTTCCGTCCTGATCACCTGACGGTCGCGCCGCATCAGCCGCTCATATTCCTTGAGCGAGAGCATCACGACGCGAGTCGTGCCGTGCCGCGTGATCCCGATCGGGCGCTGCATCGCTTCGTCGGTGTAGAAGCCGAAGCGGTTGGCGACGTCCTTGGCGGACACGGCGAGGAGGGATTCTGGCATGGGAGGTGACCGTTCAGCTATCGCTATCTTAGCTATAAGCGCGGTTATAGGTATTCTCGTGGGAATGTCGACTGGTTTTCCGATATCCCGCCGCGGCAACGCCGCGTCGTCAGACGGCGCTCCAGGCGCCGCGGGCCGACCCCGGCTTAAGCTCGGATTTAGCTATGCTGAATCCATCGCCGCCGGGACCGCGTTTTCGGGTCGCTCGCGGCGGAACAGTTAGGCCTGCCGTCCTATTACCGCACCGAAAAGTCGAAGAACCGCGCGACGCTGGCACCTCCCGACCCGATCATGATGAAGCTGTATTCGCCCGCGGGTAAGGGGCTAGACGGCCGCACGGAAAACACGCCCGGGCGATCCTCGTCGAACGTGAAATCGACGCGGTCCTTGCTGACCACCCCGGATTGGAAGCCTGTGATGTTTCCACGGCCTATGCGGGCTTCTCGACTTCCATCCTTCCTTTGCAGCCGGATCAGCGAGAACTGACTGGGAGAATCCGGCGTGCCGGTTGGCTCGTCGAAGCTGCTGGCGGAGGCTCGGGGCGGAAGATAGAAAAAGAAGGTCGGGGATGGTTCGCTCGTCTGAACTCGGGCGCTCTCCCCCTGGAGCACGACCTTGGTGCTGATCTTGGCGATGCCGTAGCTCAACGCGCTTCCCAGAAACCCTCCGGTTTTGGTCTGTCCGGAGACATTCGCTTCGATGCGCACCAGCTCGCCCGCGCGCATTAGATAGATGCCTGGCGGCCTCGCCGCCGGGGGCCTCACGCCCGCTGCAGTCGAGCGCGCCGGTGCCCTTGCGTCCGGCGCGGCACTGCTCCCGCCTCTCTTCCGGCCATCGGCAGCGAGCATCGCGGCGATGACCGAGCTTGGCACGCCACGCTTCTTCAACATGATCAACTGCGCCGTGGAGAGATCGAAGTTGGTGTCGGAGGACTGAATCTTCGCGATGATCGCGTCTGGATCGAGCCCGGCCGTCGCCAGCGCGATTATCGAACTATTGGTAAGCGTGTCGGCCAGGGCAGGCGAAGAAATCGCAAGTGCCAGTACCGCAAGCGCAGACAACACCCTCATGACGTCTCTCCCCCCGACTCGACTCCCGGGCAGACACTAGGCTTGCTCGTCTGGGGATCAAGCGGCACGTTCATTCACGGCGGTCACCGTCATTCGCCGCCATTGCCCTAATTCCTGTCGCCCTTGCCAGCGATCGTCTCGCCGGGGCTTGCAATGTTGGATTTCGTATGACAGCGTTCCTTGTTTGTTCTTTTAGGCGCACAGGCATGATGAAGGTGATTGCCCAACCTCATCCCCGCCGATCGATGGCGCGGCTCGGCGCTTCGCTCACTGCGCCGCCTCGCGCCCGATTCCTTGCACGCGGATAGTGTGCCCTTGGTGTGATCTTTGGATCGCCCGCCACCGCAGACAGTGTCAACTTCGTGTCAACTTCCGCGCCCGCCTCAACCCTATGGCCAGTGCGAACATTGGGAACATTCGCGCCCGCCGGCTTCGGCCCGAGCGCGTGATTAGCGGTCGCCGATCACCTCGCCGCGGGGGCGGCCGCGCGCCGCAGCCGGTCGTTGATCGCCTCGCCGATGCCATCGTCGGGGACCGGCGCGACAGCGATCCTCGGCTTTGTTGACGCGTCGGCTTTGTGGAGTAAATCGAACAATCGCGTCGCCGCCTCGGTCAGGTCGCCCGTCGCCGACAGCGTGGCGTCGCCGGGGGTCGCGCCGAAGCCGATCATCCATTCGTCCGCGGCGGCGCGCGGCGCGTCGATGCGCAAGGGTTTGCGGGGGGCGTAATGCGACGACAATTGCCCCGGCGCCTCGATCGTCGCGGCGTCCTCGCCCCCGGTGTCGAAGCGGTCGACCCGCGCCTTGCCCGCCGACAGCGCGGCGAGGATATCGGCACCCGCGATCGGGCCGTGGCGCAGGATGCGGGTCATCCCGAACACTTCGCGCACGATGGTCGATTCGATGCCCTGGCGCGTCGGGCCGTCGTCGATCACCAGCGGGACGCGGCCGCCCAGGCTGGCGACGACATGCTCGACCCGGGTCGGGCTGATCGTGCCCGATGCGTTGGCCGACGGCGCCGCGAGCGGCTTGCCGCACGCTTCGAGCAGCGCGCGCATCGCCCGATGCTGGGGCACACGGATCGCGATCGTATCGAGCCCCGCCGTCACCAGCGAGGCGATCCCCGACGACGGCTTCACCGGCAGCACCAACGTCAGCGGCCCCGGCCAGAACGCCTTGGCCAGCGTCTCCGCGCGGGCATCGAACGCCGCCAGCTTCTTCGCCGCGGCCATGTCGAGCACATGGACGATCAGCGGGTTGAAGCTCGGCCGGCCCTTCGTGGCATAGATCCGCGCCACCGCGGCGCCGTCGGTCGCGTCGGCGGCGAGGCCGTACACCGTCTCGGTCGGCACCGCGACGCATTGCCCGGCGGCGATCAGCGCCGCCGCCTCGGCGATATTGTGCGCGTTGAACGGCAGGATTCGAGTGTTTGGCGGCTCCATATTCGGCGGCTATAGCGCGCCCGTCCGAGAGAGGAACCCGATGCCGTTCACCCCCGCGTTGCGCGAACAACGCTTCGTCCTGGATCATGTCGCTCGCTTGGCCGAGCTCGCGGCGACCGACCGCTTCGCCGGCGCGACGCCCGACATCGTCGACGCGGTGCTCGAAGGGATCGGCCAATTCGCAGCGGGCGAATGGGCGCCGCTCGCCCGCGCGGGCGATACCGAGGGCGCGAGATGGACCCCGGATGGCGTGAAGATGCCAGCGGGCTACGCCGAGGCCTATCGCGCCTACGTCGAGGGCGGCTGGGGGACGATCGGCGCGCCCGAAGCATTCGGCGGACAGGGATTGCCGTTCGTGCTGGCGAGCGCGGTGCTCGAGACTTTGGGGTCGGCGAACACCGGCTTCGCGCTTGCCCCGACGCTGACCGTGGGCGCGATCGAGGCTTTGCTCCACCACGGCACGCCCGAGCAGCAGGCGGCATACCTCCCGCACCTCGCGACCGGCGCGTGGACGGGCACGATGAACCTGACCGAGCCGCAGGCGGGCTCCGACGTCGGGGCGCTCCGGGCGACCGCGACCCCGCGCGGCGACGGGACGTGGAGCATCAAGGGCACAAAGATCTTCATCTCGTTCGGCGACCACGACATGGCCGACAACATCGTCCACCTCGTGCTCGCCCGGACGCCGGAAGCGCCCGAGGGCACGCGCGGCATCTCGCTGTTCCTCGTTCCCAAATACCGGCTGGATGCCGACGGCAAACCGGGCGAGTTCAACGACGTCCGCGTCGTGTCGATCGAGCACAAGATGGGGCTGCACGCCTCCCCGACCTGCGTGCTGTCGTTCGGCGACCATGACGGTTGCATCGGCGAACTGATCGGCCTCGAAATGGGTGGAATGCGCGCGATGTTCACGATGATGAACAATGCGCGGTTGAACGTCGGGCTACAGGGCGTCCAGATCGCGGAGGCCGCGACGCAGAAGGCGGTCGACTATGCGCGTGAACGCATCCAGGGCGCCCGCGCCGGCTCGCCCGACAAGACCCCGGTTGCGATCGTCGAGCATCCCGACGTCCGGCGCATGCTGATGCGGATGAAAGCGCAGACGCAAGCCGCGCGCGCGTTGGTCTATCTCGCGGCCAGCCAAGTGGATCGGGCCGGGATGGGCGACGAAGCCGCGCGCGACCGGCTCGAAATCCTCACGCCATTGGCCAAGGCGCACGCCACCGATATCGGCAACGAAGTCGCCAGCCTCGGTGTCCAGGTCCATGGCGGGATGGGCTATATCGAGGAGACCGGGGCCGCGCAGTTCTTCCGCGATGCGCGAATCTTCCCGATCTACGAAGGGACCAACGGCATCCAGGCCGCCGATCTGGTCGGACGCAAGCTCGGCCTGTCGAATGGTGCGGCATTCGCGACGCTGATCGCCGACATGCGCCGAGACGCCGAAAGCCCGGATTTGCGAAACCTCATCGACGCTTGCGACGAAGTCGGCCGCCGTCTCGCCACCGCCGATGCCGACGATCGGCTCGCGGCGAGCTATCCGTTCCTCAATATGCTGTCGGTCGCGGTTTGCGGGTGGCTGATGGAGTGTCAGGGCCGTGCCGCCGACGGCGGCGACGATTTCTGCCGCATGAAGCGAGCGGTTGCCGATTTCTACGGCGAGCAGATCGTCCCCGAAGCGCTCGGGCTGCAAGCCGCCGCGACCGCTTCAGCCGCCGCGCTCTACGCCATTCCCGCCGACCTGTTCGCGGCATGAGCTTCGACCTCGACGCCTATCTCGCGCGGATTCGCTTGCCCGCGCGAGCGACGGTCGACGCGCACGGGCTCGCCGCGGTCCAGCGCGCGCATCGGCTCGCCATCCCGTTCGAGAATCTCGACATCCGGCTCGGGCGCGGCATCCGCATCGACAGCGAATCGGTGTTCGCCAAGCTGGTGACCGCCAGGCGCGGCGGCTATTGTTTCGAGCAGAACCGGCTGTTCGGCGACGCGCTGGCCGAGCTGGGGTTCACCGTCCGACCGCTGCTCGCCCGCGTGTGGCTCGGCGCGAGCGAGACGCCGGGGCGGACGCATACCTTGCTGTTGGTGACGATCGACGGACAGGATTGGATCGCCGACGCCGGGTTCGGCGGCAGCTATGCGCCGCCGATGCCGCTGGTCGCCGGTGCCGAAGCCGGCGCGCCCGATGGTGCGCTGTTCCGGCTGAGCGAAGATCACCGCGGCTGGGTGCTGGCGCGCAACGGGCACCCCGCCGCAACCGATGGTCGAGGCGGCGGCGGCGACTGGATCGATCAGTTCAGCTTCACGCTGGGCCCCGTCGCGCCGATCGACCTCGCCATGTCGAACCATTGGACCGCCACCGCGCCGGGCACACGCTTCACCGATCTGGTGGTCGTCAGCATCGCGCTGCCCAACGGCTTCGCATCGCTGACCGACCGCAGCTATCGGCGCTATGCCGGCGGCGAGGAAACATCGGCGCTCATCGACGATCCGCGAGTCTATCGCATGCGGCTTGGCATGATGTTCGGACTTGATCTGAGCGCGGACGAAGTCGCCGCGCTGAGATTGTTCTAAGCGCGCTCGAGCAAGTCGGCGGCATCCAATCCGAGCAGATCGATATGCTCGGCGATTCGCGGCCACTGGTCGTTGATGAAGCGCTGGCGCTCGGCGACGCGCAGCTTCTCGGCGGCGCCGGGGAGAACGAACATACCGACCCCGCGCCGAACCTCGACATAGCCGTCGTCCTGAAAGCTCTGATACGCCTTTGCGACGGTGAGCGGATTGGCGCCATTTTCGGCCGCAAGCGCGCGAACCGAGGGGAGCTGATCGCCGGCGCGATATTCGCCGCGCAGGATCGCGGCCGCGATACCACCGCGCAGGCGGATATAGACCGGGCTATCGTCGTTGCTGAGTGACATGCTGCCTTAATACAGCAATTGGCGGACGCGTCCAGTCGATTAACCGCGCCAATGCGAAATAATCTTGTCCAAATCGGGACGCGGCCTTTCCTCCAATTGCTTCGCTGGCGTGCCGAGAAAGATGAACCCGGCGATCCGTTCCGGCGCCGCGCCGAACGCATCGCGCACCCGGTCGGAATAGGCCGCCCAGCCGGTCAGCCAGCCTCCGGCGAACCCCATCGCGTGCGCGGCATGCAGCAGGTTCATCCCCGCGGCGCCCGCCGACAGCTCCTGCTCCCATAGCGGGATGTGACTTTGCGGATTGGGCGACGACAGCAGGACGACGAGCGTCGGCGCCTGATGGGCGAATTGTTCGAAGCTCTCGATCTCCAGCCGCGCCGCCTGCGGGCGCTCGGCGCGATAGGCATGGATGATCAGCGCCGCGAGCGCGTCGCGCCGGTGCGCGGGCACCACCACGAAACGCCACGGCGCGAGCTTGCCGTGGTCGGGCGTCCGCGCGGCGATGGTCAGGATCTGCTCGAGCTGGGCCGCATCGGGACCTGGCGCGATCAGGTCGCGCGGCTTGCCCGAACGGCGCGTGGCGAGCAGCGAGAGCGGGGTTGAGGCGTCGTTGAACATGCCCGTCATCTAGGCACGCGGCGCGAGTATTTACACCCGGGGCTTTGCCGCTAGTGTCGCGCGCATCCGAACCGCCGCATTCGACGGCGACGCATGCTTCAGGGGAGTGCAGAATGGTCGAGACACCGACGGCGGACAGCCCGGCCGAACCCGATATCAGCCATGTCGATCCGACCGCGAAGAGCACTTGGCTCGGCCATCCCCGCCAGCTCGCGCGGCTATTCTCGATCGAGATGTGGGAGCGGTTCGGCTTCTACGGCATGCGCGCGCTGTTGGTGCTGTATCTTACCAAGCACTTCCTGCTCGCAGACCATGAAGCGAGTGGCATCGTCGGCGGCTTCCTGAGTCTCGTCTATCTCACGCCGCTGGTCGGCGGCTGGCTGGCCGACCGCTACCTCGGATCGAAGCGATCGGTGAAATTCGGCGCGTTGGTGATGGCGCTCGGCTACTTCCTCCTCTGCTTCGGCGGACAGCAAGGCACGCCCTACGCGACGATCAATGGCCAGCGGTACAACGTGACTCAGGCGGCGCCCGCCACCCCGCTCGCGATCAACACCGCGCCGCAGACGATCAATATGAATGGCAAGGTGTTGACGATTCACGGCATGCCCGACGGATCGGTTCAACTGCTCGGCGACGGCGGCGCGGTGGTAAATACCGTCCCCGCGCAGGCGTTCAGCTCGGGCGCGGATCGCCAGCCGTTCTACACGACCATGCTACTCGTCGCGCTGAGCCTGATCGTGATCGGCAACGGCTTCTTCAAGCCCAACATCTCGACCATCGTCGGCTCGCTTTATGGGCCGGGCGATCGGCGTCGCGATGCCGGCTTCACCATCTTCTACGCGGGCATCAACCTCGGCTCGATCCTCGGGCAGGCGGCGTGCCCCTGGCTGGTCAACCATTTCGGCTGGTGGGCCGGGTTCCTGATCGTCTCGTTCGTGCTGCTGATCGCCTATGTGCTGATGCAGTTCGATGGCGGGCGGCTGTCGGGGTATGGCGAGCCGCCGACGCAGACGGGCCGCGATCGCGCGCCGCTCATCTACCTTCTGTCGTTCGTTTCGGTGATCGTATTCTGGCTGGTGTTTCAGAACGTGATGACGACCCCCGAGGCGAAGCCGGGCGCCGGCGTGATCGGCTACCTGATCGCCACCCCGTTTCTCGGCAAGGTGCTGCTCGGGATATTCCTTGCGGCGGTGATCGGCATACCGATTTGGTCGTGGCGCGTCGGCGAAAAGGTCGAGCGCGAGATGATGCTCGCAGCGATCATCCTGGTCGTGTTCAACGTTACGTTCTGGGCGTTGTTCGAGCAGGCAGCATCGTCGCTGACGCTGTTCGCGGACCGCAACACGACGCTGGAGATATTCGGGTTCCACATGTCGGCCGCAGCGACTCAGCAGTTCAATCCGATCGTCGTCGTGCTGTTCGCGCCGGTGATGAGTTGGCTGTGGCTGAGCCTTGCCAAGCGCGGGTTGGAACCATCGATTCAGGTCAAGTTCGCGATCGCGCTGATGCTGGTCGGGCTCGGCTTCGTCGTGCTGGCGCTCTGCGGATCGACCGCCAACGAAGCCTTCCGGGTGTCGTTATGGTGGCTGGTGCTGACCTATTTCCTCCACTCGATCGCCGAATTGTGCATCTCCCCGGTCGGGCTTTCGATGATCACCAAACTGTCGATCGCGCGGATCGTAGGGATGATGATGGGGGTCTGGTTCCTGTCGATCTCGGTCGGCGAATACCTCGCCGGCGCCGCGGCGCAGTCAGCGGCGGTGAAAACGGTCGGGGGGCAAGTGACCAACCCCGAGCTCGCGCTCCACACCTATCTCCACACCTTCATGACCGGCGGCGAGCTGACGATCGGCGCGGGGGTCGTGCTACTGGTGATCTCGCCGCTGCTCAAGCGGCTGATGCATGGGGTGACCTGATCGGGCCGAGCTACAGCTTGACGCGTTTCATCCCGGCTTCGTTGTAGCGCGGACCCGCCGTGCCGCCCGCCGGAGCGGCTGCGGCAATCGCGGCGACGTCTTCCGCGTCCAGCGTCAGGTCGGCCGCCGCGGCCGAATCGCGCATCGTAACGCGGCGCTTGACCCCGGGGATGGGCACCACGTCATCGCCTTGCGCAAGCAGCCACGCCAGCGCGACTTGCGCATTCGACACGCCGTGGCGCTCGGCCACCTCGGCTATCGCATCCACGATCTTGAGGTTCTGCGGCAGCGTGTCCGGCTGATAGCGCGGGTCGTTGCGGCGCCAATCGTCGGCGGCGAGATCGTCGAGGCTGCGGATGCCGCCGGCCAGGAACCCGCGCCCGAGCGGGCTGTACGGCACGAAGCCGATCCCGTTGTCGCGACAGGCATCGAGAATCTCACCCTCGATGTCGCGCTCCCATACCGAATATTCGCTCTGCAGCGCGGTGATCGGGTGCACTTTGGCGGCGCGGCGCACGGTGTCGGCGGCGGCTTCGGACAGGCCGATGTGACGGACCTTCCCCTCGTTCACCAGCTCGGCCATCCCACCGATCGTTTCCTCGATCGGCACGTCGGGATCGACTCGGTGCTGATAGAACAGGTCGATCGTTTCAATCCCCAGCCGCTTGAGCGATCCTTCGCAGGCCCGCCGTGCATTTTCAGGGCTGCCGTCGACGCCCACGGCCTCATTGCCGCTCCAGCGCATCGCGAACTTGGTCGCGATCACCAGCCCGTCGCGCTTGCCCTTGATCGCCTCGCCGACCAATTCCTCGTTCGAGAATGGCCCGTACATTTCTGCGGTATCGAAGAACGTGATGCCGAGGTCGATCGCTTCGTGGATCGTCGCGATCGATTCGTCGTCGTCGGCCGCGCCATAGCGAATATTGCCGCCGCGGATCATCGGCATGCAGCCGATGCCGATCGCCGAAACCTTGAGGCCGCCGTCGTGGCGGCCGAGCGTGCGATACTTCATCCAGGCGTTTCCTCGAGCATCCGATCGGTCTCGCCTTGCGGAGCGCCTCCGCTTCTGGCCGCGATCGTAGCGGTAACGGCCACATCCATCGTCACGTTGCCGACCGTGCGAAATAAATCCGGCACGGTCTCGACCGCGACCAGCAAGCCCAGCGCTTCGATCGGCACCCCCATCGCGATCGATACCGGCGCGACCGAGGCGAAGAAGCTGATCGTGCCCGGCAGCGATACCGATCCCATCGTCGTGATCGCCGCGGTGGCGACCCCGGCGGCGAGCTGGCCGGGGCCGATCACGGTTCCGGTCAAGTGCGCGACGTAGAGCGCGACCGCGAGGTTCATGCCCGGGCTGGTCGCGCGGAACACCGCGACCGCGATCGGCAGCACGATTCCGGATGTGCTCGCCGGCGCGCCGAGCGCCTCGCTCGACCGAAGCATCGTCGGCAGTGAGGCGAGCGACGATGAGGTCGACAGCGCGACGACCTGGCTCGGCAGCACCGCACGCGCGAATCGCCCGACCCCGACGCGCGCTCCGATCGCCGCGATCGGATAGGCCGACAGCAGCACCAGAATGCCAATTGTCGAGACGGTCGCGATGTAATGCGCCAGCGCCCCGAACGCCGCGGCGCCGGTTTCCATCCCGACCCCGAACGCGAGGCAGAACACGCCGAGCGGCGCGAGCACCAGCACCCAGCCGATGATCACCACCATCGCGTCGGCGATCGCCTGAAAGAAATCGATCAGCAGCTTGCGCGACGGCGCGGGGAGCCGTGTGATCGCGAACGCGAACACCATCGCGAACACGGTGAGCGACAGGAACGCGTCGCTCGACGCCGCGGCGATGATGTTGGTCGGGACGATCGAATCGAAGAACTGGCCGAGCCCGGGCACTTGCCCGCCCGACTTTGCGCTCGACAGCGACGCGCGCAGCGCCGCCGCCCAGTCGGCGCGGAGCGGGAACAGGTTGAGCAACAACGGCGTGACGATCGCCGACATGATCGTGTTGACCCACAGGATCACGACGAACGCGATCAGCGCGCGCACCGCGATCCGTCCGGCGCGCGCCGCCTCGGCCGACGCGGCGATGCCGATCACCAGCAGCGCGACGACCAGCGGCACGATCACCATCTGCAGCCCGTGCAGCCACGCACCGCCGACGGGCTTGGTGAAGGCGAGCAGCCAGCCGCCGGCCCCCGGCCCCCATTTGGCGAGAACGATGCCGAGGACCAGCCCGGCAACCAATGCGGTCAGGATACGAAACGCCTGGCTCATGCTCGCCCTTCTCCGTTCGCCGCGCTAAGACGCGGCCAAGACGCGCAAGATAGCGAACGGAAACGGGGACGATGGCAAGAAAATATTTCGGCACCGACGGCATTCGCGGGCGCACCAACGCCGCGCCGATGACCGCCGGGATGGCGATGAAGGTCGGCATGGCGGCGGGCGCGCACTTCGTCCGCGGCGACCACAAGCACCGCGTCGTGATCGGCAAGGATACGCGCCTGTCGGGCTATATGATCGAAGCCGCGATGGAGGCGGGGTTCACGTCGGTGGGCATGGACGTGACTCTCGTCGGGCCGCTGCCGACCCCGGCGATCGGCATGCTGACCAAATCGATGCGCGCCGACCTCGGCGTGATGATCTCGGCGAGCCACAACCCGTACGCCGACAACGGGATCAAATTGTTCGGTCCCGATGGCTACAAGCTCAGCGATGCCGACGAGATGGCGATCGAGAAACTGATCGACGGCGAGGTGCCGCTAGCGCCTGCGCCCGAGATCGGCCGCGCGCGACGGATCGACGATGCCAAGGGCCGCTACATCCACTTCGCCAAGTCGACCTTCCCGGACGATCTCACGCTCGACGGGCTCAAGATCGTGGTCGATTGCGCCAATGGTGCAGCCTATCAGGTCGCCCCCTCGGCGCTGTGGGAATTGGGCGCCGACGTGATCGCGATCGGGGTCAGCCCGAACGGCACCAATATCAATGACCAGGTCGGGTCGACCGCGCCGCAGACGCTGTGCGAGACGGTGGTGGCATCGGGCGCGCAGATCGGGATCGCGCTCGACGGCGACGCCGACCGGTTGATCGTCGTCGATGAGACTGGCCGAGTCATCGACGGAGACCAGTTGATGGCGGTGATCGCGACCGGCTGGGCGCGCGCCGGGAACCTCGCCAATGGCGGACTGGTAGCGACGGTGATGTCGAACCTCGGGCTCGAACGCCATCTGGCGGCACAAGGCATCAAGCTGATCCGCACCGCGGTCGGCGACCGCTACGTGCTCGAGGCGATGCGCGGCCAGGGCTATAACGTCGGCGGCGAGCAATCGGGGCACATCATCCTGTCGGACTATGCGACGACCGGCGACGGGCTGGTCGCGGCGCTGCAGATCCTCGCCGAGCTGGTGCGCTCGGGGCAGCCGGCGAGCGAGCTGCTCCACCGCTTCGACCCGCTCCCGCAATTGCTCAAGAATGTGCGCTTCAAGGGCGGCAGGCCGCTCGACGATGCGGCCGTCAAGGCGGCGATCGCCGATGCCGAGGGCGAACTCGAAGGCAAGGGCCGGCTGGTGATCCGCCCCTCGGGCACCGAGCCGGTGATCCGCGTCATGGCCGAGGGCGAGGATGCGGGCCAGGTCGAAGCCGTGGTGGATCGCATCTGCGACGCCGTGAGGGCCGCGGCGGGCTGAACGGCCAGTCCCAAAAGTCACGCTAGGGTCACACTATCGCGATGTTCTGCGGCCCAAGGTTACACCGGTTAGCCGCCAGCGAACGCGATCAAATTGCCGTCGGGGTCAGCGAGGATGAAGGTTTGCGCACCCCAAGGCTCGGGGCGCAGCTTCTGGTGAAACTCGACGCCCGCCGCCGCGAACTCGGTGTAGAGCGGGGCGATGGCATCGGCGACGATCGTCGCGGCCAGTGCGTCGGCCTCGTGCACCCGGAAGGCGGGGTCAAACACCGGCCCGTCGACATGCCGCAGGTTGAGCCGGGCGCCTTCGCGCGCAACTTGCGCATAGAAGGGCGGATCGCCGTGGACGAAGGCCGCCGCAAACCCGATCCGCGCGAAGAAGGCGCACGACGCGGCGATGTCGGTGACGAACAATTGCGGCTCGGCGATCAGCACGCCTCGTTGGCCCATGCGGTCAGCAAGGTGTGCGCGATCGCGTAATGCGGTGGGCTGAGGAACGGTGCCGAAGGATCGCCCGCCAGCACCTTTTTCACATCGGCGCGCGCGACCCACATCGCGTCCTGCAACTCCCTGACGTCGAGCGTTATCGCATCGTCCTCCGCCACCCCGATGCACGCCATCATCAGCGAGGAGGGGAACGGCCAAGGCTGGCTCGCGACGTAGCGCACGTTCGATACGCGCACGCCGGCCTCCTCCCAAATCTCACGCGCGACCGCTTCCTCGATCGATTCGCCCGGCTCCATGAATCCCGCGAGCGCCGAATAGCGTCCCGGCGGCCATTGCGGGCCGCGGCCGACCAGCGCTCGACCGTCATGCTCGGCGATCATGATCACGACCGGATCGGTGCGCGGAAAATGCTCGGCGCCGCACGTGTTGCACAGCCGCCCCCAGCCCGCGCGGAACATCGCGGTGGCGTTCCCGCAATTCGGGCAGAAGCGGTGGCGGCTGTGCCAGTCGAGCACGCTGCGCGCGGCGGCGTAAGTCTCAGCCTCGCCCGGCTGCATCTGGTCGAGCGCGCGGAACAAGCTGGGCGAGCGGCCCGCCGGTGCGCGCATCCCGTCGATATAAGCGGCGAAGTGCGGCTTGCCGTCGATCAGCCCGAGCAGCACCAGCTCGGCATCGGCGGGCGCGTCGGCCAGGCTGGTCCAGCCGAGCGTCCCGTCGCCGCTCACTTCCGGCTCGAAATTCTCGAGCTTGAGCAACTTCGCGCGCCCGTCCCCCATCGCCGCCGCCAGCCCTTCGGGATCGTGGCGCAGGTGGTCGGCGCGATCGAGGGGACTGCCAGTAAGACCTGGGGCAGTAAAACCTGGGGCTGTGAAACCGGGTGCGATCACCGCCGCGCGTATCGCGCCATGTCGCTCTGGAGCGCCTTCACCGTGTCGGCGCGCAG
The DNA here is from genome assembly GCF_036269755.1 of Sphingomonas sp. Taxonomy (GTDB): domain Bacteria; phylum Pseudomonadota; class Alphaproteobacteria; order Sphingomonadales; family Sphingomonadaceae; genus Sphingomonas. The sequence continues at coordinate 99,228 of NZ_DATBDV010000009.1, read as the reverse complement.
CGGCCATTTCTCGCCGGGGAAATAATTGACCATCACCGTCCCCCGCATCTTCCTAACCGGGTTGACCCAGGCGATCGTCCCAGCCGCGCCGCCCCAGCCATAGGTGCCGACGCCCATCGAATCCGCCTTGTCCTCGAGGATCACCGATCCGCCCGCACCGAACCCCATTTTCGGCCCCATCGTGCCGCCCGTATTGCCGGGCAGCGATCCGAACTCGACACTGCGCGGCAACAGGTTGGACATGGCGAGCTTCGCGGTTTCGGCGCGCATGATGCGCACGCCGTCGAGCTCGCCATAGTTCTGCAGCATGTGCAGGAAACGGTCGTAATCGCTCGCCGACATGACGAGCCCGGCGCCGCCATAGGGAAAGCTCGGCGGCGTCAAATAGACCGAAGTCGCGGCCGGATCGAATGCGATCATCGTACCGCCGGGGCCGAACGCGTAAACGGTGGCCAAGCGGCCGACCTCGCTCCTCGGCACCGTCCAGAAGCTCGACCGCATCTTGAGCGGCTTGAAGATGCGGGTGTTGACGAAGGTATCGAACGGCATCCCCGACACCTTCTCGATCACCGCGCCCATCAGGTCGAGCCCGATCGAATAGCTCCACTTGGTGCCCGGCTCGGCGATCAGCGGCAAGGTCGCGAGCCGGTTGGCGAATTCCTGGATGTTGGGCGCACGGACTCGGCGCGACTGCGCTTCCCCCGCGGCGTTGATCTGCGCGGGATTGATGCCAAGCATGCGGTATCGTTCGAGCAGCGTCCCTTTCGCCCCCACCGGCTGGCCGAGATCGTAGCCCAGCCCGGCGGTGTGCGTGAGCAGATTGCGGATCGTGATCGGCGCCTTGGCCGGGTGCGTGGCATCGACCGACCCGTTGGGATCGTCGAGCACGCGCATCGTCTTGAACGCGGGGAGCACGTCGCTGAGCGGCTCGTCGAGGCGGAGCTTGCCCTGATCGATCAGGATCATCGCCGCCATCGCGGTGACCGGCTTGGTCATCGAATAGACTCGCCACAGGCTGTCGAGCCCGGCGCGTCTGGCGTCATCGTCGCGCGCGACTCGCCCGGCCGAAACGAACAGTGTCGGGCGATCGCCGATACCGAACGCGCCGACCACGCCGGGCGTCTTGCCGCTCGCGACGTACGAATCGAACAGCGCCTGAGTCGCCGGCAACGGGCTGGCGCGGGCGGGCGCAAGCTGCGGCGCGGGGGCGACGGCGGTCTGCCGCGCGAGGGCGCCGCCGGCGAGCAACGCCGCGAGCGCGCCACCGGTCAGAACGGGAGTAAGAAACGCGCGCATCAGGCCCCTCCTCCTATCGCTTCGGCCGCTTTGGCGAAGACCGTGGGCAGCCCCGCTTCGCGCAACGACTCGATCGGCCACCAGATGGCGCCGTCCCCGGCTGCATGCCGCTCGACGCGCGCGGTCGCAAGCGCGAGTTGCAAATCGAAATGGGTGAAGCCGTGCGCGACCGTGGCGTTGCGCAAGCGCCAGTCGCCGACGATCGGAGCGTCGGTCACGCCCGGCGGATGGCCAGTCCATGACCCGGTCGGCAGCGCGCGCATCCCGCCGAGCAGCCCCTTGGGCGGGCGGCGGACGAGCAGCACCTCGTCGCCCGCTTGCGCCCAGAAGATCGTGCCATGGCGTTGCGGCTTGGGCGGCTTGGCGGGCTTCACCGGAAACGCCTCCTGATCGCCCGCCGCATACGCCGCGCAAGCGCCGCGCAGCGGGCAGAGCAGGCAGCGCGGGTTACTCGGCGTGCAGATCGCGCTGCCAAGGTCCATCATCGCTTGCGCGAAATCGCCCGAGCGGACGGGCGGAGTGATCGATTCGGCGGCGGCGCGAACGGCTGACTTGGTGCCGGCGCGGAACAGGCGCGAGGCGACTCGCTCGACATTGGCGTCGACCACCGTCGCCGGCTCTTCGAACGCGATCGCGGCGATTGCGGCGGCGGTATAGTCGCCGATCCCGGGAAGCTGGCGCAATGCGGCTTCGGTGGTCGGGAACGCGCCCGCATGCTCCGCCACCACCACCTTGGCGCAAGCGACGAGGTTGCGGGCACGGGCATAGTATCCAAGGCCAGCCCACGCGGCCATGACATCGTCGTCGGACGCCGAGGCGAGGCTAGCGAAATCGGGCCAGCGCTCGATCCAGGCGGCGAAGCGCGGAGCGACGGTCGCCACACCAGTCTGCTGGAGCATCACCTCCGACAGCCACACGCGATACGGGTCGGGCACCTCGCCCGGCGAGGCGCGCCACGGCAGCTCGCGGCGATGCCTGTCATACCAGCCGAGCAAGTCGTCCGCGATCGCCCCTGACGGCGTTGGTGGAGAATGCTTGGCGGCCACCCCGTGGCTATGGCATGGATGAAGCGATGAGCAAGCGCGCCACCCCCAAGGCTCCGGCCCAGCCCAAGGAATCCGGCCGCCCGCGCGGCGGGCCGGCGCGCGCGGTGGCCGATTTGCTCCCGCGCGTCGGCGGCGCGGCGTTCAAGCGCTACGGCTTCGTCCAAGCGGGGATCGTCACGCGCTGGGCGGAGATCGTCGGGGCCAAATATGCGGGCGTGTCGACGCCCGAATCGATCCGTTTCCCGCCGGGCAAGAAAGCCGACGGCGTACTCACCGTGACGGTCAAGGGCGCGCACGCCGCGATGATGCAGCACATCGCGCCCGAGATCGTCGAGCGGGTCAACCGCTTCTTCGGCTATGCCGCGGTCGCGCGGTTGGTGCTCAAGCAAGGCAACGTCGCGCCGCGCCCGTCGCGCACCGCGCCACCGAGCCTGCGCGCGATCGAGCCGCCCGCCGCACTCGGCGACGGATTGCGCGCGATCGCCGATCCCGAATTGCGCGCGGTGCTGACCGCGCTTGCCGCCGGCGTCGCCGCGACCAGCGGCCCGCCGATCGTCGGCGATGAGCTCAAGTCGCTCGTCGTTGCCGGAAAAATTCGATGACCTTCGCCTGATGGAGTTCCCAATGAAGTTTGCTGCCCTGCTCGCTGCGTTGCCGCTGCTCCTCGTTACCGCGTGCGGCGGCGGGGATGCCAACACCACCGCGCCCGCGGGCAGCGTCGCTGCGGTCAAACCGCCGGCGGGCAAGAACTGGCTCGAAACGGTCAGCAAGACGCCCGAAGGCGGGTTCCGCATGGGCAATCCCGACGCGCCGCTCAAGCTGGTGGAGTACGGGTCGCGCGCTTGCCCGTATTGCGGGATGTTCGACGCCGAGGGTTTCCCCGTGCTCAAGTCCGATTACATCGCCACCGGCAAAGTCAGCTACGAATTCCGCGAATATCCGATCCACGGCGCGCTTGACCTCGCGCCGATCCTGCTCGGCCAGTGCACAGGCGACACCGCCACGTTCTTCCCGCTGCTCGACCAGATGTTCAAGAACCAGGAAACGCTGTTGCAGAACGAGCAGGCGGTCTCCGCCAGGGTCCAGGCGATGCCGAACCCGACCCCGAACCAAGTCGCCACCGCTTATGCCGAAGGGCTTGGTTATATCGATTTCATGAAGCAGCGCGGGTTGCCCGAGGACAAGGCGCGTGCCTGCCTCAACGATCCGGCGGGCATCAAACGGATCACCGATCAGGCCAAGTTCGCCGAGGACAAGTTCCAGGTCAACTCGACTCCGACCTTCATCCTCAACGACGTCAAGCTCGATTCGGTCGATACCTGGGCGAAGCTGAAGGCCGTGCTCGCGCAGCGCGGCGCCTGACCGCCGCCGGCGCTGGGGGGCCACCGACGTCATGCAGATAAAAAGACTGCGCCTGTCGGGGTTCAAGAGCTTCGTCGACGCGGCCGATTTGCGGATCGAGCCGGGGCTGACCGGCGTGGTCGGGCCCAATGGCTGCGGCAAGTCCAACCTGCTCGAGGCCTTGCGCTGGACGATGGGCGAGAACAGTCCGAAGTCGATGCGCGGGTCGGGCATGGACGACGTCATCTTCGCCGGCACCGACAACCGCCCCGCGCGCGACTTCGCCGAAGTGGCGATCCTCGCGGAGATCGACGGCGGCGAGACCGAAGTGGTGCGCCGGATCGAACGCGGCGCCGGGTCGGCGTACCGGATCGACGGACGCGACGTGCGTGCGAAGGACGTCGCCCTGCTGTTCGCCGACGCCGCGACGGGAGCGCATTCGCCGGCTTTGGTCAGCCAGGGGCGGATCGGCGCGGTGATCGCCGCCAAGCCCGCCGAGCGCCGCGCGATGCTCGAGGAAGCGGCTGGGATTGCGGGGCTGCACGTGCGCCGCAAGGACGCCGAGCAGAAACTGCGCGCGACCGAGGCCAACCTCGCGCGGCTCGACGAGATCATGAGCGATCAGGAGGCGCGGGCGAACGCATTGCGGCGGCAGGCGCGGCAGGCCGAGCGCTATCGGGAGCTATCGGACAGGATCCGAGTCGCCGAAGGACGGATGATCTTCGCGCGCTGGCGCGACGCGGCGAACGCCGCCGATGCCGCCAAGGCGGACGCCGCGCAATGCGAGGAGAAGGTCGCGCAGGCGGCCGAAGCGCAGCGCGCCGCGGCGGCGCATCAGACCGCTGCCACCGAAGCACTGGCGGAGGCGCGATCGGCGGCGATGGCCGCGCGTGAGGCCGCGAGCGAAGCGGCGCATGCGCTGGCGACGTTGCGCGCCGAATACGGCGCGGCCGAGCGGCGGATCACCGAGCTCGCCGGCCAGCGCAGCCGAATTGCCGAAGATCGCGAGCGCGAGGGTGCGCTGGCCGTCGACGCGGCCGAGGCGCTGGCGCGGCTCGAGGCCGAGGTAAAGGCACTGGCCAGGCGCGCCGACGAGGCTGCGGCACGGCTCCCCGCGCTCGATTCGACCTTAGCCGAGGCCGAGCGCGCAGCCCGTGACGCCGATGTCGCGCTGGCCCAAGCGATGAGCCGGCAGGCCGCCGAGCTCGCCGACGCGCGCGTTGCCGAAGCGGCGGCGGCGGCGGCGAAGGCACGCCACGACCGCGCGTTACGCGACCAGGCGACGCTAGCGGCCGAGTTGAAGACGCTCGGCGATGCCGCGCCGCTGCGCGACGAGCGAGCACGTGCGGTCAAGGCGCGAACCGACGCGCTCGATTCGGCGGAAACCGCTCGAACCGCGCGAACGCGCGCGGACGCCGACGAACGCGCCGCGCAGGAAGCGCGCGACGCCGCCGAACAAGCACGCGCGGCGGCGCGCGCGGAGCTGGCGACGATCGAGAGCGAGTTGCTCGCGCTCGAAAAGGCGACTCGGCCGGCCGGGCGCGACCGCTTGCTCGACCATGTCCGCCCCGCGCCCGGTTACGAGCGCGCGCTGGCGGCGGCGCTCGGCGACGATCTAGAGACCGGGCTCGACGCCACCGCCGACCGCTATTGGGCGGGCGCCGAGCCGCAGCCGGGCGATCCCGGCGCGCACGGGCTGTCGCGGCTCGGCGATCACGTCGGGGCGCCCGCGGCGCTCGCGCGGCGGCTGGCGCAAGTGCTCGTCGCCGAGGCCGATACCGGCCAGAACCTCGCGGTCGGGCAAAGGCTGGTGACGCTGGCGGGGACGTTGCGGCGGTGGGACGGCTATGTTGCGCGGAGCGGCGGAGCGGCAGCAGCGGAGCGGCTCGAACGGATCAACCGGCTGGCGGCGCTCAACAAGGCGCGGCCGCAAGCGCAAGGCGCGCTCGACAAGGCGAATGCCCGGCTCGACGCCGCCGAAGCGAAGATCGCCGCGGCACGCACCGAGGCGGCGGCGGCGCGCGCGTCGCTCGAGCGCGCCGACGCTGCGGCGCGCGACGCGAGCCGCGCCGAGGACCGTGCCACGGCGCAGTTCGAACGCATCGAAGCGATGCGCGCCGACCTCGATACGCGCGGACGCCGCGTGGCGGGCGAAGTCGCGGAGGCCGAAGCCGAGTTGCAGCGGGCGGAGGCGGCGCGCGCGTCGCTCCCCAACGGCGCCCATACCCGCGCCGAGGTCGCGCAATTGCAAGCCGAGGCCGAGACCCGGCGGTCGAATGCGTCGAACGCGCGCGCCGAGCGATCGGCGGTCGACCGTGCGATTGCGGCCGACCGCGAACGGCTTGCCGCCGCCGAAGCCGAGCAGAAGGGCTGGAAAGAGCGCGCCGGCGAGGCCGCGAAGCGGATCGCGGACATGGCGAAGCGCGCGGCCGCGCTAGCGGCCGAGGCCGAGGCCGCCGCGGCGCGGCCGGGGGAGCTCGCCGCGCAGATCGAGGCGGGCGACGCGAGGCATGCCGATCTCCGCGCCGCCGCCGATACCGCCGCGGCGGCCGAACGCGACGCCGAGGCGCGCGTCCGCAGCGTCGAGGAAGCCGCACGCGTCGCCGCCGAAGCGCTGTCGCTCGCACGCGAGGCACGCGCCGGGGCGGCGGCGCGCGCGGAGAACCAGGATCTGCGCCGGATCGAGATGGCGCGGCTGTCGGGCGAGCGCTTCGCCTGCCCGCCGCCGCTGCTCGGCGAGCGCGTCGGGTTCGACACCGAGTGTGTCGGCGACCCGCAGGACGAATCGGTCGCGCACGACAAATTGCTGATCGACCGCGAGCGGCTCGGCCCGGTCAACCTCGTCGCGGAAACGGAGCTTGCCGAGCTCGACGCGGCGCGGCTCGACGCGGCGGGCGAGCGCGACGAGCTGGGCCAAGCGGTCAGCCAGTTGCGGGGATCGATCGGCACGCTCAACCGCGAGGGGCGCCAGCGGCTGCTCGCCGCGTTCGAGGCGGTCAACGGCCATTTCCAGCGGCTGTTTTCGACCTTGTTCAACGGCGGCGCGGCGCGGCTCGAGCTGATCGATTCGGACGATCCGCTCGAAGCGGGCCTGGAGATCATGGCGCAGCCGCCGGGCAAGAAATTGCAGTCGCTCACGCTGCTGTCGGGCGGCGAGCAGGCGCTGACAGCGGTCGCGCTGATCTTCGGGCTGTTCCTGACCAACCCGGCACCGATCTGCGTGCTCGACGAAGTAGATGCGCCGCTCGACGACGCCAATATCGAGCGTTTCTGCGACTTGCTCGACCGCATGACCCAGGAAACCAACACCCGCTACCTGATCGTCACGCACAACGCCGTGACGATGAGCCGCATGCACCGCCTGTTCGGCGTGACAATGGTCGAGCGCGGGGTGAGCCGTTTGGTGTCGGTCGATCTGGGCGGGGCGGAAACCTTGCTCGCCGCCGAATGATCAGGCCGGTTGGGGCCGGAGCAATTTTCCGAACGCCAGCTTCACCAGCAGGAATATCGCAGCGGCGCCTAGGATCGCGGCAACGTGGATGCCCCAGAATTGGGCCGGGGGCATGATGTCGAGCCACCCACCGACCAGCCCGACCAGCAGGTTCGCGGCGAACAGGAACAGGTAATAGATGCCGATCATCGTCGCGGCGATCGCGCGCGGCGCCGAGCGCGAATACAGCGCCAAGCTGACCGGGAAGAAGTTCGCGAAACCGAGATTGTTGAGCGTATTGACGACCAGCGCCACCCATAACGGGATTTTGCCGCCGGTCGCGACATGCTGGCTGGCGACCACCGCGACTAGGATGAACGCAAGCGAGGAAATGAGGCAGCCGACCACCATCTTGGTCAGCTCATCGGGTTCGCGCCGCCGTTTCCCATACCAGCGCCAAAAGATCACCACGCCGCCCAGCGTGAAAAAGCCGGTGATCGAATCGAACGAGACCAGGAACCCGGTCGGCATGCGGTACCCGAACAGCATGAACTCGTAGGACCGGTCCGCCCACACCAGATACGCGTTGAAGAATTGCTGGTTGCCCAGCGCGCCGATCGCCAGCACCGGGATCATCGCCAACAGCAGGATGAGAACCTTCCAGTCGCGCGATGTCATCGCGGGCGCGGGCTTGGCGGCGACCGCGCGCGCGACTCGCCGGTCGGGCGGCAAATGGCGACGGCCGCTCAGATAGACGATCAACCCGATCAGCATCCCGACGCCCGCGGCGCCGAACCCCCAATGCCACGCGATGTTGTCGGCGAGCGAACTGCACACCAAAGGCGCGAAGAACGCGCCGAAGCTGATCCCGAGATAATAGATCTGGAACGCGTCGGCGGTGCGGTTGTCGCCTGGCCCATAGAGCGCGCCGACCTGGCTCGCGAGGTTGCCCTTGAGGCAGCCCACACCGAGCACGAGCAGCAGCAGCGCAAGCAGGAACGACACCTCGAACGCCATCATGAAATGGCCCGCGGTCATCAGCAGCGCGCCAAGCGTGATCGTCCGCGTCTTGCCCAGCCAGCGATCGGCGACGATGCCGCCCAGGATCGGCGTCAAGTAAACGAGCGCGGTGTACGCGCCGAAGACATGCGACGACAGCGCCTGCGTGGTCGGCGCGGCGCCATAAATGAGCGCGAGCACGCCGCTGAACCAGCCGAACCCGGCGACATTTTCGATATGGCCCGGGAGCAGCAGTACCTTGACCATGTAGAGCACGAGCAAGGTCTGCATGCCGTAATAGCTGAACCGCTCGAACGCTTCCGTGCCGGCGATCACCGGCAGGCCGAGCGGATGTCCGAGAAACTCGCGCTTGTGCGGCGGGCGCATCAGTGCGTCGGGGCGAACGTCCGGTTCTTCGATCGTCATTGTCCGCTTCCCCCGCCAAAGAAGCAAAACCTAGCGCGATGCTTGCCCGACGCCAAACGCTGCGGCACGATCGTGAAATGAGCCATGCGCCGCCCACAACCGACACCGGCTTTTTCGGCCACCCCAAGGGCCTCGCCTACCTCGCCTTCACCGAATGCTGGGAGCGGTTCAGCTATTACGGCATGACGTCGCTGTTGACGCTGTACATGGTCGAGCAGTTGTTCAAGCCGGGCCATGCCGAGCACGTGCTCGGACTCGGCGCGCTGCGTCATCTGTTCGCGTGGCACGGCGCGTTGAGCGATATCGCGTTCGCCTCGCTGATCTATGGCTGGTATGGCGGACTGGTCTATTTCACGCCGATCCTAGGCGGGTGGATCGCCGACCGCTGGCTGGGCACCAAGGCGACGGTGGTGACGGGCGCACTGTTGATGTGCGCCGGGCATCTGGCGATGGCGTTCGACGCGTCGTTCCTGATCGCGCTGCTCTTACTGATCTGCGGATCGGGATGCCTCAAGGGCAATATCTCCGCGCAGGTCGGCGATCTCTATCCGGCCGCGGCGGAATCGCGTCGGACGCAAGGGTACACGATCTTTTCGGCGGGTATCAACGTCGGCGCGGTGCTGGGGCCGCTGACCTGCGGCGGGATCGCGGCGTTGTACGGCTGGCATGCCGGGTTCGGAGCAGCGGCGGGGCTGATGATGCTCGCGCTGATCGTCTACCTCGCCGGACAGCGACACCTCCCCAGTGGGCGAACGCAGGCCGACCGGGCCGAGCTGCCGCCGATGACCGCCGACGAAAAGCGGCGCACAATTCTGCTCGTACTGGTCGCGGCGATGACGCTGTTCCCCACGATCGCCTATCCGATGATCTGGAGCATCGGGGTGCTGTGGGTCGACCAGCACGTCGCGCTCGGGCCGGTACCGGCATCGTGGTTCAATTCGGTCGACGCGTTCGCCTCGATCGTCGCGGTGCCGCCGCTGGTGGCGGTGTGGGCGTGGCAGGCAAGGCGCAGGCGCGAGCCGTCGGACGTCGCCAAGATCGGGATCGGCGCGCTGTTGACCGGCGCGTCGGCCTTGTTTTTCGTGGCGGGCGACTTGCTCCCCGGCGCTGGCGGCAAGACCAATGTCGGCTGGGCGCTGGCGGGCTTTTTCGGGATGGGCGTGGCGTTTCTCTATTACTGGCCGGTGCTGCTCGCGCTGGTCAGCCAGGCCGCCCCCCCGTCAGGTCAAGGCGACCATGATGGGCGGGGTGTTCCTGTCATTCTTTCTCGGCAGCGTGATCGGCGGGTGGGTCGGCAGCTTCTACGACCAGATGACGCCGGCTTCGTTCTGGACGATCGACGCCGCGATCGGGATTGCCGGCGGGTTGCTCGTGCTGGCGGTGGCGCGACCGCTGGCGCGCGCGCTCGAGCCCGCTACCTGATCAGCAGCGGCAGCCCGCCGCCGAGCAGCCCGACCGTGGCGATGAAGAAGCCCGCCATCAGCTTCGCGTTGGTGGCCCCGGTGACGCCGGCAAGGGTCGCGTTCTCGCGGTACCACGCCTTGAGCGCGACGATTCCCATATAGAGCCCGGCGAGCCCGACGACGATGCCGATCCATGCGAGTACCATGCGCGCTTCCCCCTCAATTGAACGATGCGCCCGAGCCTAGGCGCTGCAAGCGCGCGCGCCTTGTAGGAAAAGGTCATCCGGCACGGTGCGTCGGGGCTGCTGAATAAAAGACAGTGACTTGTCGAGCGCGAGAACATAAAAGGAACACGTGCCGCAGCTCGATACCCGCCAAAAGCTCGCAATCCTCGCCGACGCCGCGAAATACGATGCGAGCTGCGCGTCATCGGGGTCGGTGAAGCGCAATTCGCGCGGTGGCAAGGGAATCGGATCGACCGATGCGGGCATGGGCATCTGTCACGCTTACGCGCCCGACGGCCGTTGCATCTCGCTGCTCAAGATCCTGCTGACCAACTCCTGCATCTTCGACTGCCATTATTGCATCAACCGCAAGAGCTCGAACGTGCGCCGCGCGCGGTTCACGGCGGAGGAAGTGGTGCAGCTGACGCTCGCTTTCTATCGCCGCAATTATATCGAGGGGCTGTTCCTGTCGTCGGGAATCATCGGATCGTCCAACTATACGATGGAGCAGATCGTCGAGGTCGCGCGCAGCTTGCGCGAGGAGCACGATTTTCGCGGCTATATCCATCTCAAGACGATCCCCGACGCCGATCCCGAGCTGGTGCACCGAGCGGGGCTGTATGCGGACCGCGTGTCGATCAACGTCGAGTTGCCGACGGTCGGCGGGCTCAAGCGGCTCGCGCCGGAAAAATCCGCAACGCAGATCGAAGGCGCGATGGCGGCGACCAAGGCGGACATTCTCGACACTGCGGACGCCAAGAAACGCTACAAATCGGCGCCGCGGTTCGCGCCGGCTGGGCAATCGACCCAAATGATCGTCGGCGCGGATGCGGCGACCGACCGCGACATCGTCACGCGCGCCGCCGGGCTGTACGGCAAGTTCGGGCTCAAGCGAGTCTATTACTCGGCCTTTTCCCCCATCCCCGATGCCAGTGCGGTGCTGCCGTTGAAGCGCCCGCCGCTGATGCGCGAGCACCGGCTGTATCAGTCCGACTGGCTGATGCGGTTCTACGATTACAGCCCGCAGGACGTCGCGGACGCCGCCGACGAGACGGGTATGATGCCGCTCGACATCGACCCCAAGCTCGCTTGGGCACTCAAATTTCGCGGGCGGTTCCCGGTCGACGTCAACCGCGCCCCGCGCGAGATGTTGTTGCGGGTGCCGGGGCTCGGCACGCGCGCGGTCGACCGAATCCTCACTGCGCGGCGCTGGCGGCGGCTGGCGCTCGCCGATGTCGGGCGGCTGACCGTCGGCCTCGCCAAGGTGCGGCCGTTCCTGATCGCGAGCGACTGGCGCCCGGTGGCGCTCGCTGACAAGCTCGACGTCAAGAGCCTGGTCGCGCCTAAGGCCGAGCAGATGGAATTGTTCGGATGAAACCGCCGCCGCCGCTCGCCGGTTGATTGGCGATGCGCGTCGTCACGATCGAGGCCGAGGACGATTTCGACGGCTGGCGCGACGCGGTGCGCGGGCTGGTGCTCGACCAAGTCCCGCCCGACCAGGTCGTCTGGCAAGTCGGCGACGGAGCCGGCGAACTGTTCGCGGGACAGGGGTCCTCGGGCGCGGCGCCGGCGCGCGCGTTCTCGGTGCCGCGGCCGTTCATCGACCTCGCGCGCAACGCGATCCTGCACCGCGACCGCGAGCGCTTCGCGCTGCTCCACACCTTGCTGGTGCGGCTGCGCGACCATCTGAAGCTCCTCGAGGACCAAGCCGATCCGCTCGTCCGCCGCGTCGAAAGCTTCGCCAAGGCGGTGCGCCGCGACATCCACAAGATGCGGGCGTTTGTCCGCTTCAGGGAAGTGCAGGACGACGACGGCGCGCGTTACGTCGCGTGGTTCGAGCCCGAATTCCACATCGTCCGTGCGAACGCTGCATTCTTCGTCGACCGCTTCGCGTCGATGCGCTGGTCGATCCTGACCCCGGAGCTATCGATCCACTGGAACGGCAAGCGCCTCAGCGAAGGCCCTGGCGCGAGCAAGGCGGATGCGCCCGATGGCGATCCGGTCGAGGCAGTGTGGAAGACCTATTACGCCTCGATCTTCAACCCGGCGCGGGTCAAAGTCGGCGCGATGCTCAAGGAGATGCCGCGCAAATATTGGAAAAACATGCCCGAAACCGCGTTGGTGCCGCAGCTGATTGCGAACGCGCAAAGGCGGGAGAGCGAGATGGTGACCACCGCCAAGACCAAGATCGGCGGCAATATCGAGGCGGCGTGGCACGCTTTGCGCGAGGAAGCGATGGGGTGCACGCGCTGCCACCTCTACAAGCACGCGACGCAGACCGTGTTTGGCGAAGGGCCGGTCGATGCCCGGCTGGTATTCGTCGGGGAACAGCCGGGCGATCAGGAGGATCTGGCGGGGAAGCCGTTTATCGGCCCTGCAGGGCAGATGTTCGACCGCGCGCTCGCCGAGGCGGGGGTCGACAGGGCGCGCGTCTACGTCACCAACGCCGTCAAGCATTTCAAATACGAGCAGCGCGGCAAGCGCCGGATCCATTCGAAACCCGACGCCGGCGAGATCAGCGCGTGCCGCTGGTGGATCGAACAGGAACTGGCGATCGTGAAGCCGCAAGTCACGGTGGCCCTCGGCGCGACCGCAGCGCGTTCGCTGTTCGGCAAGGTCATGACGATTAGCCGCGAACGCGGCCGCGCGCATCAGCTCCCCGATGGCGGCGAAGCGTGGATCACCGTCCACCCGAGCTTCCTGCTACGCCTCCCCGACCCGGACGCGCGGCATGCCGAATATGCGAAGTTCGTCGCCGACCTGAAGGCGATCGGCAAACGCATCGATTGATTTCAAAGATTAGCGCTGCAAACCCTAGTGCCCTCGCCGGCGCTAATGTTTGAAGCAATTCTCTCTATGCCAGCGCAAATAGTGCGCGTGCGGCCGCTCATCGGATCGGTCCGGAGCCAACGCGCGACCGGTAGAATTTATCATGCCCTTTACACCATCCGGATCATTGACCTGACGCGATACGAGTATCGACAAGTCGTCGTCCAAGCCGATGAGCCCGCGATCGAACATCCAATGCGCGGTTCCGCTGAGCGCAAGTCCATTTTGTAGGCTGTCTGGACCCCCCGCCTCAACTGGCCGGATATGCGCGGCTTCTACCTCGGCGCGCCCGCCGCCGTTGATCAGCTTCAATCCGGTTATCGCGCAGCGCGCGCCGTAGGCTTTCAAGACGACACGCCGAAACGCGCGATCACGGACTACCCGGGATACCAACGTCGTGGGCCGGTCAGTAATCTCGAAGCCAAAGGGCGAACGATCATCCTGCACGCGATCAGCCAGATTCCCGTCAAGGCGCGGCAGGATACCTTTCTCTTCGGCCAGTCCTCGGTCAACGATTCGCCGAAAGTCCGCGGGCGACAACGGCCGGACGGCCCATTGGGCATTGATCAGGTCACGCTCGACCGCCCCGTCGGCATCGGCGCGAGGCACCGGATCCGGAAAGTCGATATACGACCCCGGTTCGATCATCGCATAATACATCCCTTGCTCGCTGGCGTCTGGGACGATCGATTCGACCTTCGCGGTGGCGAAATAGCCCTTGCTGTCCGGTACCTTAACCGGCTCATAATACACGACCCAATCGCCAACGATCGGCCGGGCGCGATCCAAGTACTGCCGGGGGAAATGGTAACGCTCAGCCGGGGTGTCGTCGTAGCGCGAATCTTCTCGATGAATGAACACGCCGAAAGACATCGGCTGTGTGTAATCCGCGCGAATGTACGCCGCAACAATCTGCTTGGCGTGCGACTTGACCAGTCGGGCGCGCTCCCGCATCGCGCGCGGCCATGATCGAACGCATTCTGGGCTGGCTCGCCGGCATCGTCATCGCAGTGATTTCGGCGCTGGGCTATTTCGGCATCACCGGGCTGATGACGCTGACCGCAATGGGCATCGCGATCCCGTCCGAGCTGATCATGCCGTTCACCGGCTTCCTCGTCGCGCAAGGCAAGTTCAGCCTGGTGGGCGCCGCGACCGCCGCCGCGATTGGCGAGAATATCGGCGCGGCGATCGCGTACCAGATCGGCAAGAGCGGGGGGCGCCCGCTGATCCTGCGCTACGGCCGCTACGTGATGATCGACGCGCCGCATGTCGACGCGGCGGAACGGTTCTTCACCCGCTGGGGGAGCGCGGCGGCATTGGTCGGACGGTTGCTGCCGATCGTGCGCAGCTTCATCGCCTATCCCGCCGGGATTGCGCGAATGAATCGCGCCAAGTTCCACCTCTACACCACGCTCGGCTCGTGGCCGTGGTGCTTCGCGCTGGCGTGGATCGGCATGAAGCTTGGCAAGGCTTGGGACACCGATCCGCGGCTCAAGGCGGCGTTTCACTCGGCCGAACTGGTGATCGTGGCCTTGGGGGTCGCGGCAGTCGCCTTCTATATCTGGCACCGCGTTCGCGGCGTCAGGAAAGGCTGAGCTTGTCCGCCACCGCGCGCGTGCGGGCGTCGCGGTCGCTCGCCATTCGCGCCACCATCTTGCGGTAACGGTCGAGAATCTCGGGCTCTACCTTGTCGGGCGATCCGGCGTCGAACGGGGGCGCTGGATCGTATTCGATGCTGAGCTGGACGAACTTGGCATGGTCCTCTCCGCGGATCGCCGCGACCAAGGCCAGCCCGAAATCGATCCCCGCGGTGACGCCGCCGCCGGTCACGCGGTTGCGGTCGAACACCACGCGCTCGTGCACCGGAATCGCGCCGAACAGGGCCAGGTTATGATGCGATGCCCAATGCGTCGTCGCTCGATAGCCGTCGAGCAGCCCCGCCGCGCCGAGCAGCAGCGCACCGGTGCACACCGCCGTCACCCATTCGGCTTGCGCGCCCATCCGCCGCACCCAATCGACCGTTTCCGCATCCTCCATCGCCGGCACGACGCCGAATCCGCCTGGGACGAACAGAATGTCGGGCACGCGCGCAGTGGCGAAGGTCGCCGTCGGCTGGAGCGTGAAGCCGGCGTCGGTCGCGATCGGATCGAGCGACTTCGCGACCAGTTCGATGCTGGTATTGCCCATCCGGGTCAGCACTTGTGCGGGTCCGGTGAAATCGAGCTGAGTCATGTCGGGGAACAGCACAAAGCCGATATGGATCGCAGGGATACTGGCCATCAGGGACCTTTCGGTTGCGACCGCACGAGCAAGACTGCGAGCGGGATTGCGAGGATCAGGTAGAGCGCGACGCCGGCAAACGGACTCCAGCCGAGAAAGTCGCTTGGCAGCGTGCGCAGCGTTCCCGTCGCCCAGTCGGTCTTGAGGATCGGATCCCACAACGGAAAGCGATAGGTATCGGGCGTGGTGATGTTGGCCGCAGCGATCGCAAGGTTGATCGCGACCGACAGCCCGAGCAGCACCAGCGCGAAGGCTCGTTCCCACCAATAGACCGTCTGTGCCCAGAACGCCGCGAATCCCAAGGCGAGCAACCCGATCGCCGGGATGGCATGGCGCGGGCCGGTCGAATGCCCGCCGTCCCAATAGACATAGGCCGAATTGACCAGCAACACGACGATTGCGGCCACCGCCAGCATCGCCGCCATCCCGCGCTGACGCTTGCCGAGCTGCCACAGTCCGAACGGCGCGACGATCAGGATCGGCGCGACCCACACTATCCCGCGGCGCAACCCGACGATGATCTCGGACAGGACGGCGAGGCTGGGAACGGTCAGCCCGAACAGCCCCTCGTTCATTCCCGCAAACCCGACCACGCCTTGATAGCCGAGCCGCACCGGCGTTCCGAACGCGATCATGTTGTATGCGACGAAGGGGACGATCAGCGTCGCAGCACCCGCCGCCGCTGCGATCCCCAGCAAGCGCGGCGTGCGCAGCCGTGCGGCGCCCCACACCGCGACGACGCTCCCGGCGAGCACCGCCTGGAATTCGATGAGCACCGCCAGGCCCAGCGCGGCCCCGGCGAGCGCGGCAAATCGCCCCGTTCGCTCTTCGCCCGCGCGCCACAATACCCAGGTCGCGATCACGAACAAATCGGCGACCGGGGCGTGCCCAAACAAGGTCGTCGACCAGCCCCAGACCGGCGTCCCGAGCGCGAAGGCGGTCGCGGCGAACAGTGCGCCGCTCGCGCTGCCGGTCGTACGCAGCGCAAGATCGTACAGCGCGACCGCCGCGAGCGCGGTCAGGATTGCGCTCACCGTCGCGACCGCCAGCCGCAATCGCTCGGTCATCCAGTGTTCAAATGCCGGGTCCCAGACGGTGTCGGGGATCGGCGGGCGCGTCGACAAGCGATCGGCGGCGGCGGCCGCGGGCAGCGCGAGCAGGGTCATCCCCGGCGCCTTGTCGAGATAGACATGGCTATCGAACTGCGCCTTGTCGATCGTCAGCCGCTGATAGTCGTCGATCCGCCCGCGCTGCCCGTCGATCAGCGAAATCGCCGCGAAAGTTCGGGTCGAATTGTTGGGGTTGAGTGCCCACGACCCGAACCACACGCACGACAGCCAGACCAAGACGAACAGCAGCAGGCGCGTGCGAGCCACGCCGCTCAGCCGAACAGCCAGTGACCGAGCAATCTCGTCTCGATCAAGGTGAAATAACCCGCGACGAGCAATGCGCCGGTGACCAGCCCGCGCACCGCGCGGCGGTGGGCGGCGACATTGTGCGCTCGCGCGGTCAGCCACACCGCCGGCGCGATCGCCAACGTCACCGCCGACAGGATATGGATGATGCTGAAATGGCCGGGATGGCTGAGCCGCACGAAGAACGAAATCGCCGCCGTCGCGACCATCGCCGCCACCCAGATCTTGCCGAGCAAACGATGCGTATTCGTGCCGCGCGGACGGAGCAGCATGTACGGCGTCAGCGCGAGCGCGATCAGGATGGTGCCGAGATGCGCCCAGACGATGCCGGGCACCGCGGACCATTGCGTACGGCCCTTGACGAGCGCGAGCAGCACGATCGCGAGCAGCCCGCTCGCGGCGACGGCGAGCGCCCGCTCATACGCGTCGGGCGCGATCGACCGCAGCGGCTTCGATTTGACGAACAGGCTGGCCATGAATCCCCCGATTGCGCGGCCACACTAGCCGCGCGACCGGGGCTTGCGAACCCGCTTACTGGCCTTCGGTCTCGGCCTTCTTGCGGTCGCGATTTTCCTGCTTGGCCTCGCGGAACTGCTGCTGCGAGCAGCCGAGCGATCCGCCCGGCCCGATCGCCGAGCACGACCCGATCCCGCTCGCGCCGGTGTCGAGCGTGCCTTGCGCGCGCAATGCCCAGGCCTGGTTGCTCGGCGTGACCTTGAACTCGCGTAGTTCCTTGGGGACTCGGAACTGCTCGGCGGCATCGCGGCGCGTGCAGATCACGATCTCGTTGCCGCTGGCATCGGTCGGGCAACGCTCATTGCCGTAGAGCACGAGCACGCCGTTGATGGGCGCGTTCTTCGATACCGCGCCGGGCCCGCTGGGCTTGGGCGGCGGCGGCGTGCCCGGCCCTTGCGTCTGTTGCGCCGCGGCGGGCAGCGCGATCGTCACGGCGAGCATCCCGATCATGATCCTGCGCATTCGCATCCTCCTCCCAACCGTCGCGCTATACGCGCTTGGCGGTAGCAATTGCCAGCCGGCAACCGAGCCGGATCACCGCCGACATCAGCGGATAGACCGGCGCGCTTTCCGCCCCGTGCGCCAGCGCCGTGTCGCGATGCTCGACCTCCTCGGCTTGGAACGTCGCGATCGCCGCCGACAATTCGGGATCGCTATCGCCCAATTGCTGAAGCTGCTCTGAATAATGCTTGTCGATCTCGGTTTCGACCGCGGCGGTGCACGCCATCGCCGCTTCGGGACCAATCGCCGCGGTGACCGCCCCGAGCGCGAAACCCGCGACGTTCCAGAACGGCTGGAGCAAGGTCGGGCGCACGCCGCGCCGCGCCATCATGGCATCGAAGAACGCGCGGTGGCGTTCCTCCTGCCGCGCCATCCCGGCGATCTCGCGCGCGGCGATGCTACGGTCGCCCATCACGGCGAGCTGTCCTGCGTAGATCCGCGTCGCGCCATATTCGCCGGCCTGATCGACGCGGATCATCGAATCGGTCGCCGGACGGCGATCGCCGGGGCGCCAGCCGCTCATGCCGCGCGAGTCCGCCGCACCAGGAACCAGCCGATCACGCAGGCGCCGGCAAGCGAGACGATCGCGTTAAACCCGGCGAGGCTGATGCCGAACAGCGTCCATTGCGGCGAATCGCACCGCACCACGGGCGCTTTCATGATGTCGGCCAGGATGTCACCGCTGGTGCCGAAGGTCGCGGTGCAAGGGGTGAAGCCAGGCCACCAATGATATTCGACGCCCGCATGCGCGACGCCGATCATGCCGCTGACCGCGATCGCCACCGCCGCCAGCGCGACGAGCATGCGTTTCGGCGTGTGCGGCACGAACGACAGCAACGCGATGACCAGCGCGGCGTAATGCGGCCAGCGCTGCCAATGGCACATCTCGCACGGGTAGAGATGCCCGAACAGCTGAAAGCTCCACGCGCCAGCGAGCAATGCCGCCGGGATCAGCAGCGCAAGCGCGCGGGCCTTGGCGAAGCTCGTCATGCGCGTCTCACCGCTTCGCCATCGCCGCCGGCACGCGCGACAAGCGGCCAAGCGTCTGGAGCGCGTAGTAAAGCTGGAAGTCCGTCACGCCGCGCTTCTTCAATTCGTCGGGGGTCGCCGCGAAGCGCGGGTCGGTCTTGGTGTCTTCCTCGAGGATCGCGTTGTCGGCCTTGACCGCGTTGACCAGATGCCGGCGCAGATCGGCCTCACGGAAGATCGGGCGCGACTTGTAATCGGGGTCGGAAATCTGCGGCACCGAGATGTCCGGACGAACGCCGCCCTCCTGCACCGATCGGCCCGACGGCGTGAAATAGCGCGCCGTGGTGAGCCGCAAGGCGCTGTCGGGACCGAGTTGCAGGAGCGTCTGGACCGATCCCTTGCCGAAGGTGCGCTCGCCCATGATCAGCGCGCGGTGATGGTCCTGGAGCGCGGCGGCGACGATTTCGGAAGCGCTTGCGGTCCCGGCATTGACCAGCACGATTACCGGGAGCCCCGCGGCGACGTCGCCCGGGCGTGCGTAATAGCGCTCGATATCGGCCTTGTCGCGCCCGCGCTGGCTGACGATCTCGCCGTCGGACAGGAACGCGTCGCTCACCTCGATCGCCTGGCTCAGCAACCCGCCGCCATTGTCGCGCAGATCGACCACGTACCCGAGCGGCTTGTGCCCGAGCGACTTGTCGATCGCGACAATGGCCCCGCGCACATCCGCACCGGTATTCTCGCTGAAGGTGTTGATGTTGAGATAGCCGATGCCGTCCTTGACTTCCCACTTCACCGGCTTCTGGACGATGACTTCGCGGACCAGGCTGACCTCGATCGGCTTGTCGCGGCCGGGGCGGACGATCGTCAGCGCGATTTTGGTGCCGGGCGCCCCGCGCATCGCCTTGACTGCTTCGTCCAGCGTGCCGCCGAACAGCAACTGGCCGTCGATCTGCGTGATATAGTCGCCCGACTTGATCCCGGCGCGGAACGCCGGCGTATCTTCCTGCGGCGCGATCACTTTGACCGCGCCGTCCTGCATCGTGACCGACAGGCCGAGCCCGCCATAATTGCCGTCGGTCAGGATCTTCATGTTCTGAAAATCGAGCGCATCCATGTAGCTCGAATGCGGATCGAGACTGTTGAGCATGCCGTCGATCGCACCGCGGATCAGCATCTTGTCGTCGACCTTGTCGACGTAGTTCGCCTTCACCTGGTTGAACACCTGCATGAAGGTGTCGAGCTCGTGATAGGTGTCGCTGTCGGACGCCGCCGAAGCGGCGGTGACCGCGGGGACGAGCGCGAGCGCGCCGGCGATGGCGGTCGCCTGGAGCCAGGAAAATGCACGAGCCATGGGTAAGGTAACGATCCGATCGGAAGAGGGGGCGAATCTATTTAGCCGGTCAGCGCGACCGGGTCCACCGGGCGGCCTTTGCGGCGAAGCTCGACGGTGATGCGGCGATCGTCGCCGCTCTGCGCCGCACCGATCAGCGCGCCCTGCCCGACCGCTTCGTCGATCCGGACCGACAGCGTGCCCAGCCCCGAGATGAGGGTCGTCCAGCCGCCACCATGGTCGATGATGACGACGTTGCCATAGTCGCGGAACGGCCCCGCGAAGACGATCTTGCCCGCGGCGGGCGCCAAAACGTCGGCCTCGCCCGCGACCGCGAAGGTCAGCCCGCGCGACGTGACGCCGCCGTCGGAAACCTCGCCGAACCCGGTGACCAGCTTGCCGGTCACCGGCAGGCGCCAAGGTGCGGACGCCGTGGTCCAGGGCAGCGGCGCGGACGGCCCCTCGCCCGGCTGCGCCGGACGCGGCAGCGGTCCGGCGAGCTGCGCGAGGCTGCGGCCGGTCGTCGCGGCATCGCCGGTGACTTGCATCTGGTCGACCAAGTCACGCGCGCGTTCGCCGAGGCCGATCGCACGGTCGCTTTCGGCGAGCGCGGTGCGGCTCAAATCCTGCGACTTGAGGCGGTGCTCGGCCTCGAGTCGGGCGAGCGCGATTCGGTTGGTCTCGAGCCGGCGGCGGCTTTCGGTCAGGCTCTGCGCCGCAAGCACGGCATCGGCGCGCAACCGGCGCGTGCGATCGAGGTCGCCGCGCAAGCCCGCCGTGCGCGCTTGGACCAACGGCAACGTGCTGCCCAGCACCGCGCGGACATGGACGAGATCGGTGACCGACCCCGGCTGCATCACGCTGACCGCGCTGGGCTTGAGCGCGAGCGAGCAAAGCGCAGCCACGAGGCGCGCGATCGGCCCTTGCTGCACCGCAAGCCGCTGCTGCTGATCCCCCAGCAAGCGGTCGACCAAAGCAATTCGCGCGGTCGCCGCGGCGATGTCGGCTTGCGCTTGCTGCACCTTCGCGCCGAGCGCCCGTTCCTCGGCGAGCGCCTTCGCCGCTTGGTCGCGCTCGGCACCCGCGGCAGCGTCGAGCTTGGCGGCGCGATCGGCGGCGGCGGCGGATTGTGCGCGCGCCTCAACCAGGCGGCGCTGCTGGTCGGCGATGTCCGACGCGGCGCCGGATTGTGCATTGCCCTGCCCCGCCGCGATCGCGACGGCGAAAGGCAACAGGACGAGGGCGTAGGTAGCCTTCACGACCTTACCCTTCGCGATGATAGGGGTGGTTGGCAAGGATCGACGTCGCGCGCCACAATTGCTCGGCGAGCATCGCGCGCGCCATCATATGCGGCCAGGTCAGCCGCCCGAACGACAGCAGATAATCGGCTTGTGCGCGCTCCGTGTCGGAAAAGCCGTCCGCCGCGCCGATCAGGAACCGCACTTCACGCACCGCCTCGTCGCGCCACTTGCCGAGCCGCTCGGCGAAGGCGACGGAGCCGGGCATATCGCCGGTTTCGTCGAGCAGGACGATTTTGGTTTGCGGGTCGAGCGCGGGCAGCTTGTCGCCGGTGTCGGGGAGTTCGGTGACCTTGGTCGGCCAGCCCACGCGCTTCAGATAGCGGCCGACCAACTCGGCCTCCGGGCTGCGGCCGATCTTGCCGCGCGCGACGATGTGGATCAGCATCGCTCAACCCCGTTCGTGTCGAGCGAAGTCGAGACACGACCACGGACATCTCGAATGCGTGTCTCGACTGCGCTCGACACGAACGGGCATTGGTCCGATTCGATCAGTGCGAAACCGGCACCGGCGCGTCGCCGAACGCCCACATCCGCTCGAGATTGTAGAAGCTGCGCACTTCGGGGCGGAACAGATGGACGATCACGTCGCCGGCGTCGATCAGCACCCAGTCGGCCGTCGGCAGCCCTTCGATCCGCGCGGACCGCCCGGTCTCGGCCTTGATCCGCTCGGCGAGCTTCTGCGCCATCGACGCAACTTGCCGGGTCGATCGCCCGCTGGCGATGACCATGTGATCGGCGATCGAAGACTTGCCGGCGAGCGGGATCGAGATGGTGTCGACCGCCTGGTCGTCGTCGAGGCTCGCCATGACGAGCCGGTGCAGCGCCTCGGCGCCTTCGGCGTCGGACGAACGATACGCATTGGGAGATGTGGCCAAGTCGGTTCCTATGGAGTGGGTGGGTGTTCGGGTTCGGCGTGGCGGCGCAGATAATGGCGTTGCCAGCCGGGGTCGGCCGCACGCAGCCGGGTCGCGGAGGTCGGATCAGGGCGAAAGCGCAGCAGCACGAGGGCCGGCAATCTCCACGTCGTCCAGTTCTTCGCCTGGTGTGCGGGCCGGAAAAAGCGCCGCAACCAACCCATGGCGGGAAACGCCCGGGCAGCCTGATCATAGCCCGGCCGGGCGATCACCGCAATCGGCATCGACTTGGCAATGTGGCGCCAGCCCTTCCACTGGTCGAAGGTGATGAGGTTATCCTCGCCCATCAGCCAGATGAAATCGATCCGGCGATAGAGCCATCGCAACCGCGCGAGCGTATCGACGGTGTAGCGCGTGCCGAGGCGTTGCTCGATCGCCGACACCTTGATCGGGGCGTGCGCCGCCATCTTGCGCGCCGAGGCGAAGCGCACCGCGAACGGCGCCATGTCGGTTACCTTGTCCTTCAACGGATTGCCCGGCGAGACCAGCCACCACACTTCGTCGAGCCCGAGCGCCTCGATTGCCGCCAGGCTGATCGCGCGATGCCCCGAATGCGCCGGGTTGAACGAGCCACCGAGAAGACCGACGCGCAAAGCACCGGCCATCAGCGGGCCGACCAATGCGCAATGACTGGAAGTCTGGCTGTCGTCGGAACAGGATAGAGGCGGCAAGCGTCGATCATGTCGCCCCGATAGTCGGGGTTGCCCACGCGGGGAAGCGTTGCGTTGGCTGAACGATCAGGGACGCGTTTGGCCCGAACCGCGACCGATCCACTTATAGGTGGTGAGCCCCTCCAGCGCGACCGGCCCGCGCGCATGCAGCCGCCCGGTGGCGATGCCGATCTCTGCGCCCAGGCCGAATTCGCCGCCATCGGCGAATTGGGTCGAGGCGTTCCACAGCACGATCGCGCTATCGACTTCGGCGAGAAAGCGTTCGGCGGCGGTGGCGTCCTCCGCGACGATGGCGTCCGTGTGGTGCGATCCATGCGCGGCGATATGCGCGAGCGCGGCGTCGAGGCCGTCAACGACGCCAGCGCTGGCGATCGCGTCGAGATATTCGGTGTCCCAATCCGCGCTGCTGGCGGCGGGCAGCACCGGGGCGATTGTACGGAGCGCATCGTCAGCGCGAATCTCGCAGCCGGATGCGTCGAGCGCGGCGATCAGCGCCTCCTTATGCGGATAGGCTTGGTCGATCAGCAGCGTCTCCATCGCGCCGCAAATCCCGGGGCGGCGCATCTTTGCGTTGATGACGATCCTTTCGGCCATCGTGGGATCGGCAGAGGCGTGGACGAAGACGTGGTTGATGCCGTCGAGGTGCGCGAGCACCGGCACGCGCGCTTCGGCCTGGACTCGCGCGACCAGGCCCTTGCCGCCGCGCGGGACGATCATGTCGATCGCGCCCTTTCCCGCCAGCATCGCGCCGACCGCGGCGCGATCGGTAACCGGCACCAGTTGCACCGCCTCGATGGGCAGGCCGGCCGCGTCCAGCCCAGCCAGCAACGCCGCGTGGATCGCCCGATTGCTTTCGATCGCTTCGGACCCACCGCGCAGAATTACCGCATTGCCGGCGCCGAGACATAAAGCGGCGGCGTCGGCGGTGACGTTCGGTCGGCTTTCATAGACGATTCCGATCACCCCGATTGGCACGCGGATGCGTGACAGGACGAGGCCGTTGGGGCGTTCGGTGGTGTCGATGATCTCGCCGACAGGATCGCGCAGGGTCGCGATGGTGGCGACTCCGTCGGCCATCGCCGCGACTCGCTCGGGCGTGAGCTTGAGCCTCTCGAGCATCGCCGCCGACAGGCCCATCGCAGCGGCGCTCGCCATGTCGACCGCGTTGGCGTCGAGGATTGCAGCCTCCGCCGCGCGGATCGCGGTGGCCATCGCTTCGAGTCCGCGGACCTTGTCGCTGCTCGATAGGCCGGCCAGAACGCCTGCCGCGACGCGCGCGCGCCGCCCCATCGCCGCGATCAGCGCGTCTGCATCGATCTCGACGTCGACGATATCGCTCATCACGGCTGCGTATCATGCGCGCGGGGCGGACCAAAACGGTATCGCGTTTCAAAGCGGCGATGCTATCCACCGCGCATGAGTGGAGGAATCGAACTGGCCGGCGACATCGCGACTGGCGCATTGCTCGGTCGTGCGGTCGAACCGGAGGCGGGCGAGCGGAGCGGAGACCGCGCGCGCGGCGTCTGCCTCAATTGCGGCACCGCCTTGATCGGCGAATTCTGCCACGCGTGCGGGCAGAACGGGCATGTCCACAAGACGCTGATGTCGATCGGGCACGACCTTCTCCACGGCGTGTTCCATTTCGAGGGCAAGGTCTGGCGGACGCTGCCGATGCTCGTCGCGCATCCGGGCAAATTGACTCGGCGCTATATCGACGGCGAGCGAGCGCGCTTCGTCTCCCCGCTCGCATTGTTCCTGTTCTTCGTCTTCCTGATGTTCGCGTCGATCAGCAGCCTGGGTGGCGGCAGCGGCGTCAATTTCGACGAGACGCCGCGCTCGCGCGAACAGCGGATCGCCTCGCTCGACGGCCAGATCGCCAAGACGCAGGCCGAACTGACCAAGGCGCAAGCCGTGGCGGCGAAAGGCGGCCCCGATGCCGACGACGCGGGGGGCGAAGTCGTGGGATTGAAGGCGACGCTGCAAGGTCTCAAGGTCGCGCGCAGCACGGTGGCGACGAGCAAGGACGGCCATACCCGCGTGACGCTGAGCGATGCCAGGACCGGGTGGGCGCGGCTCGACCATGGCATCGCCAAAGCCAACGCCAATCCCGAGCTGGCGCTCTACAAGCTGCAATCCTCGGCTTATAAATACAGCTGGGCACTGATCCCGATCTCGGTGCCGTTCGTAGCGTTGCTGTTCCTGTGGCGGCGAAAGTTCAAGCTCTACGATCACGCGATCTTCGTGACCTATTCTCTGTCGTTCATGATGCTGCTCATCACCGTGGTCAGCTTGCTGGCGCTGATCGGGGCACCGGGCTGGCTCTACGGCTGCATGATCGCGTTCGCGCCGCCGGTGCACATCTTCGCGCAGCTGCGCGGCGCGTACGGGTTGCGCTGGTTCTCGGCGCTATGGCGCACGATCGTGCTCGGAATTTTCGCCAGCATCACGCTGAGCTTGTTCGCGATGCTGTTGCTCGGGCTCGGGCTGATGGAATAAGCGGGCGCTCCCCGGTTGGGAAGCGCCGCTGATTCAGGCGCCCGCTGGCGCAGCGCTGCCGAATGGACCGGCCGGCCGCTTGGTCTTCGGGATCGCCGATCCGCCGACCGGCAACGGAGTCGATGGCGCGCCGGGATCCGGACGGCCGATATCCTCGCCAGCGATGATCTTCTTGGTCTCCTCGCCCGACAGCGTCTCGTACACCAACAGCGCCTCGCCCAAGCGGTGAAGCTGCTCGATGTTTTCGGTCAGCACCTTGCGTGCGACGCTCTCGGCCTCCTCGACCAGCACACGCACTTCGGAGTCGATCAGCTGCGAGGTTTCCTCGGAGATGTGCGCGCGGCTGCCCATATAGCTCGGCTCTTCCTCGCGATAGTTGAGCCAGCCGAGCTTCTTCGACATGCCGTAATCCATCACCATCGCGCGCGCGGTGCGAGTCGCCGCCTGCAGGTCGCTCGATGCGCCGGTGTTGAGCTCGTCCTCGCCATAGATCAGCTGTTCGGCGATTCGCCCGCCGAAGCTCATCGCGAGCTCGGCCTTCATCTGCTTCTGGTTGCGGTTGAGCATGTCGCGTTCGGGCATCGTCCAGGTCACGCCCAGCGCGCGGCCGCGCGGGATGATCGTGACCTTGTGCAACGGATTGTTGCCGTCGACGTGGAGCGCGACGATCGCGTGCCCCGCCTCGTGATACGCGGTGGTCTTCTTCTCCTCCTCGGTCATCACCATCGATTTGCGCTCGGCGCCGAGATAGACCTTGTCCTTGGCCTGCTCGAACTCGAGCATCGCGACCAGCCGCTTGCCCTTGCGTGCGGCGAGCAACGCGGCTTCGTTGACCAGGTTGGCGAGATCGGCACCCGAAAAGCCCGGCGTGCCGCGCGCGAGCACGCGCGCATCGACGTCGGGCGCCAGCGGCACCTTGCGCATATGGACCTGAAGGATCTGGATCCGGCCCTCGATATCGGGGCGCGGCACGTTGATCTGGCGATCGAATCGGCCCGGGCGCAGCAGCGCGGGGTCGAGCACGTCGGGCCGGTTGGTCGCGGCGACGATGATGATCCCTTCGTTCGCCTCGAACCCGTCCATTTCGACCAGCAGCTGGTTGAGCGTCTGCTCGCGCTCGTCATTGCCGTTGCCAATGCCGGCGCCGCGATGACGGCCGACCGCGTCGATTTCGTCGATGAAGACGATGCACGGCGCCGATTTCTTGGCTTGCTCGAACATGTCGCGCACGCGGCTCGCGCCGACGCCGACGAACATCTCGACGAAGTCCGAGCCTGAAATGGTGAAGAACGGCACGCCGGCCTCGCCCGCGATCGCGCGGGCGAGCAAGGTCTTGCCGGTGCCGGGCGAGCCGATCAGCAAAGCGCCCTTCGGAATCTTGCCGCCCAATCGGGCGAACTTGGTCGGGTCCTTGAGGAACTCGACGATCTCCTGCAGTTCCTCGCGTGCTTCGTCGACGCCGGCGACATCGTCGAACGTCACCTTGCCCTGCTTTTCGGTGAGCATTCGCGCGCGGCTCTTGCCGAACCCCATCGCCCCCGACCCGGACGACTTCTGCATCTGGCGAAGCACGAAGAAGGCGATACCGAGCATCAGCAGGAACGGCAGCGACTGGACGAGGATATATTGCCAGATGGAGGGGCCCTCGTCGGGCTTGGCGATGACATCGACATTGGCTGCGCTGAGCGCCGGGTAAAGCTGCGGATCGGGTGTCGCGGGCGTCGCGGGCAGATTGGCACGAAAGGTCGAACCATCCTGGAACGTGCCGTTGACCACCGTGCCGGCGATCTCGACCTTGGCGACCTTGCCTTCCTTCACTTGGTTGAGGAACGCCGAATAGGACAGGCCCTTGCCGGGCGCCGCCGCCGATCGGCCGTCGACCATCGTCACCAGCAGCGCGAGCGCGACGAGGACGCCCACCCAGATCATCAGGTGCTTGACCCAGTTGTTGCCACCGCCATCGGGGCCGGGCTGCCGGTCGTTCTCGTTCATGATAGTCGATTACCTTTCGTCCTTCCCAAGATAAGCGACCAAGCCTTAATGGCAATGGAACAGCGCCGGCTTTGGGTCGATCAGCGCGATCGCCGCGGCGGGGCCATGCGAAAACGCCACGCGACGCGGCCGTCGGAGGTGGCGTGCGCCGTGCCGATCGTGTCGCCGAGCATGGCACGTTCGCCCGATTCGAGCGTGTTGACGAAGCGGACCAAAGCAGGCCCGCGCAGATCGGCATCGGGGTCGAGCCGCTGGAGGCAGCATTCGACGAGGCGACGGCGCAGTTCGAACGGCAAGTCGTCTGGCCAAAAGGTGATGCCGTCATCGCCGGTTTCGACCTGTTGCGCTTCGAGCCGCCGCACCGTCCAGGCGATCGCATCCTCGGCATCACTCAGCGCGCTGGCGCTGGTTCCGAACCGGTCGGCGTCGAGCCAATCGACCCCCGCGAGCGCCTTCCGCAATCGCGCCCGGTCGAAACGGTCGCTGACATTGCTCGGATCGTCGATCGGCACGATGCCTTGCGCAGCGACGATCGCGGCAAGCTCGGCGCGGCGCCAGCCGAGCAACGGGCGGACGATTCGCCCGCCCTTGGCGCGGATCCCGGCAAGCCCAGCGACCCCGGCGCCGCGATTCAGCCGCATGATCAACGTTTCGAGCTGATCGTCGGCATGATGCGCGGTCGCGATCCGCTGGGCGCCGATCCGCGCGGCGTGCTCCTCGAGCAACCGATAGCGGAGCGTGCGGGCGCGCGCCGAGACATTGGCGGTGCGGCCGGCGCGATCGGGCAGCGGCGCGACGAGGATTGAATGATCGATGCCGCGCTGGGCACATAGAGCCGCCACCCATTCGGCTTCATCGGCCGATTCGGCGCGCAGGCCATGATCGACGGTTGCCGCGCGGCAGCGATCCCCGAGCGCGGCATGCGCGAGCAACAGCAAGGCGACGCTGTCGGGCCCGCCCGATACCGCAACCAGCACGCGGTCGTCGGGATCGGCCAGCGCCGCGACGTCGCGCGCAAACCGCGCGACTTGGTCGGCGCTCAGCTCATTTGCACTTGTAGGTGGCACGGCCCCTGTCGGCTTCGGCGCGCTGCGCGGCGGTCAGCTTGTCGCCATAGACGTCGCCCACCTCCTTGTAGACCTGGCAGATATCGGGCGCCGGGCGCTTGAGCACGACCAGCGACCGGGCGAGGTTGAACAGGCTGTCGGGCGCGCGGTCGCCATCGGGAAGCTTCGAATAATTCTCGTAGAAGATCTGCGCCGCATCCTTGGCGCGATCGTCGTCG
The DNA here is from genome assembly GCF_036269755.1 of Sphingomonas sp. Lineage (GTDB taxonomy): Bacteria > Pseudomonadota > Alphaproteobacteria > Sphingomonadales > Sphingomonadaceae > Sphingomonas. The sequence continues at coordinate 70,561 of NZ_DATBDV010000009.1, read as the reverse complement.
AGATAGACGAGCCCGAGCACGTTCTGCGCGCGGCTGACGAGGCGATGCTTGGGAAAGCGCGTGCCGTATTTTTCGAGCTGCGCCTCGGCTTCCGGATAAAGCCCGGCCTTCCACAAGCGGTAGCCGTAATTGTAGGCGTAGGTTGCCTTGTCGGCGGCATCGGTACCGGTCGGCTTGGGCACCGCAGCAACGCGATCCGCGCGCGCGGAGTCGGCGGCGGCGCTCGGTTTCGGCGTCGCCGGCGCGGGCCGAGCGGGTCTGGCCGGCGTGTCGTCGGCCGCTTCGTTGCCCCCGGCCGCCGATGTCGGGCGGCTTTCTTCGAGCGCCCTCAGCCGCGCATCGGTCGCGCGCCGATACCCGGCGAAATCGCCCTCGAGCTGCTGCAGCCGGTGCTCGGTAGTCTCGACCCGGTTGGTCAGGCTCGCGGTCGCGCTTTCGACCGCGGCGACGCGCGCCTGAAGGTCGGTCAGCGGCGCGCTGGCGGGGGTGCCGGCAGCAGTCGTCGAGGCGTCCGGCGGCCCGATCTCGGGCTGGACCAGCGGTCCGCCGCCATTCTGGCGCGACAGCACGCGCTCGACCGTGTTGAGCCGCTTTTCGACCTGACCGACGCGCGCGTCGAGCGAAAGGCTCTGAGCCTGCGCGCCGACCGGCGCCGCGGCCGCCAGCCCGGCGATCATGACCGTCATCACAAATTTACGCATACCAATCCCCGCTTCATCCCGAACATCAATCTATCGCGGATCGAATCGCCGCGCCACTGCCGGAATTTAGGGCGTCGGCGTCGGCGCCGCGAGCGGATCGGATAGCGTCGGTGGAGCGAGCGTTGCGCGCGGCTTGGGTGTCGGCGTCGGGCGTGGCGGCGCGAAGGCGGGCGGCACGCTGCTCGGCGTCGCGCTCGCTACCGGCGCGGGCGTGGGCGCGGCGGCCGGGGTCGGCTGACCAGTGCCCCGCGCCTGCAACGCCGCGGCGGATACCGGCACGGCCTTGATCGCTGCATGCCCGGTGCCGAGCGGCGCGACTTGCGATCCGTTGACCATCACCTGGACCAGATCGGGACGCGCGACATTGGCCATCGGATTGTCGGCATCGGCCGGGACGTCGAAACGTTCACCGGGCGCCATCGTCTTTTCGAGCAGGACCTTGCCGGTCGCGTCGTAGATCTTGACCCATACGCTGCCGGTTGCCATCAACGTGACCTGCCCGGCGCCGACGGGCGCGGGAGTCGGGGTCGCTTCCGGCGCGGCGGCGATGGTGTTTTCGGGGATCGCGAGGGTCGGTTCGTCCGATCCGCGGAACAGGCCGGTGCCGTACCAGACGATCACCCCGAGCAGCACCAGCACGGCGATTGCGCCCGCCGCCATCGCCAGCCCGCGCGACGGCAGGCGCTTGGGGTCGCTTGGCTCGTACGCGGAATAGTCGGTAGACGGCGCGACCGGCAGTTGCGGGCTGTTGCGCACTTCGGCGGCGATCGCCTTCTCGTCGAGCCCGACCACGCGAGCATAAGCGCGTGCGAACCCCACCGCATAGGTGGGTGAGGGCAGCCCGTCGAAGCGGTTCTGCTCGATCGCCTCGAGGTGCCGAGTCGGCACGCGCGTCTGGTTGGCGATGTCGGCGAGCGTCAGGCCCTGCGCCTCGCGCGCCTCACGCAGCCGGTCGCCGGCGCTCTTGGGAAACAGCGACGCCTGGTCGGCCCCCGCCTCGCCCGCCCGATCCTCGTCCATTGGCATATTCTCCGGCGTAAGGGTTGCGACCCCATGCTTCGGCCCTTCGCCCGTTTTCGGCTGTCGGCCAAAGCCCGACCGGCTGTCAACGGCGCTTAGGCAAGCTCGACGTGGTTTCGGCTCGCCCAATCGGTCAGCGCGGCGCGCAAATCGCGCGGCGGGCTGGCGAGCAGGCGCGCCATCTCGGCCATGATACCGGCGCGGTCGAGACTCCTGACCATGGCCTTGATCGGACCGACCGCAGCCGGAGTGATCGACAGCCGCTCGATGCCGAGCCCGACCAAAGCCATCGCCTCGAGCGGGCGCCCGCCCATCTCGCCACAGACCGTCAGCGTCACCCCGGCCTCGGCGCAAGGCGCCACTACGCGCTTCAGGAATCGGAGGATCGACGGGCTCAGCCAGTCGTAGCGCTCGGCGAGTTTGGGATTGGCGCGGTCGGCGGCGAACAGGAATTGAGTCAGATCGTTGGTGCCGACCGAGAGAAATTGCAGGTTGGGCAGCAGCACGTCGAGCTGCTCCGCCAGCGCCGGCACTTCGAGCATCGCGCCGTAGCGGATTTCGGATGGCAGCCGCTTGCCGCGCTGCGCAAGCCAGACGCGCTGCGCCTCGAACAGCGCTCTTGCCTCGTCGAATTCCCACGGTTCGCTGACCATCGGGAACATCACGTTGAGCGTTCGGCCGCCCGCCGCCTCGATCAGCGCGCGCGCCTGCGCTTTCATCAACCCGCCGCGTTCGAGCGCGAGCCGAAGCGCGCGCCAGCCCATCGCCGGGTTCTCCTCGTCCTCGTCATGCGTATTGAGGTACGGCAGCGCCTTGTCGCCGCCGATGTCGACGGTGCGGAACACCACCGGCTTGTCGCCGGCCGCGTCGAGCACGTCCTTGTACAGCCGCAGCTGGCGCTCGCGCTGCGGCAGCGTCGCCGAAACGAGGAACTGGAATTCGGTGCGAAACAGCCCGATGCCGTCGGCGCCGGTGACGTCGAGCGCGGCGACGTCGTCGCGAAGCCCCGCATTGCACATCACGGTCAGCCGCACACCGTCGGTAGTGATCGGCGCTTCGGCCTTGAGCGCGGCGAACGCCGCGCGGCGTTTCTGGCGCAGGAGGAGCTTGGCGTCGAACGCCTCCTCCATCACCCCCGACGGTCGGACCAGCAGCGATCCGCTGCCGGTCACGTCGAGCAGCAGGAGGTCACCCTCGCCGACATGCTGGCGCACGCCGCGTACGCGCCCCAACACCGGCACCCCCATCGCGCGTGCGACGATGATGACGTGCGCGGTGAGCGACCCTTCCTCGAGCACCACGCCCTTCAGCCGCCGGCGGTCATATTCGAGCAATTCGGCCGGGCCGAGGTTGCGCGCGATCAGGATCGTATCCTGGCGAAGCCCGAGCTGCGCCGCGGTGCCCATCTGGCCCGACACGATCCGGAGCAGGCGATTGGAGAGGTCCTCGAGATCGTGCATCCGGTCCTGGAGCAAGGGATCGCCGATCTGGCGCATCCGCATCCGCGTGCGCTGCTGGACTCGCTCGATTGCCGCTTCGGCGGTCAGGCCGGAATCGATGGCTTCGTTGATCCGCCGCGACCAGCCCTCGTCATAGGCGAACATCTTGTACATCGCGAGCACCTCGTCGTGCTCGCCGCCGACGCCGAACTCGGCTTGCGCCGCCATCCGGTCGATCTGTTCGCGCATCTTGTCGAACGCGGCGTACACACGGTGGCGCTCGGCCTCGGTGTCCTCGGCGACGGTGTGCTCGATGGTGATTCGCGGCTGGTGATAGACCGCGTGGCCGATCGCCATCCCCTCGACCAGCTTGAGCCCGTCGAGCCGGGCCGCCGCCGTCGATTGCGGGCGAGACGCCGAGTCGCCGCGCTGGTCGACGAGGCCGGCATTGGCGATCAGCTCGGACAGCACCATCGCCACCGTCTGCAGCGCCTCGATCTCGACATCGGCGTACTTGCGCGGATCGACGTGCTGGACCGCGAGCACGCCGACCGAATCGCCGCGGCGGATGATCGGCACCCCGGCGAAGCTGTGGAACTCGTCCTCCCCCGTTTCGGGGCGATAGGCGAAATCGGGATGCGCGGCGGCTTCGTCGAGGTTCAATGTCTCGACGTTCTTGGCGATCGTGCCGACCAGCCCTTCGCCCAACGCAAGCTTGGTGACGTGGACCGCCGCCTGATCGAGGCCCCGCGTCGCGTAAAGCTCGAGCAGCCCCTCGCGCAGCAGGTAGATCGAGCAGACCTCGCTATCGAGTGCCTCACCGATGATCCGAGTCACCGCGTCGAGCTTGGCTTGCGGACTCGACCGCGCCGCCATCACCTCATGGAGGTTGACGAGGATTTCACGAGCAGAAGCAGCGGCAGTGACGGCCATGCCGACCCGCTAGCAGGTTGACGGCGGCGGCGCCATTATCGCCGCCGCGCTCAAGCCTTTAGTGCTGCATACCCGGCGCGACCGGTACCGCGGCCGAGATCGCGACCACCGCAGTCGGACTGGGATCGCCCGCGAACTGTGCGCCCGAATCGCTCCAGAACGGCGCTTCGAGCGCGGGCAGTTCGGCGACCGCGAATTGTTCGAGGTCGCGCGTGTCGACCGCCGCGATCCGGGCAAGCTCGGTCTTGGCGGTCGCGCAGAATTGCGCCTGCGCGGCCGGCTGCGCGAAGAAATTGTACAGCCGAGTCATGTCGCGCTCGCGCGCATCCTGCCAGCCCGCGCCGTATTGCGCCTTGTACCGCGCATCGACCGCGGCGTTCGCGGCGGCGAGCTCGGCCGACTGGCCGCGGATCAGCGCATTATACTCGGCGACGGTGGTCGTCTCGTCGGCATCGCGGCAGCCGAGCGCCGCCACGTTCAACGCGACGCGGACGTGGCATAGGCTTTCGAGCGGCGACAAATTGGTGGTGACGACCGCCGGACGAAACGTCTGCGCCGCGGTGGGCGCTCCGGCAAGCATGGCAGCCGGCAGCAAGGCATAGAAGATACGCATGGTTACAACCCCCTCTGCGCCACCCCGCGTGGCGCATCCGGCAGGCTGATCCCAACTCGACCAACAACGCGTTGAGAGATCGCGTCAACCGGGCGTTTACGACGTTCAGGGCGTGCGGAAGATCGCCGGATCGACGCTCAGGCGTGGCAGCCGCGCAGGCGGTGGCGCCGGGCTGATCGCCGCCGCCATTGCCAGGGTCGCAGCCGGGCGTTGCGTGCGCCAGGCATCATAAGCGCGGTAGAAATCGGTGAACGGGCGGTCGATCGCCGCCATATGCGCGGTCGCGAACTGCGACAGCGCGGTCGGGCCGACCGCCGCCATCTCATCGAGCACGCGGTCGGCGGCTGCACAGAAACCAGCGCGCGCCGGAGCAAGCGCGAAGAAGTTGTACAAAGCGGTCATCGCATCGTCGTAGCGATCGCGCCAATCGCCGCCGCTCGCGCGATATTCGGCGGCGAGGTCGGTTTCGGCACGCGCGAGACTGGCCGCGTGCGTGCGAAGCGCGGCGTTGTACCGCGCCGCGATCGCATCGCCGGTCGGGCCACGGCACGCGAGCGCGGCGACGTTGAGCGCCGCACGCAAATGCCAAGTCGCCGCCGCGGGCGAGAGGTTGCGGTTGGGGGTCGGGTAGCTGCCGTCGGCGAGGGGCGACGGGATCGCCATGCCGGGGGTCGCGCCGATTGGCATCGCGACGGGTATCGGCGCGGGCGCAACGGCGGGCGGCGAAAGGTCGGCAACCGGGAGGGGCTTGGCGGCGCAGGCCGACAGTATAAGCGCCAGCGCGAACGGGACGATACGGGGACGGTGATCCACGGTCTTCTCCTGCCCCCCGGCAGGCGAAGACTGTGCCCTTTTAACGGTTAATATCGCGTAAGCCGTGATCCCGCGGCTAGTGGATCGTCTCTCCCGCCGCGCACATCGCTACGAACTCCGCGATCCGGCGCTTGCGAGTCGCGGGCTTCTTCGCGGTCTTGACCCGGTAGAGTATCGCGTAGCGGTTGGCGCCGGTCAGCGTATCGAAGAACGCGCCCGCGCCGGGCTCGGCGTCGAGCGCGGCGGCGAGGTCGGCCGGCGTTTCGGCGGTCGAGGCGGGCGCATAGGCCGCGTCCCAACGGCCGTCGTCCTTGGCGGCATCGATCGCGGCCTGGCCAGCCGGCGTCATTCGGCCCTCGGCAACTAACTCTTCAGCGCGGTTCCGGTTTTTCTCCGACCATTTGCTGTTGGTTTTGCGCGGCGTGAAGCGCGTGAGGAACCACGCGTCGTCATATTTGTCGATCTGCCCATCGATCCAGCCGTGGCACAGCGCCCCGTCGATCGCCTGAGCCTTGGTCAGCGACGACGCGTCGTTGCCGGCCTTTGCGAGCTTGAGCCACAATCCCCTGGCATCGCCCGGCTGCTCGCCGAGCCACTTCTCCCAGGCCGCCAGATTGGCGAAGTCGAGGACGGGCAGGCCTGCCTTGGTCTTCATAAATCTGACCTGGCAGTGGAGGCTTGACTCGACAACTACTGTACGTCATACAGTGTGTGACATACACCATGTGAGACACAGCTTGGCCGAAGATGATCTCTTCGAAAAAATGCGAGTCGAGCTTCGCCGCGGGTCGCTGGTGCTCGCCGTGCTGGGGGCGCTCCGCGAGGAGCGCTACGGCTACACGCTGCGCCAGAGCCTCGAAGACGCCGGGCTGCCGATCGACGAAGGCGCCCTCTACCCGTTGCTGCGCCGGCTCGAAACGCAGGGGCTGTTGACCAGCGAATGGCGCGAGGACGCCAAGCGCACCAAGCGCTTCTACCGGCTTTCGGCCCAGGGCGTGGAGATGCTCGCGCAATTGCTCCGCGAGTGGAATGCCATTTCCGACTCGATCCTCCGCCTCACCGAAAAGGACGTGTGATGGACCTTATCGACCGCTACCTGACGGCAATCCGCTGGAGCTTGCCGCGCGCCGCCAACGCCGACGACGTGATCGCCGAACTGCGCGACCTGATCGCCAGCCGGATCGAGGATCGCGAGGAATCGCTCGGCCGCCCGCTCGACGAAAAGGAGATCAGCGCGTTGCTGCGCGACTTCGGCCATCCGCTGGTGGTCGCCGCGCGCTATGGCACGCAGCAATATCTGATCGGGCCGGACCTGTTCCCGTTCTACTGGTTCTCATTGAAGGTCGTGCTGGCGCTGAGCGTCGTGCTGCTGATCCTGTCGGGTGTCGGCGACATCGTGTTCGGTGGCGATCCGCTTCGGTCGCTCGTACGTGCTTTTGGCGGCGCGTGGTGGTCGCTGCTCGGCAATGCCGGGCTCGTGACGCTAATCTTCGCGGTGATCGAACGCACCGGCTGGTTGACCGACCACCTCAATCGCTGGTCGCCCGAGCGACTGCCCGACCTGCGCGACCTCAAGCTCAAGAACGAGCGCAAGAGCCCTTGGGAAGCAGCCCTCGAGATGGCGTTCGGCGTCGGCTTCGTCCTGTGGTGGGTCGGACTGATCCCGCTGCCGATCGCCTGGAGCAATGTAGAGGGCCTGACGCTGACTCCCGACCCGATCTGGGTCGCGATGTGGTGGCCGATCCTCGCGCTGATGATCGCGCGGCTGGCGTTCAACCTGGTGCAATGGCTGCGCCCGCGTTGGAAGGCAGCGCGCATCGGGCTGAACGTCGTGACGACGGTAAGCGCGGTCGCGACCCTGGCGCTGATCTACCAGGTCGGCCATTGGATCACCGCAAGCTCCGCGACCCTGCCCGCCGCCCGTGTTGCCGAGATCGACCGCAGCACGAATCTAGGCATCCATTACGCGATCATCGTGGTCGGCGTGATCTGGATATTCCAATGCGCCAAGGAAATCTGGGTCGTGGCGATGGCGCGCCGTTGAACGTTACGCCGCGCGCTTCTCCAGCGCGTGGGCGGCCTCTTCCATCAATTGCGCGATGATCTCGGCGACGGGCTCTTCCCTGGTCACCATCCCGACCGATTGCCCCGCCATCAGCGACCCGTGCTCGACATCACCATCGATCACCGCGCGGCGCAACGCGCCCGCCCAATAATGCTCGATCTGGAGCTGCGCTTCCATCATCTCGACCTTGCCCTCGTCGAGCGCTTGCGCGACCTCGCGCTGCTTGGCGGTGAACAGCTCGCCCCCGGCATTCTTGAGCGCGCGCACCGGAATGACGGGCAAGCGCGGGTCGATCTGGACGCTCGACACCGCATCGCGCGCAGAGGCGCGGAAGAACGCCTTCTTGAAATTGGGGTGGGCGATGCTTTCGGTCGCGCAAGCGAAACGCGTGCCGAGCTGGACACCGGCGGCACCCATGTCGAGATACGCGCTGATCGCCTCTCCGCGCCCAATCCCGCCGGCGACGAACACCGGGACTTGTTCGGCCACTTCGGGCAGGATCTCCTGCGCGAGCACGCTGGTCGAGACCGGTCCGATATGTCCGCCGGCCTCCATCCCTTCGACCACCAGAGCGTCGACGCCCGACCGGATCAGCTTCTTGGCGAGGCTCAATGCGGGGGCGAAGCAGATCACCTTCGCACCGGTCTCCTTGATTGCTTCGAGCGAACCCTTGGGCGGCAGACCGCCCGCGAGCACGACATGCGTGACCTGATGCTTCGCGCACACGGCGATCAGATCGAACAGCATCGGGTGCATCGTGATAAGGTTGACCCCGAACGGCCTGGACGTGAGCGCCTTGGTCGCGGCGATCTCGGCATCGAGCAGTTCGGGCGTCATCGCCCCGCATGCGATCAACCCGAACCCGCCGGCGTTGGAAATCGCCGCGACGAGGTTGCGCTCGGATACCCACGACATCGCGCCGCACAGGATCGCGACCTCGCTCCCGAGGAAGTCGACACCCCGCGCCATGCGGCGGGCAAGGCGCTCGGCGCCGATCGATAAGGATGCTGTCATGGCGGCGGGTTAGCCGCAACGACCGCCATCTTCTAGCCCTCTCCCGCCTGCGGGAGAGGGTTGGGCGAGGGTCTTATTTCTTCTACTCTTCGCAACGATGGGAGTCGTAGACTTCGCCTGTCTTGAGGCCTTGTTGATCGTCGAGATAGACGGCGGACAGCACAATACCGACCGCGATGCCGGCGAACGATGTTTCTCGAATGCTAGGGTTTGCGAAGTCCTTCGTTTCTGGAACGATGATGTGCTCGAAAACATCGCCGGGGTAATGGATATCATCCGGACAGCTTTGAGCCGACACATGGAAGAAGAAAGACCCTCGCCCAACCCTCTCCCGCAAGCGGGAGAGGGCTAAGATGCAACAGGCGGCCACCGAAATCGCGATCGAGACTGCGGGGCAAGGGCTGTACGACTGCACCGATCAGGTGATGGCATGGGTCGCAGAATGCGGAATCGAGACCGGCCTCCTCACCTTGTTCGTCCGCCACACGTCCGCATCGCTGCTGATTCAAGAGAATGCCGCGCCCGCCGCGCGACGCGACCTGGAGCGATATTTCGCGCGCGTCGCGCCCGAATCGCGCGACTATGAGCATGACGACGAAGGCCCCGACGACATGCCCGCGCATCTGCGCGCCGCGCTCACCGCGACGAGCCTATCGATCCCGGTCGCCAACTGCCGCCCGGTGCTCGGCACATGGCAAGGCATCTATCTGTTCGAGCATCGCCGCGCGCCGCATCATCGGCGGATCGCGCTGCACTTGATCGGCGACTAGGCCGCTTCCTCCGCGTCCAGCCCGTACGCCGTATGCAGCACGCGCACAGCAAGCTCGGTCTCGTCCTCGTGGATCAGCACCGACACCTTGATCTCGCTGGTGGAGATCGCCTGGATGTTGATCCCCCGCGCGCCCAGCGTGGTGAACATCGTCGCGGCGACGCCGGTGTGGCTCTTCATGCCCACCCCGACCACGGAGATCTTGGCGACGCGGGTGTCGTGGACCAGTTTGTCGAACCCGATCTCGCCCTTGGCCGCGTTGAGCGCGTCGATCGACCGCGGCAGGTCGACGGCGGGGACCGTGAAGGTCACGTCGGTCGCCGCGGCGTGCTCTGCGGTCTGGTGCGCGATATTCTGGATGATCATGTCGACATTGATCCCGGCGGCGGCCAACGGCGCGAAGATCGCGGCGACCGATCCGGGCGTGTCGCTGACGCTGGTCAGCGTGATCTTCGCCTCGTTCTTGTCGTGCGCGATGCCGGTGATCAGCTGGCGTTCCATGTCTTCGATCTCCTGTTCGCCGACGATCATCGTGCCGGGCAGCGTGTCCGCCATCAGGGCATCGTCGGTCACGAACGACGACAATACCTGAACTCGGACGTTTTCCTTCATCGCCAAGCCGACCGAGCGGGTCTGGAGCACCTTGGCCCCGACGCTCGCGAGCTCGAGCATTTCCTCATACGTCACTTGGCGCAGCTTGCGCGCGCGCGGCACGATCCGCGGGTCGGTCGTGTAGACGCCGTCGACGTCGGTGTAGATGTCGCAGCGATCGGCCTTCATCGCCGCCGCGACCGCGACCGCCGACGTGTCCGACCCGCCGCGGCCGAGCGTGGTCAGCCGGGCTCCATCGGCGACACCCTGGAAACCCGGGATCACCGCGACCTCGCCTGATGCAAGCGCCTTTTCGAGCGCGGCCATGTCGATCTCCTCGATCCGCGCCGAGGCGTGCGCGTCGCTGGTGCGGATCGGAAGCTGCCAGCCGAGCCAGCTGCGTGCCGGCACGCCGAGCGCCTGAAGCGCAATCGCGAGCAGCCCGCTGGTCACTTGCTCGCCCGACGAGACGACCACGTCATATTCGCGCGGATCGTAGAGCGACGACGCCTCGCGGCAGAAATTGACCAGCCGGTCGGTGTCCCCGGCCATTGCCGAGACGACCACCGCCACCTGGTTTCCCGCCTCGACCTCGCGCTTTACGCGGCGCGCCACGGCGCGGATTCGCTCGATCCCCGCCATCGACGTGCCGCCGAATTTCATCACGATACGCGCCATCGGCTGCGGGAAGTCCTTTGGAATGCCGGAGCGGCGCTGATAGGAAGCGCGCATGACCGACGCAACCGTAACGTCCGTACCTAGCATCGACCCGGACGAGGCCGCGCATTTCGGCAAGCTCGCGAAGGACTGGTGGGATCCCAAGGGATCGTCGGCGATGCTCCACCGGCTCAACCCGCCGCGGCTCAAATATATTCGCGAGCAGATCGACCATCATTGGCGGCGCAACGGCGTCGGCTTCACCCCGCTCGCCGGCAAGCGCGCGCTCGACATGGGGTGCGGCGCGGGATTGCTGTGCGAGCCGCTGTCAAGATTGGGCGCGAGCGTGACGGGGGTCGACGCGGCGGCGGAGAATATCGGCGTTGCTCGCGCGCATGCCGAGCGATCGGGGCTGACGATCGACTATCGCGCGGGAGCGGTCGAGGCGGTGGCGGGCGAGACGTTCGACCTCGTCACGTCGATGGAGGTGATCGAGCACGTCCCCGATCCGGCGCGCTTCATCGCCGGGCTGGCAGGCGCGCTGGCGGAAGGAGGCCTGATGATCCTCTCCACCCCCAACCGCACGCCCTTGTCGCGGCTGGCGATGATCACGGTCGGCGAGGGCACGGGAATGATCCCCAGGGGCACGCACGATTGGGACAAGTTCCTGACACCAGACGAATTGTGTACGTTGGCCGAGGTGGCGGGGCTGAAGGTGGTCGACACCGCCGGCCTCGGCTTCTCGCTCGGCAGGGGGTTCTATGTCGGTGAGGACAAACGGCTCGATTATTTCGTGACGGCGGTGCGCGCGGGCTAGCCCTCTCCCCGAGAGGAGAGGGAGTTTAGGCCATCACATCCCGACCCCGCGCCACCGTAGCGGTGTGCCCCACCACCGCCCGCGGCGAACGAGTCTTGACTGAATCGACGAACAGCCAATCGTTGGTCACGCGCTCGGGCGTGATCGTCATCGCCATATAGCCGCGCCGCGACGTGTCGCACCATTTGAGCTCGCGGTTGGCCGCGACCAGGGCGGTGGCGACGACCTTGGGGTCGGTCTTGACCGCGCTTTCGTAACCGTTCGACGTCACGCTCTGACCGGCGAACTCGACCCCGGCGGGCTTGCCGTCCTGGCCGAGATCGTAGGCCCAGGCATTGTGGCTGTCGCCCGAGATGACGACGAGATTCGCGCCCGCCGCCTGCGAGGTCTTGAGGAAGCGCGCGCGTTCGGCGGGATAGCCGCCCCACGAGTCGTAGTTGAACGGCAACCCGACCTTGGCGGCCTGAATTCCGGCGAGGACGTAATTCTTGGCGCGTTCGCCGGCGCCCGGATCGAGCCACCCGAGCGCGTCGGCCGGCATCACGGTATTGCCCATGATCGTGCCGAAGCCGACGATCTGCCACTTTTGCCCCGCTTTTACCGATCGGCGCAACGCGTGGAACAGCCAGTCCTGCTGTTGAGTCCCCATCATCGTCGCGGCGGGGTCGGTCCAAGGCCCGTCGCGGAATGCCTTCAGCGCCGCGCCGGGATCGGCCGTTCTGAACAGCGGCGCGATGTCGGGCTGTTTGGTGCGCGCGAGGTCGCGAGTCTCGGTCCGGAACAGGGTCGCGAGGCCGCCGATCTCGTAGGTCTTCCACGGCTCGTCGCTGATCGGCATCCATTCGCGATACGCCTGAAGCCCGGCGATCTTGCGCAGCGTCCAGTCGCCTTCGTCGGCTTGATGGTTCTCCGCCCCGCCTTCCCAACTATCGTTGGCGGTTTCGTGGTCATCGCATTGCGCGATCATCGGCACGCGCGCGTGGAGCGCCAGAAGGTCGGGATCGCTGCGATAGCTCGCATAGCGCAGGCGGTAATCGGCGAGGTGGATCAGCTCGTTGGCGGGCTCGGTCGTGCGCACCTGGTCCTTGAGCGGCGGGTAGCCGCCCAATTTATACTCGTAGAGGTAGTCGCCGAGATGGATCGCAAGGTCGATGTCGTCGCGGGCCGCGGCGTGCGCGTAAGCGTTGAAATAGCCGAACGGCATGTTGGCGCACGAGAAGATCGCGGCGCGGAACGACCGCGTCTGGTTGGCTTCGGGCAACGTCTTGGTCCGCCCAACCGGCGAGCGCGTGCCATCGGGCGCGACGAAGCGGTAGAAATAGACATGGCCCGGCCGCAGCCCGGGCACGGTGATCTTGGTCGTCCAGTCGCGCCATGGACCGGTGATCGCCACGCCGCCGCCGACGATCCTGGCGAAATCGGGCGTGTCCGCCATCTCGACCGCGACATGGACCGGTTTGCCGTCGGCGGGGACGTAGCGAGTCCATAACAGCATCGAATCGCTCGCCGGCTCGCCGCTCGCGATGCCGTGGGTGAAGCCGGTGGCATCGGCGACATTCGGCGTCTGGGCGAATCCGGGCACGGCGTACGCCCCCAGCCCCAGCGTCCCGGTCATCAGCAGCGAGCGGCGATCGATCCTGAGCATCGCATTCTCCCCTTATCGGCGCCGTTTGCTCCGCGGGCGTGGCGCTTTGATGACAGCCGAGCGGGCCGCTGTTAGGGGCGCGAACGTGACCCCCACCAAGCCTCTCGACGCCATCGCCCGCCTGCCGCGCTGGGCGCTGTTGTCGTTGGCGGCGATCATCGCGCGGGTGGCGACGTTCGGCAACCCAATCGTGCATGTCGATGAGAGCTTCTATTTCGTAACCGCGCGGGCGATGCTCGATGGCGCGCTGCCTTATGTCGACATCTGGGACCGCAAGCCGATCGGGCTGTTCCTGCTCTACACGCCCGCCGCCGCGTTCGGGCTGCCGCTCGGCATCTGGGTATACCAGGCAATGGCGCTCGCGGCGGTGGTCGCGACCGCGCTGCTGATCGCGCGGCTCGCCGATCGCGCGGGGTGGCGGCGCGGGTCGATGGCGGCGGCACTCGCCTACGTCATCTGGCTCGACCTGCTTGAGGGGCAAGGCGGGCAGGCGCCGGTCTTCTACAATTTGCTGATGGTAGCCGCGGCGGTGCTGATCGCGCCGAGCGGGCGCGATCACCTGGCGGGCGCGCGGTTCCGCCGCGGGCTGCTCGCGATGCTGCTCGTCGGCGTGTCGCTCCAGATCAAATATTCGGTGGTGTTCGAAGGGCTGTTCTTCGGGCTGTGGTGGATGTGGCGCGAATGGCGCAAGCGGACGCACGCCGTGCCGCTGCTGGCGGCGGCCGCCCTGCTGGCGCTCGCCGCGTTGCTGCCGACCGCGCTCGCCTGGGGTTATTATGCCGCGATCGGGCAAGGGCAGGCGTTCGTCTACGCCAATTTCGCGTCGATCGCCGCGCGCCAGGGCGACCCGATGGGCGAGCAGCTCGGCAATCTGTTCAAGATCGCGCTGATCGCCTCGCCGTTGTTCGCGGCGGCGACCCTCGCTTATCTGCGCGGGGACCGGATGGGGTTGCGCGGCTGGATGTTCGGCTGGCTCGCCGCGGCAGTGTTCGGGCTGCTCGTGTTTGGGTCGTGGTTCGACCATTACGCGCTGCCGCTGCTGGTGCCGCTTTGCGTTTGCGCCGCGGGGTTCGCCGACGATCCGCGCCGGTCGCGCAAGATCACGATCGCAGTGCTGGCGGTCGCGCTGCTCGGCGGCGAGGCGACCGTTATCGTCAAGCGGCTCAATCGCGGCGGCCCGGCGCAGTTGGCGCGAGTGGTCGACGCGATCGGGCACGGGTCGGGCTGCCTCTACGTCTATTCGGGCGATACGATGCTCTATCCGATGAGCGGGCGCTGCCGGCTGAGCCGCTACGCCTTTCCGAGCCATCTCGGTCGCAAGCGCGAACGCGGCGCGATCGGAGTCGACCAGCGCGCCGAGGTCGAACGTATCCTCGCATTGAAACCCGCAGTGGTGGTGATGCGCGCGCCTTATCTGGGAGAGCGGCCGGAGCTTCGCGCGATCGTCATCGAGCGGATGGCCAAGGATTACAGGCTGCGCGCGCAATTGCCGCTCGGCAATGATCGCCTGTCGGTGTTCGCGCTGAAGTCAGGCGGCTAGAACGCCGCGCTTGCCGTCGCGTTCGGCGATGCACGCGGCATAATGCGCCATCAAATCGACGACGTGCTCGCGGTCGGTGCGCACGCGTCCGGCGGCGACCATCGCCGCCTTGCGCAGGATCGCGGGTTCGCGCGCGAACAACCGCTCGATCGCGCGCGCCGAGTCGGCACCGTCGCGCGCGCGATACGTCTCGCTGGTCAGCGGGTCGGCGACCTCGGCACAGCCGCCGGTGTCGGGAACGATCAACGGCAAACCCGACGCCATCGCCTCGGACGGGACCAGCCCGAACGGCTCGCCCTCCGATCCGTGGATCAGCGCGTCGCAGCTCGCCATGATCCGCGCCAGCTCGGTGCGGGCGTAGACCGGGCGGAACATTCTGATGTGCGGGCTGCCCGCGATCCGGGCCTCGAGCCGCTTGCTCTCGGGCCCGGTGCCGAGCAGCATCAGCCCGACCGGCAACCGGTCGGCGGCGCGCTCGACCGCGTCGATCACCATCGCCCAGCGCTTCTCGCCGTGATGCCGTCCCATTCCCAGCAGCAAATGCCCGTCGGCCGGCAGATCGAGCTGGCGAAGCATCGCCGCGCGCAGCCGCTCGTCGCGCAGATCGGGGGAGAAGTGGCTGCGCTCGATCCCCAGCGTCATCGCGGCATCGACACGGACGCCGCGCCGTCTCAGCCGCTTCAGCAAAGCCGGCCCGTTGCTGACGACGGTGTCGTACAGGTCGAGGAAGCGGTTGAAGTAGCGATCGTAGATAAAGCACGCATCCTCGATGTCATCCGGGTTCGCGATCCACTCGAACCAGCGCATCGGATAGGCCGCGATATTGTCGTTATGCATGAAGAACGACTTGAGGGCGCTCCCCTGCCACTTGCCGACGATCCAGGCTGGGCGCCACCCCGACGAGGTCTCGACGACATCCGGCTGATATTCGTCGAGCAGCCGCCAGATCGGGTCGCGCCGCGTGAAGAAGCCGTAATTCTTGTCGAACGGCAACCCCGGCGATTTGACGTAGATGACCTTGCCGCCGCCGAGCCGTTCCTCGACCCGGTCTTCCTTGCCACACGCGATGCAGATCAGTTCGTGACCCATCTCCGCCATGATCGCCATCTTGCGGTCGATATAGGTGCGCACGCCGCCGCCGGTCGGCGAGTAGAATTCGTTGACGTCGACGATGCGCACTTGCGCGTCAGACCTGGCGCTTGATCAGGCTCTGCACCGCGAACCCGGCGGCGAGCACGACATGGACGAGCAGGATCAACGCGGCGGTGAACGCCATCAGGCTCTTCAGCGAATCGTTGTGTGCGCCGAGCAAGCCGATCGCGACGGTCGCAAAAACGGTGTCCTTGCTCGGCAGGAACGGCAGGCGCGAGACCATCATCCGCGTCGCCGACAGCGTAAGCCATGTGCCGATCGCCACGCTGGGCATCGCGAAGTGCCAGGCGAACGCGATCGCCACACTGCCCACCGCGAGCCGCACCATATGAACCCCGAACACCCACCACAGACTCGAGCGATCGAGCGAGAATACCCGGCGCGAGAAGAACAGGAAGGGCAGGCACATCGCCACCACCACGCCCATCCCGACCAGCATCGGGCGCTCGTATTCGGGCGGGAGCGAGGACATGGCGAGCGCGGTCATCGCCAGCGTCATCACGTTGCCGGCCATCGCAGACAGGATCATGACGTCCTTGACCGCCCCGAACGGCGCCGCAACCATCTGCGCGCGCTGCCGCGCCCAAGCGTAGAAATAGGCCTCGCCCGAATAACCGAGCACCACCTCGTTCGCGATCCGCTTCTTCATCAGCGCCCCCAGCCCTTCGAGCGGAATTCGCCACAGCTTCCTGAAGATGATGTAGTCGCCGATCGGCGGCGACAGATAAAGCAGCACGAAGAACAGGTAATAGAGCGGGTTGCCGGGCGTCGCATGGCTCAATCCGGCGAGCCCCGACTTGAGCAGCTGGTGGACCAGCCCGACGATCATCGCCGCGGTCAGCACGCCCGCGATCACCATCGGCCAGCGGCTCTGAAGCGTCTTGACCGGCTCGAGCCCGGCAAGATCCTCCGCCGCGCCAGCCAGGTTCGGACCGAGATGCGCCGCCGGGTTGACCGGAGCCTCGACAAAGCCGCTATTCATCGACGCTCCAAAATCCATCATCGGCCCGAACGATTCCGGCGCGCGGAATTGCAGGGAATAATGGCCGCTTAACGGCAAGGTTCCGGACAAGCGATGAGCGAGGCCGGGATTCGGCGCGCATCTGGGACCGTGCGGCGCGTTTGACAAGGGCATGGTGCAGCGCAACATCCCTTACGCGCAGGTTCGCCGCGTTTATGCGCGCGCGAATTTTTGCGCTGCGAAACTTCTGATACATTTGGGCGTTAGGCGGCATCGATGCTCAGTCCTTACGGTCCCGTAAGAATTCTCACCTACGCCAAGTCGCTGCACGAGGGCGGGGTCGAGCGGGCCTTGCTGCGCCTGGTGCGCGGCTGGGTCGAAGCAGGGCAGGGCGTGACGCTGGTGCTCGGCTCGGCGGGGGGGCCGCATGCCGGCGAAATCCCGCCCGGCGTCGACGTGATCGTGCTTGATCGCGCGTATCTGGGGCTGATGCGGGCCTTGCCCGGAATCGTCCGGCACGTGCAGCCGAACGTCATATTCTGCCCCGGCAATGCCTATTCGGGCGCGGCGGCTTGGCTGCACGCATGCCTCGCCCGCGATTGTCCGCCGATCGTCGCCAAGGTCTCGAACCGGTTCGATCGCGACGACCAGCATTTCCCGGTACGCCAGGGTTACCGGCTGTGGCTGCGCGCGCATGGCGCGTTCGTCGACCACATGGTGGCGATGAGCCCCGCGATGGCCGCCGAGGCGGTGACGATGACCGGGATCGGCGCCGATCGCGTCAGCGTGATCGCCAACCCACCGGCTGCGCCCGCTACCGGCGCGCCCACTGCGCCATTATCGGGCAGCGATTATCTGATCGGAATCGGACGCTTGTCGCAGCAGAAGCGCTGGGACCGCGCGATCGCGGCGCTCGCGGACGTATCGCGGCGCGATGCGCAATTGATGATCCTCGGCGAGGGCGAGGCGCGGCCCGAGCTTGAAAACCAAATCGATTCGCTCGGCCTGCGCGATCGAGTCCATTTGCCGGGCTATTCGACCAACCCGCACGTCGCGCTGAGCGAAGCGCGCGCGCTGGTGCTGACCTCCGACTTCGAAGGCGTGCCTGGTGTGCTGGAGGAGGCGCTGGCGGTCGGCACCCCGGTCGTCACCACCGAATCGAGTGTCGCGATCCGCGAGATCGTCGCCAGCCCGGCGCACGGCAGCATCGTCGCCCCCGGCGACGCACGTGGGCTTGTCGCAGCGCTCGATCATTGGCTCGCGCCTGGCCGCGCGCGCCCCGATCCGGTGCCGCCGCGGGGCAGCGATTCGGCCGAACGCTATATCCGGCTGTTCGAGAACCTGGTGTTCGACCGCCGGCTCTAGGCGGGCGCAAAGCGGTCGGGGCGCGCCGCCTGAAACGCGGGCAGCTCGTTCAACGCCGAATCGATCGCGACCAGCCGCGGATAGGCGTCGAGCGGGGTTTCGAGCCGGCGCGCATTGTACATTTGCGGGA
Source organism: Sphingomonas sp. (assembly GCF_036269755.1). Taxonomy (GTDB): domain Bacteria; phylum Pseudomonadota; class Alphaproteobacteria; order Sphingomonadales; family Sphingomonadaceae; genus Sphingomonas. The sequence continues at coordinate 52,336 of NZ_DATBDV010000009.1, read as the reverse complement.
CCAGGCAGACGTCCGACAGATCAAGCGTCTCGCCGCCGAGATACCGCCCCTCGCCTGCCATCGCCTCGAGCGCGGCAAACCCGTCGGCGACCCAGTGGCGGTACCAATCGTCGCGTCCGGCCTGGTCGATCCCCATCGCGCTCAGCCGCTTGAGGATGCGTAGATTATTGACCGGGTGGATATCGGCAGCGATCGCCAGCGCGCGCTGCAGCGTATGCGCGCGCGCCATCGGGTCGCGCGGCAACAAGGGCGGGTCGGGGTAGGTCGAGTCGAGCCAATCGATGATCGCAAGACTCTGGCCGATCGTCTGCCCGTCGACCTCCAGTGTCGGGACGAACCCCTGCGCGTTGCGCGCACGGTTGGCGTCGGCGCCTTGCTCGCCCGCGAGCAAATTCACGTCGTGGCGCTCGTACGCGACATCCTTCATCGCCAACGCGATGCGCACGCGATAACTCGCCGACGAGCGCCAGTAATCGTACAGCCGGATCATAGCAGCGCCCCTTGCGGTTCTTCCTCCATCGCGCGCTCCGATGTGCGCTCCATCGCGACCTTGATCATCGCGGTCAGCGGATCGGCAAGCGCGAGGCCGAGCACCCCGAACAGCGTCGAGGCGAGGATCTGCATCGACAAGGTCAGCGCGGGCGGCAGATCGACCGTGCGCCGCGCGACATACGGGATGACGACCCAGCCGTCGAAGGCCTGGACGACGAAATAGATGAAGATCGCTGCCAACCCCTTGTCGACTCCGGCGGAGAAGCCGACCGAAATCATCAGCACGCCGCTGACGAACGCGCCGATATTGGGGATGAAGGCGAGCATGCCGGTGATGATGCCGAGCACCAGCGCCATCGGGATGCCCGCGAGGCTGAGCGCGATCCACATCAGCACGCCTTCGACCGCCATCCCCGCCAACCGCCCGGCGAGCAGCCGGCGCAGCTGCGACGCCATCCGGCCGAGCGTCAACGCGAATTCGGCGCGATATTCGGTCGGGACGATCCATTGCAGCCCACGGTCATAGATGCGGGGCTCCATCGCGACGAACACGCCGATCACCATGATAATGAACATCGTGGAGATCGCGCCGATCGCGGTGCCGATCCAGCTGGTCAGCTTGCCGACCGATCCCAGCGCCTGCTGCGTCAGCCCCTTGAGATCGTCGGTGCCGGGTGCGATGCCTTGCGCCGCCGCCCATTGCGACAGCCGGTCGAACTGGACCGTCAGCGTCGACTGGAGTTGGTGGAACTGAACGACGATCCCGCTGCCGGTCTTGTAGACGGTAAGGCCGACGAACAGCACGGTCAGCACGACGACGATCATCAGCCGCCAGCCGCGCCCGATCTTGAGCACGCGACCGAGCAGCCGCACCCCGCCGTCGAGCATCGATGCGAACACCAATCCCGCCATAATGATCAGGATCGGCTGGATCAGGATGACGACCAACGCCATTGCTGCTGCGAGCCCCAGCCACACCGACGCGCGCTTCAGTTCGCGGCGAGTTTCCGGGTCGCGCATCTCGTGCGGGCTGGGCTCGGTGACGAGCTCTCCGGGCCGATCGCCGCTCATGGCGCGCGGCTCGGGTGAAGCGAGGTGCCGGCCCGCCCGCCGCGCAACCCGCCCCACCAGGTCAGCGGGTTCCATGTCGCGCTGCCGTTCTTGGAGAAACTGATGAACTCGGCGCGGCCGCCGATATATTCCCATGGCACCGCACCGCCGAGCCCGCCGCCGTCGAGCGACACGCGGCTGTCGGCGGATTCGTCGCGATTGTCGCCCATCAGGAAGACATGGTCGGGGGGGATCGTCAGCGGCGCGTAATTGTCGGTGAAGCTCGGCCCCAATTCGACCGTCTCGTAGCTGCGCCCGTTGGGCAACGTCTCGCGCACCAGCGGCAGACGGCATATCATCCTGCCGCCGGCCTTGCGTGTCGTCCCGCCGTCGCAGGTCGGCCGCCCGTCCGACGCGGGCAGCCCGCCATAATCGGGAATATCGACGTAATGGATCGGCCCTCGCTTCACCGGCACGCCGTTGAGGATGACGACCCCGTCGCGCACTTCGAGCCGGTCGCCGGGGAGCCCGATCACCCGCTTGATATAGTCCTGGTTGTGCCCCGGCGGAGTCACGATCACGACGTCGCCGCGCTCGGGTAGCCGCCCGAATAGCCGTCCCTTCACGAACGGCAGCTGCACGCCCCAGCTTTCCTGTGGCTTGTGCTGGACAAGATCCTTCCACATCGCGACCGGGTTGGGGATGGTCGGCGAGATGAACGACCAGCCATAGGGATATTTGGTCACGATCAGCTGGTCGCCGACTAGGAGGCCGGGGAGCATCGATTCGGACGGAATGTAGAACGGCTTGGCGATGAAGCTGTGAAAGCCGAGCACCGCGAGCACCAGCCAGAAGATGCCGATCGCTTCGCGCCGCAACGTTGCCGCCCGCGAGCGCGCCTTGCCCGGCGGATCCTCGGCGGCGTGCGCATCGACAGGCAGGTCCGCGGCGACAGGGTTGTCGCTGGTCGGGGTCGCCGCAATCTCGTGTTCGTCCAACGCCAACTCTTCGCTCATTCGCTGTCCAGGGGGGATTCGTCGGGCGCCGGCCGCGCCTCGATCACGACGAACGCCTGCGCCCAGGGATGATCGTCGGTCAATGTCAGATGGATGTGCGCCACGTGGCCCGGCGGCATCATCGCGTCAAGCTTGGCGCGCGCGCCGCCGGTCAGCGCCAAAGTCGGCGCGCCGCTCGGCAAGTTGACGACGCCGATGTCCTTCATGAACACGCCAAGCTTGAACCCGGTGCCGACGGCCTTGGAGAACGCTTCCTTCGCCGCAAATCGCTTGGCCAGCGTGCCGGCCTTGGTGAAGGGGCGGCGGTTCGCCTTGGCGCGCTCGGTTTCGGTGAACACGCGTTGCTCGAATCGTTCGCCGAAACGGTCGAGCGAGTTTTCGATCCGATCGATGCTGCAGAGGTCGGAGCCAAGGCCGATGATCATAGCACGTCGCTCCGGCGGAGGCCGGGGCCGCTCCGTTTGAGATACCTGTCGCCCGACGCATCGCAGCGGCCCCGGCCTTCGCCGGGGCGACGAATATGGCTGGTCACCGCGCTTCATCCATCAGCGCGCGCATTCGCTGCACCACCGGCGCCAACCCGTCGAAGATCGCCTCGCCGATCAGGAAGTGACCGATATTGAGCTCGGCGATCTGTGGGATTGCGGCCACGGGCATGACATTGTCGAACGTCAGCCCGTGCCCGGCATGCGGCTCGATCCCGTTCTTGACGGCGAGCGCCGCGGCATCGGCGATTCGGCGAAGCTCGGCCGATTGCTCCTCGCCCGCCAGCTCGCAATAGCGTCCGGTGTGAAGCTCCACGACCGGCGCGCCGAGGCTCAGCGCCGCTTCGATCTGGCGCGGGTCGGGCTCGATGAACAGCGACACTCGGACGTTGGCGTTTGCCAGTTCGCGGACCATCGGCGCGAGGTGATTGTGCTGCCCGGCGGCGTCGAGTCCGCCCTCGGTGGTGCGCTCCTCGCGCTTTTCGGGGACGATGCACGCGGCGTGCGGGCGGTGGCGCAGCGCAATCTCGAGCATCTCGTCGGTCGCCGCCATTTCGAGGTTGAGCGGAATCGGCAGCTCGGCGGACAACCGCGCAATGTCGTCGTCGGTGATGTGCCGCCGATCCTCGCGCAGGTGCGCGGTGATGCCGTCGGCACCGGCCTGCGCGGCGAGCAACGCCGCGCGCACCGGGTCGGGATAGCCCGATCCGCGCGCGTTCCTGACCGTCGCGACATGGTCGATATTGACACCCAGCCTGATCCGGCTTCCGGCGGGGGCGCGCAGACGCGAAGGGGGCGAACCGCTCATCGATCCGGACAGATACGGACCCATCCGAAGCGGCGCAACGCCGGTGCCCAATCAATTTGTGCCGCGAGCCTTGAAGATCGCGTAGCCCGCGGCGTATAGGCCCGGCCAGACAGGCCAATTCAGCCTGCAACCGGGATTTTCGGCGAAGCGTCGCGCGCGGCGATTCGCAACCAACAGGGTGACGCGACACGATGCGCTTTATCGGGTTCAAATCTGCGATGCTGGCGGCGGGGCTGATGCTCGCCGGCGTCGGCCATGCCGCACCGCAAACGGTGCCCGTCGGCGCTCCAGCATCGACGACGCCCGCGGCGACCGTTCCCGCGTCGCAACCGGCGCCGGCTGTGGCCCCTACCCCTGTCGCGACTCCGACGCCCGCCGCCGATTCGGCGATGCTGGCAACCGACGGCGCCCCGACGATCGCGATCGACCCCAAGATCGGCCAGCCGGTCGACGGGGAAATCGGCCTCCAGCCGCAAGTCACCAAGAACGGCGTGCAGGCCGCGTGGATGCACAACGTCATCCTGGTGCCGGTGATCACCGCGATCTCGCTGCTGGTGCTGTTCCTGCTGCTGTGGGTGGTCGCGCGCTATAACCGCCGCGCCAATCCGGTCGCGTCGAAGACCGCGCACAATACCACGATAGAGGTGATCTGGACGCTCGTCCCGGTGCTGATCCTGGTGCTGATCGCAATTCCGTCGATCGGGCTGCTGCAAGCGCAGTTCAAGCCGGCGCCCAAGAACGCGATCACGCTCAAGGCGACGGGCAACCAATGGTATTGGACCTACGCCTATCCCGACAATGGCGGGTTCGAGGTCACGTCGAACATCCTGAAGGAAAAGGACGAGGTTTCGGGGAACGAGCGCGCGCGTACCGATGCCGACGGCCCGCGCCTGCTCGCGGTCGATAATCGAGTCGTGCTCCCGGTCGGGGTGCCGATCCGGCTCATCACGACCGCCGCCGACGTCATCCATAGCTGGGCGGTTCCCGCGTTCTGGATCAAGCTCGACGCGGTGCCCGGGCGATTGAACGAAACCAGCTTCACGATCGAGAAGCCCGGCCTCTATTTCGGCCAGTGCTCCGAATTGTGCGGGCCGCGCCACGGCTACATGCCGATCGCGGTCGAAGCGGTCCCGCTCGACGTCTTCAACCGCTGGGTTGTCGCCAAGGGCGGCACGGTGGCAGGTGGCAAGCCCGCCGTGGCGGTGCCCGATACCGATGCGGTGAGCAACACGACCGGCCCGGTGGTCAACGCGACCGTCGCACCGCCGACCATCAATCAGCCAGCCGCGGGAAGTTCCGCGAGCGCCAGCACTTCCGGACATTGAGATCATGAGCGACATCGCCCTCAACCCAGCGCATTTCGACGCCCAGTCGGGCGACCACGCGCATCATCACGACGCCGATCACAAGCCGGGCTTCTTCGCGCGTTGGTTCATGTCGACCAACCACAAGGATATCGGGACGCTGTACCTGATCTTCGCGATCACCGCGGGGATCATCGGCGGAACGATTTCGGGGCTGATGCGGATCGAGCTGGCCTCGCCGCACATCCAGTATCTCGGTACCTGGGCGAACACGCTCAACCACATCCGTGGCGGCGGCGACGTCAACATCGACCAGGCGCGCCATCTGTGGAACGTGCTGGTCACCGCGCACGGGCTGATCATGGTGTTCTTCATGGTCATGCCGGCGATGATCGGCGGTTTCGGCAACTGGTTCGTCCCGCTGATGATCGGCGCGCCCGACATGGCGTTCCCGCGGATGAACAACATCTCGTTCTGGCTGCTGGTGCCGAGCTTCACCTTGCTGCTGGCGAGCCCGTTCTTCGGCGGCGCAGACGGCGGCGCCGGGATCGGCTGGACCGCTTATGCCCCGCTATCGACTCAGGAAGCGGGGCCGTCGGTCGACATGGCGATCCTGTCGCTCCACCTGGCGGGCGCGAGCTCGATCCTGGGCGCGATCAACTTCATCACCACGATCTTCAACATGCGCGCGCCGGGCATGACGCTGCACAAGATGCCGCTGTTCGTATGGTCGGTGCTGGTCACCGCCTTCCTGTTGCTACTGGCGCTGCCGGTGCTCGCCGCGGCAATCACCATGCTGCTGACCGACCGCAATTTCGGCACGACCTTCTTCCAGGCCGAAGGCGGGGGCGACCCGATCCTCTACCAGCATCTGTTCTGGTTCTTCGGGCACCCCGAAGTCTACATCATGATCCTGCCGGGCTTCGGCATGATCAGCCAGGTGATCGCGACCTTCTCCAAGAAGCCGGTGTTCGGCTATCTCGGCATGGCCTATGCGATGGTCGCGATCGGCGTGGTCGGCTTCATCGTCTGGGCGCACCACATGTTCACCACCGGCCTGTCGGTGAACACCAAGATGTACTTCACCGCCGCAACGATGGTGATCGCGGTGCCCACCGGCATCAAGATCTTCAGCTGGATCGCGACGATGTGGGGCGGCAGCCTGACGTTCAAGACCCCGATGGTCTGGGCGCTCGGCTTCATCTTCATGTTCACCGTCGGCGGCGTGACCGGCGTGGTGCTCGCCAATGGCGGCATCGACGATTATATGCAGGATTCGTACTACGTCGTGGCGCACTTCCACTACGTGCTCAGCCTCGGCGCGGTGTTCTCGCTGTTTGCCGGTTTCTATTACTGGTTCCCGAAAATGTCCGGGCGGATGTACAACGAGTTCCTCGGTCAGGCGCACTTCTGGGTGTTCTTCGTCGGCGTCAACGTGCTGTTCTTCCCGATGCACTTCCTCGGCCTCCAGAACATGCCGCGGCGGTATCCCGACTATGTCGACAACCTCGCCTACTGGAACCATATCGCGTCCGATTATGGCTACACGATCATGGCGATCGGGATGGGGATCTTCTTCGTCAACCTGTTCTGGTCGCTGTTCGCGGGCAAGAAGGCGCCCGACAATCCGTGGGGCGAGGGCGCGACGACGCTCGAATGGACGCTGTCGAGCCCGCCGCCATATCACCAGTTCGAGACGCTGCCGGTGATAGACGACGGCGATTCGCACCATCATTGATCGCTCTTGAGCAACACGAAGGCGCCCCGGAGAAATCCGGGGCGTTTTTCGTTGGGGAAGGATGCTTTGCAGCACCGCCCCAGGGGCCTATAGGCGGCGCATTCCATGACGACCGAGACGATCGCCCTTCCCGCCGACTGGCGCGATTTCCTGGCGCTGACCAAGCCCCGGGTGATGACGCTCGTCGTCTTCACCGGGCTGTGCGGACTGCTGGTGGCGCCGGTCCAGGTCAATCCGGTGATCGGTTTTATCGCGATCCTGTGCATCGCGCTCGGCGCGGGTGCGGCGGGCGCGCTCAACCAATGGTACGAAGCCGATCTCGACGCCAAGATGCGGCGCACCGCCAAGCGGCCGCTCCCCGCCGGACGGATGGACCGCCAGTCGGCGCTTCATTTCGGGGTCGGGCTCGGCGCCTTTTCGGTGTTGCTGATGGGGCTCGCGACCAATTTGCTCGCGGCCGGCATTCTGGCGGCGTCGATCCTGTTCTACGTCCTCGTCTACACCGTCTGGCTCAAGCCGCGCACCCCGCAGAACATCGTCATCGGCGGCGCCGCGGGCGCGTTCCCGCCCCTGATCGGTTGGGCGGCAGCGACCGGCAGCCTGGCGCCGCTCCCGCTGCTGCTGTTCGCGCTCGTCTTTCTGTGGACGCCGCCGCATTTCTGGGCGCTCGCGCTGTTCGTCAAGACGGATTACGCCACCGCCGGAATCCCGATGCTGCCGGTGGTCGCCGGTGAGCGAGCGACGCGGATCCAGATCGGGCTCTACACGATTCCGATGGCGGTCGCGGCGATCGCGCCTTGGCCGCTCGGCCTCACCGGCGCGGTATATGGCGGGGTAGCGATCGCCGCGACCGCGTGGTTCGCGTTGCTTGCCTTGCGCGTTGCGACGCGGACGACGCGCGAGAGCGACACGATGCGTCCCGAAAAGCGGCTGTTCGCCTATTCGATCGCGTACCTCTTCATCCTGTTCGGCGCGGTCGTCGTGGACCGGTGGCTGGCATGACCCCTGAAGAACAAGAGCTCCGGCTGGCGGCGCAGCGCCGCAATGCGCGCGTGCTGGCACTGATCCTCGGCGTGCTCGTTGTGCTCATCTTCGCGCTCGCCGCGGCCAAGATCGGGCTGAGGTGGGACCGGTGAACCGGACGACGCGCACCGCCCTGTTCGCCGCGATCGGCGTGTGCTGTTCGACCGGCCTCGCCTGGGCGAGCGTCCCACTCTACCGCATCTTCTGCCAGGCGACCGGGTTGAACGGCACGACCGGGCGCGGCATTCGGGCGCCGGGCGCGGTAGACGGCAAGGTCACGATCGCGTTCGACACCAACGTCGCGCCGTCGCTCAAGTGGAAATTCGCCCCCGAGCTCGAGCAGGAAACGATCGATATCGGCGCACGCGACATGGCGTTCTTCACCGCGACCAACCTGTCGGACCACACCATCACCGGCACCGCGACGTTCAACGTCACCCCGGCGCAGGTCGGCATCTATTTCAAGAAGATCCAGTGCTTCTGCTTTACCCAGCAGACGCTCAAGCCCGGCGAGACTCAGCGCATGCCGGTGATCTTCTACGTCGATCCGGCGATCCTCAAGGACCCCGACGCGCGCGACGTCCAGACGATCACGCTCAGTTACACGTTTTACCCGGTGGATTCCGGCAAAACTCCTAGCTAGAGCGGCACGATAGCCAACAGGGAAACCCGTCACATGGCCGGCGCCAAGAACCACGATTACCATATCCTCCAGCCCGATCCGTGGCCGATCATCGGCGCGTTCTCCGCGCTGATCCTGGCGTCGGGCGGGATCATGTGGATGAAGGGCGTGGCGCACGCGCCGGTGGTGTTCGGGATCGGCGTTCTGTGCGTGCTGACGGTGATGTATTCGTGGTGGTCGAACGTCATCCGCGAAGCGCATCGCGGCGATCATACGCCGGTCGTCCAGCTCCATCTGCGTTACGGCATGGTGCTGTTCATCGCGTCCGAAGTGATGTTCTTCCTCGGCTGGTTCTGGGCGTTCTTCGACTTTTCTTTATTCCCCGCGCCCGTCGTGTTCGTCGATGGCGCAGCGCAGCGCGTCGCCGAGACCACTACGGCGGTGATCGGGCAATGGCCGCCCAAGGGGCTGGAAGTCATCAACGCCTTCCATTTCCCGCTGCTCAACACGATCATCCTGCTGCTGTCGGGCACGACCGTGACCTGGGCGCACCACGCGCTGATCCACAATCAGCGCGGCGGCGAAATGAAGGGGCTGTGGGGGCTGATCGGCGTCGGTGAGAATGACGGCGTCAAGAAGGGCCTCTGGCTGACGATCGTGCTCGGCATCCTGTTCAGCTCGATCCAGGCGTACGAATATTCGGATGCGCCGTTCCCGTTCAAGGGCATCAACTACGGCGCGTCGTTCTTCATGGCGACCGGCTTCCACGGCTTCCACGTGCTGATCGGGACGATCTTCCTGACGGTCAATCTGGTCCGCGCGTACAAGGGCGACTTCACGCCCAAGCAGCATTTCGGGTTCGAGGCGGCCGCCTGGTATTGGCACTTCGTCGACGTGGTGTGGCTGTTCCTGTTCGTGACGATCTACGTCTGGGGCGGCTGGGGCGCACCGGTCCACGCCGGATGACGGACACGCGGCCGGATACGGCGGGCCAGCCCGCCCCCGGTCGCGGCGACAAGGGGCCGGCCAAGCGGTTCCCGGTCCTTGCCACCTTGCTGGTCGCGCTTGCGGTGGCGGCGATGATCGCGCTCGGTTTCTGGCAACTCCAGCGCCGCACCGAAAAGCTGGCGCTGCTCCGCGAGCTTTCCGCCAATCCGGCCAAACCGCCGATCGCTTTCCCCAATCCGCCGATCGGCGAAGATCTGTTGTTTCGCCGCGCGAGCGCGATGTGCCTTGAGCCGGTGAAGTTTTCGATCGAAGGGGCCGGGAGCGCCGGGTTCCGCGTCGTCGCGCAGTGCAAGACCGGCGCCGAAGGGCCGGGCTTCGCGGTCCAGATCGGCACCACGCGCGACCCCGCCTTCAGGCCGCAATGGTCCGGAGGGATGGTCAGCGGCACGATCAGCCACGCGCCGAGCCACGTCTCGCTGATCGCCGGGCTGTTCGGCAAGGCAGCGCCGCGAACGCTGCTGCTGGTCGCCGCCACGCCGGCGCCCGGGCTCGCCGCCAACGCGATGCCAAGCGTCGATTCGATCCCCAACAACCACCTCGCTTACGCGGTGCAATGGTTCCTGTTCGCGGGTGTGGCGCTGGTGATCTACCTGCTCGCGCTGCGCCGCCGGCGACGGAAACACTAGGCGATGCGCTACGTCAGCACGCGCGGGCGCGCGCCTGCGTGGGGGTTTCGCGCGGTCACGCTGGCCGGGTTGGCGAGCGATGGCGGGCTGTATGTGCCCGACGCCTGGCCGACCCTCAGCAAGGCCGAGATCGCCGCGCTTGCCGGCCTGTCGTACGTCGAGACCGCGGTTCGGGTGATGATGCCGTTCGTCGGCGACGCGCTGACCGAAGACGAGCTGCGGTCGCTGTGCGCCCAGGCGTATGGCCGCTTCGCGCACGATGCGGTGACGCCGCTGGTCCAGCTCGACCACCGGCATTGGCTGCTCGAACTGTTCCACGGGCCGACGCTCGCGTTCAAGGACGTCGCGCTGCAACTGCTGGGCCTGCTGTTCGAGCGTTTCCTCGCCGGGACTGACCAGAAACTCACGGTGATCGGCGCGACCAGCGGCGATACCGGCTCCGCCGCGATCGACGCGCTGGCGGGGCGCGATGGCGTCGAGGTCTTCATGCTCCACCCCAAGGGTCGCGTGTCGGAGGTCCAGCGTCGGCAGATGACGACGGTGCTGGCCCCCAACGTCCATAACATCGCGGTCGGCGGCGCGAGCTTCGACGACACTCAGGCGCTGGTGAAGGCGATGTTCAATGCACAGGCGCGCGGTGGAGGCCCGCTGGCGCACCTGACGCTGTCCGCGGTCAATTCGATCAATTGGGCGCGGCTGATGGCGCAGATCGTCTATTATTTCTACGCCGCGGTGCGGCTCGGCGGGCCGGATCGGGAAATCGCGTTCAGCGTGCCGACCGGCAATTTCGGCGACGTGTTCGCGGGCTACGCCGCGGCCAGGATGGGGCTGCCGGTTGCCAAGCTGATCGTCGCGACCAACGTCAACGATATCCTTCACCGGGCCTTGTCCGCGGGCGACTATTCGGCACACGGCGTGGTCGCGACGCCGACCCCTTCGATGGACATCCAGGTCAGCTCCAACTTCGAGCGGCTGCTGTTCGACCTGAACGGCGGCGATGGCGGCGCCTTGGCCGGTCAAATGGCGGGGTTCGAAGCGAGCAAGGCGATGCAATTGACCAACGCCCAGCGCGAAGGCGCGAGTGCGTTGTTGGTCAGCGCGCGAGTCGATGTGGACGACATGGCGATGGCGATGCGCTGGGCGTACGATCGCGCGGGCCAGGTGATCGACCCGCACACGGCGATCGGGCTGTCCGCGGCGCGGTCGAGCGATCTCGACGTGCCTGTGGTGACGCTCGCCACCGCGCATCCTGCCAAGTTCCCCGATGCAGTCGAGCGTGCCACAGGCGTGCGTCCACCGCTGCCGTCGCGGCTGGGCGACCTGTTCGAGCGGCACGAACGCTACGAAACGCTGCCCGCGAGCTTCGATGCCGTGGCCGGGTATATCGCGGAAACGGCGGCGCGATGAATCCCAACCTCCGTTCGCTTCGAGCGCGGTCGAGAAGCCTTTTCGCAACCAATGGTGTCTCGACTTCGCTCGACACGAACGGGGTGGAGGAATGATCCTCTCCACTCTCATCGGCGAGCCTTGGGACGATTACGGGCTGATCGATTCGGGCCATGGCCGCAAGCTCGAACGCTACGGCCGCTTCCGCTTCATCCGCCCCGAGCCTCAAGCGATGTGGGCGCCCGCCAGCGCCGACTGGCAGGCCGATGGCGAATTCATCCCAGGCAGCGATGAGGAAGGCGGCGGGCGCTGGCAATATAGCGGCCAAGTGCCGCGCGACGGTTGGCCGATGAAATGGGACGACGTCGCCTTCACCGCGCAGACCACGCCATTCCGGCATCTGGGCTTCTTCCCCGACATGGCGCCGGTGTGGAATTGGATGCGCGAGCGGCTCGACGGCGTCGCCGATGCGGAGGTGCTCAACCTGTTCGGCTATACCGGCGTCGGCACGCTGGCTTTGGCGTCGAAGGGCGTGAAGATGGTCCATGTCGACGCGTCGAAGAAATCGGTCGAGGGCGCGCGAGCGAATGCGCGGCTCGCCGGGCTCGACGCCAAACCGGTGCGCTGGATGGTCGACGACGCCACCAAGTTCGCCGCGCGCGAGGTGCGCCGCGGGCGGCGCTACGACGGTATCCTGCTCGATCCTCCCAAGTTCGGGCGGGGTCCTGAGGGCGAGGTGTGGCGGCTCGAAGAAGGGTTGCCCGGCCTGATCCAGGATTGCCGTCAATTGCTCGACGACAAGTCGCGCTTCCTGTTCCTCACGGTCTATGCCGTGCGGATGTCGGCGCTCGCGATCGGCGAACTGGTCAGCCAGGCCTTCGCCGATCTGCCCGGCACGGTCGAGGCAGGCGAACTCGCCGTGCGCGAGGAAGCGCGCGGGCTTCTGCTCCCAACCGCGATCTGGGCGCGCTGGAGTCGCAGCACTTGACCATCGGCTCGTGTAGTTGGCCGCTACCAGTTTTCGATTTGTTGAGAATGAGATTCGCTCTACAGTAGAGCGAATTCTCGGGTTGACAGATATGAATATAGCCACGTCGCTAAGTCGTAATTCGCGTCCCTCAAAGGCTCACGAGCGCTTTGAGGTCAGTGAAGATCGACCAATTCCGTCGAGTGTGCTTAGTCTACTCAACAGAACTAGATTTCTTTATCGCTTCTGGTGGGTGACGCATTATCTGATCGGTCTATCCGGAGTCGTAGCGGGAGCGTTGCTAACTGCCATTACCTCAATCCCGGCAAGCAAGGAGGGATTAAGCGACATCAAATTCCTTTCGGTCGATCTCAATCATTATTCTTGGCTAATCGGGATTGTAGCAGCGGTCGCGACCAGCCTAGTTACTTTCCTAGGCCCTCTGCACAAAGCAGAGCGATATTGGTCCGCCTATCACGTTCTTGAGCAGGCTTGCCTGGAATATCGCTCCAAACAAGGAGATCCTCGATGGGAAAAGTTGATGAAACGGATGATGCAGGTGCGAAAGATCTTGCAGGTGGCTGATTTAGATAATCTTTTTGCAGGCGAGGATGTAGCACGTACAGCCGTTAATCAGCCAAGCTCGAAAATGAGCGCGAAATTACCTGTTACTTAATCAAGCGAGGCCCGAATCGCCGCCCCAGCGACAAATGGCGCACCCGCGACGAGCAACAGGCTGACCGCGCCGAGCAGCTTGAGCGTGCCCATGCCGCCGTCGAGGCTCCCCGCGCCGAAGATCAGCAGCGGGATTGCGAGCGGAAGCAGCATCAGACCGGCGATCGCGCCGGCGCCGCGCAGGCTCGCGGTGAGCGCGGCGGTCGCGATGGCGAGTGCCGCTAGACCGGGCGTGCCGATCAGCAGGCCGAGCTCGACCCGGATCAGCGCCTCGCCCGGCAGGCCAAGCAATGCCGCGGCCGGGAGCGCTGCGATCAATACCGGCGGCGCGAAGGCGAGCCAGTGCGCGACAAGCTTGGCGAATGCGATCGTCGGGGCGTATTCGCCGCGGACGAGCCATTGGTCGATCACCCCGGCATCGCGGTCGGGTGCGACGAGCCGCTCGATCGGGATCAGCGCCGCGAGCAACGCGGCCGCCCACAATACGCCACCGCCCACACGCGCGAGCAGCGCCGAATCGGGGCCGACCGCGAATGGGAACAGGATCGCGACGAGCAGGAAGAAAGCGACCGGCAACAGCGCCCCGCCGCCGATCCAGGCGCGGCGCAGGTCGCGCGCGACGAGCAGGCCGACCACCCCCACTACACGCCTCCCCGGCGAAGGCCGGGGTCCAGCATCGCGCCGCTCGCAACGGGCCCCGGGCTTTCGGCGGGGAGGCGTAGGTGGATGAGGAGCGCGTCCGGCAGCGCGACCGGGGTGTGGCTGGCGACGAGTACCGCGCCGCCTCCGGCACGATGCCCGGCGATGACGGCTTCGAGCCGTTCGACCGCCGCTGAGTCGAGTCCGTTGGCGGGCTCATCGAGCAGCCATATTGGCGCGCCGCTCGCGACCACGCGCGCGATCGCGGCGCGGCGGCGCTGGCCGGTCGAGAGCAGCCGCACCGGCACGCCCGACAAAGGATCGAGCCGGAGCGCGGCGAGAGCGTCCGGCACCGCCTGCGCGCCGGCGCAATCGAGCCGCGCCCAGAACGCCAGCGCCTTGGCCAGCGGGAGTTCGGGATCGAGCGCCGCTTGCTCGGTCAGCAGCGCGCGCGGCATGGCGCAGGCCACCTCGCCCGCCGCCACCCGCAACAGCCCCGCCGCGACCCGGATCAGGCTCGACTTGCCCGCTCCGTTGGGACCGCTGACGAGCACCGCGCCGCCCGCTGCGAGCGCGAACGACAGGTCCGCGAACAGCGCGCGCCCACCGCGTACGCACGTCACCGAAGTGAAGCTCAGCATCGGCCGAAATCCAGACTGCCACCCTCGTGAACGCGCGCCCTTGCCCGCTTATCCACGTCGGCATAGGCCGGGACACGGACGCGCGGCAAGCAAGGGAGGATGCGATGGTCGATCAGCTGAGCGAGGATGAGCGCGCCGGCGCGCTCGATGAGCTCGACGAATGGGATTATGACGAAGGGCGCGACGCGATCTCACGCTCCCTTACCTTCGCCGATTTCAGCGAGGCGTTCGCGTTCATGACTCGAGTCGCGTTGCTCGCCGAGAAGAGCGATCACCATCCCGAATGGTCGAACGTGTGGAACCGCGTCGACATCACGCTGACCACGCACGATGCCGGCGGGCTGTCGCACCGCGATGTCGCGATGGCCGAGGCGATCGACGCGCTGGTCGATTAGAAGAGCGGCACCAGCCCGCTCCCCCTCGCGACCACCCAATCAGGATATTCTATGGGCGGTCGGGAGGGGGAGCGGGCTGGCCCCGTCCTTGCCGACGCAAACTACTCGCTCACTATCCCGCGCCGCATCTGCTTCCTGAGCTGCCCCGGCAGCCAGCGCGCGGCGAATTTGAGGCGGAACGCGGTCTTGCCGACATAGGTGTGGACGGCGTCGCCATGGACGGCGCGCCACGCCGCCTCGGCGACATCCTCGGCCCTGGTGAGCTCGAGCCCCGCCGCTTGCACCGCGTCGCGGATGTTGCGGTTGCTGCCCTCGATCGGGCCTTGCAGCAACGGCGTGTCGATGAAGCCGGGGACGAGGTCGCGGACCTTAATCCCCGCGCCGAACCATTCGCCGTCGAGCCCCTCGGTCAGCGCGCGCACCCCGAACTTGGTCGCCGAATAGACCACCAGCCCCGACGACCCGTAGATTGCCGATGCCGATGCGGTGTTGAGCAGGCACGACCCCGGCGTCTTGGCCAGATACGGATAGCCGATCTTGGCGCCGTTGAGCACACCGCCCAAATTGATCGCAACCACGCGGTCCATGTCCTCGAAGCTCATCTCCGCGATCGGGCCGCCGGTGCCGATCCCGGCATTGTTGAACAGCACGTCGAGCCGCCCGCCCGACTTGGCGGTGAAATCGTCGAGATTGGCGGTCCAGGCGGCGCGATCACGGACGTCCATGACGTAGGTGTCGCTGATCCCGGCGGGGAGCAGAGCGGCGGTTTCGCGCAAGCCCGATGCGTTGACGTCGGCCAACCCGACTCGCCAGCCCTCGCGCGCGAACCGCTCAGCGACCGCCCGTCCGATGCCCGACCCGCCGCCGGTGATGAAGATCGCCTTGATCACTGAAGCCCCTCCCGGTTCTTGTGTGTTGCGCCCTTCTCCCGCATCGTGCGCGCGGATGCCAGAGCCTTTGCAGCACGCCGGTCCTTCGGTAGCCCTGTCCGGGGTGACCAAGACCTATCCCGGCGGGACGGTCGCGGTGGACGATGTATCGGTCGCGATCGCCGGAGGCAGCTTCGTCGCGCTCGTCGGCAGCTCGGGGTCGGGCAAGTCGACCCTGCTCAAGACGATCAACCGCCTGATCGATACGACCGGCGGGTCGATCGCGATCGACGGCGCCGAGGTGACCGCAGGCGATCCGTTCCGGCTGCGGCGGCGAATCGGCTATGTGTTCCAGAACGTCGGGCTGTTCCCGCACATGACGGTTGCGGAGAATGTCGCGATCGGGCTGCGGCTCGAAGGCGCGAGGGACACGCGCGATCGAGTCGCCGACTTGCTGGCTTTGGTCGATCTGCCCGCCGCGTTCGCCGGCCGAATGCCCGATGCGCTGTCGGGCGGGCAGCGCCAGCGAGTCGGCGTCGCGCGCGCGCTGGCGACCGAGCCGGGGCTACTCTTGATGGACGAGCCTTTCGGCGCGCTCGATCCGGTGACGCGCGACCAATTGGGCGGCGCGATCCGCCAGCTTCACGACCGGCTCGGGCTGACGACGATCATGGTCACGCACGACATGGCCGAGGCGCTGATCCTCGCGGACCGCGTGCTGGTGATGGAGGAAGGGCGGATCGTCGCCGACGCCGCGCCCAAGGCGCTGCTCGCGGGCGCGGGCGGACCGGCGGCGCAGGCGCTGGTCGCGGTGCCGCGCGAACAGGCGCGGCGGCTGGCAGGATTGGCGGCATCGTGAGAGTGAGCGCCCAAATCCTCCCCATTCATGGGGAGGGGGACCGCCAGCCGGAGGTCGGCGGTGGAGGGGGCTCACCGCGAGCGCATCGCTTGCGGCCTGCCCCCTCCACCAGCCTTCGGCTGGTTCCCCTCCCCGCACGCGGGGAGGATTTATGAGCGACTTCCTCGAGGCCCTCTCTCGAGTCCCCGATCTGCTCGCGCAGCATCTGCTGCTCGCGTTCGCCGCGCTCGCGCTCGGCATCGTGCTCAGCCTGCCGCTCGCGGTGTGGTCGGCGCGGCGGCCGGCGGTCGGCCGAGTCGTGTTGGGGTTCGCGAGTCTAGTCCAGACGATCCCGAGCCTCGCATTGCTGGCCTTGTTCTACCCGATCCTGCTCTCGCTCTCCTCGCTGGTCGGCGGCGGGATTCCGGCGTTGGGCTTCCTCCCCTCGCTCCTCGCGCTGACGCTCTATGCGCTGCTGCCGATTCTGCGGAACGGGGTGACCGGGCTCCTCGGCATCGACCCTGCGGTGATCGAAGCGGCCGATGGGGTCGGAATGACGCCAGCCCAAAAATTGCGGCTGGTCGAGGCGCCGCTCGTCGCGCCGGTATTGATGGCCGGGATCCGCACCGCGGCGGTGTGGACGATCGGGGCTGCGACGCTGTCGACGACGGTCGGCCAGCCGAGCCTTGGCGACATGATCTTCGCCGGGTTGCAGACGCAGAACTGGGCGCTGGTGCTCGCCGGATGCTTTGCGGCGGCCGGCCTCGCGCTCGCGGTCGATGCGCTGCTCGGCGTGGTCGAGCACGGCATCGCGCGCAGGAAGCGCGGACGCGTGTGGATCGCGCTCGGGCTGCTCGCCGCCTGTATCCTGATCGCGCTGACGCCGATGCTCCCCGCGTCGAAGCCCACCGTTACGATCGGCGCCAAGGGGTTTTCGGAGCAATATATCCTCGCGCGCCTGATCGGCCACCGGCTGGAAAGCGCGGGGTATCGCGTGCGCTACAAGGAGGGGCTCGGCTCCGGGGTGATGTTCGCCGCGCTGACCGCGAGTGATATCGATATCGCGATCGACTATACCGGCACGATCTGGACCAACCAGATGAAGCGCACCGACACGCCGCCGCGCGACGCGATGCTCGCGGCGATCACCGCGTGGGAGGGCAAGCAGGGGCTCAACCTGGTGGGGCGGCTGGGGTTCGAGAATGCCTATTGCTTCGCGATGCGCAGCGACCGGGCGGCGGCGTTGGGCGTCGCCAGCCTCGACGACCTTGCGGCGAAGGCGGCCGATCTCACGTTCGCGAGCGACCCCGAATTTCTCGAACGCCCCGAATGGAAGGCGGTGCAGGCAGCCTATCCGATCCGTTTCGGCGCGGCCAACGCCTACAGCCCGACCTTCATGTACCGCGCGCTGGCGAGCGGCCGCGCCGACGTCATTTCCGCCTACACGTCCGATGGCCGGATCGCGGCGGACAGGCTGACCGTACTGGCCGATCCCAAGGGTGCGATCCCCAATTACGACGCGATCCTGACGCTGTCGCCGCGGCTGGCGCACGACCCCCGCGTGACCGCCGCGCTCCACCCGTTGATCGGGCGGATCGACGTCGCGGCGATGCGCGAGGCCAATTACATGGTCGACCGCGACGCCGGGAAGGTCAGTCCCGATGCCGCGGCGCGGTGGCTCGAGAAGCGGATCGGCCTTTAGAAAAAGAGCTTTCTTATTCCCACGCGGACGGTCCGCCCGAGGGGATCGAGGTAGTCCGGCTGGTAACTGATCGGGGTATTTCCCATCGCGTCGCGCACGCGCTGGCGCGAATCGAAGATGTTGTCGACGCTCACGACCAGCCGCATCCCTGCCGCCCATTTGTGCTTGGCGATGAAATCGATCCGGCTCGACGGATCGAAGAACAGCCGCAGATTGGCGGTCGTGAGGCTCGAGAAATTGAGCGTGGTCGGCGCCGCCGGGGTGCCGCCAATGACTCGCGTGCCGCTCTGGAAATTGACCGACAGCCGCGCGCCGAGACCGTTATTGGTATAGCCGAATTGCCCCTCGACCTCGTGCCGCGACTGGCCGCCCGATCCGATCGCGCCGCCGTTGAGCAAGTCGATCACCGGAACGCCGGGGGCGATTTCGACTCGATCGGTAAAGTGCCAGGTGTGGTACAGCGCGAATTGCAGCCGTCCGCTGCCGCCGCCGAACCGGCCGCCGCCACCGCCGCGTCCCCCGCCACCGCCACGGAAACCGCCGCCACCGGGGCCGCCGGGACCGGCCTGCCCGCCAGCGGGCCCGCCCGCCGCGCCGCCCGGCGGCGGGGGCGCCGCGCCGTCGGCCGGCGGCGGCCCGCCGGGTGTGGCCTGGGGCGGTTGTCCATTCTGGCCGTCCTGCCCGCCACGGCCCTGTCCGCCGCGCCCGCCAAAGCCTTGCGATACGGTGCCGCCGAACACGCTCGGCTGGTTCGCCAGTCCGCGCAGCCCGGCCAGGTTGGGGAACGGATTGGGTCCCTTGCCGGCGCGGAACGCCTCGATCTGCTTCTGGAGCTTGGACTTGATCGGCTTGGAGAAATTGATCCCCCAGCGCAGCTGCGATTGCTCGGTGCGCGCGAAGTTGATCGGCCGCGCATCGATGGCGGTCAGATCGCCCGCGGGGTCGCGCGTAAAGCGGCCGGGAAAGGCCGCTTCGATCGCCGCGGTCGCCGACGGGAAATCGGCGATCGCGTTGCGCGTGTTCGACGCGACGTAGCTCGCGGTGAAGCTCAGATCGGTATTGTCGAACGGCTTGAGCGTCAGCCCGAGCTTGAACGTGTGCTTGCGATCGGCGAGCAGGAACGGATTGCCGCCGCTGGTCCGCGCCACGCTGACGGTTTCACCGGTGACGTAATCGAACACGCGTACGTTGGGGGTGACGATCACCGGGTCGCCGAGCTGGTTGGCGCTGGGGGCGTCGCCCTGTTGAGTGACCGACGCGAGCAACCGCACGCCCTTGATCGGCTGCCAATTGGCGCCATAGCCGATCGTCGTCAGCGTGCCGAAGTTCGACACCTGGTCGACCGCAAAATTGCCGTTGAGCGACAAGTCGCCAAGAAAGGCGAGCACGTCCTTCGACTTGCTCGCGATCGGAACGTCGATATTGATCTGGCCGTTGGCGACGTTGCGCGAAATGCTACTGTTCTGCGCGGACCCAAAACGGAACGAACTGGCGTCGAGCCGCGACAGCGACCCGCCGACGCGGATGCTGGTCGAGACGTTGCCCGCGGGGAGCTTGAACACGGTGCCGTTGAGCAGCGCATCGACGCCGCCGACGTTCGATGTCGAGTTGCCGCGATTGGCCGACAGGATCGCGCCGTTCGAATCGACGCCGCGATCGGTGAAGGTCTCGCTGTCGATGCGGTCGTAGTTCGCGGTCAGCGACCAGCGCCACGAACTGCTGATGTCGCCATTGGCGGTGCCGCCCAAATGATAGGTCAGCGCCGAATTGCGCTGGCCGAGCGGCGACGAGGTCAGCGCGACGCCGTTTATGTCGGTCTGCAGTCCCTGCAGCCCGTCCGATTCGGTGTAGGCGAGCGAGCCGCTCAGCGTGGTCGACACCTTGCCGATCGGCTTGGCGAGCACCGCGCCGAGGTTGAGCGTGCGCGAGAAGGGCTGGAGCGTGCGGTACGGCCGCTGGTCGATCGCGCCGCTGGCCGGCGGATCGATGTTGCGCTCGCTTTCGAGCAAAGCCGATGAGTCGGTGTATCCGGTGTGGACGCTGAACCGGTTGTCGCGGTTGATGTTGAGGATGTCGATCGTGGCATTGGGCGTGTTGCGCCCGCCCTCGGTCGCCACGCGGTCGCCGGCCTCCACCGTCACTGCGCGGAATCGGCGGCGGAGCACGAAGTTCACCACCTTCTGGTCAGCGCGATAGCCGTATTTGAGTGCGACTTCCTCGGGCAGGATGTCGACTCGAGCGATCGCTTCGGTGGGCAAGTCGCGGATTTCGGCGAAGCTCGAGATGCGGCGGCCGTTGAGCAACACCACCGGCGGGCCGTTGCCGCGCCCGCTCTGCGTCTGCGGCGCAAGCTCGGCAAGCAGGTCGGACACGCTGCTGACCCCGTAGGAGCGGATGTCGGCGGGGCCGAGCTGTTCCTCCGGCGGAATATCGCCGATTACCGACCCCGGCAGGTTGCGCGTGCCGGTGACGATGATGTCGGGCTCGTCGCTCATCGCCGAATCGTCGGGCGCGGGCGCGGGCGCGGGTGTCGGGGTGGGCGCAGGCGCGGGCGCGGGCGGCGCCGTCTGCGCGTGCAGCGCCGCGGGGGCGATCCCGCTGAGCAACAAGGCAAGGCTGAACGAACGGCGCATCTTCGAGTTTTTCCGCTATTGGAGACGGGGGATTGGTCCCCTAAACGCCATATGTCGCAGAAATGTGCCCGATCTGGCCGATCCGGAAGGAGAATTGATGCAGATCAGTTTCAACGGCACGGCCCACGAGGTCGCGGTCGACGTCCGCACCACCTTGCTCGACCTCGCCCGCGAGCATCTCGGGCTGACCGGCGCGAAGAAAGGCTGCGACCACGGCCAGTGCGGCGCGTGCACGATGCTGGTCAACGGACGACGGATCAATGCGTGCCTCAGCCTCGCGGTGATGCACGAGGGTGACGCGGTGACGACGATCGAGGGGCTGGGCACGCCCGGCCAGCTCGATCCGCTGCAGGCGGCGTTCGTCCGGCACGACGGGTTTCAGTGCGGATATTGCACGCCGGGGCAGATCTGCTCGGCCACGGGCATGCTCGACGAGGCCGCGATGGGCTGGGCGAGCCATGTCAGCGGCGACCTCGACCATGTGTCGCTCAGCGACGACGAGATTCGCGAGCGGATGAGTGGTAATATCTGCCGCTGCTCGGCCTATCCGACGATCGTCGACGCGATCCGCGAAGTCGCGGAGAGCGCGGCATGAAGCCGTTCGATTTCGCGCGCGCCGACAGCATGGACTCGGCGCTGGCGGCGGGCGCCGCAGGTGGCCGCTACATCGCCGGCGGCACCAATCTGATCGACCTGATGAAGCTCCAGGTCGAAACGCCCGAGCGGCTGGTTGATATCGGGCGGATCGGGCTCGACCAGGTCGAGGATCTGGAGGGCGGCGTGCGGATCGGGGCGCTGGTGCCGAATTCGGACCTCGCGGCGCACCCGCTGATCCGGTCGCGCTATCCGATGCTGTCGCGCGCCTTGCTCGCCGGCGCGTCGGCGCAGCTTCGCAACAAGGCGTCGACCGGCGGCAACCTGCTGCAACGCACGCGCTGCTATTATTTCTACGAGACCGCCGCGCGCTGCAACAAGCGCGAGCCGGGGAGCGGGTGCGACGCGATCGGCGGGTTCAACCGCATCCACGCGATCCTCGGCGGCTCGCCCAGTTGCATCGCGACTCATCCGTCGGACATGGCGGTGGCAATGCTCGCATTGGACGCGGTGGTGGTGACCGCCCGCGCCGGGGGTGAGGAGCGGCGCATTCGACTCGGCGACCTGTATTGCTTGCCCGGCGACACGCCGTGGATCGAGACACTGCTCGAGCCCGGCGAGCTGATCACCGCGATCGAGCTGCCCCCGCCGCCGCCCGGCCGCCAGCTCTACCGCAAGGTGCGCGATCGCGCCTCGTACGCCTTCGCGTTGGTATCAGTCGCCGCCGCGGTGTCGGTCGAGAACGGCACGATCGCATCGGCGAAGCTCGCGTTCGGCGGCCTCGCGCCGAAACCGTGGCGCGATCCAGCGGTCGAAGCGGCGCTGGTCGGGCAGCCGGCGGGGACAGCGGCATTCGAAGCGGCGGCCGATGCGTTGCTCGCCGACGCGCGCGGTTACGGCCATAACGACTTCAAGGTCGTCCTCGCCCGCCGCACGCTGATCGCGTGCCTGCGCGACCTCGCTAGCTGACTCGCTCGAACCGCAGCGCGCGCGCGACCGGATCGACCGTCGTCAGCCGCACGCGCAGCGGATCGCCCGGCGCAACGTTGTGCGTGTCGACTCGCGCCACAACGGGAAGATCACGCAGCTGAATCCGCGCGCCGCGCTCATCCAAGTCGGTGACGATCGCGTCGAACACCGTTCCCTCCTTGCCCTCGAGCAGCACCGTCTCCGCCAGGTCGATCACCGAGCGGTCGATCCGGCCGCCGAGCGAATCGGCGCGCGCCATCACCGGCGGCAGCTTGGCGAAGGCGTCGGTCACGGCCGTCGGCACCGCCTCGCCGTTGGCGATCGCCAGCGCGGCGCGAACGACGTAGCGGTCGGCCAGCCGGCGCAGCGGCGCGGTGGCGTGGGCATAGGTCGCCGCCATCGCCGAATGCCACGGCACCACGCCCTCTTTGTACGGCACATACGACGCGCCCTGCCCGGCACGGCGGATCGCCAGCATGATCGCGGCTTGCTTGCGATCGTTGGCGTCGAGCGTCTTTTCGAACTGGTCGAGCGTCGCGTCAGCAGGCCAATCGAGGCCGAATGCGGTCGCAGTATGCCTTAACCGGGCGACCGCGCGTTCGTCGGGCGCGGCCATTACCCGGAACAGTCCGGTATGATGCGCCTCCATCGCGTCGGCGACCGCGAGGTTGGTAGCGAGGCTCAATGCGGCATTGCGCTGCTCGGCGAGCGAATAGGGACGGAACGCAAGTTCGTACCCGCCGCCATCGACGGCATCGACCTCCTGCTGCGGCGGATCGACTCGCGCCGCGCCGCGCCGGTCTTCGGCGGCCTGGATTCGGTTGGCCAGCTCCGCGAATCCCGGCGGCAGTTCGGCGTCGGTCGCGGTTTCGTACGCAAGCTTGGCGGCACTGCGGATCACCGCGCGCTCGACGCCGTCGAGCTTGACGCTGCCATCGGGCGCCACCCGGACTGCGAATACCACCGCGGGGCGTGGACCATCGGGAAGCAAGCTCGCGGCGCCCTGGCTCAACACCGGCGGATAGAGCGGTGCCTTGCCGTCGGGCAGATATAAAGTCTCGCCGCGAGTCCACGCCTCGGCGTCGATCGCGCCGCCATCGTCGACGAACCAGGCCACGTCGGCGATCGCGTAATGGAGCAGCAGATCGGCGCCCGCGGTCTCGATCGCAAAGGCCTGGTCGAGGTCGGTCGAACTCGCCGGATCGAGCGTGACGAAGCGCATCGCGGTGCGATCGGCGTGCGCGGTCGGCGCGCGCCTGGCAGCTTCGTCGGCAGCCGCCAGCACCGCGGGCGGGAAGGCGTCGGGCACCTGGAACTGCGTGCGGATCGCCGCGAGGCCGCGGCCGAGCGCATTGCCGGGATCGACCATCGCCTTCATCGCTTCTGCCTATAGACGGCATGGCCTTGCTGTCGAGCGATGCTAGAGGAGCGGCGATGCGCACCTACCCGTTCCTGCTGTTCGCCACCGCCGCCTGGCCGGGGGCCGCCTGCGCGCAGACCGCGCCGCCGCCCGCTCCCGCGCCGAACCCGAGCGAGGATATCATCATCATCGGGCGCGGGCTCGACTTGCCGCCGGGCACGCCGGCTTATGGCGCGACGGTGATCGACCGCGAACGGCTGACCAACGACGCGTCGGGGCGGATCGAGGACGTGCTGCTCGATGTCGCGGGGTTCGAGCAATTCCGCCGCTCGGACAGCCGTTCGGCCAATCCGTCGGCGCAAGGCGCGACGTTGCGCGCGCTCGGCGGCAATGCCGCGAGCCGGACGCTGGTGCTGCTCGACGGCGTGCCGGTGGCCGATCCGTTCTTCGGCTATATCCCGTTCACCGCGCTCGTGCCCGATCGGCTGCAAGCGGTGCGAGTCACGCGCGGCGGCGGCGCGGGGCCGTTCGGGTCGGGCGCGGTCGCCGGCACGATCGAATTGGTGAGCGCGGGGCGGGGCGACTTGCCGCCGGTGGCGGGTGAGGCCTTCTACGGCAGCCGCGATTCGATGAGCGTCGCGGGGAGTGTGTCGCCGACGCTGGGGCGCGGCTTCGCCAGCGTTTCGGGCCGGTTCGAGCGCGGCGACGGGTTCATGACGACACCCGAGGACCAGCGAGTCGCCGCGAGCGCCCCCGCGCGTTACCGCGACTGGTCGGGCAGCGCACGCGCGGTGGTGCCGGTCGGCAAGCAGGTCGAGCTGCAAGTGCGCGGGCTGGCGTTCGGCGACAACCGCACGCTGCGCTTTCGCGGCGCCGATTCGAGCTCGCAGGGCGAGGACGCCAGCGTGCGGCTGGTCGCGCGCGGGCGCTGGCAGGTCGACGCGCTCGCCTATCTCCAGGCGCGCAACTTCACCAACAAGGTGATCTCCTCGACCAGCTTCCGCCTGACGCTCGACCAGCGCGCGACTCCCTCGACCGGGATCGGCGGGAAGATCGAATTGCGTCCCCCGGTGGCGAGCAACGACGTGCTGCGGATCGGCGGCGACGTGCGCGCGGCCGACGGCCAGTTGTTCGAGGATGCCTACGCCGCGAACGGCACCGTCACCGCGCGGCGCAACGCGGGCGGGCGGACGAATGTCGCCGGGCTGTTCGTCGAGGACGATTGGACGATCGGGCGGCTGGTGCTGACCGGCGGCGCGCGAGTCGATCGCTGGAGCATCGCCAACGGTTTCTTTCGCGAGCGCGACTCGGCGGGGAACCCGACCACCACCGACGCCTTTGCCGATCGCCACGGCACCGAATGGACCGGGCGCGGCGGCGCATTGCTCCACGCAGGCGCCTGGGCCGATCTGCGTGTGGCGGCCTATGCCGGGTTCCGGTTGCCGACGCTCAACGAGCTGTACCGGCCGTTCACGGTGTTCCCGATCGTCACGCAAGCCAACGCCGATCTGCGGCCGGAGCGGCTGCGTGGGGTCGAGGGCGGGGTCGATCTGCGTCCCGCGCCAGGGCTGACGATCGACCTGACCGCGTTCTACAACCGCCTCGGCGATGCCATCGCCAACGTCACGATCGGCCCCAATTTGCGGCGGCGCGAGAATGTCGATGCGATCGCCGCCAAGGGCATCGAGGCCAGCGTGGAATGGCGGCGCGGCGATGTCTCGCTGTCCGCCTCGTACGCGCTCAGCGACAGCCGAGTCGTTGCGCCCGGCACCGCGCTCGACGGCTTGCGTCCGGCGCAGACTCCGCGCCACGCGGCGAGCGGCACGGTCGCCTGGACGCCGCGCCGCGACGCGCTGCTCTCGCTCACCGCGCGCTATGTCGGCGCGCAGTTCGAGGATGACCTTCAGACCAACGTGCTGCCGCCCGCGACCACGGTGGATGCGGTCGCGCGCTGGCCGATCGCAAAGCGAGTCGCGCTGATCGTGCGCGGGGAAAACCTGTTCGACGCCAGGGTCGAGACTCGCAACCAGGCCGGATCGATCGACCTCGGCACGCCGCGGACGGTGTCGGTCGGGATCAGGTTCGGGCGCTGAATGACGCTGCCCGTCGAAGCGGTCCTGCCGCAATTGCTCGACAGCCTGGCGGCGCGATCGAACGCAGTGCTGGTGGCACCACCCGGCGCGGGCAAGACGACCGCGGTGGCGCCGGCCTTGCTCAAGGCGGAATGGTGCGGCGGCGAGATCCTGCTGTTGTCGCCGCGCCGGATCGCCGCGCGCGCTGCCGCTGAGCGGATGGCGGCACTGGCGGGAGAGCCGGTCGGCCGAACCTTCGGCTACGCCACGCGGATGGATTCGAGACGCTCAGGCGCCACGCGCGTGATGGTGGTGACCGAGGGCATCTTCGTCGCGCAGATCCAGGCCGATCCCGACCTGGCGGGCGTGTCGGCGGTTTTGTTCGACGAGGTGCATGAGCGCAGCCTCGACAGTGATTTCGGGCTGGCGCTCGCGCTCGATGCGCAGGCGGCTTTGCGCCCCGACCTCAGGCTCGTCGCGATGTCGGCGACGCTCGACGGCGCTCGGTTCGCGAAACTGCTCGGCGACGCGCCGGTAATCGAGAGCGAGGGGCGGAGCTATCCGCTCGACCTTCGCTACCTCGGGCGGCGCAGCGAGGCGCGGATCGAGGACGAGATGGCAGCCGCGGTCCGGCTGGCGTTGCGCGAAGAGCAAGGCGGCGTCCTCGCCTTCCTGCCCGGCGTCGCCGAGATCGAGCGAGTCGCCGAGCGGCTCGGCGACCTGCCCGGTATCGCGCTGCACAAGCTCCACGGCCAGATCCCGCCGCCCGCGCAACGCGCCGCGATCGCCCCCGAGCCCGGCGCGCTGCGCAAGCTCGTCCTCGCGACCAGCATCGCCGAGACCAGCCTGACGCTCGACGGCATTTCGGTGGTGGTCGATTCGGGGCTCGCGCGGCGCCCGCGCTACGACCGCGCGGCGGGGATGACTCGATTGGTCACCGAACGCGCGAGCCAGGCGGCAGCGACGCAACGCGCCGGCCGCGCCGCGCGCCAGCGGCCAGGCGTCGCGTATCGGCTGTGGGAGGAAGCCGCCACCGCCGGGCTGCCGCGCTTCGACCCCCCCGAGATATTGGAGGCGGACCTGTCGGCTTTGGTGCTCGATTGCGCGATTTGGGGTGTCGCCGACCCGCGCGAGCTCGCTTGGCTCGACCCGCCGCCCGATGCCGCGGTTGCCGAGGCGCGGGCTCGGCTGGCGACGCTCGAGGCGCTGGACTCCGACGGCCGTCCGACGCCGCATGGCAAGGCGATCGCAAAGCTGCCGATGCCGCCAAGGCTCGCGCATATGCTGGTGCGCAGCGGCGAGATCGGGCTGGCGCGCGAGGCGGCGGAGGTCGCGGTGCTGCTCGGCGAACGCGGGTTGGGCGGGCCGGGGGTGGACCTCGAAACGCGCGTGCGCCGGTTTCGGGGAGAGCGCGGGCCAAGGGCTGAGAGCGGGCGAAGGTTGGCCGAGCGGTGGGTCGCCTCAGTTCCCCTCCCGCTTGCGGGAGGGGCTAGGGGTGGGCCAGTCGCACGCGACGGCAGAGAAACAGGCCCACCCCCAACCCCTCCCGCGAGCGGGAGGGGAGTAGAAATAGCCATCGCGCTCGCCTTTCCCGACCGGGTCTCGCGCCGGCGCGACGCCGCCGGCGAGCGCTGGGCCTCCGTCGGCGGGCGCGGCTTTCGCCTCGATCCCGCCGATCCGCTCGCCACCGCCGAATGGCTCGCGGTCGCGGAGACTCAAGGCGTCGCCGCCGGCGCGCAGATCCTGTCGGCCGCCGCGATCGATCAGACCGCGGTCGAAGCGCTGTTCGCCGACCGGATCGAGACTCGCCGCACCTTTGCGTTCGATCCGGCGAGCGGCGCGGTCGAGGCGGTGCGCGAGCGGCGGCTCGGCGCGATCGTGCTCGCGAGCGGGCCCGATCCCGCCGCCGATCCAACCGCGATCGCCGAGGCGCTGGTCGAGGGCGTGCGCGAGCATGGCCTCGCGCTGTTGCCATGGGGCGAGGCGTCCGGCGCGTTGCGCGCGCGTGCGGCGTTCGCGGCAGCGCACGGCTGGGGCGGCGCGCTCGACGATGTCGCGCTGCTCGATCGCCTCGACGATTGGCTCCCCGGCTTGGTCGCCGGCAAGCGTCGCCTCAATCAGATCACCGACGCCGACCTCGCCGAAGCGCTGCGCAACCTCGTCGGCTGGGACTCGATGCGCGCGCTCGACCGAATCGCGCCGGCGCGGCTCGATACGCCGGCAGGGTCGAGCGCCGCGATCGATTATGCCGCCGAGGCCGGGCCGACCGCCGAGCTCCGCCCCCAGGCGCTGTTCGGCCTCGCCGCGCACCCCATGGTCGCCAACGGCGGGGTGCCGCTGGTGCTCAGCCTGACGTCGCCCGCGGGCCGCCCGATCCAGACCACGCGCGATCTGCCCGGCTTCTGGGCGGGCAGCTGGGCCGCGGTCGCCAAGGAAATGCGCGGCCGCTATCCGCGCCACCCCTGGCCCGACGATCCCGCCGCCGCCGACCCCACGCTGCGGACCAAAAAAGCCGATGCGCGGCTCGCAAAGCCGCGGTAATGCGTTGAAGCGCACGGGGCCGGCCCGCTCCCCCACCCGACCTCCCAACGGCAGTATATTATGGGAGGTCGGGTGGGGGAGCGGGCTGGTACCGCGAATAAATAGGAATCCTCATGACCACTGCCCGTATTTACCAGCGCCCCAAGAACGCGATGCAGTCGGGGCGCGCGTACACCGACCGCTGGGTGCTCGAATTCGAGTCGAGCGAAGCCAAGCGCCCCGACCCGCTGACCGGCTGGGCAGGCTCGGGCGACACGCGCGAGCAAGTGCATCTGTTCTTCCCGAGCGCTGAAGCGGCAATCGCCTATGCGGAGAAGGCGGGGATCGCGTTCACCGTCGTCCCCGCCCCCGAGCGCAAGCTCAAGCTCCAGGCCTACGCGGACAATTTTCGTTAGATGAGCGACGGCCCCAACAGCGCGAGCAGCTTGACGTCGATCGCCGTACCCGCCGCGCGGCGCTGGGCGACGAAATCGGCGACGCGGTCGAGCGGCACGCGGTGGACAACGATGTTCTCGTCCCTGGTCCCGCCGCCGTCACCAACTTTCGTCAGCCCCTCGGCGCGGACCAGAGTGAAGCATTCGGTGACCATCCCCGGCGACGCATAGAAGGTGCCGATCGCACTGAGCGTGTCCGCGCGATAGCCGGTCTCCTCCTCGAGCTCGCGCGCTGCCGAGGCTTCGGCGCTCTCCGCCTCGCCCTCGTCGCCGATCAACCCTGCGGGGAGTTCGAGGCAGGCGCGGCCGAGCGGCACGCGATACTGCTCGACCAGCAGAACATGGCCCTCGTCGATCGCGAGCACGACGGCCGCTTCGGTCCCGCCGACGCGGCCGACATATTCCCAGCGCCCGCGCGTCTTGACGTCGATGAAGCGGCCCTTCCAGACCGTTTCCTCGGCCGCGTCCGCGTCGGGAACGCTCACAGCTCGATCAGCCGGTCGGGGAGCTCGTTGACGTCGGCGGCGGTCTTGGGGAAATGCTCGGCGATGATCGCGCCGATCGCGCCGACTGCCGCCGCCATCCCGTCCGCCGGGCGGCCGGCGCGGACCTGGTCGATCAATGCGACCATCGCGTCGCCCCAGCGCTCGTCGGGGACCCTCGTGTGGATTGCCTCATCCGCGACGATTTCGGCGAGACGCTCGTCGATCGACAGATAGAGCAACACGCCGACTCGCGCGACGGTGCGGCGTTCGGCGCCGACCTTGAAATAGCGGATCGCGCGCCCGCGCACCCGCGCGTGCCGCACCCCGCGCGGGGTCAGCGCGATTCGCAGCCGCGCCAGCCGGAACAACAGGATCATCAGCCCCAGCACCACGCCTTGCGCGATCAGCAATACGATCAACCGCGCCGCCATGCCCGGCGCTTCGCCCCATCCGCCGGTCACCCACGCGATCGGCGCATCGAGCATCGCCGGATCGACCGCCACCAACGCGACCACCAGCAGCACCGCAAGCGCCGCCCAGATCATCGCCACGTCGTGATATTCGTCGGAGCGTTGCGCGATGATCGTCAGGATCTCGCCGTCGGTGCCGGCCTCGGCCGCGGTCACCGCCGCGCCGACCGAATCGCGATCGGCCGCGCTCAAGGGAAACCCCATCACCATCCCCCCGACGCCCCGCCGCCGCCGAACGAGCCGCCGCCGCCGCCCGAAAAGCCGCCGCCGCCCCAGCCGCCGCCACCACCACTGTCCGAGCCGCCGCCCGAGCTCCACGACGATCCGCCGCCCGAGCCCCAGCCGCCGCCGAACCCGGGGCCCCACAGCATTACCGGCCAGCCGCTGCCGCGATAGCGCCGCCCGCGCTTGCCGCCGCGCAAGTGCGACAGGAAGATGAAGCCGAAGATCATCAGCCAGACGATCAGCCCCACGGGAACATGACCGCTGCTCACCTCGCGCTTGTTCGCCTTGTCGAAGTCGGCGATCGCGGCGTCGGTGCGCGCCTTGGCTTCGTCGGGGCTCGCGCGAAGCTGCGCGATGATCGCGTCGGTCCCCGCTTCCATCGCGCCCGGCACGTCGCCGGCGCGCAATTTGGGCATCATGTCCTGATTGATGATGACGCTCGACAATGCGTCGGTCAGCACCGGCTCGAGCCCGGTGCCGACCTCGATCCGCGGGCCGCGATGCCCGGCCGGCTCGTTGGGCGCGATGAACAGGATCGCGCCGTTATTGACGTCGTTCAGCCCCACGCCCCACGCCCGGCCGAGGCGATAGCCGTAATCCTCGAGCGGATAGCCCTGCATGTCGGCGATCGTCGCGACGATCAGCTGGCGGTGCGTGTCCTTCTGCAACGCATCGAGCTTCTTCGTCAGGTCGGCCTCGACATCGGGCGGCAGCACGTTGGCGGCATCGACCACGAACCCGGTGAATTTGGGGAAGGTCTGCGCGCCCGCCGGTGCCGCCGCCGCGAACGTCAGCAGCGCCAGCAAGGCCCAGAAACGGCGGAGCGCCATCGCCCCCGGTCTCCTATTCGGCCCGATCAGCTCGCATTACCGAAATTGACCGATGGCGCGGTGTCGGCGCCGGGCGTGGTGGCCTGGAACGGCACCATCGGCTTGGCGCCATAGAATATCTTGGCGCCGATCGCGTCGGGGAAGGTGCGGATCCGCGTGTTATACGCCTGCACCGCGCCGTTGTAATCGTTGAGCGCGATCGAAATGCGGTTCTCGGTCCCTTCGAGCTGGCTCATCAACGTGGTGTAATTGCCCTGACTCTTGAGCTCGGGATAGGCCTCCTGCAGCCGCTGCAGCGACAGCGTGACGCCGGCCTGGGCGCGCTGGAACGCGGCCATCTTGGCGGGATCGGTCAAGTCATCACGCGATACTTGCACTTGATTGGCCGACGCGCGCGCTTGAGTCACCTGAACCAGGATGTCCTTTTCCTGCGCGCCGGCGGCCTTCACCGTCGCGACGAGATTGGGGATCAAATTGGCACGGCGCTGATACTGGATCTGGACGTCGCCCCAGCGCGCCTTGGCGGCTTCTTCCGCGGTCGGCACCGAGTTGATCCCGCACGCGGACAGCATCGCGGCAGCGGCAATGACGATCATGGCACGAAACTTCATGGGGACTACCCTCCAAATCCCTTGGTTCCGCGCAATGTAGTGCCGCCGACCGGTGTTGCAATCGAATATGGCACCGGCCTTCGCTTGCCCGCCGCGACGGGCTCGGCGTATCCTCACCATCGCTGCAAGAGCGGGAGGCAGGGATGTTCAAGGAATTCAAGGCGTTCATCATGCGCGGCAACGTGATGGACCTGGCGATCGCGGTGATCATCGGCGCGGCGTTCGGCAGGATCGTCACGAGTCTCACCGACGACATCATCATGCCGCTGATCGGCAAGGTGTTCGGCGGCCTCGATTTCTCGAGCTACTTCCTCGTCCTCAACCGCGACAAGGTGCCGGCCGCGCTCGCCAATTCGACCGATTACGCGGCGCTCAAAAAGGCCGGCGTCCCGCTGCTCGGATACGGCGAGTTCGTGACGCAAGCAGTCAATTTCGTGATCATCGCTTTCATCATCTTCCTGATGATCCGCGCGGTAAACCGGCTGGCGCCGAAGCCGGAGGAAAAGGCGCCGGGCGATCCCGCAGATGTCGTGTTGCTGCGCGAGATCCGCGACGAGTTGAAGAAGAAATAGATACCTCGTCACCCCGGCCTTGTGCCGGGGTCCGCTGCGCAACGCGCGCCGAGGCTAGAGGCTCTTGCGTATCGCTAGCGGATCGGCGGACCCCGGCACAAGGCCGGGGTGACGGCTATTGCTAAGCCGCCACCAGATCCTCGGCGATCGCGTCGGCGAGGCTCGTCCCGTCCAGAATCCGCGCGGTCTCGTCGCGGACGCGCGCCATCGCCTGGCGGATCGCGCACGCGGCCTCGTCCTTGCAATCGGCGCAGCGGCGGTACGCGGTGCGGCTGACGCACGGCACCAGCGCCAGCGGCCCCTCGATCACGCGGATGATCTCGCCGAGCGAAATCAGATGGACCGGGCGCGACAGGCAATATCCGCCCATCTTGCCGCGATGGCTGTGGAGCAGCCCGGCCTCGCGCAGATCGGCGAGGATCAGCTCGAGGAACTTGCGCGGCACCGTGGCATGGTCCGCGATTCGGTTCATCGGGATCGGCGGTCCGCCGGCGGGCGCTTGCGCCAGATAAAGCATCGCGCGGAGCGCATAACGGGAACGCTGCGTCAACATGGTCGGATACACTATCTCCGCACAATGTGGCGCAGGCGTGGCGGGGCGTTGGTTTTTGGCGATGCGGCGTGGCGATCGAGCAGCAGGGCAGGAGCCGTTCAATCCTCCCCGTTTTAAGGGGAGGAGACCAGCGAAGCTGGTGGAGGGGGCTCTCCTCACCCGATTCACGTGCGGCCCGCCCCCTCCGTCAGCGCTGCGCGCTGCCACCTCCCCGTAAACGGGGAGGACTGAGCAGCCTTTCTTTTAACGCCGAAGCGCCTATATTGGGCGGGCAAGGGTTTCGGCCCGGCTATGGCGATAAACGATGGCGTATAATAGACGCAGCGGACCCGGGGGCAGTACCCGGCGGCTCCACCACCGTCCTCCTTCCAGGGCGACGATGACGGGGCCGAACCAGGATCGACGTGTGTTGAACGGCGCTGTCTTTTGCTCGGAATGGGACCACCGTGACGGCCCATACACAAGTGCCAACGATAACGAAGCACTCGCTATTGCGGCCTAACCCCACGGCTTAACGGCCCAAGGTTAGACTAAAATGCGCGGTTGGACCGCACCGGGCAACAGAAGCGGATTCCAGCGGCCCCCGGGGGGGCCGGGCAACAGAACCCCCCGGACTTTCAGTCCAAGACTCGGAGGCACCGGGCAA
Source organism: Sphingomonas sp. (assembly GCF_036269755.1). Taxonomy (GTDB): domain Bacteria; phylum Pseudomonadota; class Alphaproteobacteria; order Sphingomonadales; family Sphingomonadaceae; genus Sphingomonas. Next base: position 19,057 of record NZ_DATBDV010000009.1, on the reverse strand, counting down.
CAGAAGTCCCCCACTGCGCTTCGCGCAGGGGATTAGCGGAGCTAATCCGCGCCCGGCGCGAAGCCCGGCCGGCCTCGCGCCAGCGAGGACCGACGGCGCGGCTTTGCCGCGACGCCACGCAACCTTTTTCCCTTCGCGCACGCGGAGGAACGGCTTGGTTCGCCACCGCTCCCTTTCCTCTACATCGCCGATTCTTCCGCACGCCTCCCCGGCGAAGGCCGGGGCCCAGTTGCGATCGGCCCGATGCTGGGCCCCGGCCTGCGCCGGGGAAGCGTGAGTTTATCGAGTCCTCGCCACTTTCCTTCCTCTTCGAAAATGCGGTATCCTGGCCGAAATCAGACCCGGGAGAGAGTGACATGGCGACGCTGGCACAGGTCGAGGAAACGATGGCACCCGGCGAGTGGGAAGCGCGAGTCGATCTCGCCGCGGCGTACCGGCTGGTCGCGCTCTACGGGTGGGACGACCTCATCTTCACGCACCTGTCGGCGCGCGTGCCCGGTCCCGAGCACCATTTCCTGATCAACCCCTACGACATGATGTTCGAGGAGATCACCGCCTCCAACCTCGTCAAGATCGATACCGAAGGCAATCCGGTCGGCAAGTCGGAGCACCCGGTCAACCCTGCGGGCTTCACGATCCATTCGGCGATCCACATGGCGCGCGACGATGCCGCCGCGGTGATGCACCTCCACACCCCGCACGGCCAGGCGGTGTCGGCGATGGAGTTCGGGCTGTTGCCGCACACCCAGACCGCGATGATCGCCAAGCACAATGTCGCGTATCACGACTATGAAGGCGTCGCGACCGACCTCGACGAGCGCGAGCGGCTGGTCGCGGATCTCGGCGACAAGCACGCGATGATCCTGCGCAATCACGGCACGCTCGCCGTCGGCAAGACCGTCGGCGATTGTTTCCTGCGGCTCTATTTCCTCGAGCGCGCGTGCCAGGCGCAAGTGATGATGCTGTCGGCGGGGCTGGAGAACCTCAACAACCCGCCGCAGGGCACCGAGGAGAAGGTCGCCGGGCAGACGCCCCCGGGCGGGATGGCGATGGCGGCGGAACGGCTGGCCTGGCCGGCGCTGCTCCGCAAGCTCGACCGGATCGACCCGAGCTTCCGCAACTAGTCCGACGCCGGCCTCGCCTTCCGCGCTATTCGAGCGCCCGCGCCACCGCCAGGCCGAGCGTCGCCGCGCTGAACGGCTTGTCGACGACCGCCGCCTCGGGCAGCCGGAGGCGGACCTCGTCGCCGCTTCCCGTCACGAACAGCACCGCGGGTGCGATCAGCGAAGTGATCGCTTGGACCGCGTCGATCCCGCACCCTTCCGCCAGTTGGACGTCGGCGGTGATCAGCCGCGGCGGCCGCATCGCCGCCGCGGCGATCGCGGCGGTATAGGTGTCGGCAATATCGACGGTCAGCACGCCGCGGTCCCGCAGCACGTGCTCGATCATCTCTGCGAGCAGCGATTCGTCCTCAATGATCAATGCGTGCATCGCACGACTCCCGTATGGGCGGGAGCGCGGTGTCTCTCAGCAGCCGGAACCCAAGGGCAGTCTGCCGGCGGTCTATATCAACGAACCTAACCTCGTTTAGTTGCCCCCGCCAAAATAGATTAGGATGACGCAGTAAAGGAGAGTAAGCCGGGAAAATCCCCGGCGGTTATAACGGCTAATCGGGGACTGAGAGACACAGGCAGCGCTCCCGCCCGAAGGAGTGCCGGCACTTGCCCGAGAATCAATCCGCTACGTTAGCGCCTCTCTTGAACAAATTGCGACTATGGGTCGCGCTCGACGAGGCACAATCCGAGGCGGTGCTCCGCTTGCCGTATTCGATTCGCCGCCTCGAGGCCGGCCAGATGATGGTGTGGGAAGGCGAGAAGCCGACCCACAGCATCGTGTTGCTGTCGGGCTATGCCTATCGCCAGAAGGTTGCGGGCAATGGCGGGCGCCAGATCCTGTCGATCCACATGGCGGGCGACGCGGTCGACCTGCACAACACGTTGCTCGGGGTCGCCGACCACAACGTCCAGGCGCTGACGCAGGTCGAGGCGGCGTTCATTCCGGTCGAAGCAATCCGCACCCTGGCCTTCGCGATGCCGGCGGTCGGAATGGCGATGTGGTACGACACGCTGGTCGACGGGTCGATCTTTCGCGAATGGACGCTCAACATCGGGCGCCGCGACGCGCGCACGCGAGTCGCGCACTTGTTGTGCGAATTCGGGGTGCGGCTGATGTCGGTCGGGATCGGCAAGCAATCCGACTACGAGCTGCCGATGACTCAGGAGCAACTCGCCGATGCGACCGGATTGACATCGGTCCATGTCAACCGGACGTTGAAGGGCCTCGAGCGCGACGGGCTGATCCGGCGCTCGCAACGCGCGATCACCATCGACAATTGGCCCAATTTGGCGCGCGCGGGCGATTTCGAGCCGAGCTATCTGCATCTCGAGCACCGGCATCGGACGCCGCAATAATTGCGCCTACGGAGCGCGAGATTCTGGTAAGTCTTTCATTAATCTTGTTTAGTGCGCGCTTTGCCGATCCTGTCAAAATGCCTTGCGACTCGACGGGGATGCGACATGAACTGCGATAACGACATCGAATATTACCGGCGGCGCGAAGCCGCCGCGCGGGGCTTGGCGGCGCAGGCGGGCAACCCCGCGATTTCGCGCGTTCATCTTGAGATGGCCGAGGAATATGCGCGTCGGGTCGGCCAGGCCGAGTGCTCGACGCCGCGGGCCGCCGCGGCGCGCTAACCAGGTTCGCTGGCCTTACGCGAATTTGGCGTGGCGGATGAACAACATCTCGGCCCGACCGTTGATGAAGCTGAATCCATCGGGATGTATCCGTGGCCGCTTCAGATCCCCCGCAAGACCAGCTCGGCATCGGCGAACTGCTCCAGCAGACGTTCGAGGCGCAGCGCCCGGGGGCGCTCGACCCGTCGATGATCCTGCTCATGCTCGAACTGTCGCGCGCGCGGGAGGAAGCGCTTTCCGCGCCCAAGCCGGCGCCCGCGCCGGTACCGCGCCGCCGACCTTCGTTCGTCTCGCTGATCCCGCGGGCCTTGGTCGCGGGCTACGGAGTCGTCCTGCTCCGCGGCATCCGCCGCCGCTAAGTCGCGGCGCGACGAGGCAAAAATTGACAGTTAACGCGTTGGCAGGAATGATTTTTCGGGAACCATGCCCCGCCTTCCGGCTTTGTCGTGCGAGCAAGCGGGAGCCAGTAGTTTGAACGCCACCGACATCGCCAGACGCGCCGCGCGCGCCCCACGCCTCAAGGTCTTCCAGCCGGTCGAGGTCGATAGCGGGTCCGGACCGACCAGGGCGCATCTGCTCAACGTCTCGCACACCGGCGCGCTCGTCCATTGCGCCAGCGCGCCGGACGAGGGCGCGTCGATCTATATCGGCCTGCCCGGCACGAGCCGCCATGCGCGCGTGGTGTGGCGCGACGGCAAGAGGTTCGGTGCCGAGTTCGTCGGCCAGCTCACCGCCGCGCAGATCGAGGAAGTGCTGGCCGCGCAGACCAGCCTCGCCGCGCGAGCACCGCGCCACGCCGGACCGGTCGCGCGCGCCGCCTGACGGCGCGACCGGTCCGCGCGACTCCTTACGGGTGCCGCTTACGGGTGCTTGTCGCGAAGCCTGCCGCCGATCGCGCCCGCGACGCTGCCGACGAATGCCCCGATCACCAGCGAAACGCCGGTGAACGCCGCGAACGACGCCGCGACCTTGCGCGCTTCGTCGACCGCATCGCGGGTCGCGGCGACATCGACCGGCCCGGCCGCGAGGCTCGACAGCGCCGAGGCGGCCACCGCGATGATCGCGACGATCACCGTCGCCGTCGCCCACACCAGGAATCCGTGCGCGGTGTCGCGAAAGAACACCTCGTCGGTGTGCAGCCCGTGCCAGCGCACGCGCAGCCGCCCGGCGATATACCCGCCCAGCGCCGCCGACAGCCATTGCGTGATGACCAGCCAGATGCCCGCGCCGATCGTGAAGGTCGACGGCTTCGCGCCCACCCCCGGCCAAGGCGACGCCTCCGCCAGACCGAACGCCGAGCCCAGCATCAACAGCGTCAGCGTCACCGCGATCGCCGCCACGGTGCCCGCGCTCACCGCCGACCAGGCGATCGCCGACGGGCTCGCGCCCGGCTCGGCGGCGGCGGGATAGAGGTCGCGATCGACCTCGCTATAGGGTCCCGTCGCCACGATCAGTGCCAGAACAACAGGAGCAGAATGATGATGGGCAACGGAATGCCCAGCAGCCACAGCAAGATGCCTTTTCCCACAGCCTCTTCCTTTCGTTTCGGCGCCGGATCGACGCACGTTCTCAACGTGCGATGAGCCGCGCAGGTTCCGCCCCCGAAACGACGCCGCAGCGGGCCGGCTCAGCCGCCCCCGCCGCTCCCGCGCTGCCCGCCGCGCCGCTTCGCCCATTCGCGCCGGTCGCGCGCCAGCGTCGCGGGGCCGATCCGTTCGTGCGCGATCCGCTCCGCCTCGATCAGCTCGAGCTTGCGCAGGATGCCGGGCCGCATCTCGTCGAGCGACTTTGGCCAGCCGCGCTTCCCCGGCCGCCCGCCGATCGCATGGACCTGGTGCTTGTGCATGTGGAGCAGGTGGATCGCCTGCGCGACGCTCATCGGCGGCATCGCCAGCTCGGGCTCGAACGGATCGGTGTCGCCCATCGCGTTGGCGGCGTTCGCGATCAGCGCGGCTTCGATGCGCAAATATCCGGTCTCGATCGCTGCGCGCCAGCGCTCGGCGAACCCCGGCCAGCGCTTCGCGTGGCCATAAGCCGAAGCCGCGGTCAGCCCGACCTCCGCGCACGCCGCCTTGACGTTGCACGTCGCCGCCAGCGTCGCGAGGAAGCGCGCCTCGACCCGCGGCGTCCATTGCCGCAACCGCGCCCGCGCAATCTGGGTGCGCCGCCCGTTGGTGCCGCGCACGACCAGCTCCTCGCCGTCGAGCGAGCCCCAGCCGGCCGGCGGCCGGACAGACCCGCCGTCGCTCCGGACGTGATCCGGGGCCGAGGCCGCATTCGCCGCGATGCCCGTCGCTTGCGCGCGCAGCCGCGCCCTCGCCGCCTCCACCGCCGCCGTCATCCGCGCAGCGAATGCGGGGTCGGTCGATTGGTGGAGCGACACCCACGAGCGCGAGACCTTCGCGCGCTCGGCGGCGATCGTCCGGTTGCCGGTCTCGGCCAGCGCGCGAAAGAACGCCGCGACTCGGGCGGGGGATGTTTTCGCCGTCATGCGATGCCTCCTGCTGGTGAGCGAGGCGGTCGAACTATGCCGGAGCGGGGGTTGTAGGAAAGTCGTTTTTGCGTGCGCCGGCAACGACGGACGTCGGTCGCACCGCCTGGCCAACCCGTTCCGGCGCGACCCGTCCGCTGCCGGACGATCGGGCTTCAGACGATCGCGGTATCGGCCCTCATTTCTTGACCACGGGCGTGATTTCAAGCGACCCCGGCTCGACGATATTCACGCCGGAAAAGACGAACATCCCGCCACGGAACTCGATCAGGCTGTAATCCTTGTACCGGCCCAGATCGAATCCCCCCCACTTCAACGGCTTGCCGAGGAAGGGGAGCAAGCCGTTGGTCTTGACCTTGGCCTGGTCATTCCGCGGGAAGGGCTGCGCCCGATCGAGCAGCATCACGTTGACGGCGGTGTCCAGCTCGGCCGTCAGGAGCTCCTTCAGGCGGGCGCCGTTGTTGTCGGTCAGGCTCGCGAGCGGCTCCGGCTGACCCTCGCAGCAGAAATACTTGATCGTCTTCCCTTTATCGCCGGTCGTACCGTCCGTGACCTTCGTCTTCAGCACGACATAGGGACGGACATCATCGGTCTTTTTGACGAACGTGAGCACGACATACGGCGTCACCTCCATCGTGCTGCCGCCCGGCTGGGGCGTGAGCGTGAAGGCGTTGCGGAACCTGTCGCCCGCCATCATCGTGTTGGTCATCTCGATCGCCCTTGCCCGGACGTCGAAGCGCAGGTCATCCTCGACATTGCGGACCTTGGCCGTGCCGGCCTGTGTGTTGATCGAGCTCTGCACCAGCATGCCGACCACGCCGAACAGCATCCCGATCCCGCCGCCCCCCTGTTGCCCGGAGATGACGACGTTGCTGTCGGGAATGCGATGGACGCCCATGGGCAGATCGCTCATCCCGTTCGCGCCTTTTTCCGAAAAGACGATGGTCGTCGCCGCGGCTGGCGCCGGTGCCGGTGCCGGTTCGGCCTTGTCCTGTGCGGCGGTCGCCTGTGGCATCAACGCTGACACGCTCGCGATCATCGCGAGAACGACGGTACGCTTCATCTTATATTCCCCCTCAAACCCGGCTCGAGACGCCGCCCCCCGGCTTCTGCTTGGCAGCCATATCGATTGTTAATCCACAGGGTTCGCCAATAACAACCATATAAACGCGGGCGCGGCGCCAAGATTTAGCGAAAGCTAAATCGCGACCAGCGCCGCGCCGGCCGGCGGCGCCGGAAGCGCCGTCCGACGACGCGGGATTTACTCCCGCGGCGGGCGCACACTTCCCTTGACGATACCCATATAGATCACCGTATTGTCGTGTTGCCGATCAGTGAAAAGCGATTAGATAATAGCCGTACGTAGGGGAGGTGGGATGCTGCTGGCAATTGATCGCTCTACGCGTGCTCTTCAGGCGTGCGGGCAAATAATCGATACGGTAACTCGAAACTGCGCGACGACCCCTCCGCCAGTTCCCACAGCAACGGCATCGCCAAACTGGGATGCAATGGCAAATTCCTTTGCGTCGCTTTCCACAGCGATTGCTTGGGGATCGGTGATCTTCGCCCTGATCGGGATCGTAGCGGGTATTGCATGGGGCAAAATCGTCACTATACAAGCAGAGAACGAAGCGAGAACGGAGGCGAAGCGGGCCGCCAATGAGCTAATTAAGGAATGGTTGTCAAACCAAGCGCCAGCGATCATTCGTGCTCACGTAGAGCTTATGGGCCGAACTGTTCTACGGGGCGACGAGGATGATGATGCCGCCGCAGACGAAATTGGAAAGAATGCTGGGTGATGAACGATCCCATTACTGTTATTGAAAAATACGCGGACGCAATCCCGGTGCCCGTATATGATATTATCTCGCAACTTGGGCTGGGCCCATGTTTCGAACGACTGGACGACAACATTTCAGGTTGGATAGAACGCGAAGATGATGGCAGCTATCGTATTGTAATAAATGATGCGCACCCGCTTACGCGCCAGCGTTTCACTGCGGCCCATGAACTCGGCCACTTTATCTATCACCGGGACCTTTTAGGCCCGGGCACTGGCGATACGCGCGCTTATCGCGCAGAACAAACGCCACTTCCGAATGCAGCGATCCGTCCGATCCACGAACGTCAGGCAAACAATTTCGCTGCCAATCTTTTGATGCCGGCCAACTCGATTGAGCGTTTGAGAGCCGCAGGTATTAACGACGTCGCAGTGATGGCAGATCGACTAGGTGTATCAGTTGACGCCATGAAAATCAGGTTGGGTTCTTAAATCTTTCGTGTAACGGTGGTAGCTAGGTCGATCCGCGTCTAGGCGGAAGAATTCGCGAAGCGCTAGGGACCTGGCGCTCATCGGAGCGCTGGCTCGCATGAACGAAACATGGTGGGTCAATTCGGGCCAGCTCGATGCGGACCAAAAGAACGTTCTAAAAGCCGACATCGACGAGAGCCTTTTAATTAAAGGGCCTCCTGGATCGGGTAAGACGAATATCCTCCTCCTACGGGCAAACTACGTTCGATCAAAAGCGCCGAGGATACTGTTCATAACGTTCACCAGAACCCTTGCTGAATTTATCAAGTCTGGGCCTTCAATCGGGCGGGCGGATCAAATTCAGGCGACAGAAATAAAGACATTCATGGGCTGGGGAAAAGGTTTTCTGCGCGATTCTGGCGAAGTTTTTGCTGATCCAAAAACAACTTTTGTCGCAAGTAGAGCCGCTTTAATTACCGCATTATCGGAATATATCTCGAACAACAATCCGGGCAAAATCTACGATTCGGTGTTTGTTGACGAGGTGCAGGACTTTAAGGAGGCGGAGCTAGATATTCTTGCTCGCCTATCGGAAACGGTAAATTCTGCTGGCGACTCTAGACAGGCTATTTGGGAGCACAACGAGGGCCTTCCAGCAATGGAAGCCTTGGCGACTTCCATCGTTGACTTGAAAAAACACTACCGGATCGGCCTCAAGATATGTCAGTTCGCTGATCGAATCCTGCCCCCACCGTTAGGCGCACCGCCTATGGCTAAGGATTGCGCCTACGATGAGAGTGCTCGCCCCTCTTCCGTCACGTCAATCGAATGCACCGGCGATCACGATCAATGGCTTCGATGTTTGGAGGAGGTGAAACGTCAAATACGCTACATTTCCGACGAGCCGATCCTGGTGCTTTCGCAAACTGGAGCGGCGCGCGACGCATTTTGGGCGGAGCTAGTTGCCGATGGCGAGTTGCTCCCGAAGGCGCTACTCCAAGCGAGCGATAATTACGAAGCGTTCGGACCTGACTCGCTGGTGCGTGTGATGACGATCGCCTCAGCTAAGGGTTCCGAGGCGCGGGCGGTTCATATACTAAGGGCTGACGGGCTTACCACAGGGCTGAGAGAGCTAGCGTTCACCGCAGTTACGAGGGCGAAAACCGAGGTGACACTTTACTATAACAGCATACTTCCGGGGCACCTCCAATCGCCCGAAGATGTGTTGCCCGAAATCGACTCGCTGTTTTGAAGGGGCCATTATGTCGGCGCGGTTGATGTTTTGTCACTTGGCACGCGAGAGTCTGCCAGAGCTACTCGGTAGGCCCATCGAGGCCTCATTCCGGCCCGGAACGATGGAGGACATCGCTCGCCTCAAATGGGCGTTGCGGGAGTGGGTTGTTGGATATTGGGATTTTGTATCCTCGCCGATGCCGGACTTCATCGTCGTACCCAATGAAGAATATGACGATGCCTTGGCTTGGCTTGCGGCTTATTTGCCTGGATTGTCGCCGGTCTCGCAGTGGTGTCGACTTTGGAAGGCCGATGACTTTCTAGAGCTTTTAACTGTCCCTCCGCGCCCAATGCTGGATAGCCGGCTAGCGGCCTGGACCGGTGCGATAATTTCCGAGCTTGCTGCCGATAATCCGACAGCCAATTTGAAGGAAGCTAGCGGCGCAATTGCGCTGACCACCTCCACCTATAGCATGGCTAGGGCCGCATCGGTTTGGCACCAATATCGAAGCTTTGAAGAGCTGGATCGTCGCCATAACGTTATTTTCGGCCGTGCTCGTGCGAAGAGCGACGTGGACGGCGGCCTACTGCCACTTTGGTATGTGCTATCTGGTGAGACGTGGTGTTCGCGGCCACCAGCAGAAGCGCGAGCGCTTGAGATTATCCGAGGCCTTGTAGACCAACTTGCTTCCGTCGATTTCCTCTCACAGGAGGAGATTGTCGATGCTGCTACGATATTGGCTGGGCACTATGACTTACCCGAGCTCAAGAGCTGTGCAGCAGGACCACAATCGCTGCGAGTGGAGGCACTCGATAAGCTAGCAGGAAAGCTCTTCGCTGGTCCCAAGACTGCCGCAACTAGCGCGATCATGGGGTTCGGAGCGAGCTTGATCGATCCAGGCGCAGTGATCTTACCTGAACTGCTAAGACGCTACGAGAATGTTGTTCCGGCCTCTGTAGTTTGGGCGGGGGCATTTGCTGGACTATGGGCACCCGTAAGGGTCATGTCGGAGCACGCGGGGCTAGGTCGAATTATCAGCAAGGAATTGCTTTCTCAAAGCGACTTATTCTCCAAACCTTCAACTGATATCTCTTTCGAAGAGCTATCTCGATGGACCGGCGGGAGCTTTAACGTGCGCCCGGCCGTACGCGGGTTGATGGCTCGCTTCCTGTTTGTCGAGCTAATGCCGGGCGTCGCTATTCCGTTTTCAACGGCCCGAAACGAAGCGCGAACAGAGGCTCAATCAATGGGCGCGGCAAAGCAGGCTTCATTAGACCTTGAAGCGAATAACAAACAGGGCAGCGGGGATATATTGAGCCGCCTCGAACAGGTCGAACGCATACTGGCTGAGCTAACCCGCAAGGCGGCAAGGCAGGTTAAGCCAAGCAGCCGATCAAGCCGCTAAAAGTAATGTTGGTTGAGGATGTTGGGCAGTCGACGCGAGATAGCGATTTATCTAACGATAACGATGCCATAGCATAAACGCTTGGCGGAGACCGAGTCCGCCATGGTCAGCGCCGGCCATAAGGACCTTCAAAAAAGGCCCCGGCGTCACCGCCGAGGCCTCTTTCTTCAATCCAGCCTATAGGCTCAATCGTCGTTGCGGTCGCCCGTCAGGAACGCCGGCGCGAATTCGGGCGCGGGGCCGTCGTCGCGGGTTTCCGAGCGCTCGCGGCGCGGGCCACGGTCCGACCGCTCGCCGCCACCGCCGCCTTCGCGACGCGGGCCACGATCTCCGCCGCCGTCACGACGCGGGCCACGGTCGCGGTCGCCGCCACGGCCACCGCCGCCATCACGGCCCCCATCTCGACGGGGCCCGCGATCGCCGCGCGGACCGCGGTCGCCGCCTTCACGCGGCTCGCGCGGCGGGCGAGTGTCTTCGAGCTCGGCGCCGGTTTCCTGATCGACGACTCGCATCGACAGGCGGACCTTGCCGCGCGGATCGATCTCGAGCACCTTGACCTTGACGTCCTGGCCTTCGCTGAGGACGTCGGAGACCTTTTCGACGCGCTCGTTCTTGATCTCGCTGACGTGGACGAGGCCGTCCTTGCCGCCCATGAAGTTCACGAACGCGCCGAAATCGACCAAATTGACGACCTTGCCGTCATAGACCTTGCCGACCTCCGGCTCCTCGACGATGCCGCGGATCCACTTCATCGCCGCCTCGATCTGGGCGATGTCGGACGACGACACCTTGATCGTGCCTTCGTCGTCGATGTCGACCTTGGCGCCGGTGGTGGCGACGATCTCGCGGATCACCTTGCCGCCGGTGCCGATGACGTCGCGGATCTTCGACTTGTCGATCGACATCGTCTCGATCCGCGGGGCGTGCGCCGACAGTTCCTCACGCGTGTGGTCGAGCGCCTTGGCCATTTCGCCGAGGATTTGTGCGCGGCCTTCATTGGCCTGGGCCAATGCGACCTTCATGATCTCCTCGGTGATGCCGGCGATCTTGATGTCCATCTGCAACGAGGTGATGCCCTCACTGGTGCCCGCGACCTTGAAGTCCATGTCGCCGAGGTGATCCTCGTCGCCCAGAATGTCGGACAGGACGGCGAAATCCTTGCCCTCGAGGATCAGGCCCATCGCGATGCCGCTGACCGGGCGCTTGATCGGCACGCCGGCGTCCATCAGGCTGAGCGACCCGCCGCACACCGTCGCCATCGACGACGATCCGTTCGATTCGGTGATGTCCGAGGTGACTCGGATCGTGTACGGGAACTCCTCCTTCGACGGCAGCACCGCGTGCAAAGCGCGCCAGGCGAGCTTGCCGTGGCCGATGTCGCGGCGGCTGGGCGCCCCGAAGCGGCCGACTTCGCCGACCGAATAAGGCGGGAAGTTATAGTGCAGCATGAAGTGCTGGTACGAAAGACCGCCGAGGCCATCGATCATCTGCTCGGCGTCCTTGGTGCCGAGCGTGGTGGTGGCGATCGTCTGAGTCTCGCCGCGAGTGAACAGCGCCGAGCCGTGCGCGCGCGGCAGGAAGTGGACTTCCGCCTCGATCGAGCGGACCTGCGTGGTCGAGCGGCCGTCGATGCGCTTGCCGGTCTTGAGGATCGCGCCGCGGACGATTTCCGCCTCGAGCTTCTTGACCAGCTTGGACGCCGCGAGCTGCTCCTGCGCGGGCTTGTCGGCCATCGCCGCCTTGGCCTTGGCGCGAGCCTCGGCCAGCGCGGTCTGGCGCTGCGACTTGTCGACCATCTTGTAGGCGGCGTCGATGTCCTTGCCGATCAGCGACTTGAGCTCGGCCTTGACCGCCGAGGTGTCGGTCGCCTGCTTGAGCTCCCACGGCTCCTTGGCGGCTTGCTCGGCGAGCTTGATGATCGCCTTGATCACGTCCTGCGACGCGCGATGCGCGAACATCACCGCGCCGAGCATGACGTCCTCGGACAGCTCCTTGGCTTCCGATTCGACCATCATCACCGCGTTGTGGGTGGCGGCGACCATCAGGTCGAGCTCGCCCTCGGCGACTTGCGAATCGCTCGGGTTGAGGATGTACTCGCCTTGGCTGTAGCCGACGCGCGCGGCGCCGATCGGGCCCATGAACGGCACCCCCGACAGCGTCATCGCGGCCGAAGCGGCGATCATCGCCAGCAAGTCGGGCTCGTTCTCGCCGTCGTAGCTCATCACCTGCGCGATGCAGTTGATCTCGTTGTAGAACCCCTCGGGAAACAGCGGCCGCAGCGGCCGATCGATCAGCCGGCTGACGAGCGTCTCGCGCTCGGTCGCGCCGCGCTCGCGCTTGAAGAAGCCGCCGGGGATACGACCCGAGGACGAGAACTTCTCCTGATAATGGACGGTGAGCGGGAAGAAATCCTGCCCTTCCTTGACCGACTTGGCGGCGGTGACCGCGCACAGCACGACGGTCTCGCCGAGCGTCGCGATCACCGCGCCGTCGGCCTGGCGGGCAACCTTGCCCGTTTCGAGCGTGAGGGTCTTGCCGCCCCACTCGATGCTTACCTTCTTCGAATCGAACATTTTATTTCCTTCGTCCGGCGGCCCTATGCCTGCCGGTGCCTGATGGGACCCATGAAAGTAGTACTTTCATGGGAGCCCGAATAAGGACCTGCCTTCAGGTCCTGGTGGCGGAGAGTTCCGCCGCCGGCCCGCACCGAATTGTACGCGGCCGAATAAGCGAAACGGCGCCCGAAGGCGCCGTTCCTGAATTCATTTGCGTAGGCCCAGCTTCGCGATCAGCGCGAGATAGCGGTCGCCTTCGGTCTTGCGCAGATAGTCGAGCAGCGAGCGGCGCTTGTTGACCATCATCAAGAGGCCGCGGCGCGAATGGTTGTCCTTCGCGTGGGTCTTGAAATGCTCGGTCAGCGTCTTGATGCGGTCAGTCAGGATTGCGACCTGGACCTCAGGGCTGCCGGTGTCGCCTTCGGCGCGGGCATGTTCCTTGATCAGCGCTTCCTTGCGCTCGGGGGTAATCGACATTCTGTTTCCTTCGACATCGCGGACTAAAGGTTGAAACCGCGGACGACACGGGCTTCCCCGCTGCTGACCTCGACCAATGCGACAGGGGTTTCGCCCAGAATCGCGAAGTAGAGGCCATCGTCTTTGGCAATCCCGGCCAGAACGCGCCCCTGTCGGAGCGCTCCTGCCTGGTCGGGGTCGAGCGCAAGAGCCGGGATGTCGTCCAGCCCCGCCCTCAATGGCAGGAGGCGTTGTTCAAGGCTGCGCGCCTTAGCGAGTTCGTCCAGTTTGTCCAGCGATATCGCTTGGCGGAGGTCGAACGGTCCGGCCTTGGTGCGCCGGAGCATCGTCACATGGCCGACGGTGCCGAGGGCGTGTGCGATGTCGCGAGCGAGGCTGCGGATGTAGGTGCCTTTGGAGACGTGGATGGTGAGGGTGATTTCTTCCAGCGTCGCCCCGGCGGAGGCCGGGGCCGGAGAATTGATTGCGCCGCCATCGCCCGGCAACGCTGCGGCCCCGGCCTCCGCCGGGGCGACGTCGAGATTGTACACCGTCACTGCCCGGGTCGCGAGCACCACCTCCTCGCCGGCCCGCGCGAGATCGTACGCCCGTTTGCCTTCAACCTTGAGCGACGAATAGGCCGGCGGCACCTGATCGATCGCACCGGTGAAACGCGGCAGCACCGCTTCCACCTCCGAGAGCGTGGGTCGCACATCGCCCTCCGCCACGATCTTGCCCTCGAGATCGAGCGTGTCGGTCTCGACCCCGAACCGACAAGTAAACTCATACACCTTGTCGCTGTCGAGCATCCGTCCGGCGAGCTTGGTCGCCTCGCCGATCGCGACGGGCAGGACGCCCGTGGCGAGCGGATCGAGCGTGCCGCCATGACCGACCTTGGCCTTGCCGTATCCACCCTGGCGCAGCGCGCGCTTGACCGCGCTCACCGCCTGGGTCGAGCCGAGCCCGAGCGGCTTGTCGAGAATGATCCAGCCATGCATCCGCGCGGCCTAGCGCGCGGCGGGGTGCGGGTCAGCCCTTCTTTGGCCTCTTCACCTTCTTCGGCGGGCCGGCGCTGGTGACGAGGCTGTCGATGTAGCAGCGCTGACCGTCCACCAGCAGCACGCCGGTGCGGTCGAGCGAGGTGCCGCCGAAGCGTGTATCGACCGCGATCCGGTTGGCGAAGGGCAGCCCAGTGCAGACCCCGGAAATGGTCGCATAATACCAATGACGGCGCTGATCCTGCAGCCACACGCCGCGGTGGCCGTCGGCCTCGAAATCATAGAGACCTATCGTCCCGATGAAGGGGATGCTGGTCTCCTTGCCGAGTTCGACCGGCACCGGCGGCCGTTTGTGCGCCAGGGCGGGGCTGGCGAGCGTGGCCGCGGAAATCGCGATCAGCGAAAGGGGGATGAACGGGTGGCGCATGTGATGATCCTTTACCGGGGGACTATAGTCCTAAGCGCCTGAACCCGCCCTGAAGATCAGCCCAGCCCGCCGAATGTCCGGGCCAATACGCCGATGACGGCCTCGGTGATCGGATACACGATGCGCGCCACCACGTTCGCGCCCGGGGCGATGCTCGGCAACACGACGAGCAGGATGAGCATCACCGGAAACGCGAACGGCCGCAGCCGGGCATATTGCGCGGCTAGCGGCCGCGGTAGCACCGCTTCGACGACGTGCCCGCCATCGAATGGCGGCACCGGCAATAGGTTGAAGATCGCCAGGAAGACGTTGATCAGCAGGAAATTGACTAGGTTCTCGTTGATGAATCCCGCCAACCCTTCGCCCGGCAACGCGCCGCCGTGCCGCGACGCGACCATGCCGATGACTGCGGCGGTGATCGCCGCCAGCACGAGGTTGGTGCCCGGCCCCGCAAGCGCGACCAACGCCATGTCGCGGCGCGGGTGGCGCATGCGCGACGCAACCACCGGTACTGGCTTGGCCCAGCCGAAGATCGGCACGTGCGCGAGCGCCAGCACCATCGGCACGAGCACTGTCCCGATCGGATCGACATGGCGGATCGGGTTGAGCGTCAGCCGCCCCTCCCGTTCGGCAGTACGGTCGCCAAGCAGCCGCGCGAGATAGCCGTGCGCGACTTCGTGGAACACGATCGCGATCACCAGCGGGATCAGCCAGACTGCGATCTGCCAAACGGTATTGTTCACTTGGCCGCTTCCAGCCGCGCGGCGACAAAATGCTTGCGGCACATCGCGACATAGCGGTCATTGCCGCCGATCTCCGTCTGCGCGCCTTCAACCACCGCGCGGCCATCGGCGTCGACGCGCATGTTCATCGTCGCCTTGCGCCCGCATTCACACACCGACTTTATTTCGACCAGAGCGTCGGCGAGCGCGAGCAATCGCGCCGCTCCGGGAAACAGGTCGGCCTGGAAGTCGGTGCGCAGGCCATAAGCGAGCACGGGAATACCGATCACGTCGGCGAGGTGCGCGAGCTGATCAACTTGCGCGGCGGTCAGGAACTGAGCCTCGTCGACCAGCACACAGGCCACCGGTTCGTGCGCATGCCGCTCCGCGACGATCGCGGCAATGTCGGTGCCGCCCTCGAACGGGATCGCCGTCTGATCGAGCCCGATCCGCGAGGTGATCGTCCCTTCTGCGAAACGATCGTCGATCGCTGCGGTAAAGAGCATCGTCTTCATGCCCCTCTCGCGATAGTTGAAGTCCGCCTGGAGGAGCGTGGTCGATTTTCCCGCGTTCATCGACGCGTAGTAGAAATAGAGCTTGGCCATCAGATCAGGGTCTCGACAGGAATTGGCGAGTCTTGTCCGGCGTCTCCGGCGATACTGCCGTCAAACGTCGCAAAGATTGTCGCATGAGTGGTGCTGGCGATATGGACGACGTCCGCGAAATCGGCTCCTGCCTCATAACGATTGAGCGCCCAGATCGCATTGGGCGGCAAGTCATGAAGCGCTGGCAGGTCGATCAGCAGGCGCAGGCCGTGCACGATCATCGGGCGGGTCCACCTGTACCAAGACCGCAAGACCCATTCGGTTTCGAGGAAAACACTGGTCGGCAGGATAAAGGCTTCCGCCATGATGGCGCGAGCCACCGACGACTGCACCTGATCGTCCCCCGTCAAGAACCGGAGCACGACATTTGTGTCGATCGCCCGAGTCAGATGTCGTCCTTCGACTTGGCCGCGAACATGGAATCGACGGCAGCATCCATCTGTTCGATGGTGGCCGGCGGACCGCTATGGGTATAGATCTTTCGCAGCTCCGCAAAAATCTCGTCCGTCGATCGACCACTTTTGCGGTGGGCAACGCTCAGCAGAACGCCGCTCGCCGTTTGCTTGACATCGAGCACCTGACCCGGTTGCAGACCTAGTGCATCGCGCACGTCCTTCGGGATCACCACCTGGCCTTTGGCCGACATTTTCGTCGTCGCGTTCATTAAGGTAAGATGCGTCTTACCTTACTCGATGTCAAGGTCGCGCGCCACATGCGGATCGCGCAGCAGCGTATCGATATGGCTGCCCTCGTCGAAGCTTTCGTCGGCGAGGAACTTGAGCTTCGCCGCGTATTTGGTCTTCACCCGCGCGGCGACCTCGCGCTGGAGATAGGCGGTGTTGGTGCGCAGCGCCTTGAGCACCGCGTCCTCGTCCTTGCCGAGCAACGGCTTCACGAACACCGTCGCGTGGCGCAGATCGGGCGACATCCGCACTTCGGTGATCGACAGCATGTGGCTGCCGAGCGTGTCGTCATGGACGTCGCCGCGCTGAAGGATTTCCGACAGCACATGCCGCACCTGCTCGCCGACGCGTAAGGTACGTACCGATTTTTCCCGAGGTTCGTTTTTCATCTCGATCTCCAATCCCTCTCCCCCTGTGGGAGAGGGAGGGAGCCGACGAAGTCGGCGGAAGGGGAACGGGAAAGGGGATCGAGTCCCCTCATCCTTCCCATCGCTAACGCTATGGGTCCCTTCCCTCTCCCACAAGGGGCGAGGGAGATTTACAGCGTCCGTTCGCGCAGCTCGACCTCAAAGGTTTCGAGGAAGTCGCCCGGCTTGATGTCGATGAAGTTCTGGCTGAACGTCACGCCGCATTCGAGTCCCGCGCGAACTTCGGGAACGTCGTCCTTGAAGCGCCGCAGCGACGCGATCTCGCCCGAATAGATGATGACATCGTCGCGGGTGATGCGCGCCTTGAGCGCCTTCCTGATGACGCCTTCGGTAACCAAGAGCCCCGCCGCCTTGCCGTGCTTGCCGGCCGAGAACACTTCGCGGATTTCGGCGCGGCCGACCACGGTCTCGAACGCTTCGGGGCCGAGTTCGCCCGCCATGCCGGCGCGGATTTCGTCGGTCAGTTCGTAGATCACGTCGTAATATTTGAGCGCGACCTTCTGCCGATCGGCGATCTCGCGCGCCTTGGCGTTGGCGCGGACGTTGAAGCCGATGATCGGCGCCCCCGACGCACCCGCGAGCGTCACGTCGCTTTCGGTGATGCCGCCGACGCCCGAATGGAGCACGCGCGCCTTGATCAGGTCGGTCGAGATCTTGTTGATCGCGCCCACAATGGCTTCGACCGTCCCTTGGGTATCGGCCTTGACCACCAGCGGATATTCGATCGCCTGCTTTTCCTTCAGCGCCGAGAACATCGAATCGAGGCTGGCCGGCGCGTTGGTCGTGCGCTTCTGCTGAATGACGCCGGCGCGATATGCGGCGACCTCGCGGGCGCGCGCTTCGTTCTCGACCACCTGCAGCGGATCGGCGGCCTGCGGCACGCCGGTCATGCCGAGGATCTCGACCGGCATCGACGGCCCGGCTTCCTTGATCTGTCGGCCCTTGTCGTCGACCAGCGCGCGGACCTTGCCGCTTTCGGCGCCGACCACGAACACGTCGCCGACCTTGAGCGTGCCGCGCGTGACGAGCACCGTCGCGACCGGTCCGCGGCCCTTGTCGAGCTTGGCCTCGATCACGGTGCCTTCGGCGTCGCGATCGGGGTTGGCCTTCAGTTCGAGCAATTCGGCCTGGAGCTGGATCTTCTCGATCAGCTGGTCGAGCCCGGTCTTCTTGGTCGCGGAGACCTCGACGTCCTGAGTCTCGCCGCCCATTTCCTCGACCTGGACGTCGTGCTCGAGCAACCGCTCGCGCACCCGCTGGGCATTGGCTTCGGGCTTGTCGATCTTGTTGATCGCGACGATCATCGGAACGCCCGCCGCCTTGGTGTGATTGATCGCCTCGATCGTCTGCGGGCGGAGGCCGTCGTCTGCCGCCACCACCAGGATGACGATATCGGTGACGTTGGCCCCGCGCGCGCGCATCTCCGAGAATGCCTCGTGGCCCGGAGTGTCGAGGAAGGTGATCTTCGACTTGTCCGGAAGGCTGACCTGATAAGCGCCGATATGCTGGGTAATGCCGCCAGCTTCGTGGGCGACGACATCGGCGCCGCGGATCGCGTCGAGCAGTGAGGTCTTGCCGTGATCGACGTGGCCCATGATGGTGACCACGGGCGGACGCGGCTGGAGGCTTTCGGGCGCATCGACGTCAATCGAGCTGTCGATATCGATATCGCTCTCGCTGACGCGCTTGATGCGGTGCCCGAACTCGGTGACCAGCAACTCGGCCGTGTCCTGGTCGATGGTCTGGGTGAGCGTCACCGGGCTGCCCATCTTGAAGAGGGCCTTCACGAGATCGGCGCCGCGCTCGGCCATGCGGTTAGCGAGCTCCTGGACGGTGATCGACTCGGGGACGACGACATCGCGGACCTGCTTGGCCGACGGGCCAACCTCCATATGGTGGCGCTTTTCCTTTTCGCGCGCGCGGCGAAGAGCAGCGAGCGAACGCGCGCGGCTGTCGTCCTCGTCAGACAAAGCGCGGGAAACGGTGAGCTTGCCCGAGTGGCGGCGGTCTTCGCGGCTGCGGGTCGGGCGCGCGGGCTCCGGCCGCTTG
>NZ_DATBDV010000008.1:0-7898 GCF_036269755.1 Sphingomonas sp. | reverse complement strand
GTTCAATCCTTGCCACGCCCACCATTAAAAGCCCCGCCGGCTCGTCGAGCCGGCGGGGCTTTTATATTTTCGGATAAGCGGGAGGCGTCAGGCGTCGGCGGCGTCGATCGCGTTGAGCAGCCGCAGGAATTCCACTTCGGTCGGGTCGTGCGGCGCGCCGTCGGCATCGAAGATGTCGTGGAACCACGCATCCTTGTTGGCCTTCTTGGGCATCTTCCATTTGTCCCACGGCAAGTGCGTCTGCGTCTTGCCGCGCACCAGCCCCCAGCAGAAGGTGCCGACATCGTGCTTCTTGGCGACCGGCAGGATGTCCCGGAACGTGCTGCCGGCGGGGCGCGCCATGAATTCGGTGCACAGCAACGGCCGGCCGAACGTCTTGAGCCACTTCACCCGCCGCATGAAGTCCTTCGCGACGCCGTAATTGTGGAACGAGATGATATCCGAACTGCCGGTCTGCACGCGCTGGATCGGGCTGAGCAGGTCGGGCGCCGACCAGTCGCCGAGCCAGATGCCGCTGGTGAGCGGCTGGCTGGGGTCCATCAAGCGCGCCCAGGCGAACGCCTCGACGAGCAAAGGCACGACCATGTCGGCCTTCGCCTTCAGCGCCTTCGCATCGCATAGCGCGACCTCCGGCCCGTTGTCGGGCTCGTTCCAGATGTCCCAGGCGAGCACGCGCTGGTCCTGCCCGAAGCGCTCGACGACGCCCTTCACGTACGATTCGAGCCGCGCGTGCTCGGACCGATCGAGCAGCACCGGGACGCCCGGCGACTGCACCCAGCCCGAATTGTGCACACCCTCGCGCGGTTGCGGCTGCGGCCCGAGCTTGGGCTCGGGATGCCAGCACGAATCGAACAGCACCAGCATGGTGCGGATGCGGTGGCGATCCGCCGCCGCGAGGAACCGGTCGACCCGGTCGAGAAAGCCCGGGGCATCTTCCAGCCACAGCAGATCGTGGAGGTAGACGCGCGCCGCGTTCATCCCGATCGACGCGGCAAGCGCCAGCTCGCGCTCGATCGTCGGCAGGTCGAACGTCGCTTCCTGCCACATCTCGAGCTGATTGATGGCGGTGGAGGGGGTGAAGTTGCACCCGACCAGCCATGGCTGCTTCGCGAACCAGTCGCGCGCCGCCTCAGGCGCCCAGCGTTCAATCATCGTCATTCACCCCGCAGGAGCTCTTCTCGTCGTCGTTTCTGCGTCGACTGACCGCCAACGAATCAGAAATAATAATATAAATCAAGAATGCTGTCGGAAAGCTGACTAACATGCTCTTGGTTAACGGTTTTTAACGCCCGGAACGGGACTGTGCGGCGGCCGGGTCCGCTCAAACCAGCGTTACGCCGTCCGCGCCGAAGCGCAGCCGCGTCGTCAGCAGCGCACGAAACGCGTTGTAGCCGCCCGAGCCCGGGAAGAAGGCGTGGAAGAACAGCTGCGGCTCGCCGTCGAGCCCCGGCGCCACCGAGGCATGGCCGGGCGCCCACCAGCTGCGGGTCGATTTGAGCAGCGGCTCGGGCTGCTTGACGTAGGGCCCCTGCGGATGGTCGGCGGCTGCCACGCCGATGCCATAGGCCGGCGTGCCGAAATCGTTGCCGGCATAGAACAGCCAATATCGGCCCTGCTGCCGCGTGACCCACGGCCCCTCGATCAGATGGCCTTCCCAATCGAGGTCGTTCTGGAGGACGAGCGTGTCTTCGCCGATCAGCTCGCCGGCCGCGGACAGGCGCTGCGCGTGGATCGGCGTGCTCATCGCCGCGACGATCGCCGCCGCCTCGGGGATGCTCGCCAGCACCTCCCTCACAGGCCCCCAATTGTCGAGCACTGCTTCGATCAGCGGCTGCATCAGGAAGAAGCGTTCCATCGGCCGCCGGGCGTTCGCCCATGGCTGGATCGCGGCGGCGAAGGCGGCGGTGCGGCGGTCGGGTTCCGCGGCGAACAAGGCGTCGATCAGTACAGGTTGCGCGCGCAGCAGCCCGGCGAGCGGGCGCGGCCAGATGCCGTTGGTGTCCTTTTTCCAGAACAGGTAGCGCGTGGCGTCGGCGTCGATGAAGATGTGCGAATCGATGACGCCGCCGCTGAGCACGGGCTGAGCCGGATCGTCGGGCAAGCCGGTTGTGTTGACCGCGGCGCCCACGATCAGCGGGTGGCCGAGATCGGTCCACGGGCCAGACCAATGCGGCGCCTTGGCGAGCCCGATCGCCAGCGCGTTGCTGCGTTGGCGGGCAGTATAGACTAGCCAATATTCTTCGCCGACCCTGGCCATTTCGGGCGCCCAGAAATCGCCGACGCGGTGGCCGTGCGCAGTCCAGGTCGGGGCCTCGCCTTCGGGGAAGACGAAACCCTCATGCTTCCACGTCTCGAGGTCGGGCGACCGCAGGATCGGGAAGGCATCGACGGCGTCGTTGGACGTGGCGACGAGGATATAGCCCTCGTCGGTCTTGAGCACCGCCGGGTCGCCATAGCCGGCGGTCGTGCGCGGGCTCAGATTTTCGAGGATCAGCGGCCGCCAATCGGGTTCGGGGGCGGTGTCGCTGACGACATGACCCTCGGTTACGTGCGGCAGGCGCGTGCCGAAGTCGCGCGCCAGCGCCGCGTAGAAGGCGGTATAATCGGTATGCTCGCCGCCGGGCAGGCGATATTCCTGGCGCGTATCGCCACGCGAGATGAGGAAACTGTAGCCGGCACCTTCTGCGGCGGCATCCACGGAAAAAAGCTGAGTCGCGGTCATGGCGCCCCTTTGACTCCGGAACCGCGCCGCGAGAAGATATTTGTCATATAAATGGGACGAGTCGTTATGGCCACTGCACCAGACAGCCCGGATTACGAGCCGGCCGACTTGCTCGGCGGGCTGTACGGCGACGGCATCATCGCCTGCAAAGGCGCGTTTGCCCCTGCGTTCGCCGACAGCCTCCATGCCGAGATCATGGCGCTGTTCGAGGAAGCGCGATCGGTGCCGGGCGGGGCGCTCCCACGAGGCCCGGAGCGCTGGTACGTCGAAACGCAACCCGAGCGGATCTCCGGCTTTGTCGAGATCGTGACGCACCCCTGGTTCGTCGCGGTGTGCGAGGCGGTGCTGACGCGCGATTACCGGATCGTCGAGATCGGCTTCGACATCCCTTTCCCGGGCGCCGCCGACCAGCCCTGGCACCGCGACTTCGCGGTGCCGGGGGCGACGACGCGTGACCGCCGGCTCAATTCGCTCGCGTTCAACCTGCCGACGATTGACACGCGGCCGGAGCACGGCCCGATGCAGATCGCGCCGGGCACGCAATGGGACGAGTTCGAGGGCTGTCCCAAGGGCATGTTCCCGCCGCGTGAGCTGTGGGGGCGATACGAAGGCAAGGCGGTGACCAAGCAGCCGCAACGCGGCGACATCTCCGCGCGGTCCGCGCTGACCGTGCATCGCGGCACTGCCAATCGATCGAACGAACCGCGGCCGGTGCTGGTGGTCGGTGTCGACGCTCCCGATGCGACCAACGCCGCGCACCACGATCTGCAAGTCACGCGCGCCTATCACGACAGCCTGCCGCCGCGGGTGCGCGACCATCTGACCTGTCGCGTTGTCGAGGCGCTCGAGCCGATCGTCCAGAGCCACGTGATCGAGGGCCTGCTCGAGCCGGTCTACTGAACCATTGACGGGGCGCCCGCGCCTGGACGACAAGCGGATCGAATAAATATGATAAAAGGGGTGCCGTGGCCGGTCTGGAGCTGAACAGCGTCCGCAAATCCTATGGCGACGTCCTCGTCCTCGACGACGTGTCGCTGGCGATGGCGCCGCGCGAATTCACCGCTTTCCTGGGGCCGTCGGGGAGCGGCAAGTCGACCTTGCTGCGGATCATCGCCGGCCTCGAAACCGCCGATGCCGGCGAGGTGTGGCTCGACGGGCGGCGTATCGATCCGCTGCCGCCGGGCGAGCGCGATGTCGCGATGGTGTTCCAAAACTACGCGCTCTATCCGCACATGACGGTGCGCGAGAATATGGCGTTCGGGCTTCGCAACGCGCGCGTGCCCGCGGCCGAGATCGAGGCGCGCATTGCCCAAGCGGCGAGCGTGCTCGAGATCGAGAACCAGCTCGACAAGAAGCCGGGGCAAATGTCGGGCGGGCAGCGCCAGCGAGTCGCGATCGGCCGCGCGATCGTCAAGAATCCCAAGCTGTTCCTGCTCGACGAGCCGCTCTCCAACCTCGACGCGGCGCTGCGCACGCGCACCCGGGTCGAGCTCGCGCAGCTGCGCCAGCGGGTCGAGGCAGGGGTGATCATGGTCACCCACGACCAGGCCGAGGCGATGACGCTCGCCGACCGAATCGTCGTGATGAACGACCGGCGCATCCAGCAAGTCGGCGCACCGATGGAGATCTATACGCGCCCCGCCAATGCGTTCGTCGCGCGGTTCGTCGGATCGCCGGCGATGACTCTTGCCTCCTGCGTACTGTTGCCAGGCGAAGAGCATGCGCGGGTCCGGCTGGGCGACGGTTGCGAGGTCGCCACTCGGGTACCGCGCGCCGGGCTGACCGAAGGCGCGGCGTTGCAGCTCGGGCTCCGGCCCGAAGGCGTCGCCGCGACCGCGCCCGGCAAAGGGACGACCGACGCCACGGTCGAGCTGGTCGAGCGGCTCGGCGACCGGACGCTCATCTATGCCCGCCTTGCCGACGGGCAGGAGATCACCGCGCAAGGCGAAGGTGCGAGCCGAGTCGGTATGGGCGACCGAATCGGGCTGCGCATCGACGGCGCTGCCGCGCATCTGTTCGGCCCGGACGGGCAAGGCCACCACGCCGAGAGCGCCGCGTGAGCAAGCCCGCACGGCCAGGACGGCTCGGCGGGTTCGCGTTCGTCGGTCCGTTCCTGTTGCTCTACCTGGGCATCCTGATCGTGCCGCTTTTGCTCGGCATCTATCTCAGCTTCAATCGCGCCGATCTGTTCGGCTATCGCGAATGGGTCGGGCTCGGCAATTACGCGCGGCTGTTCGCCGACCCGGTCTTCTACCAGTCGCTGCTCAACACGTTCGAAGTCGCGGTGCTGATCGTGCCGCCGCTGACGATCATCGCCTTGCTGCTCGCGCTCGCGCTCAACCGGGCGACGCGGAGCGCGGCGATCTTTCGCGGTATCTTCTTCTCGTCTTCGGTGCTGTCGGTGACGATCGTGACCTTGGTCTGGCGCTTCATCCTGACCCCCGACGCCGGGCTCGTCGCCAAGCTGCTGACCGCGATGGGACGCGATCCGATTCCGTTCCTCAGCGACGCACATTGGACGATCCCGAGCCTCGCGATCACTACGATCTGGTGGTCGCTCGGCTTTCCGATCATGCTGTTCCTCGCCGGGCTCCAGCAGATTCCGCAGGATATGTACGAGGCTGCCGCGCTCGATAATGCGAGCCGCTGGACGACGTTTCGGCGGATCACCTTGCCTTCGCTGCGGCGGACGTTGCTGCTCGTGGTGATGCTCCAGACCGCGGCGCAGCTTCAGTTGTTCGGCCAGGCGCAGCTGCTCACCGGCGGCGGCCCGAGCGGCACGTCGCGCACCGTCGTGCTGTTCATCTACGAGGTCGCGTTCGGCCGCTGGGAGTTGGGCTACGCGACCGCGACGGCGGAGATATTGTTCGCGCTCGTGCTCGCAATCACGTTGCTGCAATATTGGACCGTCACGCGGCAGGAAAGCGAGCGATGAGCGCCGCCGCGGACAAGCGCGACCGGCTGCCGCTCCTCGCCTGGATCGCGGTGGTGATCGGCGCGCTGATCATGGTGACGCCGCTGTTGTGGACGTTGATCCTGTCGCTCAAGAGCAACGCCGAGCTGATGCGCGACAGTGCGTCGGCGTTCCACGGCCCGTACACGCTGGAGAATTACCGCGCGATCCTGTTGAGTTCGCAAGTCACGCGGTGGCTGCTCAACAGCCTGATCGTGTCGCTCGGCACGACCGGCGGCGTGCTGATCCTCTGCTCGCTCGCCGGATACGGGTTCGCGCGCCTCGATTTTCCATTCAAGCGCACCTTGTTCCTGCTCGTGCTGCTCGGCCTCGCCATTCCGGAGCAAGCGGTCATCCTGCCGCGGCACCAATTGTTCGCGGCGTTGCACCTGCACAACAGCTATCCGGGGCTGATCCTGCCCGGGCTGGTGGCGCCGTTCGGCGTGTTCTTCATGACTCAGTATTTTCGCGCGATCCCCGTCGAACTCGACGAGGCGGCGATGCTCGACGGCGCGTCGCGCTTCACCATCTTTCGCAAGGTGCTGTTGCCGCTCACCATCCCCGCGCAAGTGACGCTTGGGGTGTTCACCTTTCTCGGCTCGTGGAACGACTATTGGTGGCCGCTGATCTCGGCAACGCGCAGCAACATGTTCACGCTGACGGTCGGCCTCGCATCCAGCCAGATGAACTATGCGCAGACCAGCGGGCTCGGCTTCCTGATGGCGCAGGCGGTGTTCGCCTCGATCCCGATCCTGATCGTCTACATCATCTTCCAGAAGCAGATCGTCCGCGCCATGGCCGGGACCGCGGTGCGATGAGCAAAGCGCGCCTGGCGCTGGTGCTGCTCGCCCTCGTCGCGCTCGGCAGCTGCGCGCGCGGCGGCGCGCGCACCGAGATCGTCATCCAGCGCTTCTTCGGCGAATGCGGCGCGGTCTACGGGCAAAGCATCGACGTCGCCGCGGCGGACGGCGAATGCGGCATCCTGACCACCCTGATCAACCGCTTCGAGGCCGAAAATCCGGACGTCGCGGTCAGCGTCAATATCGTCGCCTGGCCCGGTTACCCCCAGCTCACCGCGCAGATCGCGGCCGGCGACCCACCCGACCTCGTCACCATGCACCAGTCGGTGATCTCGGATTATCAGGGCCGCGGCCTGCTCGAGCCGATGGACGCGATCCTCCGCCAGGCGGGGATCGGGCCCGACCAGTTCACCGCGGCCGGCCGACGCGGCGTCACCAAGGCCGGCCGGCTCTTCGCCATGCCCTGGGACACGATCGGCGGCCTGTTCCACGTCAACATGCGGCTGATGGCCCAGGCGGGGCTGGTGCGCGACGGCCGCCCGATCCTGCCGCGCTCGCCCGCGGAATTGCTCGACCAGGCGCGGCGCTTCCGCGCGGCCACCGGCAAGCCCTATCTGATCCAGTCCGAGGTCAACGACCCGGCGAGCCACGTCCGCAACCTCTACACCTATCTCCTTGCCCAGGACGCAATCATCTTTCCCGACGCCCGCCATATCCGCATCGCCACCCCCCAGGCGCGGCAGATCGTGGAGCTGTTCCGCACCATCCAGGCCGAGGGGCTGACCACGCGCAACCAGGATTTCCCCGCCGCCAGCCAGAGCTTCATGAACGGCGAGGGCGGCATCTTCCCGGTCGGCACCTGGATGATCGGCCCCTATGACGCCGAGGCGGAAACGCCCGGCCGGCCGCTCTACCATGCTTATGCGGTGGTCCCCTATCCGCGCCTGTGGGGCCACGACGCCGCCTTCGTCGACGGCCATAGCTGGGTGATGCCGCGGCGGACGCGCACGCCCGCGCAACGCGATGCGATCGCCCGCTTCCTGCGCTTCATGGCCGCGCACAATTTCGACTGGACGCGGACCGGCCAGCTGCCGGCGTTCCGGGCGGTGCTCGCTTTGCCCCAATTCCAGGCGCTGCCGCATCGCCGCGACATCGCCGCAATGGCCGCGACCGGCGGGCAGCTCCCCGATTACGTGCAGCGCCAGTCGGCGATCCAGGGCCTGATCGGCGAGGAGCTGGAGGCCGCGATAACCGGCATGAAACCGGTCGATCAGGCCCTCGCCGACGCGGAGCGGCGCGTCAACGAGCTGCTCGCGCAGCTCATCCAGCCTTGAGGGTCAAGATCGGCGCAATAATTTTCGCTGAAGGTTCAGGGGTTTGAAAGCATTTTGTGGATAAACATGGATCAATCGCTTGTCGAACG
>NZ_DATBDV010000007.1:0-1578 GCF_036269755.1 Sphingomonas sp. | reverse complement strand
CAAGCACGCCGTCGGTCTTCTCGTTCGACATGCGCTTGACCGACTCCGCTTGAAGCGCGGGACGCGTCTGCTCATGGGCAATGCGCTCGTCGGGCGGCTGCTCTATGACATCAGACGATTGTCCGTGGACATCCGCTACCGGACGGCTTTGAAGGAATTGGTCAAGGTCGGCGATCAGATCGCTGGCGCCGTGCTGACCACGCCTGCGGGAGAGATCACCTTGCGTGCACGCAAGGGCGTCGTGCTGGCAAGCGGCGGGATCGGCTGGAGCGCCGAACTGCGTGAGCGGCTGCTCCCGGAGAATACACGGCGCTACTCGCTCTCCCCCGACTCCAACACGGGCGACGGCATCCTCGCCGGCGAGCGAGCCTCCGGATCAATCGATACCGAACTCAACAGCCCGGCGTTGTGGATGCCGAGCTCGGTGATGAAGCAGCCGGACGGTCATCTCTCGGTGTTTCCGCACATCATGCTGGATCGCGCCAAGCCGGGACTCCTGGCCGTGGACCGGAGCGGCCGCCGTTTCGTCAATGAAGCCAACTCCTATCACGACTTCGTCCAGGGCATGCTGCAGTCGAACCGTTCGCCGGCCAGCGTGCCATCATATCTCGTCTGCGACCGCAGCTTTATCGCCGATTACGGGATCGGTCTCGTTCATCCCGGCACGCGCGCACTGCGACGTTTCGCGGAAGCGGGTTACCTGTTCGAGGGTCATACGATCGCAGAGCTCGCCGCCGCGATTGGCGTGGATGGCGAGGCGCTGGCGCGCACGATCGAGCGTTACAACCGCGACGCCGAAACCGGTGTTGACGAAGAGTTCGGCCGTGGCACAAGCGAGCTCAATCGCTTCAACGGCGATGCCGCGAGCAAGCCCAATCCATGCCTTCGCCGGATTGGGCCCGGTCCCTATTATGCGGTCGCGGTCTGGCCGTCGGATCTGGCTGGTAGCGCCGGCTTGCGCGTCGATACGAGCGGACGCGTGCTCCGGTCGGATGGCAGCGTGGTCAGCGGACTCTATGCGGTTGGTACTGATGCGGTCTCGATCTTCCGCGGACACTATCCGGGGCCGGGGACGATGATCGGGCCTGCGATGGTGTTTGCGTGGCGAGCGGCGATGCAGGCCGCGGGCTCTTTGGATGAGGGGTGAGTACCTCGGCGCGGCTAGCGCGCGGTCACCGCTTCTTCGATTGTCTCGGTGAGCTGCTCGTGCACGAACTCGAGGGCAAAGCCTTCCTCGAGATTGCGCACCACGCGCGACTGCACCTTGCCGAGCAGGACCAGCGACTTCAGCGGCGGGCGGTGCTCGGCGGCGATCGCCGCACCCGAGTTCGAGAGGTCGATGATGCGGCAGGTCATCTTGGTGCCATCCTCGAGCGTCAGCATCGCGATCGGGTTGCGCGGCACGACGCGGTCGTGACGGCGATCTTCCGGCAGGTTGAGGATGTCGCGGTTGGCGAGCCAGGTCAGCTGCGCGGCAAGCTTGTCGCGCTTGCGCGCGGTGGCGCCGACCGTCATGGCAAAGCCGTTGTCGATGATGCGGGTGATGCGGCCCTCGACGCGGCCGATATGGTCGAGATA
>NZ_DATBDV010000006.1:0-116475 GCF_036269755.1 Sphingomonas sp. | reverse complement strand
CGACCTCGGCGCCCTTGGCGCCATGGGCGAGGCGCTTGTAATGGTTGTGGACCGCGACCGAGAGCACGCGCTTGGCCTGGTTCTGGCCGATCACATAATCGTCGAGCACCTTGCAGATCTCGACCGGCGTGGGCACGCCGTCGCGGGTCTTGACGAGGGCCGACTTGGTCTCCTCGCGGATGATGTCGTTGCACAGCTCGACGCATTCATCG
The DNA here is from genome assembly GCF_036269755.1 of Sphingomonas sp. Taxonomy (GTDB): domain Bacteria; phylum Pseudomonadota; class Alphaproteobacteria; order Sphingomonadales; family Sphingomonadaceae; genus Sphingomonas. The sequence continues at coordinate 116,263 of NZ_DATBDV010000006.1, read as the reverse complement.
CAGATGAACACGGTCGGGCCGGCGATCAGCTTCCTGACCTCGTGCTGCGATTTGCCGCAGAACGAGCAGTAGAGGGTGCTCTTGCTGTCGCCGCCACTCAATTTCGTCATACAATCACGGGGCCTGGCCCCTTCCCTTCGTGTCAGCGCGCCATCCTGCCGCCAATTGTAGATCAGGACAATGGCCTAATCGTTAAGGCGTTCCCACGCGGCTTCGCGGCCACAGGCGGGACGCCCATCGTCCTCGCCCTTGAATGTGGCGCGTGTCTCTCGGCGGCACAAGATGCGCCGGACAAGGAAATGATCGTGGTTCAGGCCGCCTTGGCGGTCGCCCCTTCCTCGGTCGGGACGGGGCGCTTGTCGAACACCTCGTCGACCAGGCCGAAGGTCTTGGCCTCGTCGGCGGAGAAGAATTTGTCCCGTTCGACATTCTTCTCGATCTCCTCGAGCGCCTGACCGGTATATTGGGCCATCAGCTCGTTCATCCGGGCGCGGATGCGGAGGATCTCCCTGGCCTGGATCTCGATGTCGGTCGCCATGCCCTGCGCGCCGCCAGAGGGCTGGTGGATCATGATCCGCGCGTTGGAGAGGGCGACGCGCATGCCCGGCTCGCCGGCCGAGAGCAGGAAGGCGCCCATCGAGGCGGCCTGGCCGATGCAGACCGTGCCGACCTTGGGCCTTATGTACTGCATCGTGTCGTGGATCGCCATGCCCGCCGTGACGACGCCGCCCGGCGAGTTGATGTACATGTAGATGTCCTTCTTGGGATTCTCGCTCTCGAGATAGAGCAATTGGGCGGTGATCAACGTCGCCATATGATCCTCGACCCCCCCGGTGACGAAGACGATCCGCTCCCGAAGCAGCCGCGAATAGATGTCGAAGCTGCGCTCGCCGCGGTTCGATTGCTCGATGACGATCGGCACGAGGCCGCCGGTGATGGGGTCGACGCGAAAGCCCGGAGGCGCGAACTGGCCGGTTTCGAACGGATTGATCATGGGAGTGTCTCTAGGTCCTTATGCCCTTGCCCGGCCTACATCGGCGCTCGGTTCGCGGGGCGCAAGGGGGCAGGATGATGAACGCGGCGAGTGCGGTTGCAGCGCCCGAAGATTACAAAGATTACGTCCTCCACGTGTTCGGCGCAGTCGAAAGGCCCCAATGTTCGCACTGCCCATGGAATCTCGCGCACCGCACAAGACCCATCAGGAAAGGTTCGCCAAGGCTGACAGATGAAATCCAACATTGCCAGCCCCGTCTTGCAGATCGGGCGGTTCGCGCGCACCTTCGCCGTGAGAGGGGAGCGTCATGAGCACAGTGTTGGTCACCGGTGGGTCGGGGTTCGTAGGCGGGCATGTCATCCTGCAATTGCTCAAAGCCGGGCACGAAGTGCGGACGACGGTGCGCAATCCGGCCAAGGAGGCCGCGGTGCGCGACTCGCTGGCGAAGGCGGGCGCGACCAACCTCGACAAGCTCAGCTTCTTCGCCGCCGATCTCGAGAAAGACGCCGGCTGGGCCGAGGCGGTGGCGGGGTGCGAGTACGTCCAGCACGTCGCCTCGCCCTTCCCGATCGCGCAGCCCAAGGACGAGAACGAGCTGATCCGTCCGGCGGTCGACGGGACACTCCGTGTGTTGCGCGCGGCGCGCGACGCGGGGGTCAAGCGAGTCGTCCAGACCTCGTCGTTCGCCGCAGTCGGCTACGGTCACGGCCATCGCGACAGCCGATATGACGAGACCGACTGGACCGACGTCGATGGCCCCGCGGTCCAGCCCTACATGAAATCCAAGACCCTCGCCGAGCGCGCGGCGTGGGACTTCGTCGAGCGCGAAGGCAAAGGCATGGAGCTGGCGGTGGTCAACCCGGTCGGCATCTTCGGCCCCGCGCTCAACGCGGATCTTTCGACGTCGATCGAGCTGGTCAAGCGCATGCTCGAAGGCAAGCTGCCCGGCGCGCCGAGGCTCTATCTCGGCGCGGTCGACGTACGCGACGTGGCGGGGATGCAGGTCAAGGCGATGACCGACCCGGCGGCCAGGAACCAGCGCTTTCTCGCGGTCGCCGGCGGCGCGCTGTCGATGTTCGAGATGGCGAGCATCCTCCGCGCCCATCTCGGCGACAAGGCGGCCAAGGCGAAGTTCCGCGAACTCCCCGACTGGCTGGTCAAACTCGTCGCGATCTTCAACCCGCTGGCGCGCGAGGCGGTGCCGCGGCTCGGGATCAAGGGCGAAGCGAGCAACGCCAAGGCGCGTGACGTGCTGGGATGGACGTTCCGATCGAACGAAGAGGCGATCACCGCGTCCGGCGAGAGCCTGATCCGGTTGGGGATGGTCCGCTAGGAATGTGCTCCGGCGAAGGCCGGAGCGCTGGCAAAACGTAGGGATACATAGCCTACGCTCCTGCCTTCGCAGGAGCACTGTGAAGCTGGAAGGCAACGATGACCGACGCAAACGCCCCGTGGCATGCTCACATCTATTACGACGACGCCGAGCGCTCGGCGGCCGAGCGGCTGCGCGGCGGCTTCGCCGAGATGATGGCGGGCGACGAGGTGCCGATCCTGTTCATCGGCCGGATGAGCGATCGCCCGGTCGGCCCGCATCCGATCCCGCAGTTCGAAATCCACTTTCCCGCGAGCGCCGGCACCACCGTCGCGCGGACGATCGAAGAATCGGGGCTGCGCGCGCTGATCCACCCGCTGACCGACGACGACCTTGCCGACCATACGACGCTGGCGCACTGGATCGGGACGCCGATCGAGTTGGACGTCAGCGTGCTCGATCCGCCCGGCGTCAACCAGGGCGTGGACAGGTTCGGGAGGAGTGATTTTTGACCAGAGTGAAGAAGGGATGATGCCGATGAAGTTTCGGACCGTCAGGAACGCGGTGGCGATCTCGGTCGCAGCGGGTCTCGCAGCATCGACAGCGCTAGCAGCGGCGCGATCGGGCTCGTTCGACAAAGCCGCGCCGATCGCAGCGCCCGACGATCGCTGGGACTTTGCCAGCTGGGACTCGGCGCACCATCTGCTCCTCGTCGCGCATGGCAAGGACGTGCTGGTGATCGACCCAGCGAGCCTTGGCGCGGTTCACGCGATCGGGGTGCTCGCGGGCGCGCATGGCGTCGTCGCCATCCCCGGCACCACTCGCCTGCTGGTGACGAGCGGCGGCGATGACAGCGCGCGAATCCTCGACGAGCGCAGCGGCGCGCAGCTGGCGAACATCGCGGTCGCGGGCGATCCCGACGCGGTGATCCTGTCGCGCGACGGCCGCACGGCTTACGCGATGGCGGCCAAGGCGGGCGCGGTGTCGGTGATCGATCTGGCGAAGGGTGTGGAGACGGCGCGGATCGCGCTCAAGCCCGGGCTCGAAGTGCCGGTGCTGGTCTCCCCGGGGATGCTGGCGATCAACAACGAGGATGAAAGCGAGATCGAATTCGCCGATCTGGCGACCGGCAAGGCTGCGGGCGCGATCGCGCTGACCGGTTGCGAGGGGCCGACCGGGCTCGCGCTTGATCCCGCGACGGGGCTCGGCCTCAGCGCATGCGCGAACGGCAAGGCGGCGCTGGTCGATCTGCGGCGGCGCGCGCTGGTCGCGCTGGTGCCGATCGGCGACGGGCCCGACACTGCGATCTGGGACGCGCGGCACTCGCGCTTTCTCGTGCCGTGCGGGCGGAGCGGGACGCTGTCGATCGTTCGGATGAACGGCCGGCGGCCGACCGTCGAGACCGCAGTAGGGACCGAACCGAGCGCGCGTACCGCCGCGCTCGATCCCGCGACGGGGCGAGTCTATCTGCCCGCCGCGCGATTCGGGGTTCCGGTGCCGCCGAGCAAGCGCGGCGCGATGGAGCCCGGCAGCTTCCATATCGTCGTGATGGTCCCGCGCGGCTGATGATATCGGGGAGACTAGCCCCCGGGGGCGGGGTGCGCCAAGTATGCCAGCCGCCGCACCTCGCGCCTTCCCCGCACCACGGTGTCGAGGATCAGCCCCGCAAAGAAACATAGCGCCGCGAGAATGATCAGCCCGGTCGCGAGGATCGCGGTCGGGAAACGTGGGACGGTGTGCGTGTGGAGGTACGTCACCGCGAGCGGGATGCCGAGCACCACCGCCGCGAGCGCGAGTAGCGCGCCGACGCTGCCGAAGAACAATAAAGGCCGCTCGATGCGGTAGAGCGTCGCGATCGTATTGAGGATGCGAAACCCGTCCGACCAGGTGCTGAGCTTCGACGCCGATCCTTCGGGCCGCGCGAAGTATCGCGTTTCGACCTCGCCGACCGGCATTCTGAGTTCCAGCGCGTGGACGCTGATCTCGGTCTCGATCTCGAACCCGCCGGTCAGCACCGGGAAGCTCTTGACGAAGCGCCGCGAGAACACGCGATAGCCCGAGAAGATGTCGGTGAAGCTGCGCCCGAACAATCGAGTCAGCAGCCCGGTCATCACACGGTTGCCCATCACGTGACCGCGGCGATACGCCTCGGCCGCTTCGTGGACGCGCGTGCCGACGACCATGTCGAGCTGTTCGGCGATGACTCGCGCGATCATCGCGGGCGCGGCGGCGGCGTCGTACGTCGAGTCGCCGTCGGCCATCACGTAGACGTCGGCGTCGACATCGGCGAACATGCGGCGGACGACGTTGCCCTTGCCCTGCATCCGCTCGCTGCGGACGATCGCACCGGCGGTGCGCGCGACCTCGACGGTGCGATCGCTAGAATTGTTGTCGTAGACGTAGATCGTGGCGGCGGGCAGCGCGGCGCGGAATGCCGCCACCGTCTGCGCGATCGCGGCTTCCTCGTTATAGCAGGGCAGCAGGACTGCGATGCGTGGTTCGTTCATTCGGCCCCCAAACGCTCCTCTCCCTTGACGGGAGAGGATAGCGAAGCTTGGCAGCTCGCTGCCTAGCGTAGCTTGGAGAGGGTGAGCGGCGCCTAAGCGCCGCGCGATTGCCGTGCAATCGCTTACCCCTCACCCAGCTTCGACTAAGGCCGAGCTGAAGGAGCGCAGCCCAAGTCTGCGCAACCCTCTCCCGCAAGGGGAGAGGGGTCAAGTTACTTCTTCGCTGGCGCCTTCTTCGCGGCGGGCTTCTTGGCAGGCGCTTGTTCGGCCTTCGCCGCCGGCGCCTTTTTGGTCGCCGCCTTCTTCACCGGCTCCTCGACCTTCGCCTCGTCCTTGGGCGCCGCCGCCTTCTTGTCGGATTCGGACGGCGCAGCCTTGGTGGCGGCCTTCTTGGCCGGCTCCTCGGGCTTCGCCTCGCCCTTCTTGGCGGCCTTCTTCGCTGCCTTGGGCTTGTGGTTGTCGTGGTCGTGGCTGTGCGTGCCGGTGGCGAAGCCGTCTTCGGACTCGATCGCTTCCTCGAGCTGCTCGCGAGTCACTTCGCGGTCGCTGATCTTGGCGGTCGAGAACAGGAAGTCGACGACCTTGTCCTCGTAGAGCGGGGCGCGCAGCTGGGCGGCGGCCATCGGCTCCTGCTGGATGTACTGGATGAAGCGCTGCTGGTCCTCGGGGCCGTACTGGCGCGCGGCCTGCTGGATCAGCCCGTTCATTTCCTGCGCGGTCACTTCGATGCCGTTGGCCTGGCCGATTTCGGACAGCAAGAGCCCGAGCCGCACGCGGCGCTCGGCGATCGCGCGGTAGTCGTCGCGCTCCTTCTCCATTTCGGCCAGCGCAGCCTCGGGATCGGGCTCGTGAGTCGCTTCGTGCTGGAGCTGCTCCCAGATTTGCTGGAACTCGGCCTCGACCATCGACGGCGGCACCGGGAAATCGTGGCCGGCGGCGAGCTGGTCGAGAAGCTTGCGCTTCATGTGCGTGCGCGTGAGGCCGTTGAGCTCCTGCTCGATCTGGCCCTTGAGCAGTCCCTTGAATTGCTCGAGATCCTTGAGGCCCAGCGACTTGGCGAGATCGTCGTCGATCTTGGTCTCGCCCGCGGTCTTCACCGACTTGACGACGAGGTCGAACGTCGCCGGCTGGCCCTTGAGGTTCTCTGCCTGGTAGTCGTCCGGGAAGGTGACGTTGATCGTCTTCTCGTCGCCCGCCTTGACGCCGACCACCTGCTCCTCGAACCCGGGGATCAGCCGGCCGCTGCCGATTTCGACCGCCATGTCGGTGCCGGTACCGCCCTCGAACGCGACGCCGTCGGCGGTCTTGCCGACGAAATCGACGGTAACGAGGTCGCCCTGCTTGGCCTTGTATCCCTGCTTGGTGTCGTTCCACGACTTCTGCTGCTCGGCGAACTTCGCGAGCTGAGCGTCGATCGCGGCGTCGTCGGCGGGGACGGTCAGCCGCTCGAGCTCGAGCTTGTCGATCGCCGGGGTCGGCACGTCGGGCAGGATTTCGAGTTCGACCTTGAGCTCGGCGTCCTTGCCCGCCTCATACTCGCCTTCGAGGCTGACCGACGGCTGCATCGCCGGGCGCAGCTTGTTGCTCGCGATGAGGGTCTGGATGCCTTCCTGAATCGCGGTGTTGAGCGCGTCCTGCGACAGCGCCGGGCCGTGCATCTTGCGGATCAAATTGGCGGGTACCTTGCCGGGGCGGAAACCGGGCATGCGAACCTGCGGCGCGACCTTCTTGACCTCGGCATCGACCTTGGCGTCGATTTCCTTGGCGGTGATGGTGAGCTGGTACGCGCGCTTCAGCCCTTCGTTCAACGTCTCGACAGTCTGCATGATCTCTTCTTCAATCTCTGTTCTAGGAGGGTGCGACCCCTTCGCTGCGCTCGGGAGTCGCCAAGCCGTGGGCGTCCCCCGGACGCCCACGAGTTCTTGGCGACTGGTGCGGGCGAAGGGACTCGAACCCCCACATCTTGCGATACTTGGACCTAAACCAAGCGCGTCTACCAGTTCCGCCACGCCCGCATGGGACACCGCCGGTGTGGGGCGCGTCTATAGCAAGTGCGCGCGGCGGAGCAACCCGCTTGGTGCGAATGCGTTAGTGGGTTGAGAGGAAGCGAAATGGCCACCCAACCGCCCCCCGAACTGCCGCCCCAGCCGAGCCAGCCCGGCACACCCGACACGATCCCGCCGGAGGTCAGCCCGCCCGGCCCCGATATCGACGTCCCCTCCCCCGGCGAGCAACCGACCGGCCCCGCCAACCCGCAAGGATAAGATGATGACCGACCGCGACCCGCACCCCGACAGCGCCCCCGAAGCCGACACCGACACCCGCACCGACATCGAGCAGATCGTCGATGCCCGCAAGGACGCGGTCGAGCGCGGCGAAGGCTCCGACGGCGACGAGCCCGAACCGATGACCGCGCCGGGAATGTTCTCGGGCAATGCCGGCACCGGCGGCGTGGTCAAGAACCAGGACCTGGACGCGCAGTAAAGCAGCAACTCGCCCTAATGGAGTCGGATCGGAACGGCGATCGAACACGACCCCATAAAAAGTCGGTGACTCCGCTATTTGATTTGGCTAACCTCCCCGTAAATTGGGGGAAATATGCGGGGGCATATCAACGTTAGCGCTGCGGCGGCGCTGTGTCTTGTGATGCCGACGGCGTCATTCGGGCAAACCTTGTCACCGGCACCGCCAGCGGCTCCTCCGGTCGCCGCGGTGGCGACGCCTGCCGGTGCGCCATCAGCGATTTCCGCTCCTGCCGACCTTACGAAATCGGGAATGACCGGAACGACCGCCTTGGTCCTGCCCGAAGGCACGCCGGTCACCGTCGCGACGGAAGCGGACATTTCGTCTACCGCCAATCACGTCGGTGACGAATTCAAAGTGACCGTTGTCGAGGATGTCGTGGCTTCCGGTGTCGTCGTGATCCCGAAAGGAACGTCGGGTTACGGTGAAGTCACCTTTCTGTCTCGCAACCGCTCGTTCGGAGCAGCCGGAATGCTGGGCATCACGCTGCGTTCGCTCGATCTGAATGGGAAATCGATCCTGCTCGACGGGCATTATCGCCAGGAAGGCAAAGCGGCCGATGGCGCCGCCGTTGCTACTTATTTCGCGGTTGGTATCTTTGCCGGCTTCGTCAAAGGCAAGAACAGCGTTATTCCCAAGGGTCGCGCGCTGAAGGCGCGCACCGGCCAGGACATCCCCTTTTCGATCGACGCGCCGTCGGCGCTCGCTGCACAGGCGACGGGCTCGGCAAATCCTTCGGCAAACACCGTTGTGGCCGCCCCCACAGCGGGCGCGCAACCCGTGGGTACAACGATTCCGTCAACTGCCGACGCCAAGGCCCAGCCGGCGGCGGACCAACGATCAGCAACCAAGACTAACTAATTACCCAACAGGAGAATATGATGAAAATGCTTCCACCACTGGCAGCGGGGGCGACTCTGGCCATCGCCTTGAGCGTCTCCTCGGTAGCGCCCGCCGCGGCGCCGGCAACCGCGGCCGCCCCGCAGGATTCGGCCGCCGCCGAACCGGCGTGCGAACTGCACGTGTTCCCAACCATCGAAGGCAAGGCCATGACGACGGGCCTGCTGTCCGGCTTCGGTATCGTCGGCGCGATCGCCGACGCCGCCAAGAACAAGAACCGCAATGCCAGCGAGGCGGAATATCTGCGTGAAGCGCTCGGCCCGCGCCTTCAGGTTCAGGCACTCAAGTCGATCGATATGGTGGGCGCGCTGAAGCTGCCCCCGTCGCAGGTTATCTGGGAAACGCCGATCGCCGATCGCAACATCTCGACCAAGGCTACGACGCGTCTCAGTTCGTCGACGGCGCCTTGTTACGCCGAACTGCTGGTAACCGAGAATTTCTACACCAAACGCGCGATCTATGGTCGCTCGCTCAACAACCGATTCATTTTCAAGGACTTCCGCACCGGCAAGACCAAGACCAACATGATCAAGGGACGCGGCGGCAATGGGCTGTCGCAATTCCCGCCCAAGACCACCGACGAAACCGAAGCGGCCGAAGCCGACCTGCGCAGCGCATTTTCGAAGAATTTCCTCGAATTTGCCAAGGGCTTGACGCCCGCCAAGTAAGGATTGAGCCGGAATACAGGATGGCGCACCGTCGCATGCCGCGGTGACCATCCTGTCTTCGCTTGTGTCGCGTCCGGCTGACCTGGCCTCACCAAGTCCATTCGGGAGCCGCATCATGAAGAAGCTAATCTGCCTGTCTGTCGCGGCCATGCTGACCACGACCCTTGTCTCGGCGGCATCGGGGGATAGCGAGGTCAAGGCCCCGATCGTCGTCGCCGAGCAGGATCGCAGCATCCCAGGTGGACGCGCGGTTCAAGTGACGTTGGTCCAACGCGATATCGACGTGACGATCGAACTGGGCCGGGTCGCGCATAGCGACGGCAATGGCGGTCTCCTCGGACTGTTGGTGACCAGCTCGATGGACCGACAACGGCGCGGCACGATGGGAATGGACGCACACGACGCGGCGGAACGAAACGTGCTTCCCGTGCGCGGCGCGTTGGCCGACATGGACGTTGATTCTCTGGCGCTCTCGACCACGAAGGCCGCGCTGGCCAAGCCCGATTGGTTCGGGGCGACGGATTTCGTCGCCAGCAAGGAATCGAGCACCGCCGCTTTTCAGGCGACTGCGGGCACGTCACAGCTTGCTTACATCACCTATCGCTATGAATTGTCGCCCGACTTTTCCCAGATCCGGGTCTACGCCGATTTGAGGATCGACCGACGGGTGCCGCAAAAGGTCGGCAAGATCGTACTCGCGTCCGGCCCGATCTATCATCAGCGCATTCTAAGCGTGGTGCAGTTGCGCGCGCGAACCTATGAACCGCGCGACAATGCCAGGATCTGGAGCGCGGCAAACGGCAGACTAGCGAAAGCCGGCATGACGTTGGCGTTCAAACAGTTCGAAAGCCTGATTCCCTACGCGCTCAGCCTAAGCGATGCGGACGTTAAGGGATTTGCCGTCAAGACCAGCGAAAAGGCATTTGCCGCGAGCTATTACGGGCCGCTGATCGTTCGTAATGCCGCCGACCCGGACGACATCCTGATCTGGAACAACGGGCTGATCCACATTCAGTCGATATCCTGAAATCTACCACTACTTCGCCCGCCGCGTGGTCGGGCGGTCTCTCGCACGTGCAATCGGCGCGCTGAGCGGCCGCGATTATTGCGGCAACGACGCCGCATATTGGCGCGCGATGTCGGCGACGATGTCGGCGTAGACCGACGCATCGCGGCGTGGGTCGCGGCCGTTCAAGTGGATATCGACCGTCACCACGCGGTCGGGCAGCCGTCGCTTGCCGGCGGCTTCTTCGGTGGCGACCACTGCCTCGACTGCGCCCTGCCCAGCCGGCTTGCGCTCGCCGATGCCGAGCCCCGCGACGCACAGCTTGAGCCGCGCGGTGCGGATCATGATCACGACGCGGTACGTCGCCGAGGCGCCGCGATCGGCGGGGCGTTCGAAGGGGTCGGGCGCGACCGGGCCGACATCGGAATTGCCCGAGATGATGTTTTGCGCGCGCGCGATCAGCTTGGCTTCGGCTGGCCGCGCGATCTGGTCCCAGCGCAGCCTCCCGGCCGGCAGGCACAGGAAGCCGGCCTTGAGCGGCCCGACGATCATTCCTTCGGGCACCTCGTCGCGCACCCCGATCAGCGCATAGCCGCCCGGTTCGGCCCCCGGCGCCCTCAACAGCAAGGCGGCCCAGAGGCCGAAGCAGAGCTTCATTTCGACGCTGCGGCGCCCGAAACGGGCGGCAGGACCGGGAGCGCCATGCGCGTATACGCCTTGAGCTCGGTGCCGGCCGGCACCACCGCGCTACGCCCGGTGACGAACGCCGAGAACACGCCGACCGCAACCGCGGCCGCGACCGTCGCACCGGTGTTGCCGTTGCCTTCCTGGCGGAAGTGGCCCTCGAGCGGGACCGACTGGCCGTTGAGGTCGAGGCTGGTCAGCGCATATTCCATCTTCGCCGACTTGCCGAACGCACCCTTGCCGGTGCGATACGTGACCATGCCGTTGACCAGAGTCCCGCGCGGAATGACGATCATGTTGCCGAGCATCACGTCGCTGGCGGTCGCGGCGGTGAACCTGTCGCCTTCGCGGACCTTCTTGGTGCTCAACTCGGACGTCATTTTGACGACGACTTCGGTGTTCGACGGCAACACCGCGCCCGCGCTCAGTTGCGGGACGCTCGCGGGATCGACCCCGGCCGGATAGATCGCGGCAACCGGCTGGAGCGGCTGCGTGGGCAATTCGACGGCAACCGGCGCCGGCACTTTCTTCTTGGCCACGACTGGCGAAGACACGGACACGATAACGGCCGCGGCGGTGACCGCCGACAACATCTTCTTCATGAAATATTCCCCCTCCACGACCGTCTTGGAACGACGGCGTTGCCGATACATTGCCGATGTTGGACAATCGGGCAAGCCGCTTCGTGCGCGAACCGGCCTTACTTCAAAGGGATCGAGGAAGGACTAGGGTTTGACTCGCCGCGCGGTAAGTATCCTGACCGGCGCAACCGGAACTTCGCCCTTGAACGCGCCGCGGATCGAGCCCCCTGGGTTGTCGGGCGCGTCGAAGATCTTGATCACCACGTCCATCCCCTCGACCACGCGGCCGAACGCGGCATAGCCGAGATTGTCGCCGCGCTTGGCCGGATCGGCGTCCATCGACGCGCGCTGATCGCCGAGCATGATCGTGAAGTCGCAGCGCGCGGTGCCGGGCGCCAGCCGCGGCGTCGACAGCACGCCGTCGAGATGGTGGATGCCGGTCAGCGTGGTCGGCTCGTGCCTGATCGGCGGCAGGACTCGCTTGATGTCGCCGTTCACGCCGAACTGGACGAAGCCGAAGCGGTCCGCGACCTTGACCACGCGATAGAAGGTCACGCCGTCGAGCCGCCGTTGATCGACGTAGCGCAGGAAATTGCCCGCGGTGATCGGCGCGCGCTTGGTGTCGGCTTCGACGACGATGCGCCCCGCGGTGGTCTCGATCGCGACGCGGGGGAGCGGCGCGGCGGGGGTTGGTGCGGGAGTGGTCTCGGCCAACGCTGGAAAGGCCAAAAATGCGACTATCCCGATAAAGCATCGCCGCAGCAGGTCCATCTTCATCCTCCTGTTTCGCCGTCAGCGAGGTGGCGCTTCAACACCGCGCTTTACGTCAAGCACGTGTCCGTCTTTGTCATACGCGAGGATGCCGACGATCGGCGCAAGTCGATTGATGTAGACCGCGAGAGCATTCGGGTAAGGCCCGATCGCCTCGAAATCGGCGGGCGCGACGATCGTGGAGTCGAGCTCTGGCATTCCGGGAGTCTGGGCACCAGCCGGACGAATGGTCGCTACCGTCATGAATCTGCTGCCATTTGCGCTTGCTCCGAGACCGGTTTCACCCGCAAGCTCGGGTACGTCCGACTTCCTGGACACGACATCCATCACAACGGTGCCGATGTCGGTTACGTGCCCCGGTGTGGTAGTAAACCCGACTGTGCCAAGGCAGTTGCATGTGATGACGTTATGAATGGCGCCCATTCCGTAGAAGACGTACTCACCCGGCGGCACCTCGACCAAGTAGAAGTCGGTGTCGCCCACGGTTTTGTAAGGATTGTCGCCAACGTCCTGCACATTGGGTCCGCCACTGTCGACATCGCCGCGCACGCGCATGATAACTGGCTTCGTCTAGCTAATCCCGACCTTCCGAACCATGCGGAACAGAATGTACCCGCGGTCAGGCTGGATCGTCAGCGGCGTTCCCGGCTTGAGCGTCACGAAAATCTCCTGACGAGCGGCGGCCGGCACCGGCACGAGAAGCGAGAAGATTGCTGTCGCCGCAAAGATGCGGGCGCCCTTCACTTCTGTGGCTCCGGCAGGTCGGGCTTTGGTCCCGAGGCCAGCTTGGCTAGAATCGGGATCGTCGTTTTGGGGTCTCCCTTCCACAGGTTTTCCCACGTTTCCTCGGCCATCGGATAACGTTTGTAACCGCGCGTCTCCATGCACCGCCGCATCCGCGACTGACGATCACGGCGATCCAACGTGCCTTCGATCAGAGCCCCGATGCCCACCCCCACAAGCCCATATTGCGTGAAAGCCCGATAATAGTCGGGCTTCGGCGCTGGCGCACCCTTGGACCAGCCAGCGTAGTCGGGCAGTCGCGTGACAACAACCGGGGGCACGTACCGATAGCAAAAAGCGATGTCGCCCAGTGCCGCGTCGAAGGCAACGCCCTGCTTATGGAGGAAAAAATACTTCCAGCCGTTATCGATCAGCGCCTTCGCCGCCTCCTTATCGTTAGGCAAGCTGACGTCTGGCGCAGTGATCCCTGCCGGATCGATTTTGTCCTGCGCGTGGGCGTCTGCTGACATGAGCGAAAACGTCGCCGCCATCGCTATCGGCAACTTTGGTATCTTCAACTTATTCCCCCTGGTTGATCTCGCTTGCCAGCGCCTTCTTCAACAGTTCGTTGACCACCGCCGGGTTGGCCTTCCCGGCCATCGCCTTCATTGTCTGCCCGACGAAGAAGCCGAACAGCGCTTCCTTGCCGCCGCGATATTGTTCGAGCTGGCCGGGGTTCTTCGCCAGCACGTCGGCGATCACCGCTTCGATCGCGCCGGTGTCGCTGGTCTGCTTGAGCCCGCGTTCCTCAACGATCTTGCCGGGCGCGTCGCCGGTTTCGAGCATCACTTCGAACACTTGCTTGGCCAGGCTCCCCGACAGCGTGCCGTCGGCGACGAGCGCGAGAAGCTCGGCGGCCTGGCCCGGCGTCACCGGCGATTCGGTGATGTCCTTGCCGATGCGGTTGAGCGCGCCGAACAGTTCGGACGATACCCAGTTCGCCGCCGCGACCGGCTTCGCGCCCTGATCGAGCAGCGCGTCGAACCAGCGCGCAGTCTCGACCTCGGCGGTCAGCACGTTCGCCTGGTACGTCGTGATCCCCAGCCCCTCGTACCGCGCGCGCTTGGCATCCGGCAGTTCGGGCAAGCTCGCGCGGCATTCGTCGAGGAACGCGTCGTCGAGCTCGAGCGGGAGCAGATCCGGGTCCGGGAAGTAACGGTAATCGTGCGCGTCTTCCTTCGAGCGCATCGACCGCGTGGTGCCGGTGTCGGGGTCGAACAGCCGAGTTTCCTGGACGATCTTGCCGCCGGCTTCGAGCAGGTCGACCTGGCGCGACGCCTCATGCTCGATCGCGGCCATCACGAAGCGCACCGAATTGACGTTCTTGGTCTCGGTCCGAGTCCCGAAATCGTCGCCGAGCCGCCGCACGCTGACGTTAACGTCGGCGCGCATCGAGCCTTCCTCCATGTTGCCGTCGCAGCTGCCGACGTAGCGCAGGACCGCGCGGAGCTTGCGCAGATAGGCCCCGGCCTCGGCGGGCGAGCGCATGTCGGGGCGGCTGACGATCTCCATCAGCGCGACGCCCGAGCGGTTGAGGTCGACGTAGCTGCGGGTCGGGTGCTGGTCGTGCATCAGCTTCCCCGCATCCTGCTCGACATGGATTCGCTCGACCCCGATCGTCTTGGTCGGGCTAGCTTCGCCCTCCAGTTCGATTTCGACCGCGCCTTCGCCGACCAGGGGATGGTAGAGCTGGCTGATCTGATAGCCCTGCGGCAGATCGGCGTAGAAGTAATTCTTGCGATCGAACCGCGACCATTTGTTGATCGCCGCGTCGATCGCCATCCCGGTGCGCACCGCCTGGCGGATGCACTCGCGGTTGGGCACCGGGAGCATGCCGGGCATCGCGGCATCGACGAGGCTGACCTGCGTGTTCGGCTCCGCGCCGAACGCGGTCGCCGCGCCGGAGAACAATTTGGCGTTCGAGGTGACCTGGGCGTGGACTTCGAGCCCGACGATGACCTCCCACTCGCCGGTGGCGCCGTGGACGCGGTACGAGGACGGGGCGGCTTTGCTGAGGACGTCGGTCATGCCGCGCGAATAGCCGCAGCCGGGCCAAGGCCGCAAGCGTCAGGCAGCGACCGGCTGGTCGAACAGCGAGAAGCCGCGCGGCAGGCGGCGTGGACGGGGGCGGCCCTGGAGATGGCCATCGACTGCGGCGATCGCGGCGATCAGGTCGGCCGGACGATACGGCTTGGCGAGGCAGCCATGCGCGAATGCCCGGCCGCCTTCGGGGCAATCGCCGGTGCAAAAGATCACCGCGACGCCGCGCGCATGGGCGTGGCGCGCGAGCTCCACGCCGCTGCCGTCGGGCAGGTTAACGTCGGCGAGGATGAGGTGAATTTCGGGATCGGCGTCGAGCACCGCGACCGCGTCGGCGAGACGATCGACCGTGGCCACCACCTCGAACCCTTCCTCGGTCAGCGAATATTCGTTGTCGAACGCGACCAGCGGCTCGTCCTCGACGATGAGGAGCCGCGAGATCATTCTCTTCTTGCGCCCAAATACCATCGTCGTTTTCCGTTCGCTCACCCGGCGATCATTTCGCCGTCGCGTCGTTACGCATCCGTCGCTTAACGCTCGGCAACGAGTCTGGCCGCAAATTTTAGGTTCGCTCCGGACAAAACGGTATATTGGCGCGACCATGCCCTCACCCAAGACCGCACCGGCAAATTCCGGCGAGCAACGAATCGCAAAATTGTTGGCGCGCGCCGGCGTGGCGTCGCGGCGCGAGGTCGAGCGGATGATCGCCGAAGGGCGAGTCGCTCTGAACGGAGTCGCGATCGACACGCCGGCGACCTTGCTGGCGTCGCTCGACGGCGTGACGGTCGACGGCAACCCGGTCAAGGCGGCGAGCGCGGCGCGGTTGTTCATCTATCACAAGCCGACGGGCTTGCTGGTGACCGAGCGCGATCCCGGCGGGCGGCCGACGATCTACGACCGCTTGTCCAAGACGCTGCCGCGCGTGGTCCCGGTCGGGCGGCTGGACTTGAACACCGAGGGGCTGCTGCTGCTCACCACCGACGGCGGACTGAAGCGGCAATTGGAGCTGCCCGCGACCGGGGTCGAGCGCGCGTATCGCGCCCGCGCCTATGGCAACGTGACGCAGGCGCAGCTCGAAGAGTTGATCGAAGGCGTCGAGATCGAGGGCGTTCGCTACGGCTCGATCGACGCCAATCTGGAGCGGCGAACCGGCGCAAACGTGTGGATCGAGCTGGTGCTGACCGAGGGCAAGAACCGCGAGGTGCGGCGCGTGCTCGAACATCTCGGGCTCAAGGTCAGCCGCCTGATCCGCACGCGCTACGGGCCGTTCGTGCTGGGCGATCTGCCGGTCGGTGCGGTCGGCGAGGTGCGGGCGCACGACGTGGAGTCGTTCCGGGCCAATCCGACGCGCAAGGATCTGCCGCAACCGGCGCGGCAAAGCTCTTCTCCCTCTTCCCTTGCGAGAGAGGGTAAGGGAGAGGGGCGCCCCGCGTCTGCGGCGCAAAAGACTCGGCGCTATCGATCAAAAGCGCCGCCGGGGGCATCGAGCCCCCGCCAACGCTCGCCCTCTCCCCGACCAGCGCCGGGTAAAGACAGCCCCCGGCTGTCTTTAGATCGCGCGGGGCGGGATCGGCCTGACGCTCCCGCAAGGCGGGAGGGAGAAGGTAGAAAAACCGCCCGCCCCGGCAAACCCGCCAAGCCCCCCCGCCAGCGCGCCGACGGCACGCTCGCCACTCGGTCGAGCGGGACGCGTTCGGATCGGGCGCGGACTCATCGCGAGGCGAGCGGGCGCGACACCCCTTCCGGCCCGTCCGGCCCCGCGCGCGGTCCCGCCGGTGGGCGCGGCAAGCCGAGCGGCCGGCCGCCGCGCAAGCGTCCGTAATGCGGATCATCGCCGGGCAGTGGCGCGGACGGCAATTGGTCGCGCCGAAGGGTGACGCCACTCGGCCCACGGCGGACCGCACGCGCGAGGCGTTGTTCTCGATGCTGGTCAGCCGGGTGGGGAGCTTCGACGGCCTCGCGGTCGCCGACCTGTTCGCGGGATCGGGCGCGCTCGGGCTCGAGGCACTGTCGCGTGGCGCGGGCGCTTGCGTATTCGTCGAGCAGGACAAGGCGGCGCTCGACGCATTGCGCGCCAACATCGCGAAGCTCGGCGCCACGGCGGATGTCCGCGCGCAATCGGTGATGGCGCTCGGGCCCGTCGCCGCGCCGCTCGACCTCGTGATGATGGACCCGCCTTATGGCAGCGGCGCGGGCGCGGTGGCGCTCGACCGGCTGGCGCGGCTGGGGTGGATCGGGCCGGCGACCTGGGTCAGCATCGAGACTCAGCGCAACGAGGCGGTCGAGGTCGCCGGGTTCGCGGTGGATGCCGACAAGGTGTACGGGAAGGCGCGGGTGACGTTGTTGAGACAGCAATAGGCGCGTGTTCACCTGAACGCCTCCCCGGCGAAAGCCGGGGTCCAGTTGCGGTCGCTTCATTGTCTAACGTTGCGCCCTGCCATTTCTACCTCTCCACCTGGGCCCCGGCTTTCGCCGGGGAGGCGATAAGGAAGGGGCAGCCCTAAGCTGCTTCCCTCACCCGCTTCGGCACCGGGTTCGAGAACACCATCTCGTCGTCGACCGACCCGAATTTGAGCGCGAGCAAATCCTTGGCGTAGTTCTGGTGGACCTTCCACGGCGTGCGTCCGCCCTGTTTGGGGAACTTCTCCATCGCGCGAACGACATAGCCCGAGGTGAAGTCGAGGAACGGCTCCTCGCCCACCGCGCTCGACGGGGTGGGGGTCGCCTGCCGCAGCCCACGTTTCCTCATCATGTTGAGCAGCCGGCAGACATAGGCGCAGGTCAGATCGGCCTTCAGCGTCCACGACGCGTTGGTATAACCGAACGACGACGCCATGTTGGGGATGCCCGAATACATCATGCCCTTGTAATTGGTGGTCTTCGACAGGTCCTGGCGCTTGCCGTCGACCGTGAACTCGACGTCGCTCAACAGCTGCAATTCGAGCCCCGTCGCGGTGACGACGATGTCGGCGGGGAGCGTCTTGCCCGAGGCGAGCTTGATCCCCTCAGGCACGAAGCGGTCGACGGTGTCGGTGACGACCTCCGCCTTGCCGTCGCGGATCGACGCGAACAGGTCGCCGTCGGGCACCAGGCAAAGCCTTTGGTCCCACGGGTTGTAGCGCGGGGTGAAGTGCGTCTCGATATCGTGGTTCGGCAACTCCTCGCGGACCATACCGAGCAAGCGCTCCTTGGTTTTTTCGGGCTTCTTGCGCGCCATTCGGAAGAACAGCATGCCAAGCAGGACGTTGCGCCAGCGCGTGATGCCGTAAGCAAGCTTCGACGGCAGCTTGGCGCGCAGCCAGTTGGCCAGCGCATCCTCCGCCGGACGCGCGACGATATAGGTCGGCGATCGCTGAAGCATCGTGATGTGCTTGGTGTCGGGCGCCATCGCGGGCACCAAAGTCACCGCGGTCGCGCCGCTGCCGATCACGACGACATTCTTGTTCTTGTAGTCGAGGTCGCTCGGCCAGAATTGCGGGTGCACGATCCGCCCGGCGAAATTATCCGTCCCCGCGAATTGGGGCGAATGCCCTTGAGCGTAATTGTAATAGCCCGAGCACATGAAGAGGAAATTGCAGGTCATCGTCACCCGCCCGTCGGGGCTCTCCGCCTCCACCGTCCAGCGCGCGTCGTCGGTGGACCATGCGGCGCGCTTGACGTGGTGGTTGAAGCGAATTTTCTTGTCGATGCCGTAATCGGACGCCGTGCGCTGGAGGTAGCTCAGGATGTTGGGGCCGTCGGCGATCGCCTTGGCCTCGGTCCACGGCCGGAACGAATAGCCGAGCGTATACATGTCCGAATCCGAGCGGATACCGGGATAGCGGAACAAGTCCCACGTCCCGCCGAGCTGCCCGCGACCTTCGAGGATCGCGTAGCTGCGATCGGGGCACATCGTCTGCAGGTGATACCCCGCGCCGATCCCCGAAATTCCCGCGCCCACCACCAGGACGTCGACATGTTCCATGCAGCTCTCCTCGCTCACCGTACCGAATATTCGATTGCGAAGCGCAAGGCAACTTACACTGATGTCAGTTAGAATGTCTTCTTGTACTGCACGCTCGCGCTCGACCCGCCGAACGATCCGGTCTGGGAAAGGATGCTGAGGCTCTTGGTCAGCGCGATTTCGAGCTGGGTAGCGGTGAAGCCGCGCGCGTCGGTGATGATCTCGATATAGATGTTGCGCGTGATGTACTTGCCCGCCGCGAGCGCGGTGCCGCGGCCGGTCGCGTCGTCGGCGCCGAGGATACGCAGGCGGTCGATGCCCACTGCGCCGCGCAGCTTGCCGAGCGGGTTGAGCCCCCCGCCCCCACCGCGCAGCGAGTTGAGCGCCGACGCGAGCTGGAGCGCCTCGATCGCCGACAAATTCTCCGGATTGGTCCCGAACAGCAACCGGCTCAGCACCTCGTCCTGCGGGAGCGTCGGCGAAGAGGTGAAGGCGATCGACGGGCGCTGACCGGTGCCGGTGATGTTAATCACCGCGGTGATGCCGTTGGTCGTGGTCGAGGCCGAAATGTCGAGCTCGGGGTCGCTGAGCGGTCCGCCGGCGAAGCGAACCGTACCGCGATCCAGGTCGAAGCGCTTGCCCGCGAAGCTGTAGGTGCCGCGCACGACCTCGGCGAGGCCCGAGACGATCGGCGCCGCCGTGGTGCCGCCGACGCGCATGTTGAGGCGCCATTCGGATTCGAGTCCCATCCCGCTGACGAATATCTGGTTTTCGGCGTGGATTCGCAGATCGAGCTTGAAGTTGCTCGGCGGCGGGGGCGGCGTGTGCGAGCTCGGCGAGTCGGACTTGCGGCGGACGCCAGTCAGTTCGGGCACTTCGGACTGGCCTTGATAGACGACCTCGTAGCGCGCTTGGGGAATGGTGAGGTCGCCCTTGATCAGCCCGCCGCTTTTGCCATTGGTGACGCTGATCGTGCCGGTCGCGGTGCCGGCGAGCGAGTCGCTGTCGGCGAGCGTCGCGTTCTGCAACTGCGCCTCGAGCGTGATCGGGAATCCGCTGTCCGCCGCCAGCCCGATCGAACCATGCGCGGTCACCGTGCCCTTGCCCGCGGTCGCCTGTAGCTGGGTGATGTCGAGCCGATCGTTGGTGAATCGCCCGGCAAGCTTCATGTTGGTCAGCTTGGTGCCATAGGTCGAGTTGATATAGGTCAGGTCGTCGGCGCGAAGGATGCCGTTCAGTTGCGGCGCGCCGAGCCGGCCCGAGAAATCTGCGGCGACGGCGATTCCGCCCGCGGCCGACTGCCCGCCAAGCCCGCTCAGCGAGAACAGCACGCCGGCGGGGCCGTTATAGCGGATGCCCCCCGACAGCGGCGCGTTCATCAGCCGCTCGGACCAGCTGGCGCCTCCGCCAAGCGGCGCTAGCGTGGCTTGCATCCGCCCGATCGTGGTCGCGCCCCGCTTGATCAGCGCGCGCGCATCGCCACCCGCGGCGGTCAAGCGGCCGAGGAACACGACGTCGACCGGTTGCGACACGATCTCCGCGCTCGACCGGGTGAAGCCGGTGATTGTCAGCCGCGTGTCGATATTGGGAACGGCGGCGCCGGCGGGCTGGGCGTAGTCGAAGCTGCCGGTCGCAGCGCCGTCGATGTTGAGCCCAGGCATCAGCGCGTTGGCGACCGACAGGTCGAGCTTGTCGAGCCGCGCCTGAAGGCTGACGCCCTTGCCATAGCTGCCCGCGATCCGTGCGCTGCCCTTGTCGAACACGATCTGGGTCGGCTCCAGCCGGTACTCGCCGTTCGTCGGGTCGATCCGCGCCGCGCGTGGCGTGCGGAACGCGATGCCGTTGGCCTTGCCCTGCACTGCGACCAGCCAAAGTTTGGGTTCGAGCTTGGCGCTGAGCCCCATGTTGAACGGGACGCCGCTCGAGCCGTTGACATACGCCTGCACCGTTCCGGCCTGGTTGGCGTAATCGATCTTGGCGCGCGCCGCCGACAGGACGGTGTCGCCGTAGCGCAGATTGGCGAGCTGAATATCCGCGAGCACGCGCGGCGCGCTGGGATAGAGGATGATCGTGCCGCTCCCGAGCGCGCGGCCGATGGTGAAGTCGACCGCGCCGGGAATGTGCGCATTGTACGCATGCGCGTCGAAGTCGGCGCGCTGGACGTTGCCCTGCGCCGCGAGCGTCGCCACGCCGGTGACGCCCGACCCGGCGAATTGCAGCTTGCCGGCAAACGGCCCGGCGGGGGTCTGACGAAGCGTGCCGAGCAGGTCGATCCCCGCGAACTGACTGCCCTTTTGCACCTCGATCGTCAGCGTCTTGCCGGTGCGCAGGAAAACGTTGGCGCCGAACGGGCCGTAGTTGGTGTTGCCCTTGGCGACCACCGCATAGCCGTCGCCCTTGCCGCGGATCGTCGCTTCGAGCCCGGTGAGTCCGACGCCGACGCCCGGGCGCGGCGCATGGATGACGATCACCGGCGCGGCCGCGCTGCCGGTGACGCGAGCGTTGATCGGTCCGTAGGTCTTCGAATAGCCATCGCCCGCAAACGCCAGCGCGCCGTCGGGCGAGTAACGCCCCGATCCGCGATAGAGCGTGAATTGCGGTGCGCTCAACTTGACGTTGTTGAAGGTGATGACGCCCTTGGTGTCGTAGCCCACGTCGCTCGACACGATCGCGTTGCCGCCGAGGAATCCTTCGGCCCCGCTATTGAAGATTCGCTTGGTCCGCGCGACGACGTGGCCGGTAATGCCGAACCCGCCCGACGGCACCGATACGAGCTTGGCATTGGTGGTCAGGTCGACGATGCCGATCCCGTCGATCAGGTAATTGTTGACTCGTCCCTTCAGCGCGCCGGTGTAATGCCCGCTCGGCAGGTCGGCGACGACGATCGCGGTGGCGTCGATCCGGTCGGAGCGGATCTTGAGGTTGTCCGACAGCAATTTGCCGTTCGAGTACGCGAAGTCGCCCGTCGCGCTGACATTGTTGAGCAGCCCGCCCGCCATCGCGCTGAGCCCCGTCACGCGCCGCGCACGCGCATTGACCGGAACCAGCACATGGTCGGTATCGACCGTTGCCTTGCCCGATGCGCTCAGCCCCTCGACCCCGGTCCCGCCGAACGCAATCGCGGCGGCGTTGATGCTGTAGCCGACCGTCGGCGTCGCGAACGGCCCGTCGAGCGTGAGATGCGCCGCCACGTCCTTGCCCGACAGATTGGGCAGGATCGCACCGGGGGTGAGGAGCTGGGCATCGACGCTGAAATTGCCGAACTTGTTCTCGCCCAAATCGACCAGGCCGTTCGCGGTCACCGCGAGCGCGCTCGACGTCAGCGTCATCCGCGTGGTCGCCTTGCGCTTGTCGAGCGTCGAGATGATGTCGACCATCATCCCGCCCGCGGTCAGCCGCTCGACCGGGCCGGCCATGTACAGCCCCGGGTGCGTCAGCCCGCGTATCCGGAAGGTACCGTTCGCGGCCGCCAGATCGAGATCGGCCAGCGATTGTCCGCCGACCGTCGCTTGCCCCTTGCCGCGCCACGCTTTCCAGTCGCCCGTGCCGCCGACCCGGACGGTCATCGGCGCCTTGATCCCGGTCAGGCTCGCGGTGATCCCATCGGCGGGCGCGTCGAGCGAGACCTTGATCGCGAGCTTGTTGTCGGCGGGCCGCGCATCGAGCAGCAGCCGAAGCTTGTCGCCGCCTGCAATCCCCGGCGCGCGGATCGCATCGGCATTTGCGACGAGTTGCGCACGCCCACTCGCAATGTGCGCCGACCCGTCGAGCCTCACGATGTGCTGCTGGCCGGTGACCCCCTTCGCCAGTACCAGCCGGTCGACCTTCAGGCTGCCGATGTCGATGTCGATATCGGGCAGGATCGGCGCGTTGGGATCACCGGGCTTGAGCGACGGCGACCGAGTCATCGTGACGAGCGGCGCGTCCATCGAATCGACGTCGATATGGTTCCACAGGAACTGGAACGGATTCCAGTCGATCGTCGCCACCGGCGCGGTCAGGAACACGCCATTGGGATCGGCGACGCGCAAGTCGCGCAGCTCCATCTTGCCGTAGATCGACCCGCGAATCCGCCCGACCTTGATGTTGAGCCCGGTTTCGGTGGTGTAGCCGGCGAGCCGCGAGACGATGAAGCGGTGCCCCGGCGCGGTGTCGAGCCCGATATAGACGATCACCAGCAACGCGGCGATGCCGGCGACGATCGCCGCTAGCCAGCGCACGATGCGCTGCCACAGCGGCCGGCGCACGACGACCACCGTCGAGCCTTCGTCGGGGGCGGGTGCGGCCTCCGCCATCAAAAGGCTTGCCCGATGGAGATGTAGAGCGCGATTCGGCTGTCACCCTTGCGGCGGTTGAGCGGGGTTGCGACGTCGATCCGGACCGGGCCGAAATTGGTGTAGAAGCGCCCGCCGATGCCAGCCCCGAGCCGCCAGTTATTGAACTTGGGCATGCTCGATTCGTACGAATTGCCGCCGTCGACGAACGGCACGATGCCGAAATTGCCGAAGCGGTAGCGCGCCTCGAGTGCGAACTCGTTCAACGATCGCCCGCCCACCGGATCGCCATTGGGATCGAACGGCCCGAGCCGCTGGTAACCATAGCCGCGCACCGACCCGCCGCCGCCGCCATAATACCGCCGCGAGGGCGGCAATTCGTCGCGCGCGATGCCGAGGATCGAGCCGGCGCGCACGCGGCCGGCGATCACCAGGCTGCTACTGATCGGATAGTAAGCGCTCGCCTCCGCAAGGGTGCGCACATACGGGCGCGCCGCGCCGCGCACCGAGGTTTCGGGGCTGAACAACAGCTTAAAGCGATAGCCCTTGGTCGGGTTGAGTAGGTCGTCCGAGGTATCGAACGCCGCCATCAGCGGCAGGGCGGCGATGAAATAGGTGCCCCGCTTCCGCTTGCCCGCGGGGAAGTCGTAGACGTCCTCGTTCGAGCCGGTCAGCTCGAAGCCGTAATAATAGGTGAATTTCTTCTGCCAGATCGGGGTCGAATCGTACGACACGCGCCCGGTCAACGACGTCGAAACCGCGTTGAAGGCGTCGTAATCCTGCCGTCCGGCCGAGAGCGAGAAGCTCAAGGTGCGGTCGCGATGGCCCCAATTCGAGCGGCGGAAGGAAACCGCGCCGCTCTGTTCCTGCGTGCCGCCGACGAGGTTGACGATCAGCGCGCCTTCGGGCGGAAAGGCGTTGCGCGCAGTGTACGTACCCTCGGCGCGAAGACCCTCCCCGGTGCTGTACCCCGCGGTCGCGGCAATCGATCGAGTCTTGCCGACGCGTTGAGTCACCGCGACGTCGACGATCCGTGTGCCATCGGCTGCGTCCTTGCCCGTGTCGACCGGCTCGACCGCGACGGTCGAGAACAGACCGGTCGCGACCAGCGCCTTGCGCAAATCGTCGGTCCCGCGGCTGTCGTAGATTTGCCCAGGCTTGAAGCGGCGCAGGATGCGGATGTGGTCGGCACCGAACGCGAGACGGCCGGTGGTAGTGATGTCGCCGAAGCTCGACCGCGGCCCGGTGTCGACCGGCAGCGTATAGTCACCGAGGAAGGTCTGCTCGTCGAGCAATATGTCGCGCGTGCCGATCCGTGCAAAGGGATAGCCGGTCTGGCCGAGCTTGAGGCTGACATTGGCCTCCGCCCCTTGCACGCGGTCGGCCTCGATCGGATCGCCCGGCTTGAGCGCGAGGTTGCTGGTGATCAGGTCGGGGGGCACGACCGGCCCGGAATCCACCGTCACCGTCCCGAACTTGTAGAGGTTGCCCGGCACCGCGTTGATCACCGCGCGTATGCGTGTCGCGTCGCCGGGGATCGTCTCGATCACGGACACGGCGCTGGCGTCGTAATAGCCGTGCGATTTCATCAGCCGCACCGCGAGCGCCTCATCCTCGCGCGCGCGCGCCGTCACCATCGGCACGTTCGCCGCCTTGCCACCGCCCTTCTTGAGCGCGGAGAAGGTGTGGAACTGGCTTTCCAGACCAAGCTTGTCGAGACCGTTGACGACTACATCGTAGCGGACCTGCACGCTCTTGGCGGTGCTCGTGGCAGCGACGTCGACCACCGGTACGGTGCTGAAGCTCCCCAGGGGCGCCAACGGCTGCGCGAGTTCGGCCGGCGGCTCGGGCGGCGGCGGCAACGTGCCCGGCGCAGTCTCGGGGGCAGGCGCCACGGGCGGTACGGTGCTCGGCGGCGCCTTGTCCGCGGTCTGCGGGGTGAACGGCGCGTCCTGCGGAATCGGCTCGAGCGGGGCGTTGATATCGTCCGAAAGCTTGGGCAGCGCCGCGTTGAAGTCCTTGTCGGGGACGATCGGCTTGTTGCCTTCGGGATCGCTGGTCGGTGTCGGGACCGGAACCGGTACGCCTTGCTGCTTGACGGTCGATTGGCTCGACGGCGCCGTCTGCGCGAGCAGCATCCCCGGCAGCAACGCGCCGAGCGCCACGACATAACAGCAGTTTGAAACGATCCGTGGCACGCCGGCCCCTTTTGCGGGGAGCGCTTTTCCGCCCCCTCTTGACGGTGCCAACGCGTTGCGCCGCGATCGGTTCACTCAGCGACTCCCCTCGCTCTCGGGCGCGACCGCGGCGGCGGCGGCTTCGATACGGTCGAGCATCGCCGACAGCGCGATGCGTTCGGCGGGATCGAGCTGCTCGAAGATCGCGGCTTCGAGCTCGAGCGCCTTGGGCGCTACCTGGTCGTAGAGGGCGCGCCCGGTTTCGGTCAGCGCCAGCAGATGCGAGCGCTTGTCCCCGGCGTTTGGCTGGCGCGCGACCAGCCCGCGTTCGACCAGCGCCTGCGCCGCGCGGCTCACCGTCACCTTGTCCATCCGCGTCGCCACACCGAGCGCTTGCTGCGTGATTGCGCGCCCCTCCGCAATAACCGCGATCAACCGCCACTCGGGGATCTTGAGCGCGAACAGCCGGACATAGGCCGTCGCAATCGCTGCCGACACTCTGTTCGACACCACCGACAGGCGATAAGGCAGGAAGGTGTCGAGCTTGAGCTGAGTCACGCATGTCACTGTGCGGGGAGACGCCCGCCGAAACAAGTTCGGGTTGCCGGTGGTTCAGCCTTTGACGTGCCGGATTGAACCCGATATAGTTTCATCTGAAACCAAATAGCGCCTCTGGAGGGCCCTTGCGATGACTGACAGCAGCGACAATCCGATGGGCCTCGACGGCTTCGCGTTCGTCGAGTTCACCTCGCCCGAGCCCGACGCGATGGCCGACCTGTTCGAAAAGATGGGGTTCACCCATGTCGGCACGCACAAGTCGAAGAACGTGCGGCACTACGCGCAGGGCGACATCAACTTCCTGCTCAACATGGACGAGGCCGGCCAGGTCGCGGGCTTCCGCCAAGTTCACGGCCCAAGCGCCAATGCGATGGCGTTCCGCGTCGAGAACGGAAACAAGGCGCTCGATCTAGCGGTCGAGCGCGGCGCGGTCGCGGTCAAGGGCGAGAACGGTCCCGGCGAGCTCGACATCCCGGCGATCGAGGGAATCGGCGGCGCCAACCTCTATCTCGTCGACAAGCATGACGACGTGTGGGGGACCGATTTCATCCCGACCGGCAAGAGCGCGGACGATCATTCGGTCGGTCTCCACACGCTCGATCACCTGACGCACAACCTCCAGCGCGGGCGGATGGATTATTGGGCGAACTATTACGAGCGCATCTTCAACTTCCGCCAGATCCGCTATTTCGACATTGAGGGGCAGTCCACCGGGCTGTTCTCCAAGGCGATGACCGCGCCCGACGACAAGATCCGTATCCCTCTGAACGAAAGCCAGGACGAGCATTCCCAGATCGAGGAATTCATCAAGGATTATAAGGGCGAAGGCATCCAGCACCTTGCGCTCGCTACCGACGACATCTTCTTGACCGTCGATCAGCTCCGCGCCAACGGCATCCGTTTCCAGACCACGCCGCAGACCTATTTCGACCTGATCGACAAGCGCTTGCCCGGGCACAACCACGACGTCGAGGAAATGCGCAAGCGCGATATCCTGATCGACGGCGCGCCGGAGACCGGCGGCGGGCTGCTGCTGCAGATCTTCACCGAGAACATGGTTGGGCCGATCTTTTTCGAGATCATCCAGCGCAAGGGCAATGAGGGGTTCGGCGAGGGCAATTTCAAGGCGTTGTTCGAGTCGATCGAATTGGATCAGATCAAGCGTGGTGTCGTGCCGGGCAAGGTCGAGGCGTAAACGCCAGCCCCCTTGAGAAGCGTCATCCTGAACTCGTTTCAGGGTCCATCGTGCCACCAGCGGCACCTGCGTGATTGGAGAAATGGATGCTGAAACAAGTTCAGCATGACGGCAGTGGATACATGACCGGCTTCGGCAACCACTTCGCCACCGAGGCCGTGCCCGGCGCGCTCCCCGTCGGCCGCAACTCGCCGCAAAAGCCCCCGTTCGGGCTCTACACCGAACAACTCAGCGGCACCGCGTTCACCGCGCCGCGGCACGACAACCGGCGGACGTGGATGTACCGGCTTCGGCCTTCCGCCTCGCACCCGGCGTTCACCCGTTACAGAGACTCCGAGCGCTTCGCTCCCGGGCTCTCGAAAAAGCCGCTCGCCCCCAACCGGCTGCGCTGGCAGCCGCTGACCGATGCGCCCGATGCCGACTGGCTCGACAGCCTGACGACGATGGTCGTCGCCGGCGACGGCCCGCGCACGCAGGCGGGCGTCGCGATGCACGTCTATTCGGCGACCCGCGACATGACCGATCGCGTTTTCGCGAGCGCCGATGGCGAGATGCTGATCCTTCCCGAGCAAGGCGCGCTCGCGCTGTTCACCGAACTCGGCAAGATCGACATTGCGCCCGGCCAGGTCGCGGTGATCCCACGCGGCGTGCGCTTTCGCGTGTCGCTGCCCGACGGCCCGGCGCGCGGTTACGTCGCGGAGAATCACGGCCAGCCGTTCCGCTTGCCCGATCTAGGCCCGATCGGGTCGAACGGCCTCGCCAACCCGCGCGATTTCGAGAGCCCGGTCGCGTGGTTCGAGGATGTCGAGGGGGATTACGAGCTCGTCCAGAAGTTCGAAGGATCGCTATGGACCACCAATCTAGGACGTAGTCCGCTCGACGTCGTCGCGTGGCACGGCAATTACGCGCCCTATCGCTACGACCTCACGCGCTTCAACACGATCGGCAGCATCAGTTTCGACCATCCCGATCCGTCGATCTTCACCGTGCTGACCTCGCCCAGCGACGTGCCCGGCACCGCCAACGCCGATTTCGTAATCTTCCCGCCGCGCTGGATGGTCGCCGAGGACACGTTCCGCCCGCCCTGGTTCCACCGCAACACGATGAGCGAGTGCATGGGGCTGCTCTACGGCGCCTATGATGCGAAGGCGGACGGTTTCCGCCCCGGCGCGATGAGCCTGCACAACCAGATGAGCGGCCACGGCCCCGACGTCGCGAGCTGGAAGGGCGCGAGCGAGGCCGAGCTCAAGCCACACAAGATCGACGGCACGATGGCCTTCATGATCGAGAGCCGCTGGGTCTTCCACTGCACCGACTATGCACTCGAAACGAGCGCGCTCGACGAGGATTATGACGAGGTCTGGTCGGGGTTTCCGAAGGCGCAGCTACCCTAGATCGCCCGCGATCCTCGCCAGATGGCCTGCGAGGTCATGGTCGATCCGCACCGCGGCGTCCCGGCAGTCGCCAACCGCCGCCTCTGCCTGCTGCTCGCCGGTCGTCCGAGCGAGCGCCAGCGCGGTATCGTGCGATACGATCGTGCTCGCCAGCCCTTTGCGGATCGCGCCGATCAAGGCGGTGTCGAGCAGCCCGCCCGGCGCGGTCGCTTGCGTATCTCGCTCCGCGTCATCGAGAACCCCCGCCATCCACAAATTCTCAGGCCCGCCGGCCGCCATCCCGGTGTCGCGCAACCGGTCTACGTCCTGCCGCGCCCGATCGACCAGATCGTCGAACGCGGCGCGTAATGAATCGTCGGTGAGATGACCCGCAATCGCCGGCAGCCGGCTCGCCAGTGCTTCGGCCCCGGCGTTCAAATCCTGCAACGCCGCTTCCAGCAACTCCCGGCCAGTATTGATCTGCGTCAACCCGATTCTCCCTGCGGCAAGGAACTCGAAGAACGGCTCAAACGTAGAACGGGTATGAAACGATCCGACCTCGAAACGCTCTAACCCCATGTATCATTGGACGCATCACGCGCAGGACGAACTCAAGTCGCTGCTGTTCTCGCATGTCGACGATTCCGCCTTCCCATGCGTCGGTGCCAAGTCGGCAATGGCGCGCGGCACGCTGGAGGTCTTGGCGTGCGACCGCATCGACAGCGCGTGGGACGATTTGCGCATCCACGACGCGCTGCTTCACTTCGCGCAGCGCCGCGCCGACGACGACACCAGCTTTCGCAGCTTCGCCGCGGTGTTCGACGGTCCGACCGACCTCGACGAGGCGGCGTTCGAGCGCGCCTTGTGGGAGCGCGTGCAATCGCTGAGCGACAAGGATGTTTGGCGCGGCCAGTCGTACGACGCGAGCGTGAGTCCCGATCCTGACAGCCCGCATTTCTCGTTGAGCTTTGGCGGTGAGGCATTCTTCCTCGTCGGGCTGCACCCCAATGCCAGCCGCCCGGCGCGGCGGTTCGAGCGTCCGGCGGTGATCTTCAACCTCCACCACCAGTTCGAGCGCCTGCGCGCGGCGGGCAAGTACGAAGCGATGCGCGAGAAGATCCTGACTCGCGACGAGGCGCTGGCGGGGTCGCGCAACCCGATGCTCGCGCGCCACGGCGAGGTCAGCGAGGCGCGGCAATATTCGGGGCGCGCGGTCGGGGCCGATTGGGGCTGCCCGTTCCGCTACGCCGGCGACGCCGAGTGAGCGAGGCCGAGAGCGAGACCGTCACGATCCCCAAGCGCAGCGGCACCGCGTTTCGGCTGGCACAGGGTCAAAAGCTGACGGTGATCGACCCGCGCGGGATGCAGGTCGCCGATCTGCTCGCCTACAATGCGGAAGATGTGGACGAAGTCATCTCGTCCGGGCGCACGCTCGACTATGCCGAGACGATCGCGCTGACGACGGGGCACGTCCTCTACTCCAACCGCTCGCGGCCGATGCTGGAGATCGTGGAGGACACGGTTGGGCGGCACGATTTCCTGCTGACGCCGTGCTCGTACGACACGTTCCACCATTTCTACCCCGATCTGCCGCCGCATCGTGGATGCTTCGGCAATCTTGCGGAGGCGCTCGAACCGTACGGCGTGACCCCCGACCGCATCCCGACCGCGTTCAATTGCTTCATGAACGTGCCCGTGGACGGCGAAACCGGAAGGCTCCGCGTCCTGCCGCCGACCAGCAAGGCGGGCGACCACATCGCGTTCGAAGCGAAAATGGACCTGGTGATCGGCCTGACGGCCTGCTCAGCGCCGGCGTCGAACGGCGGGAGCTTCAAGCCGATCGACTATCGGATCGAACACGCCAGCCTCTAGCAACCCCTATTCACCATCCGTTTCCCTATCCTTGTCCTTGGGCAGGAGCAGCGTCCGCGCTTCGGCCAGCTTTTCCTGATCGATCAGCTTGAGTGCCTCTAGCGGCAGATTTTTCGACCGCGTGGCGTGGGGCGAGTAAGCGATCGACTGCAACGCTTGCCTTGCCGTCGCCCCATCGCCATCGGCCAGCGCCTGCAATGCGACTGCCATGCGGATACCCCCGCTCTCGGGCGCCAACACGGCGGAACGCATCAGCGCCCTGACCGCGCCAGGCGTCGGCTTCTCGTTCGCCGCGACGAAACTCGTATAGTACATGTAAAGCGGCATCACGGCGTCGGGATCGAGCCGGTTCGCCTTGAGATACCAGGCCCGCGCCGCCGCCCATACTTTCGAATCGGCCGATTTTGCGAGCGACGCCCGCGACACGGCGACACGGCCCTTGACCACCAGCGCTGGCCCGAGGTCGGGCTGAAGCGCAAGCGCGCGGTCGGCGGCCTCGTCGGCCTTGTCCAGCCGCTTGGCGGTGTATTCCATCTCCGCCACTTGCGACTGCACGACCGCATCGTCGGGATAGCGCTTGGCGATCCCTTCGGCTTCCATCGCAATACCGAGGTAAAGCGACTTATCGACTTCGCGGATTTGGACATAGAGCGGCAACAGCGCCGCCTGCCCCCTGGGCATCGTCGTGACGGTGACGGCGACCGGCGGCCCCGGCGGAATACGCAGCGGCGCGGCGAGCTTGCCGCGGCGATAGAGGTCAAGATCGGTGTCGAGCTTCTTCAAGTCGCCGAACGCCTGCGCCGCCGCGTCGATGCTTGGGACGCCACGGTTCATCGCGGCGAGAAACGTATTGAGCTGCCCGGCGCGATCGTGCCGCAGCATCAGCATGTGGGTCAGCAGCCAGCCGCGCGAATAGATCAAGGAAACGTCGTCGGGATAGCCGAAATGTTCGGGATCGAGCAGTTGCTTGAGCGACGCGCGATAGGCGCTCGACAGGCCGTCGGCGCGATAATTGGCTGGGTAACCGACAATCATCGACCCGTCGTCCTCGAACGACGTGTTGGCGTTGAACTCGGCGAACCCTTCCGAAAACCACATCGGGTAGGCGACCGGAAAGTTCGAGAACATGAAGTGGTGCGAATATTCGTGGAGCAGCACGACGAGCGAACTCCACTGCCCGATCTTCGCCTTGCGATCGAGATCGGGCGTATGAAGGGAGAGGATGAACGAGCCGCTCGCCTGTGGCGTGTACAGGCCCAGCACGCCGGGACATCCGCAGGCTTTGAAATAGGGCGCCTCGCGAAGGGCATAAATGCTGATCGGCCGCAGCGCCTGCGCGGGATCGTCCTTGAGCCCATAGAGCAGCCGCAGCCCGGCATCGAAGCGTTCGAGCCTGGCTGCGAAGTCGCGCGCATTCGCCTCGGTGTCGTCGATCGACAAGATGAAGTGCGCGGTGCGCGCCTGACGCCAATCGGCACTGGCCGGCCCCGCCGCCAGCAAAGCCAGCGCCACCCAAACGATCCACCTCAACATCGAATGCACCCCCATAATCTTCAATGATCTCGAAGGGATAGAGCGAGCCGTTCACCTGCGCAATCGGCGCTACCTCAGGCCGCGCCCGATCGACCGCCCTGCCGTTGTTTTGCAATGGAGCCCGAGAGCGGCCCCACGCCGAGTTGTGCTACTCGGCCGTTACTTCATCTGCCGCCGCGCGCTCGCCATCGTCGTCTTGCCATAAGGCGGCATGATCCCCGCGAGCTTGGCGACATTGATCTTTGGCTGGCGGTACACCGCCTTGGCGTGGCTGAACGTCTTGAAACCGTCGGCGCCGTGATACGCGCCCATCCCCGATGGACCGATCCCGCCGAACGGCAGTTCCTCGTTGGTGATGTGAAAGATCACGTCGTTGAGCGTCACGCCGCCAGAGATCGTGCGGTCGAGCACGCGGCGGCGTTCGGCGTCGTTGTCGCCGAAATAATACAGCCCGAGCGGGCGATCGCGGCGGTTGACCTCGGCGATCGCGGTGTCGATTCCGTCATAGCGGCGCACCGGCAGGATCGGGCCGAAGATTTCCTCCTGCATGACCGTCATGTCGTCGGTCGCGTCGCGGACGATGTGGAGCGGCATCTTGCGCGTGTTGCTGCTCGCGAAATCCTCGTTCGCCGGGTTGACCGTCTCGATCGTCGCACCCTTGGCGCGGGCGTCCTCGAGCCAGTCCTGCAGCCGCTGGTGGTGCCGGTCGTTGACGATCGAGGTGTAATCAGGGTTCGCCAGCAGCGTTGGGTACATCGTCGACACCGCGGCCTTGAGCCCGTCGACCACCGCCTGTTCCTGATCGTCCGGCACCAGCATGTAATCGGGCGCGAGGCAGATCTGGCCGGCGTTCATCATCTTGCCGAGCGCCACGCGTTCGGTGGCCTGGCGGATATCGGCGCCCTTGCCCACGATGGCCGGCGACTTGCCGCCGAGTTCGAGCGTCACGGGAGTGAGATTGTCGGCGGCGGCATGGAGGATGTGGCGGCCGATCCCGGTCGCGCCGGTGAAGATCAAGTGATCGAACGGCAATTCGGCGAACGCCTTGCCGACCTCCGGTCCGCCTGAACAGAACGCCAGCTCGTCGCTCGCGAAATATTTGGGGCAGACTTCCTCGAACAGCGCGGCCGTGCGCGCGGTGAACTCGCTCGATTTGACCATCGCGCGGTTGCCGGCGGCGAAGATGTTGGCGATCGGCGCCATCACGAGCTGCACCGGGAAGTTCCACGGGGCGATCACCCCGACCACGCCCTTGGGCTGGTATTCGATCCAGCCCTTGCCGCCGAGCAGCCCGAGCGGGAACGTCACCGGGCGCCGCTCCGGGCGCATCCAGCGATCGAGGTGCCGAATGGCATGCTTCATCGGCGAGATCGACGCGGCGATGTCGGTGACCATCGACTGTTCGCGGCTGCGGTGGCCGAAATCCTCCGACAGCGCGTCGCAAAACGCATCGGCATGGTCGCGGATCATTGCGGCGGCGCGCGTGAGGCGGTCCTTGCGCACCACCGCCGACACCGGCAGTTCGGCCTGGAACGCAGCGCATTGCGCGGCGAGCGTCTGTTTCATGTCCATCATGCGCAGCCGATCAGCCCCCCGACCGGAATGACGACGCTGTCGCGCCCCGGCCGGTCGATCCGGAGCGTCGAATCGGTGATGCGAGCGCCGCCCGCGATATCAGCAGCGGTGGAGATCGTCAGGTCGAGCGTCGCGGTCAGATCGCCGCCCCTATATTCATTGGTCTGCGAGAAGCCGAAGCCGCCGACGCCGTTCTCCGCCCTCATCGCGAAATCCTGGATCTTGCCGTCGACCGTCAGGCGGATTGCCGCAGGATCGGCCGTCGCCATCGCGATCAGCGCCTGGCTCGGCCCGCGAGTCCACAGGAACGCAGCGCAGCCCTTGGCGGGCAGATCCTGCTTCGGGATCGCGCCGATCGGCAAGCCGTCGACGCTCGCGACGATCGGCGCGGCTTGCGGCGCAGGCGGTTTCTTATCCTTGGCAAGCGCGGGCGCCGCAAGCGCGAGCAGGACGAGCGGGAGCAACTTCATGGTCCGAACGCTATCATGACCAGCCACACCGGGTAAGCCGCGATCGCCATCAGCGCGCCGAGCGGCATGGCATCGCTCCCCGACACCTTTTCGCCGCGCAATCGCGCCGCCAGTACGGCGCCCAACCCGATCATGCACCCGAGCAGCAGCACGAACGGCAGCATCGCCCAGCCGATCCACAACCCGATCGCACCGAACAGCTTTGGGTCGCCCCCGCCCAGCCCTTCACGCCCGCGGATGCGACGATAAGCAAGCGCGATCAGCCATAATGACGCGAACCCAGCTGCGCCGCCGATCAGTCGGTCCGACCAAAGGGGTGGCGCTATTGCGATCGACGCCAACGCGGCAAGCGCCAAGGTGCCGGTCAATATGTCGGGCAGCCAGAACTCGGCGACGTCCAGCGCCGCCAGCGTCACCAGCAGCCAGCCGAACACCGCCCCTGCCGCGCCGACGGGCCCCGGCGCCGCGATCCCGCTGGCAAAGCCGATCGCCGTGCACGCCAATTCCATCAGCCAGTGCCGCTTGTCGATGCTCGTCCCGCACGACCCGCATACCCCGCGCAACGCGACCGCGTTGAGCAGCGGCACCAGTTCCCACGCCGCGAGAGTGCGACCGCACCCGTCGCACGCCGACCGCCCTCCGACGACCGAGCGCCCCTGCGGCCAGCGGATCACCAATGTCGCGAGGAAACTCCCGACGATCCCGCCGAGCAGCCCCAGCGCCGCCGGCCAGATCCAGTCAGCCATCGGCCTTCTTGCGGATCAGATATCGGTACACGCCGAACACATCGACCCCGAACAGCACGACGTTCTGCGTGCCGAGCGCGAAGTCCTTCGACAGCACCGCGCCGGCAATCCAGCACAAGGCCGAGCCGACGAAGATGACGAACCCCCACCCCGTCACGCGGCGCCCGGAGTCGAGTGAAACCATTAGAGCCGCGATCATTCCGCTGATCGAGGCGGCCCATTTGAGGATCAGGATGAGGGTCTGCATCGCCGACCCCTAGGCGACGGATGCAGGAAAGGCATCGCCAAAGTGCACAATGGCAATTTGCAACCGCAGCATGGCCGCCCTAGATCGCCATCGACCATTCCCCGGAGCCTTGAATCATGACCGCCGACCCTGTCGTCATCCTATCCTACGCCCGCACCCCGATGGGCTCGTTCCAGGGCGCCTTGTCGGGCGCGAGCGCGACCGAACTCGGCGCGACCGCGGTCAAGGCTGCGGTCGAACGCGCGGGCGTCGCGCCGGACCAGGTCGACAAGATCTTCATGGGCTGCGTGCTTCCCGCCGGGCTCGGCCAGGCCCCCGCGCGCCAGGCGGCGATCGGCGCAGGACTGCCGACTTCGATCGAGGCGACGACGGTCAACAAGGTGTGCGGATCCGGGATGCAGGCGGCGATCTTCGCCAGCGACATGATTGCGGCCGGGTCAGCAGACGTCATCGTCGCGGGCGGGATGGAGAGCATGACCAACGCGCCGTATCTGCTCAAGAAGCACCGCGCCGGCGCTCGGATCGGGCACGACACGGCATACGACCATATGATGCTCGATGGGCTCGAGGACGCGTACGAAACCGGGCGCTCGATGGGCACTTTCGCCGAGGATACCAGCCGCGAATATCAGTTCACGCGCGAGGCGCAGGACGACTATGCGATCGAATCGCTGTCGCGTGCGCTGGCGGCGCAAAAGACCGGCGCGTTCGAGGACGAGATCGTCGGCGTGACCGTCAAGGGCCGCAAGGGCGACACGGTGGTCGACCAGGACGAGCAGCCGGCGCGCGGCGATCCCGAAAAGATCCGCCAGCTCAAGGCCGCTTTCGCCAAGGAGGGCACGATCACCGCCGCCTCGTCGTCGTCGATCTCGGACGGTGCCGCGGCGCTGGTGCTAACTCGCGAATCGACCGCCAACGAGCGCGGGTTGAAGCCGATCGCCCGCGTTATCGGACATGCCGCGCACGCGCAGGAGCCCGCCAAATTCACCACGGCGCCGGTCGGCGCGGTGCGCAAGCTGCTGGCCAAGACCGGATGGAGCGTCGACGATGTCGACCTGTTCGAGATCAACGAAGCGTTCGCGTGCGTTCCGATGGCGTGGATGCGCGACCTCGGCGTGGCGCACGACAAGGTCAACGTGAACGGCGGCGCGACCGCATTGGGGCACCCGATCGGCGCGTCGGGCGCGCGCATCCTGACGACATTGATCGCGGCGCTGCAGCAGACCGGCGGCAAGCGCGGCATTGCCAGCCTGTGCATCGGCGGCGGCGAGGCCACCGCGATGGCGGTCGAGCTCGTTTAACGTCATCCCGGCGACGATCAAAGCGCGAGGGTGAAATAGCGGCTGAAGCTGACGTCGGTATAGTCGGCAAACGGCTCACATTCGACGAAACCCGCGCGCTGGTAGAGCGCACGCGCCGGCGCGAAAGGTTCGTTGTTGCCGGTCTCGAGGCTCAGTAGCCGATAGTTGCGGGCGCGGGCTTCGCCTATCAAATGATCGAGCATCGCGCGGCCAACACCGCGGCGGAGTGCACCCGGCGCGGTGCGCATCGACTTGATCTCGCCATGCTCGGCGTCGAGGTGCTTGAGCGCGCCCATCGCGAGCAATTCGCCATCCTCCCACGCGGTCCACAACATCACGGCGGAATCGGCCAGCTTCGTCGTGTCGAGCGCGAAGACGTGGCATGCGGGCGAACTCGCGAACGCCTCGCGCAAATGGAGCTCGACCAGCGCGACGACCTCGGCACGAGACAGGTCGTCGACCTCGATCCGCATCATTCGCCCGTCATTCCAACGTTTCGGTCGCCTCGACGCCCCACAAATGGCTGACCTCGACGAAGCCGCCACGGCCCATCACGTCGAGATAGCACCAGCCATTGCCGCACCGGCTGACCCGCCCGACCACGCCGGGCGCCGCGCGCCAATTGACCTTGCCGGCGTAGCGCGGGGTGTCGCGCAGTTCGGCGATGTCGCCCATCACCATCGCGGTGCGGGTATCGCTGACCAGGTTCGACTGCATCCAACCCTGCGTGCCGCCCGGATCCTCGATCTTGCGCCAAGTCGCGCCGGCGCCCTTTTCCTTGAAATTCTCGACCACCCGGACCGGCAAGCCGGGGCGGACATATTTCCATGCGATCGGGTAGGTGCGGCCCGGCCCGGTGCGCATCCGCGCCTCCTTGGCTTGGATCGATGCAAAGTAAGGCGGCTTCTTCTCGACCAACGCCGCCACCGCCGGCACCGCCAGGGCGATCGCGGCGGCCGCCATCATCATATTGCCGATCCGCATGGCAAACCCTTCATTGACCAATCGAGTCGCCTGTCTATCGCGCGCAGCCACTCCGCATCAACCGAGTTGACCTGCCTCAAATCCGTCGCCAAGCCGCGATCATGCCCAATTCGAGACGAAAACCGCGAGTGATCGTGACGCGCGAATTGAGCGACGCGGTGATGGACCGCATGGCCGAGCTATTCGAGGCACGGCTCAACCGCGAGGACATTCCGATGACGCGCGACGAGTTGCTCGCCGCGATCCAGGATACCGATGTACTCGTCCCGACGGTGACCGACACGATCGATGCCGATTTGATCGAGGAAGCGGGCGACCGGCTCAAGCTGATCGCCAATTTCGGCAACGGCGTCGATCATATCGACCTGAAAGCCACACGGGCGCGCGGCATCCTCGTCACCAACACCCCCGGGGTCTTGACCGACGACACTGCCGACATGACCATGGCGCTGATCCTGTCGGTGCCGCGGCGACTGGCCGAGGGCGAGAAATTGGCGCGGTCGGGCGAGTGGAGCGGCTGGAGCCCCGGTGCGATGCTCGGCCACCGCATCGGCGGCAAGACGCTCGGCATCGTCGGGATGGGGCGGATCGGCCAGGCGGTCGCGGCGCGCGCGCGCGGCTTCGGGCTGACAGTCCATTACCACAATCGCCACCGGCTGCCCGAAAGTGTCGAAACTCAACTCGGCGCGACCTGGCATGGCGATCTCGACGAAATGCTGAGCGGCGCGGACTTCGTAACGATCCACACACCGCACACCGACCAGACCGAGCATGTCATCGACGCGCGGCGGCTCGGCCTGCTCAAATCGCAAGCGTACATCATCAACACGTCGCGCGGGTCGGCGATCGACGAAGCGGCGCTGATCGAAGCGCTGGAGAGCGGCCGGATCGCCGGCGCGGGGCTCGACGTGTTCGAGCACGAACCCGCGATCGATCCGCGGCTGCTCGCGCTGCCCAACGTCGTGCTGCTGCCGCACATGGGATCGGCGACCTACGAAGCGCGCGCCGCGACCGGCGAGCGAGTCATTCGCAACATCCAGCACTGGGCCGACGGCCACCGTCCGCCGGATCAGGTGCTGGAAGGGTGGATCTAGCTCAGCCCCGCGAGCCACTCCGCGATCATCGCGCGCCCAGCGGCGACGGCGCGCGGGCCTTTGGCGTCGTGATCGGCACGTAGCTCTTCGGCAGTGTTTCCCGCCGCGGCGATGTCGGCGGTGTCGTTGGCAAGCCAATGCTCGAAGCGGTCGTCCTCGCCCATCTCGGCGTGAAATTGCAGCGCGAGCACGTTGCGTCCGCGGGCAAAGGCCTGCGCATAAAGCGGCGTCGTCGCGAGCAGATCGGTACCTTCGGGCACGTCGAACGTATCGCCGTGCCAATGGAGAACATCGACCCCGGCAAGTTGGCGAAGCGGCCCTTGCGCACCGGCTTCGGTGATATCGAGCGGCGCGAAGCCGATCTCGCGCACTGGGCCCTTGCGCACGTCGACGCCCATCGCGGCGGCGATCAGCTGGCTTCCCAAGCATATTCCGAGCGTCGGCCGATCGGCGATGAGCCGCCGCCGGATCACCGCGATCTCGTCGATCAACCAAGGAAAGCGATCGGTGTCGTACACCCCCATCGGGCCGCCCATGACGACGAGCAGATCGGGCGACATGGTATCGAGCTTGGCGCAACCGGCATGATGCGCGGCGACTCGCTGGATATCGTACTCCGCCGCCTCGACCGGCTCGCGATACCCAGCAATGCCTTCGTGATCGACGTGACGGAGGACCAGCGCGCGCTTCATGGTTGCACGCTAGCCGACCGTGCTTACCGCGCCATTAACCATGGCGTCGGACGTGCAATGCCCGGTCAATCGCCGGTCAGGATCCGGTCGACCAGTTGCTTCACCGTCGGCACGAAGCCGTTCGAATAGAACGGGTCCTTCTTGAAATTGTACGCGCCATGCCCAGCGAACATCAAATTCTGATCGACGTCGCCGCCGTGCGCGATGTCTTGGAGCGTCTTCTGGATGCAGAAGCTGCGCGGGTCGGCCAGGCGCCCGGTCGAATTGGTCTCGCTGTCCGCCCAACTCGAGAACAGGCATTGCGACAGACACCCCATGCAATCGGCCTGGTCCTTGCGGATTTCGGCCTTCTCTGCCGGGGTCACGAACACCAAGGTATTGTCCGGCGTCTTCAGCGCCTCGGTAAGGCCGTGGCCGAACCATTCGCGCGCGCGGAGCAGGTCGTTGCGCGTGACCCAGAAGTTCTTGCCCTTGACGCCGACGTCGAGCTGGAAGGTGTGGTCGCCGGCTTCCTGCGTCGAAAACGCGATCTGACGCTCCGACCGCGCCTCGAGCGCGCGGAGGAACGGATTGCGCACCGCGGACGAATAGAAGCCGGTCGGCGAGAAGCGATGAAGCAGCACGCCGCCTTCCTCGATTTCGGTCAGCCGCGCCTTCCACGCGTCGGGGATCGGGCTTTCCTTGGTCAGCAGCGGGCGCGTGCCGAACTGGAACGCGATCGCACCGAGCTCGGGATTGTCGATCCAGTCGTTCCAGTCGCGAAGATACCAGACGCCGCCCGCCATCACGATCGGCACATCGTCCGAAATGCCGCCCTCACGCATCGTCTCGCGCAATTCCTTGACTCGCGGATACGGGTCCTGCGGCTTGAGCGGGTCCTCAGCGTTCGACAGGCCGTTGTGTCCGCCGGCGAGCCAGGGATCCTCGTAGACC
Source organism: Sphingomonas sp. (assembly GCF_036269755.1). Lineage (GTDB taxonomy): Bacteria > Pseudomonadota > Alphaproteobacteria > Sphingomonadales > Sphingomonadaceae > Sphingomonas. The sequence goes on along the minus strand of NZ_DATBDV010000006.1, from coordinate 76,527 downwards.
ACCGCTGCGAGCCACTCCGCCGCCTTCGAATAAGCCCGCTTCCACAGCGCGCGAAACGCCCGACCGGAGCTCACGATCGGCAGGTAGTTCACGTTGTAGGATGCTGCGATCTCTGATAATTTGTACGGCATTCCGGCGCCGCACGTGACCCCCGAGACGAGCCCACGGGTGCGTTCGAGCACGCCGTTCAGCACACGCTGTGCGCCGCCCATTTCCCACAGCACGTTGATGTTGATCGCGCCCTTGCCGCCCGCGATCTCGAACGCGCGCTTGACCTGCTGGACCGCGCCTTCGATCGCATATTCGACCAGTTCCTCGTGCCGTTGGCGCCGAGTCAGCGCCTTGTAGACCTGGGGGATGATCTTGCCTTCGGGATCGTAGCTGTCGGCGTTAACCGCGCTGACCGTCCCGATCCCGCCCGCCGCCGCCCAGGCGCCCGCCGACGCGTGGTTGGTCGCGGCCACGCCTTTTCCCCCTTCGACCAGCGGCCAGACCTCCCGGCCGTTGTAGATGATGGGCGTCAGGCCTTTGAACACTTGGGTCTCCTGGAACAGTAACGCACGATATAGCGCCTGGATGCCGTGGCGCGAGCAAATACCGACTTATGTTAGGGCGCCGACGCGGCCGCTGGCTTCCTCATATAAGGCGCGATACGCGTCGATCATCACCGTCTCGTCATATTCGGCAACGGCCTTGGCGCGGTTGGCCTTGCCCAAAGCGGCGCGCGCGGCGGGGTTCTGCGCGAGCCACTCGATGACGTCGCGCAATCCCACTTCGTTGCGGTGCTGGTCGATGCTGTTGCGGTTCTCGTACGACACCATGTGGAGCATGTCGCCGACATTGGGCGCGGCGATCGGCAGCCCGGCCGCCATCCCCTCGACGACCGAGATCGGGAATTGCTCGGACAGCGACGACAGCGCGAGGATGTCGAACAGCCCGACATAACGGTACGGCTCTGGCAGGAAGCCCGGCATCACCAGCTGGTCGGTCAATCCCATATTGGCGGCGGTGCTCTCGATCGCGGCACGCTCGGGGCCCTCGCCGACGATCACCAGCCGGATCTTCGCCGAGCAGCCGCCCACCGCCCGCACGAGCGCCGGCAGGTTCTTGACTGCGCGCAACCCGGCGATCGCGCCGACCACGATCTCGCCCGGCTTTCGGGCGAAGCCGGGGATGGCCTTCGGATCCGGCTGCCGCGCGTAAAGCGCGGTGGGGATGCCGTTCGGGATACGGCGGAGCTGCGGCGCCGAGAGCTTCCAGCGTTGCTGCGCGAGATATTCGAGCGTCACCGACGGGACCACGACCGAGTGCGCGGCAGCAAACGCGAGCCGGCGATAGACCGTGCGCCGCGCCTTCAGCCGCTCGGCCTCGTCGGCGTTGAAGCCATCCTCGTGATGGACGATCGGCGGCGCGCTTTTGGGAAAGGCGCGCTTGGCCATTACCGCGTCGATCGCGCCCCAATTGTAGCTGAGCACGAGGTCGAAGCGCCGCATGAACCTGGCGATCGCCTCGAACCTCGACACCGACGGCCGCCCGGTCAACGGCGGCGGGTTCTGCGCGATCTCATATTGGATGCCCTTGGCGATCGCGTCTCGCGCCGACAGCTGGTCGGGCATGCCCGACACGATCGTGTGCCGCGCGCGGTCGCCGAACGCATTCATCAACTGCACCGCACGCGCTTCCTTGCCGCCCAGATCGAACGACGAATGCATGTGGAGGATGTTGAACGGCGGCGGCATCCTGTCCGCCCTACCCAGCTTGGCGGTGTTGGATCAAGCCAGCCCGAACGTGGCCTTCGGCACATGCGTGATCCGGCAGGCGAGATCGGCCTCGCCGCTCGCGACGACATAATGATCCCCCGCGTCTGCGATCCCGGTCGTGAACACGACATTGTCGAGGTACATCCGCTCGCGGAACGGCTCGGTCAGCTCGGGCGCGGGCTCGAGGAGCGGCTCGTGGCTGCCGCCCACCACCTTCGACGGATCGTTCGCGTCGAGCAGCGACCAATAGGTGCGGTAGACGCCGACCACGCCCGACGGCTCGACTCCATGCCACAGGGTCAGCCAACCCTTGTCGGTCAGCACCGGCGGCGTCCCGCCGCCCATCCGCGCCGTGGCGAGCGTCGCTGCGTGCGGCCGAATGCCCGGCTTGTCGTACGGTTTCCAGTGTAGCGCATCGGGCGAAGTCGCAAGGTTGATCGACGGCCCCGCGCGCCATTCGCTCCCCGGCGGATAAGCGAAATAGAGGTCGCCGAGCGGACGAGTCTGCGCCCAATATTTGCCGTCGATCTGCCCCTCGAAGATCAGCATGTCCTTGTTCTGGTGATCGAGCACGATCCCCTGGAGCTGCCAATCGCGCGCATCGTTCGAGGTATAGAGTGTGGTCGAATGCCGCTCCGGGCTGACCGAGCATGTGGTCATCAGCCACCGCTCGCCAGCCCGGCTGATCCGCGCATCCTCGACGCCATAGCATTGATACGGCGCGCGCGGCGCCACGGCACGGTCGTAATGGATGTTGACGACCGAACGGCCATCGGCGTCGAGCTCGACCGGGAGCAGCCACGACAGGCTGGTCAGCGCCATCACCTTCCACCCCCCGCCGCGCATCAGGAACTTGCGCGGATCGGCAGTGTCGACATGCTCGATCGGCCAGGGGTCGAGCACATAATCCCCGTCGTCCCACCGAATCGCGTGAATTTGCTGGTCGACGATCGGCCGGCGCAGCGCTTCGGCGATCCGCACCATCAGCAGCAGATTGTCGTTGGGCAACCGAGTCATGCCGGGGTTGAACGCGCCCAGGCAATAGGTCTGGGCATCGAGCCGCCCCGCGAGCGGCCCGCGCGACAGGTCGATATCGCCCGGCTGAAGGACCAGGGCGTCGAAGCCTTCGCTCATTCCTTGTCCTGCTCGCGCGGCGCCATGGTCAGTTGCTGCACCACCGCCCGGCGCGGCTGCGTCAGGATGAAGTGCACGCCGACGGCGATATCCTCGGCGCGCAGCATCGTTTCGGCGTGGATCATCTCGCGCTGTTTTTCAGCGGGGATGTCCGGATATTGGAAGTCGGCGCCGGTCTTGCCGGGCTCGACCAGCGCGACCCTGATGCCCTTTGGCCCCAATTCCTTGCGCAGCGCCTCAGCGAATCCGGCTACTCCCGCCTTCATGCCGGCGTAGACCGTCGATGCCGCAGTGAGCGTATGCGCCGACATCGATCCGATCAGCACGATGTCGCCCTGGTCCTCGAACGCCTCGGCCGCCGCGTGCGCGCTCAAAATATAGGCGGTGAAGTCGGTAGCAATCGCGTAGCGCAGATCCTCGGTGCTCATCTTGGTCAGCGCGTCGGCGGGAATCGCGGCGTTGATCACCGCGATGTCGAGTCCGCCCAGGAATTCGCGCGCCTTGTCGATGAATTTCTGGCTGTTGTCGGGCTCGGCGAGGTCGAGCGAGATGCCGTCGCCCTCACCCACTTCGCGGATTCGTTCGAGCGCGTCGTTCAGGTGATCGGCGTTGCGCCCGCATACGAAAACCTTGGCGCCCTCGCTCGCGAGCAGCACCGCGATCGCGCGCCCGATGCCGGTCGTCCCGCCGGTAATCGCGATTCGCTTGCCGTTGAGACTCGGCATCTCGGTGTGCGCGTCGGCAGTGTCTTTCCGATCGATCAGAGTGTCGGTGGCGTCGCTCATCGGGTCCTCCTCGGGTAGCGCCAAGGAGACGCGTCAGGCGGCGACGGGTTCCTTGGTGACCGTCGCGAGCAGGTGATCGATCGCCGCCGCCGCTTCCGGTTCGGACAAGGTCGGAGCGTGGCCGACATCCCGCACGGTCGCTAGCGCGGCTCTGTCGAGCCGCGCGAGCATGCGCTTCGCCGTTTCCGCCCCGAACACATCCGATCGTCCGCCGCGCACGATCAGCGTCGGCACCTTCTTGAGCGCGTCGAACACTGGCCAAAGATCGGCACCCGTCTCGTTGCCCGGCACGCGGAACGGCTCGGCGATCTTCATGTCGTAGTCGAGCACGATCCGGCCTGAACTGTTGAGGCGATAAAGCCGCTTCGCCATCGCGAGCCAATCCTCGACGCCGTAATTGGGGTAGACGTCTGCATTGCCCTCCTGCACCCCACGCGCGGCGTGCATCCAGGTCGGCCAGGTATTGGCCTTGCCCACATACGAACGGATACGGCCGAGCCCCGCCGGCTCGATTTCCGGCCCGACATCGTTGAGTAGCGCGCCCGCGAGCACGCCCGGGCGCGTCGCCGCGAGCAACATCGTCACGATGCCGCCGAGCGAGGTCCCGAACGAAACGATTCGCTCGCACCCCAACTGATCGATCAACAGCTCGATGTCGCGGACATAGGTCATCGGCATGTACGACATCGGGTCCTTGGCCGGCCCGCTCTCGCCACGGCCGCGAAAGTCGACCGTGATCACGCGCCATCCGCCGGCGAGCCGTTCGGCCAAATCCTCGTAATCGCGCGCGTTGCGGGTCAGGCCCGGCAGGCACAGGATCGGCGGACGGTCCTCGCGACCGGGATAGTCGCGATAGTGCAGCCGAACTTCGTCGTCGGACGTCCAATAGCGATTTTCGTACGGCTTCATGGTTGCGTCCCCGTGTCCGGCCCACCCATATCGCGGCATGCCCTCGCTGTCGCAAGCCTATCGCCCCGAAACCACCATCTTCGAATTGGGCGACGCGTTTTACGATCCGGTAACGGCCGCGGATTTCCCGGAGACGATCCTGCGCTTCCGCAACGACCGCGCGGCGGCCGAAGTCGGGCTAGACGGGCTAGTCGACGACGAATGGATCGCGCATTTCGGGCGGTTCCAGCCGCTGCCCGACACGCTGACGCAACCGCTCGCGCTGCGGTATCACGGGCATCAGTTCCGCGTGTACAACCCCGACATCGGCGACGGCCGCGGGTTCCTGTTCGCGCAAATGCGCGACGGTGCCGGACGGCTGATGGACCTCGGCACCAAGGGTTCGGGACAGACCCCGTACAGCCGGTTCGGCGACGGGCGGCTGACGCTCAAGGGTGGCGTTCGCGAGATCCTGGCGACCGAGATGCTCGAAGCGCTCGGCGTGCCGACCTCGCGCAGCTTTTCACTGATCGAGACCGGCGAAGCGCTCGAACGCGGCGACGAGCCGTCGCCTACTCGCTCGGCTGTGCTGGTTCGGCTCAGCCACAGCCATATCCGGATCGGCATGTTTCAGCGGCTTGCTTACTTCCGCGACGCCGAAAGCCTCACCAAGCTCACCGGCTACGTCCTGCGCAATCTTTACGGCGAACAGCCCGGCGACGATGCGCCAGCGCGGTTGCTCGACCTGGTGGTGGAGCGCACCGCAAAGCTCGCCGCCGCATACATGGCGGCCGGGTTCGTTCACGGCGTGCTCAATTCGGACAACATCAACGTCACGGGGGAGAGCTTCGATTACGGGCCATGGCGATTCAATCCGACGTGGGACCCGGCCTTTACCGCCGCCTATTTCGACCATCAGGGGCTGTACGCGTTCGGCCGGCAACCCGAAGCGGTCCATTGGGACGCGATGCAGCTCGCGGTATCGCTACGCGCGATCGCCGAGGCCGAGCCGCTGATCGCCATCCTCGACACCTTCGGCGAGCGCTACCAGGGCGCCGTCAGCGACGCGATCCTGTGGCGGCTGGGCCTGACGCCGCGCGACCCGTCGACCGACCGCCAGTTGGTGCAGACGATCGAGCCGGTGCTGCGCGGCACCGCGACGCCGATCGATCGCTTCTTCTTCGATGCGTTCGGCGGCGTGCTTCCCGACAGCTATGGCGAGGCATGGAGCGACGTTCGAGCCGCGCTCGCCGCCCACGCACCCCGCGCCGACCGCTCGCACCCATATTGGTCGGGCGAGCCCTGCTCGATGCTGATCGACGAGGTCGAGGCAATCTGGGCGGCGATCGCCGAGCGCAACGACTGGGCGCCGCTCCACGCCAAGGTCGACGCCGTTCGTCGGATGGGCGAAGCGCTGGCGAAGCGCCCGCCAAGCCGCTAGGAATCGCCCCCGTGTCCGCCGAGCTGATTTCCCACGAACCCGCAACCGGTGCCGAGCTGTGGCGCGGCGCGATCGGCGACGTCGATGCCGAAGTAGCGATGGCGCGCGCGAACTGGGCCGATTGGGCGGCCAAGCCGGTGACCTTCCGCATCGAAACGCTGCGCCGCTTCGCCAATGTTGTGCGCGCCAAGACCGACGCCTTTGCCGACCTGATCGCACGCGAGACCGGCAAGCCGTTGTGGGAAGCCAAGACCGAAGTGGCTTCGGTCATCGCCAAGGTCGACATTTCGGTCTCGGCTTATTCGGAACGCACCGGCCAGCGGCGCATGGAGGCCGAAGCCGGCGGGCGGATGGCGCTGCGCCACAAACCGCACGGCGTGCTCGCGGTGTTGGGACCGTACAATTTCCCCGCGCATCTGCCCAACGGGCACATCATTCCAGCGCTGCTCGCGGGCAATGCGGTGGTCTTCAAGCCGTCGGAAAAGGCTCCCGCTTCGGGCGCGTTTCTGATCGATTGCCTGCACGAGGCGGGGGTGCCCGAAGGCTGTGCGCGCATCGTCATCGGCGGGCCGGCCGAGGGCAAGGCCCTCGCCGGGCATCGCGACGTTGACGGGCTGTTGTTCACCGGATCGGCACATACGGGCCTCGCGCTCAACCGACAGTTCGCGGCGATGCCCGAGAAGATCCTCGCGCTCGAAATGGGCGGCAACAACCCGATCATCGTCTGGGACACGCCCGATCTCTACACCGCCGCGGTGCTGGTCGTGCAATCCGCCTTCACCAGCGCCGGCCAGCGTTGCACCGCGGCGCGGCGGCTGATCGTCGACGAAGCCTTGTACGAACCGCTGATCGGCGAGCTCGGCAAGATCGTCGATCGCCTGATCGTCGGCGCGCCGCACGACAATCCTGCGCCGTTCATGGGCCCGGTGATCGACAACGAGACCGCCGACCTGCTGACCGAAAGCTTCCTCGAGCTGATGATGCGCGGCGGCAAGCCGATCCGCCATTTGCAGCGCACCGACGACGCCAAACCGTTCCTGCGGCCGGGCATTCTCGACGTGACGGGGATGAACGACCGGCCCGACATCGAATTGTTCGGTCCGATCCTCCAGGTCGTTCGCGCGCTCGATTTCGACGAGGCGATCGCGGAGGCGAACAACACGCGCTACGGCCTGTCGGCGAGCCTGATCAGCCAGACGCCCGATCTCTACAACCGCTTTTGGGCGAATGCCCGCGCCGGCATCGTCAACTGGAACAAGCCGACCAATGGCGCGAGTTCGGGCGCACCGTTCGGGGGGATCGGCTGGTCGGGCAATCACCGGCCGAGCGCCTATTACGCCGCCGATTACTGCGCGTATCCGGTAGTGTCGAACGAAGCCGACGCGGCGCGAGCGTCGATCGGCGTGGGCTTGCGCGAGTACGAGCCCGAATAGCGACGACGCGGGAAAGCTGCGCTTCGCTGAGGCCAACCAACCCTCGTTTGCCGATCCGATCCGACGCGGCCATCTCCACCGCATCATGGCAACGCTTCTCGATCCGCAGGCGCGCGGGCGCGTCATCCTGGTTGGCGCCGGTCCCGGCGATCCCGGCCTCCTCACCGTTCGCGCCGTCGAGGCGCTCAGAGCGGCCGACGTCGTCGTCCATGACGGGCTCATCGACCGCCGAGTGCTCGACCTCGCGCCGGCGGACGCGCACCGCATTTCGGTCGCCAAGAAACGCGACCGCCATACGCTGCCGCAGGACGCGATCAACGCGCTGATCGTCGCACATGTGAAAGCCGGCGCGATCGTCGTGCGGCTGAAGGGTGGCGACCCGTTCATCTTCGGGCGCGGCGGCGAAGAGGTCGAAGCGGTACGCGCTGCGGGGTTGCCGATCGAGGTGATCCCCGGCGTGTCGGCGGCGCTCGGATGCGCGGCGGAGGCTATGCTCCCCCTCACGCACCGCGATCATTCGAGCGCCGTCAGTTTCGTCGCCGGCCAATGCAAGGGATTGAGCGACCAGAATTGGTCGGGCCTCGCCGGCAAGGGGCGCACGCTCGTCATCTATATGGGCGTCGCGACCGCAGCCGATATCGCCGACAAGCTGATCGCTGACGGTGTCGCGCCCGACATGCCCGTTGCGGTGCTCGAAAAAGGCACGCTTGAGGGCCATCGCGCGATCAAGACGCTGCTGGCCGATCTCGGCCCGATGGTCGAGCGCGAGAAGGTCGAGAGCCCAGCGATCATCGTCGTCGGCGAAGTGGTCGAGCTCAGCGATGCCGAGGACAAGCTCATGCGCTGGGCGCGAGTCGCAGAGGCAGCGGCGGCATGAAGATCCTGACCGGCAACGATCTCCCCACGGGCGACGTGATCTGGTGGACCGGCAGCGGCTGGTCGCGCCATATCCAGGACGCCGTTGACGTCGGCGATAAGGGCGAAGCGATCCTTCACGCCGAGGATGGCGCGTGCCGAGTGAATGGCGGCACGATCATCGACGCGACCGAGACGCCCGAAGGGCCTCGCCCCGCGCACATCAAGGACCGCATCCGCGCGCTCGGCCCGACGGTGCGCCCCGATTTGACGCTGCGGCCGAGCGATCCCAGCGCGGGGAGTTGGGTGATATGAACCCCTTCCGCCGCCCCGGCGCAGGCCGGGGCCGCCGCGTCGTCACTACGCAGCCAGCGGCCCCGGCCTGCGCCGGGGCGACGAGGTAACCCATGTACCGATACGACAAATACGACCAGACGATCGTCGACGCCCGCGTCGAGGAATTCCGCGACCAGGCGCGCCGTCGCCTTGCCGGGCAGCTGACCGACGATCAGTTCAAGCCGCTACGGCTCAAGAACGGCCTCTACCTCCAGCTCCACGCGTACATGCTGCGCGTCGCGATCCCCTATGGCACGCTCGACAGCCGCCAGATGCGGATGCTGGGGCACATCGCGCGCAAGTATGATCGGGGTTACGGCCATTTCACCACCCGCCAGAACATCCAGTACAATTGGATCAAGCTTGAGGAGGCCACCGACATCCTGGCCGAGTTGGCGACGGTCGAGATGCACGCGATACAGACCAGCGGCGAGAGCATCCGCAACCTGTCGTCGGACCAATATGCCGGCGCTGCGGCGGACGAAGTGTGCGACCCGCGCCCGTGGGCCGAGCTGATCCGTCAGGCGACGACGTTCCACCCGGAGTTCAGCTATTTGCCGCGCAAGTTCAAGATCGCGGTGACCGCCGCCGACGAGGACCGCGCGGCGATCCGGCTGCACGATATCGGCCTCAAGCTCGTCAGGGACGATGCCGGTGAGACCGGTTTCGAAGTCTACATCGGCGGCGGCATGGGCCGTACGCCATTTGTCGCGCCGCTGATCCGTCCGTTCCTGCCGGCGGATCACCTGTTCAGCTACATCGAAGCCGCATTGCGCGTCTGGAACATGGGTGGGCGCCGCGACAACATCCACAAGCAGCGCATCAAGATCCTCGTCCACGAGCTCGGCCAGGAGGAGTTTACGCGCCGGGTCGAAGCCGAGTGGCAACAGATCCTGAAAAATGGCTCCGACGTGCCGCGCGAGGAATTCGAGCGCATCGCCGGCTGTTTCGCGCCGCCGCCATTCGAGACCGGGCTTTCGGACGAGGTCGACCGCAGCGACCCCGATTTTGCGTTCTGGCTCGACCAGAACGTCAAGCCGCACAAGGCACCGGGCTACGCGATCGTCAACATCAGCTTGAAGCCGATCGGCGGCATCCCCGGCGACGCCAGCGCCGAGCAGATCGAGCTGATGGCCGACCTCGCCGAGCGCTACAGCTTCGACGAGCTCCGTGTCACGCACGCGCAAAACATCGTCCTGCCGCATGTGCGCAAGGCCGATCTTTACGCGCTGTGGCAGACGCTCGACGCAAACGGCCTCGCCACCGCCAATCTCGACCTGATCAGCGACATCATCGCCTGCCCGGGGCTCGATTATTGCAGCCTCGCCAACGCGCGTTCGATCCCGGTCGCGCAAAAGATCGCGACTCGCTTCGCCGATCTCGGGCGGCAGCGCGAGCTCGGCGAATTGAAGCTCAAGATTTCGGGCTGCATCAACGCCTGCGGGCACCATCATGCCGGGCATATCGGCATCCTCGGCGTCGATAGGAAAGGCACCGAGAACTACCAGCTGCTGCTCGGCGGATCGGGGGCGGAGGATGCGAGCCTCGGCAAGATCACCGGCCCCGGCTTCAACGAGGACGGTGTGGTCGATGCGGTCGAGCGCGTCACCGACAAATATCTCGCGCTGCGCGAGGACGGCGAGCGCTTCCTCGACACCTATCGGCGCGTCGGGGTCGATCCGTTCAAGGAGGCGATCTATGGGTGATCCGCTTCGTTTCCGTGACGACGATCCCGCGCAAGAGCCTGCAGTCACGCTCGACGCGTTCCTCGACCAGCCGGAAGCGACCGCGGTGCGCCTCGAAGCGGGAGAGGACGCCCGCGCGCTGATCCCGCATCTGGCGCAGCTCGCGTTGATCGAAATCGACTTTCCGCGTTTTCGCGATGGCCGCGGCTATTCGTCGGCGCGGATTTTGCGCGAAGCGGGTTTCGCGGGTGAGTTGCGCGCCACCGGCGATGTGCTGGTCGACCAGATCGACCATATGCGCCGTTGCGGTTTCGACGGATTCGCGCCTTACGCGCCGATCGACCCCGTCGTGATCGAGGCGAGCCTCAACCGCTACGACTATCGCTATCAGCCAGCCGCCGACGGCGCGGTGCCGGTGTGGAAGCTCCGCCATGGGTGAAGCGCTGCGCAAGATCGATGTGATCGACACCGCGCCCGCCTTCGCTCAGGCCGACGCCGGCGCGCTCAACGCGCGATTCGCGGGCACGGACACGCTGGAGATGCTGGAGACGCTGTTCGCCGAAGGCGCGCTCGGCAACACCGCGGTGGTATCGTCGTTCGGAACCGAGAGCGCGGTGCTGCTCCACCTCGTCGCGCGCGCCAATCCGGCGACCCCGGTGGTGTTCGTCGACACGCTCCGCATGTTTCCCGAAACGCTCGCCTATCGCGACACGCTGCTCGCGGAATTCGGGCTGCGCGACAGCCGGACGATCACACCGGACCCGGCCATGCTCGCCGCGAAGGACGCGCAAGCATTGCGCTGGTCGTACGACCCGGACGGCTGCTGCGCGATCCGCAAGGTCGAGCCGCTCGCCCGCGCCAAGGCTGGGCTCGACAGCTGGATTTCGGGGCGCAAGGCGTTCCAGTCGCAGACTCGGCAGAACATCGCCCGGTTCGAGATCGAGGACGGCCGGTTGAAGGTCAATCCGCTCGGCGACTGGGTGAAGGCTGACCTCGACGCCTATTTCGCCGCCTACGCCCTTCCCCGCCATCCGCTCGAGGCGGAGGGTTATGCCTCGATCGGCTGCCAGCCCTGCACGTCGAAGGTCCAGCCCGGCGAAGATCCCCGCGCGGGCCGGTGGCGGGGCTGGGACAAGACCGAATGCGGCATCCACGTCCCCGGAAAGCCGGGCGAGGAGCCGGCGTTCTAACCCCGTATGAGGCCTATTCGTAGGACGGCGCGGCGTAATCGCCGGCATAGTCGCTGAACAAGGTGAAACGCGGCTCGAACTTGAGGATGACCTTGCCGGTCGATCCGTGGCGCTGCTTGGCGACGATCAGCTCGGCTAGCCCGTTGACGCGCTCCATGTCCTGGCCCCATTTCGCATAGTCTTCGAACACTTTCACGTCGTCGCCCTCGACCGGGTGCTTGGGCTCTTTGGCCGCCACGTAATAATCCTCGCGATAGACGAACAGCACGACGTCAGCGTCCTGCTCGATCGACCCCGATTCGCGCAGGTCGGATAGCTGAGGACGCTTGTCCTCGCGCTGCTCGACCGCGCGGCTGAGCTGCGACAGCGCGAGCACCGGGACGTTCAAGTCCTTGGCCAATGTCTTGAGGCCGCGGCTGATCTCGGAGATTTCCTGCACGCGGTTGTCGTTCGAACTCCGCCCGCTGCCCTGGAGCAGCTGGAGGTAGTCCACGACCACCATGCCGATGCCCTGCGCGCCGTGCCGCCGCTGCAACCGCCGCATGCGCGTGTGGAGCTGGCCGATCGTCAGCCCGGCGGTATCGTCGATCACGAACGGCAGATTCTGCAGCTCGCCCGAGGTCACCACCAGCCGGTCCATCTCGGCCTGGCTGATCTTGCCCATGCGCAAGTCCTGACTGCTGATCCGCGATTGTTCGGCCAACACGCGAGTCGCGAGCTGATCGGCCGACATTTCGAGGCTGAAGAACGCGACCTTGGCGCCGATGCGTTGCTTGGGGTCTATCCCGTCTTGCTCATCCTGCATGAATCGCTGCGCCGCGTTGAACGCGATGTTGGTGGCGAGCGACGTCTTGCCCATGCCGGGTCGCCCGGCGAGGATGATCAGGTCGGATTTGTGGAACCCGCCCATCTTGGCATTGACCGAGCTGAGCCCTGTCGTGACCCCCGAAACGCCGCCGCCCGAATTGAGCGCGCGGTCGGCCATCTGGATTGCCGCGGTGCTGGCCTGCGCGAAGGTCTTGATCGACGATTCGCTGCCGCCGTCCGCCGCGACCTTGAACAATTCCTCTTCCGCCGCCTCGATCTGACCGCGCGGATTGACCTCCTTCGAGGTATCCATCGCCTTGTCGACCAGCCCGCGCCCGACTTCGATCAGCGTCCGTAGCATCGCGAGGTCGTAGATCTGCTGCGCGAATTGCTTGGCGCCAATCAGCCCCGCGCCCGACCCGGTCAGCCGCGCAAGATAGCCCGCACCGCCAAGCTCCTTGATCGCGGGATCGGCCTCGAACATTGGGCGGAGCGTGACCGGTGTCGCGGTCATGTCGTGCTCGCGCAAGCTCTTGATCGCGACGAAAATCCGCCCGTGCAGCGGCTCGAAGAAATGGTCCTGCGTCAACTTGTCGGTGTCGTCGGCGATGCGATTGTCGATCATCATCGCGCCGAGCAAAGCCGCCTCGGCCTCCACGTTCTGCGGCAGCGTCGGGGGTTCGGTCGGGGTCAGAGAGTGAATCGCGGTGGCCATACTCGCCTTCTACGCCGCGCCCAACGCCGCTGCCACTGTGGATAAAGCTTTTCGATGGGGATAAGCGCGGAACCGTGGCCGACCATCGCATCAAGCAGATCACGCTCGACGAACGGACCATCATGTGGCGCAACGCCGATGTCGAGCAGGAACGCCGGATCGCGATCTTCGACCTGATCGAACAAAACAGCTTCCGCCCGCACCGTGAATATCCCGATGGCTATGCCGGACCGTATTTGCTCGACATCGCGGTCGAGGAAGGCCGACTGGTGCTGGCGCTGGCGCGCGAAGACGGATCGCCGCTCGAAACGCTGATCCTGTCGCTCGGGACGCTGCGGCGCCCGATCCGAGACTATTTCGCGATCTGCGACAGCTATTACGATGCCATCCGCAACGCGACGCCCGCGCAAATCGAGACGGTGGACATGGCGCGGCGCGGCATCCACAACGACGCGGCCAATCTCCTGAAGGAGCGCCTTGGGGGAAAGATCGATGTGGACTTCGACACCGCGCGGCGGCTGTTCACGCTGATCTGCGTGCTGCACATCCGGGGCTGACGATGCGGCGGCGCAGATGGTGGGGCGTGCTCGCGGCGATCGCGGCGGTGTTCGCGCTGGCGCTCTATGTGTTCGCGATCCACTGGCGCCCCTCGACCGAGACCTACGATATGCAAGGCGTCGACGTATCGGCGGCCAACGGCGCGGTCGACTGGGTAGCGGTCAAGGCGGCGGGCGCCGCTTTCGGCTATGTCGCGGCGACATCGGGCAATGATCGCGATGCGGCGTTCGAGGACAATTGGCGCGGCGCAGCAAGCGCCAGGCTTCGTCGCGGGGCGATCCACATTTGGTCGCTGTGCGCGCCCGCAACCGACCAGGCCAATAATTTCAACACGACGGCGCCGCAAAGCGACGACTCGCTGCCGCCGGCGCTGTCGCTCGACTTCGTCGCGGGCTGCGACGCGCGGCCCGAACGCGCGGCGGTCCTCGCCGAACTTGCGCGGTTCATCGCGATGGTCGAGGCGCACAGCCGGCGTCCGGTCCTGCTGCTGGTATCGCGCGCATTCGAAGCGCGATATCGCGTCACCGCCGCGATCGACCGTCCGGTGTGGAGCGCGCAAAACTTCTTCGCGCCCGATTACGCCGCGCGGCCATGGCGGATGTGGCGCGCAAGCGATATGCGGCGGATCGACGGCGTCGATGGTCCGATCAATTGGGATGTGGTGGCGAAATGAGCGAAAGCGAACGATTGATCGCGGCGGCGCGGCAAGCTGCGGCGAACGCCTATGCGCCCTATTCAGGCTTTTCGGTCGGCGCCGCGTTGCTGATGACCGATGGGACCGTCATCACTGGCGCGAATTTTGAAAATGCCAGCTACGGCCTGACGCTCTGCGCCGAGACCGTCGCGACTGCGGCCGCGAGCACCGCGGGTCGCCTCAAGGATATCGTCGCGGTCGGCATCGTCGGCGGGATGACCGGCGAGGACGGCGCCGAGCCAGTGCTCCCCTGCGGCCGCTGCCGGCAAGTCCTCAACGAGGCCGCGCAACTCGGCAAGCGCGACCTCACCATCTATTGCTCGGGGCTGACCGGCGGTCCGGTCGAGCAATATCGGCTGTCGGAACTGCTCCCGCACGCCTTCGGACCGGCGAGCCTCGGTCTGGTCTAACGGCCATCCACAACTTTCGCGCTCGCGTGCCTTGCCGGTGGCACGCCCGCCCGACATTTGAGGGGGTGAAGGGGAGCCGCATGTCCATCCTGTCCGACCGCTGGATTCGCGAACAAGCGACGGAACACGGCATGATCGATCCGTTCGTCGAGGCGCAGCGGCGCGAAGGCTGCATCAGCTACGGCTTGTCCTCGTACGGCTATGACGCGCGCGTTGCCGACGAGTTCAAGATCTTCACCAATATCGACAGCGCGGTGGTCGACCCCAAGGATTTCTCCGCGACGAGCTTCGTCGACCGCAAGACCGATTGCTGCATCATCCCGCCCAACAGCTTCGCGCTGGCGCGGACGGTGGAGTATTTCCGCGTGCCGCGCGACGTGCTGGTGATCTGCCTTGGCAAGTCGACCTATGCGCGATGCGGAATCATCGTCAACGTGACTCCGCTCGAGCCCGAATGGGAGGGGCATGTCACGCTCGAATTCTCGAACACCACGCCGCTGCCGGCCAAGATCTACGCCAACGAAGGCGCGTGCCAGTTCCTGTTCCTGCAAGGCAACGAGCCGTGCGAGACGAGCTATGCCGACCGCGCCGGCAAATATATGGGCCAGCGCGGGGTGACGCTGCCGAAGCTGTAAGCTCAGCCCACCGCTCACCGCCACGGCCCACCGCCATTGCGAGCGTAGCGAAGCAATCCAGCGTGGCGCTCGACGCGGGATTGCTTCGCTGCGCTCGCAATGGCGATAAAACGTAGCATCGCACGAAAAAGGGCGGCCGCTCGCGCGACCGCCCCTCTTTGTCACCTGTGCCGACGTCAGAAGTCGTTGGCGTAATATTCGTTGCCGATGAAGCCGAGCTTGGTGATGCCCGAGCGCTTGATCACCGCGAGCACGTCGTCGACCTTCTCGTACCGCGCATCCGGCGACGGCTGAAAATGCAGTTCGGGTTCGGGATCGAGGCTCTTGGTTGCTTCCAGAAACTGCGCAAGCTGCTCGTCGTTGATCGGCGTGCCGTTCCACGTCATCGTATCGTTGGCGAAGATGATGATCTTGTTCTTCTGCGGTTCGACCGGCGGCGGTGTGGGATTCTTGGAATTGACCGGAAGATCCACCTTCACCGCGTGAGTCTGGACCGGGATGGTGATGATGAACAGGATGAGGAGCACCAACAAGACGTCGATCATCGGCGTCATGTTCATGTCCATCATCGGCGCGCCATCATCCTTGCCGCCACTCATTGCCATACTTCAAAACTCCGTAAAATCGCTCGCGGTCAGGACGTCGGTCCGCCTGTGGGCTCCGGCTGCGAGATGAAGCCGACTTTGATGAACCCGGCGCTCTGCATCGTGTAGATCGCCGCGCCGATGCAACGGTAGGGGACATCGACGTCGCCGCGGATATGTACTTCCGGAATCTTTTCCGGATCGATCGGACCTTCCGCCTCCAGCCGCTTGATATCGGCGTCCATCTTCTTCTTGGCCGTGTCGTACAGCTCCTGATGGCCCATTCGAGCCATGTTCCAATAGACGGCGCAGTTGCCCTGATCGTCCCTGGTAATCGACAGCGAGACGTTCTCCGGCTTGGTCGTCGTCGGATCGAACCGCACGTCCGGCAGCTTCAGCTTGATGTTCTGAACCACCACCGGAACGGTGATCAGGAAGATGATGAGGAGCACCAGCATCACGTCGACCAGCGGCGTGGTGTTGATGTCCGACATCGGGGTATCGGAGGAGCCTCCAGTGCTCACAGCCATCGAGCTATCCTATCCTTATTCGGTCGCCCCGCATGAACCGGCGGGGTGAAGCGGCGGAACGAGAAACACCCCATTCCGCCGCAATGTTGCCTTCCGGCTTACTGCTTGACCTGGACGCCACCGGTCTGTCCGGCCGTGGTACTCGTAGCGGTCGTCGTCGCCGGCTTGGCCGTCGGAGCGCCCGCCTTGCGAGCGGCAGCGGTCGGCTTCACCGCGCCATTCGAGGCCAAGTACCCCAGCACGTCGTTCGAGAACGAGTTGAGGTCCTCCGAAATCGCCTTGTTGCGGCGCTGCAGCCAGTTGTACGCGAGCACGGCGGGAACCGCGGTGACCAGACCGAACGCGGTCATGATCAGCGCCTCACCGACCGGACCGGCGACCTTGTCGATCGACGCCTGGCCAGCCTGTCCGATGTTGATCAGCGCCCGATAGATGCCGAGCACCGTACCGAACAGACCGATGAACGGCGCCGTCGCGCCGACCGTCGCGAGGAACGCCAGGCCACCGTTGAGCTGCGAGTTGATCACGTCCTCCGAGCGGCGCAGCGAACCGTGCAGCCAGTCGTGCGCTTCGACCGGGTCGGTCAGGCGGCTGTGCTGATCCTGCGCGGCAAGGCCGTCGTCGACCAGCTGCTTGTATGCCGAGTTCTTCTCGAGCTTGGCAGCGGCTTCGCGCAGCGAGTTCGAGTTCCAGAAGCTGGCGCGAACGCGGCGGCCCTGGTTCATGATCTTCTGCTGCTCGAACCACTTGGTGAACAGGATGTAGAGCGAGAAGAACAGCATGATCGTCAGGATGATGGCGACGCTCCACGAAATGAAACCGCCCTGTTGGAGAGCGTTCATCACGCCGAACTGTTCGGCAGCGCCACCCGAGGCGCCGGAATTAAGGATGGAGATGCTCATTCGATGCTTCCTCTTTGGATCGTCGTGTAAAAAACATTGTGGGCGCCAGTACGACGGCGCCGGTCACTCGTCCTTCAACACCCAGCGCGTACTGAGCGTGTAGGAATAAGGCTGCGCATTGCCGTCGGCATCCTTTTGGATATTCCACCGGCCACGACGCGTTGCGAGACGGCACGTCGTGTCATCGAGATCCTGGTTCCCACTCGATGCGCTGACCCGGCACCCCGCGGGCCTGCCGCTTGCGTCGATGCTCATCACGACTGCAACGCGGCCCGACGCTCCAGCGCGCTTCGCGCCTGGCGGGAAGTCCTCGTCGGTGAACCAGCTACCCGGATTGCCCTTCGGACCGCCCTTGACGGCCGCCGGCCTCGGCGCCGGTGGGGGTGCCGGCGGCGCTGGTGGCGCAGGTGGCGCCGGCGGCGCCATCGTCGGCGGCATCGGCGGCTGCGGCGGGAAGGTCACCGGTGACGGGATCGGCGAATTGAACACCGGCGGCGCGGTCGGCGGCGGCGGCAGGTTCGGCTGATCCGGCGGCGGCGGCGGCGGCTTGTCGGGCGGCGGCGGCGGCGGCGGCGGGGCGACGTCGAATGTATTCAGTTTCTCGGAGATCTTCTTGGCGACGCTCGACGCCAAGCCCGTCACGAATGCGTAGCCGAATGCCGCGACGATTATCGAACAGATGATAATCGCTACGATGCGGCTGCCACTTTGATCACGATCAGCGTATGCCATTCAGCAACTCAACTCCTTCATCCCAACCACGGTCGACCGCCCTTTGGCGGTTCGGTTAACGAACCTTCGGCTGCGCCAGATCGGACAGAGCGCGAGTCTCTATCTTCACCGCAGGACCGACGCAAACGCTTTGTCGGAGGCATCGAACGTACAATCGCAGCATGTCACAAATATTTCTGTTTGGGACTAGCCCGATCGGTTAACCCATGGTGCATGCCTTGTGTTCCAAAGGCGCGTTTGCTCGCGCTCGCCCTCTTCCCGATCGTACTGCCCCCGTGCGCCGTTGCCGCCCCCGTGACCGTCGCTGCGCCAGCGCCGGCTTATCCCTATGCCGACATCGCGGACCTGTCGATCGAGGCGCCGATGGTGATCGATGCGACCGTTCGCGACGTCGCCCGAATCAAGGGCGCGGAGGCCGCCGGCGTCGCCCCTGGGCATGTCCGTCTATACGTCACCGTCGATATGGTCGCACTGATTCGCGGGCCTGGCGCGGTGCCGCCGCGGATCGGCTATCTCTATGACACGGCGCTGGATTCGGACGGCGACGTGCCCCGGCTGAAGAAGCAGCGGGTGTTGCTGTTCGCGCGCTCAGTCGCCGGTTCGGCGGATCAGGTCCAGCTGATTTCGAACCGCGCGCAACTGCTGTGGAGCGCATCCACCGAAGCCACCGCGCGGCGAATCGCGACCGATCTCGCCGCTGCCAATGCGCCTCCCGCGATCACCGGAATCGCCAATGCGTTCCATGCCGCGGGCGCGCTTCCGGGCGAAGGCGAGACGCAGATATTTCTCAAGACCACCGGCCATCCGATCTCGCTCAGCGTCATCCGCAAACAGAACGCGACGCCGGTCTGGACCGTGTCGCTGAGCGAGGTGGTCGAGGATGCGCTGCCGCCGCCGCAGCGCGACACCTTTCTGTGGTATCGTCTCGCCTGCGGGCTGCCCGCGGCGATTCCCGGCGATCTTCTCGCCGGTCTCGACTCGGCCGATTCGGCCGCGGTGCGCGACGACTATGCCGTGGTTCAGAGGAGTTTGGGCGCCTGCCGCGGCTAACGGCGGTGACGAACCAGCGTGATGCCGATCGATTCGCCGGCCTCCGCGATCGCGAGCTTGACGATCTTCACTTCGACTCGAGCGACTCGCTTGTCCTGCAAGATCAGCGTTTCGCAGATATGGTCGGCGACAGCTTCGACCAGCTTGAAGTGCACGCCCGGCGGCAGCGCGGTCGTCGCGGCGTGTTTGAGGTCGAGATAGTTCTTCGATTCGCTCAACGGCGATTCGGGGTCGAACCGGGCCGGCAGGTCGAGGTCGACCGTGATCGATATCCGCAGCGGCTGCGGCAGGTGCGTTTCCTCGGAATAGATGCCGGTCAGCACCATCACGTCGAGATCGTGCACATGGAGTTGCAGGCGGTCGGTCATCGCGGCGCGCCCTGCCCGTCTCCGCCCCGGCGATCAACCCCGCGCGCTTGTATTCGCGGGCGAGAGCGTTAAAGCGCCGCGCCCTTCGCCCCGCGCCGACAAGGAACCGAAGTGCTGGAATTCGTCCCGATCACAGCCGTCGTTCCCGCCGCCGTCGAGGCGCTGCTGGACCGCGCGTTCGGCCGCAACCGGCATAGCAAGACCGCGTACCGGCTGCGCGAGGGTGTGGGCGCGATAGCGCATCTGAGTTTCGCAGCGGTCGAGGGGGGCGAGCTGATCGGCACGATCCAGTGCTGGCCCGTCGAGATCGCGGGCGACGACGGCGAGACCGCGCCGATGGTGATGGTCGGCCCGGTCGCGGTCGATCCCGAACGGCAACGCGCCGGGCTCGGTAAGCAACTGATGCACCGCGCGCTTGATGCAGCGCATGCTTCGGGCGAGGATCGCGCGATCATGCTGGTCGGCGATCCCGAATATTACGAGCGTTTCTTCGGCTTCACGGCCGAACGAACCGCTCGCTGGCGGCTTCCCGGTCCGGTCGAACCGCGCCGGCTGCTCGCGCGCGGTTCGGCCGTCCCCGCGATCGCCGGGATGCTGGGCCCTCGCGTCACGGTTGCGGCTTAGCCCCCCCTGCCCTAGCCACGCTCCATGCCGATGGAGCCGCCCCCCGACCTCGCCAGCCTGTCGCTCGCCGACGTCGCGCGACTGGCCGCGGAGAAGCGCCTGCCGCCGGTCGACAAGTGGAACCCCACGCACTGCGGCAATAGCGACATGCGGATCGCGCGCGACGGCACCTGGTTTCACATGGGTTCGCCGATCGGCCGGCAAGAGATGGTGCGGCTGTTCTCGACCATCCTGCGCCGCGACGCAGACGGCGGCTATGTGCTGGTGACGCCGGTCGAGAAGCTCGACATCGCGGTGGAGGATGCGCCGTTCGTCGCAGTCGAGATGAAGGCCGAAGGCGAAGGGCGCGAATCTCGGCTGGCGTTTCGGCTCAACACCGGGGAGCTGGTGAGCGCGGACGCCGAGCACCGCTTGCGCTTTGAACTAAGCGAGGATGGCCCTCGCCCGTACCTGCATGTTCGCGGCAGGCTCGAAGCGCTGGTCGCGCGCAGTGTCTATTACGAGATTGCGGAGCGGGCGCTTGCGCGCGACGACGACCCGACCGGCGTGTGGAGCAACGGCGCCTTTTTCGCGCTCGAGCCGGGCGCATGACGCTCGCCGAGCGGCTGCGCGCCGCGCTCACGGCGGACGATCACACGCCGATACTGCTCGCCGGGGACCAGCGGATCCCGCCGTTCGACGCGGGCGATCCCGCGGCCGCGGCCGTGCTGGTCGCGATCACCGACCGTCCCGAGCCGGGGGTGATCCTCACCCAGCGCACCGAGACGTTGCGCCGTCACGCCGGGCAAGTCGCGTTTCCCGGGGGGCGAATCGATCCCGAGGATGTCGATGCCGCCGCTGCGGCCTTGCGCGAAGCCGAAGAGGAAATCGCGCTGCCCCGAGACGCCGTCGAAGTGATCGGACCCGCGGACCTGTACCTCACCGTCACCGGCTTTTCGGTGACCCCGGTGATCGGCGTGATCGCCCCCGACCTCGATTATCGTCCCAACGAGGCTGAGGTCGCCGACGTGTTCGAGGTGCCGCTGGCCTTTGTGTTCGACCCCGCCAACCAGGTCGAGACGCAGGCCGAATGGCAGGGACGCACGCGGACCTATTACGAGATCAACTGGCGCGACCGCCGCATCTGGGGCGCGACCGCAGCGATGATCGTCAATCTGTCGCGGCGGCTGCGATGGGTGGCATGACCCTGCCGCCCGCCGCGTGGCGCGACCGCCCGGGGCTGGCCCGGCTGATCGCCGCGCTCGGCCCCGGGACCGCGCGCATCGTCGGCGGCGCAGTGCGCGATACATTGCTCGGGCTACCAACCGCCGACATCGACCTCGCGACGATCCATGCGCCTGACGAGGTGATTCGGTTGCTCGAAGCGGTGCAGATCAAGACGGTGCCGACGGGGATTCAGCACGGCACGATCACCGCGGTGTCGGACGAGGAGGTGTACGAGGTCACGACGCTGCGGCGAGACGTCGACACCGACGGCCGCCACGCGACGGTCGCGTTCACCGACGATTGGCGCGAGGACGCGGCGCGGCGCGATTTCACGTTCAACGCGCTCTATGCCGATCCCGAAAGCGGCGAGATATTCGATTATTTCAACGGTATCGCCGATCTGGAGGCACGGCACGTGCGCTTCATCGGCAATCCGCTGGTGCGTATCGCCGAGGATCATTTGCGTATCCTGCGCTTCTTTCGCTTTCTCGCGCGGTTCGGCGATACGCCCGATCCGGCGGGGCTCGCCGCCTGCACCGATCGCGCCAACGATTTGATGGCGCTGTCGCGCGAGCGGATCGCCAACGAGCTGTTGCGCCTGCTGGTCGCGCCGCGCGCGCCTGAAGTGGTCGAACTGATGATCGACCGTGGCATCCTTGCGCCCGTTCTGCCCGAGATTGCCGATGCGCTGCGGCTCGCGGCGCTGGCCCGCGCGGAAGCCGAGGCTGGCGTCGTGCCCGACCCGATCCGCCGGCTCGCCGCGCTGCTGCCGCCCGATCCGGCGGCCGCGGCCAATGTCGGCGCGCGGCTCAAGCTGTCCAACCTCCAGCGCCGCCGTCTCGAAAGCGCGATGCTCCCCGCCGATTCGGCGCCGCGCGCGCTCGCTTATCGTATCGGCGTGGATTTCGCGGTCGATCGCCTGCTGCTGGCGGGCGAAAGCACCGCCGATCTTGACGGTTGGACGCCGCCGCGCTTGCCGCTGTCGGGCGGTCAGCTGGTCGCGAAAGGGCTCACCGCCGGCCCCGACGTCGCGCGAACGCTACGCCGAATCGAGGATCGCTGGATCGCCGAAGGTTTTCCCGATGCCGCGCGTGTCGCCGCGATCGCCGACGACGAAGTCGCTCAGCTGTTGGACGCCATCAGGAAATCGTAGGCCGCGTCGGCTTCGAGCGGCTTGGCATAGACATACCCCTGACCATAGGTGCAGCCGAGCGCCGCGAGCGTCTGCGCGAGTTCGTTGGTCTCGATTCCTTCGGCGGTGGTATCCATTCCCAGTGCCTGCGCGAGGCTGAGGATCGCGCGCACGATCGCGATCTTGTCGCGGTCGGCGAGCATACCGGTGACGAAGCTGCGGTCGATCTTGAGGACATCGATCGGCAGCTTCTGGAGGTAGGCCAGGTTCGAATAGCCCGTCCCGAAATCGTCCATCGCCAGCGTCGTGCCTAGCTGCTTGAGCGCATGCATCATGTCCGACACGCGCGCGGGATCGGCGATCAGCGCGCTTTCGGTCAGCTCGAGCGTGAAGCGGCTGCCGGCGAGCTGGTGCGCCGTCAGCGCCGATTCGACCGCGGGCGCGATGTCGTCGCGGTGCAGCTGGATCGCCGACAGATTGACCGCGAACCGCACCCCGCATCCCCCGCCCGCGCGCACGTCCCACGCGCGTAGCGTCCGCGCGGCCTCGTCGAGCGCCCAGCGCCCGAGCGGCACGATCAGCCCCGATTCTTCGGCGACCGGTATGAATTCGGTGGGCGAATATTCCTGACCGCTCTCGCTGGTCCAGCGCGCGAGCGATTCGAACGATACGATCCGGCCGCTCGCCAGATCGCAGATAGGCTGGAAACTCAGCCGCAACGCCCCGTTCTCGATCGCGCGGCGAAGCTCGGTCTCGATCCCGAACTGAGTCCGCGCCGCGTCGAACGCGCGCGTCTGGTAGTGTTCGGCGTGGCCCGACGTCTTCGAACGCTTCACCGCAAACTGCGCGTGGCGGATCAAGTCCTCGGGATCTTCGACGTCGTCCGACCCGAACGCGATGCCGATCGAGCAAGCGACTCGGATCTCGAAATCGGACAGGCGAAACGGCGTCGCCAGCGCCTGTTCAATGCGGTGCGCGACCTGGTCGGCCTCGGCGCCGCTTTGCTCGAGCGTCAGCAGGATGCCGAACTCGTCACCGCCGGTGCGCGCCAGCACGTCGACCGCACGGAGCGCGCCCTTCAGCCGCCGCGCGACGGTGATCAGCAATTCGTCGCCGGCCATCGAACCGAGGCACGCATTGACTCGGCTGAAGCGGTCGAGATCGACGATCAGCACGGCGTAGCGCGCGGTATCCTCACCCGCCGCAATCCGTTCCTCCAGCCGTTCGCTGAAGGCGGCGCGATTGGGCAGCCCGGTCAGGCTGTCAGTCATCATTTCGCGCCGCAAGTTGCGCTCGGTGCGAAGCTCGCCGGTGTGATCGGTCAAGGTGACGAAGCAGTGGCTCGATTGCGCGGAGCGGCGCGCGGCCATCACGCGGAAATACCGGCAATCGACCGCGGCGCCATATTCCCAGGAAAACTCCTCGCGCTCCTTGTCGCTCGCAAGGAATGCGGCGATGCGCTCGCCGAGCTGTTCGACCATCGGCGAACCGTCGCCGTCTGCCCCCAGCCCGGCCTGGCGGAAGGCGCTGTTGGCGGCCGCGATGACGACGCCGCCATCGCCCGGGCCGACCAGTGCGAGCGCCACCGGGATCAGCTCGATCGACGCAGCCACGTTGGCGATTTGCTGCGGCTCAAGCACGGCCGGCACCGCGTCGGGCAAAGCGACCGCGGCGGCGCGAGCGGTCTTCGCGCGGGAAAAGCCAAGTGACATTGCCGACCCGCCTAATCGGCATTGGTTAAGGTGCTCTGAAGCTTGACCTAAACCAGGGTATCAGAATCGATTGTCGCGCGGGAACCCGGTCGGCGGCATCCGGCCTGCGGCACCGCGCGCGGTGCGCCATGGCTGGAGGTCGGTTTCGGTCCGCGTCCGTCCGCTCTCGCCGCCCATTGCCCAGCTCAGACCTTCGGCGAACTTGAAGGTCGTCGCATCGGCCAGCCCACCGTCGCGATAGCGCTGGAGCTGGACGCCCTGCCCCTTGGCGAGCTCGGCGACCTCGGCCAGCGGGAAGACCAGCATCTTGCGATTGTCGCCGATCGCCGCGACGTAATCGTCGTCGGGCGCGATCGGCCTGACCAGCTTGAGCTTGGCCCCCGCGCGCGGACTGACCACGCCTTTGCCCTTGCGCGTCTCCGCCACGGCGTCCGCCGCCTTGAGCACGAAGCCTCGCCCGTCCGACGCGGCCACGAGCAATCTTTCGGATCGACCGGCGGGAAACAGCGCGACGATCCCGACCGCGCCGTCGAGATCGATCATCAGCCGCACCGGCTCGCCGAACCCGCGCCCGCCGGGCAAGCGGTCGGAGGCCAAGGTGTAGAACCTGCCGTTCTCCGCGGCGAGGAGCAGCTTGTCGGTGGTCTGCGCGTGGAAGGCAAGGAACGCGCCGTCGCCTTCCTTGAACTTCATCGCGTCGGCACTCGCGAGCTCGACATGCCCCTTCATCGCGCGAATCCAGCCGCGTTGCGAGAGGATCACGGTGATCGGCTCGCGGTCGATCATCGCTTCCAAGGGGATTTCGCGCGCGGGCGCAGCTTCCTCGATCGTCGTGCGGCGCTTGCCGAGCGCCGTTTCCGGACCGTAGCGCTCGCGTATCTTGCCGAGGTCGCGCTTCAGCCGCGTGCGCTGCCGCGCGTCGCTCGACAGCAGCAACTCAAGTTCGCCCTGTTCCTTCTCCAGCCCGTCGCGCTCCTTGCGGATTTCTATTTCCTCGAGCCGCCGCAAGCTGCGCAAGCGCATGTTGAGGATCGCTTCGGCCTGGCGATCGGTCAGGCCGAACTCCGCCATCATCACTGGCTTGGGCTCGTCCTCGGTACGGATGATCTCGATTACTCGGTCGAGGTTGAGGAATGCGATCAGATACCCACCGAGCAGTTCGAGCCGGTCGGCGATCTTGTCGAGCCGATGCCGCGAACGGCGGCGCAAAACGACGAACTGGTGATCGACCCAGGCGGCGAGCGCTTCCTTGAGGCTCATCACCCGCGGCGTGCGCGTCGCGTCGAGAACGTTGAGGTTGAGGGGAATGCGCGTTTCGAGATCGGACAGCCGAAACAGGCTCTCCATCAGCGTGTCGGAATCGACCGTGCGGCTGCGCGGTTCGAGGACGATGCGCAAATCCTCGGCCGACTCGTCGCGCACGTCGCCGAGGATCGGCAGCTTCTTGTCGTTGATCAGGTCGGCGATGTTCTCGATCAGCTTGCCCTTGGACACGCCATAGGGGATTTCGGCCACGACCAGATGCCAGCCGCCGCCCTTTTCATTGACTCGCTCGATCCTGGCGCGCGTCCGGAACGAGCCGCGCCCGGTCGCGTAACATTCGGCGATCGCCGCCGGACTGTCGACGACCAAGCCACCGGTCGGGAAGTCCGGCCCCTTGACGTAATCGAGCACGTTCGCCTGCGCGTTGTCGATCAGCGCGACGGCCGCGTCGAGCAATTCCGCGGCATTGTGCGGCGGGATGCTCGTCGCCATCCCGACCGCGATCCCGGCGGCGCCGTTGGCGAGCAGATTGGGGAACAGCCCCGGCATCAGCTCGGGCTCGTGATCCTCGTTATTGTAGGTCGGGCGGAACCCGACCGCGTCCTCGTCGAGCCCGTTCATCAGGTCGATCGCGACCTGGGTCAGCCGCGCTTCGGTATAACGGTACGCGGCGGCGTTATCGCCATCGATATTCCCGAAATTGCCCTGCCCGTCGACCAGCGGGTAGCGCAGCGAGAAATCCTGCGCGAGCCGGACCATGGCGTCGTAGACCGACTGGTCGCCGTGCGGATGATACTTGCCGATCACGTCGCCGACGACGCGCGCCGATTTCTTGTACGCGCCCGCCGGATCCATCCGCAGCAACCGCATCGCCCACAGCAGCCGGCGGTGCACCGGCTTGAGCCCGTCGCGGACGTCGGGCAACGACCGCGCGGTGATCGTCGACAGCGCGTAGACGAGATAGCGTTCGGAAAGCGCGCTATCGAACGGAGCGTCCAGCACGGCGATTGGGGGATTGTCGGGAAGGTCGGTAATCTCTGAAGCCATCGGCTTCGGTTAGTGCGGATTGATCAAAGAGGGAACAGCCAGTGGCCGCAAAGCTGTGGGCGGCTAGACTGGGCTCGGCAGATCACGCGCCAATTCCGCGAGCAGCCATTCGCGGAAGCGCTTGATCTTGGGCGTGCCGCGCCGGGCCTGGGGGTAGACAAGCCAATAGGCATAGCCGCGCGTCGAGACTTGCTCGAACGGCCGCACCAGTCGCCCCTCCGCCAGATCGTTGCGCCAGAAGAACGGCGTCAGCATCGCCACCCCCTGCCCCGCCATCGCCGCATGGCCTTCATGCGCCTGGCTGTCGAGACGGACCCCGGCGCGCGGCGGGCCTTCGGGGACGTCGACCCCGGCCTCGCGCAGCCAGAATGGCCACCACGGATCGTGCAGGCTGATCTGCGGCACGTCGAGCAGCTTTTCGGGGGTGAGCGGGCCGTGGCGCCGCAGGAACCCCGGCGAGCACATCGGAGTGAAATCGATCGGCACGATCAAATCCTCGATCAGCCCGTCCCATCCGCCCAGCCCGGCGCGGACGGCAACATCGACATCGTCGCTGCCGAAATCGGCCATTGCATCGCTGGTCTGCAGCCGCACCGCCATTTCGGGGTGTTTCATCTGAAAGCTGCCGAGCCGCCATGCCAACCAGGTGTTGGCGAACGTGTTCGAGGTGGAAACGGTCAGTACCGCCTCATCCGCCGCGCGGATCGCGCCGAACGCCGAATCGATTGCGTCGAACGCGCGGGTGATTGGTGGCGCCGCGGCGCGGCCGGCGTCGGTCAGTACGACGCGGCGCTTTTCGCGGCGGAACAGCGGCGCGCCGAGCCGCTCTTCCAGCACCTTGATCTGATAGCTGACCGCGGCCTGGGTCATGCCGAGCTCGGCGGCCGCGGCGGTGAAATTCTCATGCCGCGCCGCGGCTTCGAACACGCGGACGGCGGCAAGGGGCGGCAGGCGACGCATAGCTTTTCCATAAGCGTCGCTTGTCGATCGTGTCCAACGATTTGTTGGTGCGCGCGGCGCGCGCCACGCATATCGCAGCGGCTAGCGAAACCCGAGAGACCGAAGAAGGATTTGAACCATGCGTGACGATTTCCTGCGCGGCGACTGGGTCGCGAACCATCACCATCTCAGTGCGGGCGTCGATAAGCTGGTTCGAAAGCTCGCACACGCCGTCGGCGACACGTTCGACGCGCTGGCCCGCCAGCAATTCGACGCACCGTGGCAGCATCGCTGGCGCCAGGTGAAGATCGGCAGCGAGCGCTGCTGACCCTCGCCGGGCCGATCGCCCGCTCCCTCGCGATCGGCCCGGCGATGCTATAGTTCGCGGCGATGATCCGGCTTGCCTTCCTCGCCCTGCTGGGGTCTCTCGCGATCATGCCGAGCGATACCTTCACGCCGATGACCTGGGCCGACCTGCTGTCGCGCCCGCGCCCTGCACCGCAAGCGACGATCGCCTATGGCGCGGACGACTTTCAGAAGATTGACCTATGGTTGCCCACCGGAGCCGGCCCGTTTCCGGTCGTGCTGATGGTGCATGGCGGGTGCTGGACGACCAGTGTCGCCGACCGCAGCATCATGGATTGGGCCGCCGAAGACCTCCGCCGCGCCGGCTATGCGGTGTGGAATATCGACTATCGCGGCGTCGACCGCCCCGGCGGCGGCTATCCCGGCACGTTTATGGATGCCGCCGCAGCAGCCGACCTGTTGCGCGCCAACGCCGCTAAGTATCACCTCGATCTCACGCGCATCGTCGCGGTGGGGCACAGTGCCGGCGGACACCTCGCTTTGTGGCTGGCGGCACGTCCCAACCTGTCCAGGACCAGCCCGCTCTACACCCCCGACCCGCTCCCGATCGCGAACGTCATCAGCCTCGGCGGACTGCCCGATCTCGAGGAAACGGCCGCCAGCCCCGACAATGGCTGCGGCACCGACGTCGTCACTCGACTCGTTGGTAAGCCGACCTCCGGCCGCGCCGATGTCTATGCCGACACGTCGGTCCCGCGGCTCTTCCCGCTCGCGGCTGCTCAGGATCTCGTCAACGGGCGCGAGGACACGATCATCCCCTACCGACTGGCCACCGATTACGTCGCCAAATCGCGCGGCGGAGCGACGCTCCATACCGTCCCGAATACCGGCCACGTCGAACTGATCGCCCCCGGATCGTCTGCGTGGAATAAGGCTAAGCATTTAATAAAACTGGCGTTTCACTCCTGAATCTCTCCGCTTGACGGCAATACCCTATCGATGTGATGGTGTATTGTCGGCGTTTGGGAGAGCGATCATGCGACATTTGGTGATGACGTCCGTCTGCGTTGCGGCCCTGGCGCTTGCCGGCTGCTCCAGATCCGAAAATTCCGGCTATTCGAGCGGCGGGGGTGGCACGAACGCCCCGGCCGCGATGAGCGACGCCGCGCCGGGTATCGCGGTCACCGCCGCGCCGGGCGTCGCGTTCAACTATCGCTACGCCTTCCGCCTGCCCGCCGAAAAGCTCGCCGCCGCGCAGGAAACGCATGCCCAGGCGTGCGAAAAGCTCGGCGTCGCGCGCTGCCGGATCATCGGCATGCGCTATCGCGTGCTCGGCGAGAACAGCAGCGAAGGCACGTTGCTGTTCAAGCTCGACCCCGCGCTCGCCCGGGCGTTCGGCAAGCAAGGCATCGATGCGATCACCGCCTCCGAAGGCAAGCTGGTCGATGCCGAAATCACCGGTACCGATGCCGGGGCGGAGATCGCCAAGCAGCAGGGTCTGCGCGCGCAGGCGGCAGCCGAGCTTCAACGCATCGACGGCGAGCCCAAGCGCAGCGATCTGAAAAGCGACGAGCGCGCCGAACTGCAGAACCAGCGCGCAGCGATCACCGACCGGATCGCCGCCGCCAAGAGCAACGTCGGCGAGCAGACCGACTCGCTCGCCAACACGCCGATGGAATTCGATTACGAATCCGGCCCCGCGGTGCAGGGCTTCGACGGCAGCGCACCGATCACCAGCGCCGCCAACGTGTTCGTCGGCTCCGCCACCGTCACGATCGGGTTCGTGCTGACGCTGCTCGCCGCGCTTGCCCCGCCGGGGATCATCCTGTTGGGCGGCTTCCTGTTGTGGCGCCGCTTGCGTCCGCGTCGGCGCCCCGTCCCGCAGGCGGACACGCCCGCCTGATTGCGCCCCCGTCACGCTTCCTGTAAGGGCCTCGGCTCCCGCCCCGGCGCGCCACTCGCGTTGCCGGGGCCGCTCGTTTCATGAAGGACACGCGCCGACGATGGCACGCCGCCGCCAGATCTACGAGGGCAAGGCCAAGATCCTCTATGAGGGGCCCGAACCCGGCACGCTGATCCAGTATTTCAAGGACGACGCGACTGCGTTCAACGCGCAGAAAAAGGGCACGATCAACGGCAAGGGCGTGCTCAACAACCGTATCAGCGAGCACATCTTCACCTTGCTCGGGCTGATCGGCGTGCCCACCCATTTCATCCGTCGCCTCAACATGCGCGAGCAGCTGATCCGCCAGGTCGAGATCGTGCCGATCGAGGTCGTCATGCGCAACGTCGCCGCCGGGTCGCTGTCGACTCGGCTCGGCATCGAGGAAGGCACCCAGCTCCCGCGCACGATCATCGAATATTATTACAAGGACGATGCGCTCGGCGATCCGATGATCACCGACGAACATATCGCCGCGTTCGGCTGGGCAACGCAGGAGGAGATGCACGACATCGCCGATCTGGCGATCCGCGTGAACGATTTCCTGTGCGGACTGTTCGCCGGGGTCGGCATCCGGCTGGTCGACTTCAAGCTCGAATTCGGCCGCATTTGGGACAACGATTACAGCCGGATCATCCTCGCCGACGAGATCAGCCCCGACGGCTGCCGTCTGTGGGACATGAAGACCAACGAAAAGATGGACAAGGACCGCTTCCGCCGCGACCTAGGCGGCGAGGCCGAGGCATATCAGGAGGTCGCGCGGCGGCTCGGGCTGATGCCCGAGGGCGAGGATTCGGCGGTGCTCGATCTCGAAAAGCATCGGCAGAACCGCGGCAAGTGAGCCGCGGGCCGACCCTCAGCTCTTCACCCGTATCCCGCAAATGATCCCGAACACGAAGCACGACACCAGCGAGAGCTGGACGTAGCCTGCGGGATCGCTCCAGCCGAAATAGTTCTGGCCGAACGCGAACACTGCGATGAACAGGAACATTGCCACGATGGCCATGTCCGGTACCCCCAACTTGCCCGCGCTACCCAGTGAGTCGGGCCGGTCCTGTCCTAAAAGCTGCGCCCCGACCGTTAACGAAACGTAAAAGTTGCGACGAGTGGCGGGCGCGGCCATAGGGGCGCCGACTCCCTCCTCGAACCAGGAAGCCGCCCCATGAAGGTCCGCATCGTCGTCACCCTCAAGCCCGGCGTGCTCGATCCGCAGGGCAAGGCGATCCACAAGTCGCTCGAAAGCCTCGGGTTCGGCGGGATCAACGACGTCCGCGCGGGCAAGGTGATCGAGCTCGACGTCGCCGACGATATCAGCGACGCCGATCTCGACGGCATGTGCCGCAAGCTGATCGCGAATACGGTAATCGAGAATTACAGGATCGAGCGATGACCGCGGCGGTCGTTGTATTCCCCGGCTCCAATTGCGACCGCGACCTCGCAGTGGCGATCGATTCGGTGACCGGGCGCAAGCCCAACATGGTGTGGCACGGCGAGACCGAGTTGCCCGCCGGCACCGATCTGATCGCGCTGCCCGGGGGGTTCTCATACGGCGATTATCTCCGCTCGGGCGCGATGGCGGCGCGGTCGCCGGTGATGCGCGCGGTGATCGCCGCGGTCGAGCGCGGCGTGCCGGTTCTGGGCGTGTGCAACGGCTTCCAGGTGCTGACCGAAGCCGGGCTGCTGCCGGGCGCGCTGATGCGCAACGCAGGACTCAACTTCGTCTGTCGCGATGTCGAACTGACCGTCGAGAATGCGCAGTCGGTCTTCACCAGCCGCTACTCCGCTGGCGAGACGATCCGGATCCCGGTCGCGCACCATGACGGCAATTACACCGCCGACCCCGAGACGCTCGACCGGATCGAAGGCGAAGGCCGCGTGGCGTTCCGCTATACCGGCGAGGTCAATGGATCGGCGAGGCGCATCGCAGGTGTGCTAAACGCGAGCGGCAACGTGCTCGGCATGATGCCGCACCCCGAGCGCAAGATCGAAGCCACGCATGGCGGCGACGATGGCCGGCGGCTGTTCGAGGGCCTGATGGAGCTGATCGCGGCCTAACTCTTCGGCTGGTAATGTTGGAATTGAAGAGTCAGGGTCAGCCCTTACTCTTTGACATCGTCGATCCGCGCTTGTCCGGCTTGTCGGATTTGGCGGGTGCGTCGTGATAGTGTGACCCCTTGTGTGACCTTTCGCGCTCACACTCCGGCGTGGAACGGGCTGAAATCGGTCCCTTCGTCGTACAAGTCGACGCCTTCCTTACGCTTGAGGAATCCGACCACGGCATAAGTGACGGGGGTCAGCACGACTTCCCAACCGACCTTGAGCAC
Organism: Sphingomonas sp.; assembly: GCF_036269755.1. Taxonomy (GTDB): domain Bacteria; phylum Pseudomonadota; class Alphaproteobacteria; order Sphingomonadales; family Sphingomonadaceae; genus Sphingomonas. The sequence continues at coordinate 44,540 of NZ_DATBDV010000006.1, read as the reverse complement.
GAACTGGCTGAGCATCACGAGCAGCATCGCATGGATCGGCCAATCGGGGGCGCCAAAGAATGCGATGGGGTAGAAGATCAGGCTGTCGGCGCCCTCGCCGAGGATCGTCGAGCCGATCGTTCGAGTCCATAGCCACCGCCCGCTGGTCCAGATCTTCATCTTGGCCAGCACATAGGAATTGAGCAGATCGCCCACCCAGAACGCGCACAGCGAGGCAAAGGCAATCCGGCCGCCAATGCCGACGCTCACATACGGGAACGTATCGATCAGGTGCGGCGGCAGGCCAAAAACATATTCGTACTGAGCCTGCCCCTCCCAGTCGGCGGCGGGCGGAAGCGCGACGACGGTCCATTCCATCACCACCAGGAAGGCGAGCGCAACGAACCCGGTCCAGATCACGCGCCGCGCCCGCGCGTAGCCGTAGACCTCGGTCAGCACGTCATCGAGAAGGTAAGAGAGCGGGAAGAACAGGATGCCGGCGCCGAACGGCCACAGCCCGAACCAAGGCAAATCGATCACCGCGCGCTTGCCCGCGCCGACCACGTTCGACAGCACGAGGATGACGACGAACGCCACCATCACGAAATCGAAATAGCGGAACTGCGCCCCGCGCATTTGATTGGCGGTGACCTTATCGAGCGCCATGCCTGCCCTCCCCTTCATCCTCGCCGATATGAAGCCCGTTTCGCGCCCGCGCAATCCGGGCTAGGCCGCTCGCGGGCGCCCGTAGTTCAACTGGATAGAGCACGAGCCTTCTAAGCTTGGAGTTGCAGGTTCGAGTCCTGCCGGGCGCGCCATTTTGTAGTGCATGAAGGGCGGCCGATGGACTTCGAGCGGGAAGTGAGCACCTTGTCGGCAAGCGGCGTGTTAGGTGAGGTGCTTCGCGAGCTTTGCGACGTGACCGACATGGGCTTTGCCGCCGTCGCCCGCGTGACCGAACACCGCTGGATCGCATGCCAGGTGCTCGATAAGATCGAGTTCGGGCTCGAACCCGGCGGCGAGCTCAAGGTCAGCACCACGATCTGCAACGAGATTCGCGACAGCGGGGAGGCGGTTTACATCGATTGCGTCGGCGACGCGCCGATGTGGCGAACGCATCCGACACCTATCCTCTACGGCTTCCAGAGCTACGTCTCGGTGCCGCTCAACCGCGCGGACGGAAGCTTCTTCGGAACGTTGTGCGCGATCGACCCGGTACCGCACGTCGTCGACACGCCCGAAATCCGATCCGCGATCGATGATCTTTCGCGTCGCGTGGTGGCGTGCCTCGATCGTAAAGTCGGCGCGGCCTAGCGAAGAAAGCGCGGGGCCGGCGCGGGTTGAGTCACGCCGTCGATGTCGACGAACGTTTTGCGCGTCACGTTGTGCGGGTGCACCGCGGCCTCCGACATCGACAATATCGGCGCGAAGCAGACGTCGCTCCCCTCCATCAGGGCGCACCATTCGTCGCGCGTCTTGCTCCGGAGGATTGCGGCCAGCCGCTCTTTCTGCGCTGGCCATTGCGCGCGATCGAACTGGGCGTCGAACAGCCGATCTTCGATCAGTCCGAGCTTCTCGCGGAGCAAGGCGTAGAATTGCGGCTCGATCGACCCGATCGCGACATAGCCGCCGTCCGCGGTTTCGTAGGTGTCGTAGAAGGGCGCGCCGGTATCGAGCAGATTGGTGCCGCGATCCTCGCTCCACATGCCCTGCGCGCGGAAGCCCCACATCATCGCCATCAGCAACGCGGATCCATCGGTCATCGCGCAGTCGATCACCTGGCCGTCGGCGCCGTTCTTCACGGCCAGCAGTGCGCTGACCATGCCAAACGCGAGCATCATCGCACCGCCGCCAAAGTCTCCGACGAGATTGATCGGCGGAGTTGGCTTTTGGCCCGCGCGGCCGAGCGCGCCGAGCACGCCCGACAGCGCGATGTAATTGATGTCGTGCCCGGCGGCGTGCGCGTACGGCCCGTCCTGCCCCCATCCGGTCATGCGGCCGTAGACGAGCTTGGGATTGTCGCCGAGCAGTATGTCGGGACCGATGCCGAGCCGCTCCATCACGCCGGGACGGAACCCCTCGATCAGCCCGTCGGCCGTCTTCACCAGCTCGCGCAGCTTTGCGACGTCCTCGGCCGCCTTGAGGTCGAGCTGCATCGCCGTCCGGCCCCGCAGCAACGGATCGCGCGGGTTGAGCGCCGTGCCCGGCCTATCGACGCGGATCACCTCCGCACCGTGATCCGCCAGCATCATCCCGCAGAACGGCGCCGGGCCGATCCCCGCCAGCTCGACGATGCGAATGCCGGTCAGCGGCCCGGGCATGACGTCAGCGCGGCGCCATGCGGATAGCACCGTCGAGGCGGACGTCCTCGCCGTTGAAATAGCCGTTTTCGATCATCGTCAGCGCGAGGTGCGCGTATTCGGGCGGATTGCCGAGCCGCTTGGGGAACGGCACCGATGCAGCGAGGTTGTCCTTCACCTGCTGCGGCGCGCCCTGCATCAACGGGGTCTCGAAGATGCCCGGCAGGATCGTGTTGATCCGGATGCCTTCGTTCATCAGGTCGCGCGCGATCGGCAGCGTCATGCCGACGACGCCGCCCTTCGACGCCGAATAGGCCGCCTGGCCGATCTGGCCGTCCTCCGCGGCCACGCTCGCGGTCATCACCATCGCACCGCGCTCGCCATCCTCGCCGGCTTCGAGGCTCAGCATTCCGGCCGCCGACTTGGCGACGCAGCGGAACGTGCCAACCAGATTTATCTGGATGAGCCAGTTGAACGCCTCGAGCGGGAAATGCTTGATCGAACCGTCTTCCTTCGATCGGCTCGCCGTCTTCACCGCGTTGCCAGTGCCGGCGCAGCAGACAAGGACGCGCTCCTGCCCGTGCGCCGCGCGCGCCTTCGCGAAGCCGGCGTCGACACTCTCGTCGCTGGTCACATTGACCTCACAGAACAGCCCGCCGATCTCCTGCGCGACGGCCTCACCCTTTTCGGCCTGCATGTCGAAGATCGCGACCTGGACGCCCTTGGCCGCGAGCGCCCGCGCGGTTGCCGCGCCGAGCCCCGACGCCCCGCCGGTGACGACGGCAGCCACCGATGAATCCAGCTTCATTTATCTCTCTCCCGTAAATCTCTTAAAACCGCTCGACGATCGTCACGTTGGCGATTCCACCGCCTTCGCACATCGTCTGCAGCCCCCAGCGTTTGTCGCGCGCTTTCAGCGCGTGCAGCAGCGTCGTCATTAGCTTGGTCCCCGACGCGCCGAGCGGGTGGCCGAGCGCGATCGCGCCGCCATTGACGTTGAGCCGCGAATGATCGCCGCCGATCACGCGCAGCCATGCCAGCGGCACCGGCGCGAATGCTTCGTTGACTTCGTACAGATCGATATCCTCGATCTTCATACCGGCGCGTTGGAGCGCGCGCTGAGTCGCGGGCAGCGGCTCCTCGAGCATGATCACGGGGTCGCCTGCGGTGACTGTCAGGTTATGAATCCGCGCCAGCGGGGTAAGTCCATGCCCCTTGAGGGCCCGTTCGCTGACGATCATCACCCCCGACGCGCCGTCGCAGATCTGGCTAGCCGAGGCCGCGGTCAGCACGCTCCCCTCGCCGAGCGGCTTCACGCCCGCCATCGATTCGGGCGTCGCGTCGTAGCGGATGCCCTCATCCGTGGTGTGGAGCTGGGTGTTGCCGTCTTCATCGACGACTTCGATCGGCACGATCTCATCGCCGAACGCGCCCGCCTGAGTCGCTGCCGCCGCGCGGCGATGGCTTTCGAGCGAAAAAGCGTCGAGCTCCTCGCGGCTGAACCCGTATTTCTGCGCCATCATCCCGGCGCCGACGAACTGGCTGAAGCCGGGCACGCCGTAGCGATCCTTGATCTTCTGCGACCACGGACCGATCCCGATGCCGAGTTGCGCGGGCGCCGAACTGGCGAGTCCCATCGGCACGCGGGTCATGCTCTCGACGCCCGCCGCGATCACCACGTCCTGCGTGCCCGACATCACCGCTTGCGCCGCGAACTGGATCGCCTGCTGCGACGATCCGCACTGGCGGTCGATCGAGACCGCGGGGACGCTGTCCGGAAGCGACGAAGCCATCACTGCGCTGCGGCCGATATGTGCGGATTGCTCGCCGGCCTGCATCACGCAGCCCATGATCACGTCCTCGACCGCGGCGCCATCGATCCCGGCGCGCTCCACCACCGCGTCGAGCACCTTGCCGGCGAGGTCGGCGGGGTGCCACCCGGCCAATTTACCGCCACGACGCCCGCCCGCGGTCCGCCCCGCCGACACGATATACGCTTCCGCCATCCTCGCTCTCCTTATCGGTTGCAGTTAGCCACTGGTTGACGCAAGCGGCAAGCGCAATTTCCCGATGGGCAGCGCGGCCGGCCGGTGTATCAGCCGGCTCCCCCCTCGTCAGACAACGGAGCAACATGTGTCCGAAGGTTCCATGATCGACCGAGCCGCCCTGAAAATCGCGAGCGAGCTCGTGACGTTCGTCGAAGAGAGCGCGCTGCCGGGCGCAGGAATCGCCTCGGACGCATTCTGGACGGGCGTGGCGGACGTCTTTGCGCGGTTCGCGCCCGAGAATGCGAAGCTGCTGGAAAAGCGCGATTTGATCCAGGCGGAGATCGACGGCTGGCTGGCGCAACGCGCGGGTGAGGCGATCGACCAGGCCGAGTATCAGGCGTTTCTCAAATCGATCGGTTATCTCGTCGAAGAACCCGGGCCGTTTCGTATCGACACTACGAACGTGGATCCCGAGATCGCGACCACTGCCGGGCCACAGCTCGTCGTGCCGATGCTCAACGCACGCTTCGTGCTCAACGCCGCCAATGCACGCTGGGGCAGCCTGTACGATGCGCTGTATGGGACCGACGCAATCCCCGGTCAGCCCAGGCCCGGCGGCTATGATGCCGAGCGCGGCGCGCAGGTGATCGCCCGAGCCAAGGCGTTTCTCGACGAGGCGGTGCCGCTGGCGAACGGGAGCTGGGCGGACCTGAGTGGCGCGCCCGAACTTGCCGATCCCTCGCTGCTGGTCGGTCGCGCGGACGAGAATTATCTATTCCGTCACAACGGGCTGCACATTGAAGTGGTAATCGACCGCGAGCATCCAGTCGGTTGCCATGACCCTGCCGGGATTGCCGACGTGATCCTGGAAAGTGCGATCACGACCATCGCCGACCTCGAGGATTCGATCGCCGCAGTCGACGCCGCGGACAAGGTTGCGGCCTATGCCAATTGGCTCGGGCTGATGCGCGGCGATCTGGAAGAGACGTTCGACAAGGGTGGCCGCAGCGTGACTCGCCGGCTGAACCCCGATCGCCGCTACACCGCGCCCGACGGCGGCGAGTTCACGCTGAACGGCCGTAGCTTGCTGTTCGTGCGCAATGTCGGTCACTTGATGACCACACCGGCGGTGATCCTGCCCGACGGCGGCGAGGCGCCAGAGGGCATCCTCGACGCGATCATGACCAGCCTGATCGGGCTTCACGACCTGAAGGGGCTCGGCAAATTCCGCAACAGCCAAGCGGGATCGATCTATATCGTCAAGCCCAAGATGCACGGGCCCGACGAGGCCGCCTTCACTGACCAGCTGTTCGACGCGGTGGAGGATCTGCTGGGCCTGCCGCGTCACACGATCAAGGTCGGCGTGATGGATGAGGAGCGCCGCACCTCGGCCAATCTCGCGGCATGCATCCATGCGGTGAAGGATCGGATCGTCTTCATCAACACCGGCTTCCTCGATCGCACCGGCGATGAGATCCACACCAGCATGCAGGCAGGCCCAATGGTGCCCAAGGGAGAGATGAAGACCAGCGCCTGGATCAAGGCGTACGAGGACCGCAACGTCCAGATCGGGCTTGCCTGCGGGCTCAGCGGCAAGGCGCAGATCGGCAAGGGCATGTGGGCGGCGCCCGACCGCATGGCCGACATGCTCGACCAGAAGATCGGTCATCCGATGACCGGGGCGACCACCGCCTGGGTGCCGTCGCCCACCGCGGCGACGCTCCACGCCACGCACTATCACCGGATCGACGTGTTCGAGCGCCAGCAGGCACGCAGGGATGAGCCGATCGCCAGCCTCGACGATCTGCTGACGATCCCGCTGGCGCTGGGGCGCAACTGGACGCCCGAGGAGGTGCGCGCCGAACTCAACAACAATTGCCAGGGTATCCTTGGCTATGTCGTGCGCTGGATCGATCAGGGTGTGGGCTGTTCGAAAGTGCCCGACATTCACGATGTCGGCCTGATGGAAGATCGCGCGACCCTGCGGATTTCAAGTCAGGCGCTGGCCAACTGGCTGCTCCACGGCGTCTGCACGCCCGAGGAGGTCGAAGCCGCGTTCGGGCGAATGGCGATCAAGGTCGATGCCCAGAATGCCGGGGATCCCGCCTACCGGTCGCTGGTGAACAACCCGACGGGCTCGGCCTTTCGTGCAGCGCGCGCGCTGGTGTTCGAAGGGACGGTGCAGCCCAACGGCTATACCGAGCCGCTACTCCACGCCTTTCGCGCCGAGGCGAAGGCGTCACAAAAAGGGCGGCCGGAATGAACCGACCACCCACTCTTTTTCAGGTCGTAACGGCGATCAGGTCGCGTGAACGCCGTCGCCACGGCATACGTTGACGTTGGCGAACGTCTGTTCGTAGCCATCGCTGAATTTGAGCTTGATGTCGTACAGGCAGGTGTCGCCGTCGCCCATCGTGAAGTTGGATTTGGTGTTCGGCTTGACCGGGTAGTCGAGGTAGATTTCCTCCCAGGTCTGGGTGGTGCCTGCAGCGGCATACCACACGCGCTGGACCGATACCGAACTGTTGGTGTTGTTGACATAGAAGCCGCGGCCCGCGGCAAGCGCCGGGCTGGCGATCGCAACGGCAGTCAGAGCGGCGGCAGCGGCGAAGGATGTGAATAACCTGGTCATCGATTTCCCCTCTCAACGACGCAGGGAAAGGCATTTTCCCCGAATAAGCCTACTGGATATGCGTACCGAGTGGCAATGCAATCTAGGGGAATTGGGGCGCCTCGGTATTGGATAAATCGGTCGCGAAGATACAAGTTTGCGCATCAATGAAAGTCGCGTGACGGCGGCAGGATGCGGACGTTGCGGGGATGCCGCACGCGCTGAGCCGCTCGATAGCGTGGATCAGGCGTCAGGCCGATATCGGCGCGCGCCATCGCCGGGCGAGTCTCGCGATCCTCCGACAATCGACTCAGTTCGTGCGTACGGTCGATGACCCGAGTGCCGATCAAGTGAACGACGCTTCCATCCCTTGGTGCGCTGCGCTGCACCTCGCCCTCGACCGTCATCAGCCGCGCCCCCATCACTTGCATCCGCTGCGCTTCGAACACGCGCGCCCACAACAGCACGTTGGTGATTCCGGTTTCGTCCTCCAGCGTAATGAAGATCGCGTTGCCCGTGCCCGGCCGCTGGCGCACCAATACGACACCGGCAACGGTGACACGCGCGCCGTTTTTCGCTTTCGACACGTCGGCGCAGCTCAGCACGTTCTCCGCAGCAAACACCGGCCGCAGGAACTGCATCGGATGGCCTTTGAGCGACAGCCGCGTGAGCTGGTAATCGGCACTGACCTCTTCGCTGAGCGGCATCGCCGGCAGCCGCGCATCCTCTTCCTCGCCCAGTTCGCGCGCATCCGCCGCGGCGAACAACGGCAGTTCACCCGACGGCGTCCGCCGCACCTCCCACAAGGCATCGCGCCGCCCCTTGCCGATCGATCCCCAGGCATCGGCGTCCGCCAGCAAGCGCAGCGCCCGCGAAGGGAGATTGGCGCGGCGCGCGAACTCCTCGATCGAGGCGAAGCGTGTTTGGCCGCGAGCCTTTACGAGATCCTTCGCCCATTCCTCACGAAAGCCGTCGATCTGGCGGAAGCCCAATCGGAGTGCGAGGCCAGCATCACGGCGATCCCGCTTGATCCAGCGTGGCAACGGTTCTGGCGCGTCGTCGCACGCCTCCAGCCCGTTGTCCCAATCGCTTGCGTTAACGTCGATCGGCAGGATGGCGACGCCATGCTCGAACGTGTCGCGGACGATCTGCGCCGGCGCGTAGAATCCCATCGGTTGCGAATTGAGTAGCGCGCAGGCGAACACCGCGGGATGAAAACATTTCAACCAAGCCGAGACGTACACCAGCCGCGCGAATGATAGAGCATGGCTTTCAGGAAAGCCGTAACTGCCGAACCCCTTGATCTGATCGTAACAGCGTTGCGCGAAGTCGCGATCATAACCCCGCCTCACCATGCCCTCGACCATCTTGGTTTCGAGATTCTGGATCGTCCCGACGTTACGAAACGTGGCCATTGCGCGCCGCAAACGGTTGGCATCGTCCGGCGAGAAGTCCGCCGCGACGATGGCCAGCTTCATTGCCTGTTCCTGAAACAGCGGCACGCCTTCGGTCTTGCCGAGCACGTTGACCAGCTCATCGGGTGGTCCGAATTCGGAAGATGGCTTGGGGAAGCGAACCCTCTCTTTTTTGGCGCGGCGTCGCAGATAAGGGTGCACCATATTGCCCTGGATCGGACCCGGCCGAACGATGGCCACCTGCACGACGAGATCGTAGAACTTTTCCGGCTTGAGCCGTGGCAGCATGCTCATCTGCGCGCGGCTTTCGACCTGGAACAAGCCCAGGCTGTCCGCTTGGCAAAGCATTTCGTAGACGATCGGATTCTCGTCGGTTGCAAGCGTCCCTAGCTCGGGCCGAACCGACGTGTGCTGATCGATCAGATCGAATGCTTTGCGGATGCACGACAGCATCCCAAGCGCGAGAATGTCGACCTTCATCAATTTCAGCGCATCGATATCGTCCTTGTCCCATTCGATGAAGGTGCGATCCTTCATAGCGGCATTGTGCAACGGCACCGTCTCGATCAGCGGATTCTGGGTCAGCACGAACCCGCCGACATGCTGTGAGAGGTGCCGGGGAAATTCGACCAACTGATCGACCAGCGTCTTGAGCTGCGCAATCTCCGGATTGTCGAGCGTGAAGCCGGCCTGGGTGAAACGATCTTCCTCCACCTTGCTGGAATAGCTTCCCCAAATCGTACCGGCGAGACGAGACGTGACATCCTCGCTCATTCCCAATGCCTTACCTACCTCGCGCAACGTGCTGCGCGACCTATAGTGAATGACGGTAGCGGCGATCGCGGCGCGGTGACGGCCGTAGCGTTTGTAGATGTACTGCATCACCTCTTCGCGACGCTCATGTTCGAAATCGACGTCGATATCGGGAGGCTCGTTTCGCTCGCTGGACACGAAGCGCGAGAATAACAGGTCGTGCTTGACCGGATCGACCGAGGTCACGTCGAGGAGCCAACAGACGATCGAATTGGCGGCCGATCCGCGTCCCTGGCACAGGATCGGCGGCTCGCAGCTTCGCGCAAAGCGAACGATGTCGTGCACGGTGAGGAAATAATAAGCGTATTTACGCTGGCGGATGAGGGCGAACTCCTCCTGGATCAGCGCCTTCGCTTTGACTGGAATCGTGCCATCATATCGTTTGTGCGCGGCCTCCATGACCAGATGCTCCAGCCAATCCTGCGCCTCCCACCCATCGGGCACGGGCTCGTGGGGATATTCGTAGCTGAGTTGGTCGAGCGTGAAATCGATCCGCGCGAGCAGTCGTTCGGTTTCGGCGATCGCCTGCGGATAGCGGCGGAACAGCCGCGCCATTTCGTCGGGGTGCTTCAAATGCCGCTCGGCATTGGCTTCGAGCAGCCGACCCGCGGCCTTCACGGTCGTGCCTTTGCGGATGCAAGTGACGACATCGTGAAGCGGGCGCTGTTTGGACGAGGCGTAGAGCGCGTCGTTGGTGGCCAGCAGCGGCACGCCCGCCGTCCTCGCAATATTCGCGAGATCGCGAACCTGTCGATTGTCCCGTCCGCCGTGCGGCATCGTGATTCCGAGCCAGAGACGATCGCCAACGATACGTTTGAGACGGCCCAGGATTCCTTCGATTCCAACATCGCCGCGACCCTGTTCCGGGGTCCATTGCACCACTTGAGCTGTGGCCTCTGGAACGGCGGGTGCCGAAACAGGCCCAGCATGACGTGCTGGGAATTGGACGACGTTGCTCTCGCCCGCTTCTTCCTCCCCCAGTTGCAGAAATCCGCGATCCTGCTCCTCGGCGACCCGCCGCTTCTCCGCTAGTTGCTCGACTTCCGCGGCATCGAATGTGCTTTCCGTCAGCAGGATCAGCAGCAAATCCTGATGGTGCGCGATCAGGTCGCCGAGATCGAGCAGGCATCCCCCCTTCGCCGCGCGGCGGTTGCCAGCCGTGAGCAATCGAGTCAGCCGGCCCCAGCCGTAGCGCGTCGCGGGATAGGCGACGATGTCCGGGGTGCCGTCGCGGAAAACCAAACGTGCGCCTACCACCAGGCGGAAATGGAGATCGGGCTCGGGCAATTCGGGAGGCGGTGGGAAGGGCTCCCACGGCCGATCGGCTTCGTGCTTGGCGCGCGCTTTGGCCCAATCTTCGCTGCATTTCTCACGCGCTTGCTTAAGCGCGACATGCGCCCGCACCACGCCTGCGACGGTGTTGCGGTCGGCGATACCAATTCCTCGCATCTTCAGCCGGATCGCCTCGCCGACCATGTCGCTGGGATGCGACGCGCCGCGCAGGAACGAATAATTGGTCGCCGCGACCAGCTCGGCGAAACCGGTCATGCGAATATTCCGTGGACGTACCAGGCAGGCGCGGATTTGCCGTCTTCGAACAGGCCATGGCGGAAGATCCACAGTCGCCGCCCGCGCCGATCCTCGACGCGGTAATAATCGCGCGTTGGGGCTTCGCGCTTGGTCCACCATGGGGCGGCGATCCGTTCGGGGCCTTCGGCACGTGCAACGTCATGAAGCATGCGGCGCCAGCGGAAACGTGCTGGGGGGCCGTCGGGAATGCCGGCGATGACCTGTTCGATTCGCTGCGGCGGGTCGAACAGGTGGATCGGGCGCAACGGCGGCTCGCCCGGCTCGGGTGTCGGCCACTCGCCCGCCGGTACCGGCTCGACCGCGGGGAGCATGAACTCGGCTTGTTCGGGCAAATGCCTGTCGCGTGGGACGAAGCGGCGCACCCGTCCGCGGCCCAATCGAGTCGACAGCCGGTCGATCAGCGCCGCCAGCTCGGCCTCGGCGACCGCTCCGCCTTCGAGCTTCAATTGCGCCGCATCGAGCCGCTCGGCAATTGGAATATCGAGCCGGATCAGGTCGAACCCAAAGCCGGGATCGATCGGATCGGCCAGTGCGTCGATCCGTTCGCGGAACAGCCGCAGCACCGCGGCGACATCGCGGCTCGGCCGCCCGGTTTCGATCGCGAGCCGCTGGACCAATCCATCGGTGCGGAAGAAGCGCGCTTCGAACCGGCGCCCGCCTTCGTGGCTTTGCTCGAGCTGGAAGACAGCCTCGGCCATCAATTCGCCGACCACTTCCAGCGCGAATTCGGTGCGCGCGACCGGCTCGGCGAAGCGGCGCTCGACATGTAGTGGCGGCTTGACGGTGCGCGGGGCGAGCGGGCTGTCTGTCTCGCCGATGATCCGCCGAACGCGAGCCGCCGCATCGCCGCCGAAGCGCGCGGCGATCGCCGACGACGGCCGCACCACGACATCGCCCACCGTCTTCAATCCAGCGCGCTTCAGCGCCAGCGTCGCCTGGTCGTCGAGCCCCAGCGCCGCGACCGGCAGCCGGCGAATCGCTTCCTCCTCGTTTGCTCCGCTCACCCGCCACCGCGCCAGCGCGCGTGCCGCATCGGGGTTATCGGCAAAGGCATGTGCCGCCGCCACACCGAGACGTTCGAGCCGGGTGACGGCATCCGCCACCAGCGCCGCCTCGCTGCCGAACAAATGCACGCAGCCGGTCACGTCGAGCACCAGCCCGTCGGGCGTATCGAGCATCACCCAGGGCGTGTACCGCGTGCAGCCATCGGCGAGCCGCTCGAGCCAGCGATGATCCTCGTATGGCGCATGATCGAACGCCGCGAGCTCGGGCACCCGCGCACGCGCATCGGCGAGAGGCATGCCGGGCTCGATTCCCGATCGCGCCGCCGCCGGATCGACCGCGTACAGCCGCTGCGCGCCTTTGACCTTCTCCACCACCGCATAGGGCACATCGCGCCCCGCGCCCGCGAACAGATGCGCGCGCGCGATCCGCAGCCGCTCAGTGGGCAGCCACGGGAAGTACAGCGCCAGGTAACGGCGCGGCGGCTGGTTCCTGGAAGGCACGTCGTTCACGATTCCACTCCACGCGCCACTTGGCGCCGGCAGGCCCGGCGCGACGGCGCAACAATTCCACGTCGAACGCCGGATCGCCCGGCGCCCCGGCCGCGCTGCCATCGGCGAGCGGCACCGACGGTGCCGACGCCACCCGCCAGCGCGTGTCGGCGACGCTCGGCGCTTCGGCTGCGGCGATTCGCAACAACAGCACCGTCACCCCCGACGCTTCGGCCGCCAGCATCAGCCGCCGAGTCGCAGTGAGGTCGAGCGGCTTGGGATCGCCCCAGCATTCGATCAGCAACGCCCCCAACCCAGCGCATCGCGCCGCGTCGTTCGCCGCCTTGAGTAACGCGGCATCGTCGGCGACCAGCCCGAGCATCACCGCGCCGCCGTCGAACCCCAGCTCGACAAGGCCGCCGGCGTGGAGCTTGCCCCCCTGCCGTTCGCCCCCCTCGGTGCGAAGCCACAACAGCGGCTTTCCCTCGCCCGCGCGCAACGCCAGCAAGGCACCGAACCCCGCCGCTGCGCCCGCATCGCCGCTCTCGCTAGCGACGACCTCGTGCAGCCGCCCGCGGCACAGCCCGCCATCGAGCCATGCATCGACGACTTCGCACCCGGTCGCGAACCGCACGACCTCGCGCGGCGCGGCGCGCTCCAAACGCGCCAGCCGCCGTCGCAACTTGCTGAGCGAGGCAACCGACTCGGACATTACGTGTTCATGATATGTTCTCAATCGCGCTGCGCAAGCCTTTCTTTCGTCCCGCCGTTCCACCGTGCGGATAGCGCCTGTCGCGAAACCCCGCTAAATGCGCGGCATGGCGAAGACGCATCGTTTTTTCTCGCATCACGCGCACGAATTCCTGCGGGTCGGCGCATGCACGCCGATCGCGACCGTCGGCGACATCGCCGCCAACGCCGCGGAAACGATCGCGCTCGCCAAACGCGGGCACGAGGCGGCATGCGACTTGCTCGTCTATCCCGAGCTCAACATCAGCTCGTACGCGATCGATGATCTCCACCTCCAGGAAGCGATCCAGCGCGCGGCGCAAGACGCGATCGCCGAGGTCGCCGCAGCGACCGCCAAGCTTCGACCCGTGCTGCTCGTCGGCGCGGCGTTGCCCAAGGACGGGCGGCTGTACAATTGCGCGGTCGCGATCCATCGCGGGCGCATCCTCGGCGTCGTCCCCAAAAGCTACCTGCCCAATTACCGCGAATATTATGAGAAGCGCTGGTTTGCGAGCGGCGCCGGGATCAGCTGGGACGAAATCAACGTTGCCGGGCAGACCGCACCGTTCGGCACCGACCTGATCTTCGCTGCGAGCGACTTGCCGCATTTCATCTTCCATGCCGAAATTTGCGAGGATTTCTGGGGGCCGATCCCGCCCTCGAGCCTCGCCGCGCTCGCCGGGGCCTTGGTGTGCTGCAACCTGTCAGCGTCGAACGTCGTCATCGGCAAGGCGCGGCAAAGAATGTTGCTCTCGGCGGCGCAGTCCGACCGCGCGATCTGCGCCTATGTCTTTTCCGCGGCGGGGCCCGGTGAAAGCACCACCGACCTCGCCTGGGACGGCCAGGGCATGGTCCACGAGCTCGGCGAGCTGATCGCCGCGTCTGCGCGGTTCGACGATGCACCCGAATTGCTCGTCGCCGACGTCGATTGCGGCCGGTTGCGCCAGGAACGGATGCGCAACCCGACCTTCAACGACACCGCGCGCTTCACCGGGGTCGAAGCCGACGATTTTCGCCGCATCGGCTTCGAGGCCAAGCCCGATTTCGCCGATGTCGGCTTGCGCCGTGAGATCCGCCGCTTCCCGTTCGTCCCCAACACGCCCGAACGGCTCGACGACGATTGTTACGAGGCGTTCAACATCCAGGTCTCCGCGCTCGTCCAGCGCATCGTCGCGGCCAAGGCGGAGCGGCTGGTGATCGGCGTGTCGGGCGGGCTCGATTCGACCCACGCGCTGATCGTCGCGGCCAAGGCGATGGACCGGCTCGGTCGCTCGCGCGATCACATCCTCGGCTATACCATGCCGGGGTTCGCGACGAGCGAGGGGACCAAAGGCAATGCATGGGCGCTGATGCGGGCACTCGGCATTGCTGCGGAGGAGATCGATATCCGCCCCGCCGCCGAACAGATGCTCAAGGATATGGGCCACCCGTTCGCGAGCGGCCAACCGGTCTATGACGTCACCTTCGAGAACGTCCAGGCGGGGCTGCGCACCGACTACCTGTTCCGCCTCGCCAACCGCCACAACGGCCTCGTGGTCGGCACCGGCGACTTGTCGGAGCTCGCGCTCGGCTGGTGCACCTACGGCGTCGGCGACCAGATGAGCCATTATGCGATCAATGCCGGCGTGCCCAAGACGCTGATCCAGTTCCTGATCCGCTGGTGCATCCGCACCGGCCAGTACGATGCCGAGACCGACCGCGTGCTCGACGCGATCGTGGCGCAGGAGATCTCGCCTGAACTGGTCCCGGCCGACGCCGGCGGGGCGATCCAGTCGACCGAGGACAAGATCGGGCCGTACGCGCTCAACGACTTCTTCGCGCACTATGTCGTCCGCCACGGCATGGCGCCGTCCAAGATCGCGTTCCTCGCCTTGAAGGCGTGGGAGGATGTCGAGCGAGGCCGCTGGCCGCGGGATTTCCCCCCATCGGCGCGCGTCGCTTACGATCTGCCGACGATCCGGCACTGGCTTGAGGCCTTCCTGTTCCGCTTCTTCGCGATCAGCCAGTTCAAGCGCTCGGCGATCCCCAACGGGCCGAAGGTCTCGGCGGGCGGGTCGCTCAGCCCGCGTGGCGACTGGCGCGCACCCTCGGACGGGACGGCCAAGCCTTTCCTCGACGAGCTCGCGGCGAACCTTCCTTAATCCTCCCCGTTCACGGGCAGGATTTACTCGCCGCGCTCAGGTCCATGAAGTCGCGCGCGGCATCGCGGTCCGCCTCGTCCTCGAACGCCACGTCGAGGTCGGGCGCGACGCCGAGCATGTGCATCAGCGCCCATAATGCGAACCGCCGCCCGCGATCCTTGGTCATGCCGAACTCGACCCGCATCCGCTCGGTCCCCGCCGCCAGCCCGCCGGGCGACAGCGAAGCGAGGTCAGTGGCCCCGAAATAGCGGCGGAGCTGATCGTCGAGGTCCATCGCCGCACCCTGCCCCTGACCGGGCTTGCCGACAAGCCGCCGCCCTGCGAACGTGGCCGACGACAAAGGAGACGCGCATGAAAGCTCAGGCGAACGGCATTGAGATCGAGTTTGAGGATTATGGCGACAAGGACTCGCCGCCTGTGCTTCTCATCATGGGGCTCGGCGCGCAGCTGACCCTGTGGCCGATGCCGATGGTCGATCAGCTGGTGGCGCGCGGCTATCGCGCGATCCGTTACGACAATCGCGATGTCGGGCTGTCGACCAAGTTCGACCACGAGCAAGCGCCGGCGATGGCCGCGATCATCGGTGAGATGATGATGGGCGCGAAGCCGGACGTGCCCTATCTGATCGGGGACATGGCGGCCGACGCGATCGGGCTGCTCGACGCGCTCCGCATCGCCAAGGCACACATCATGGGCGCGTCGATGGGCGGAATGATCGCGCAGATGGTCGCGGCGGCCTATCCAGAGCGCGTGCTGTCGCTGACTTCGATCATGTCGACCACCGGCAACCCTGCGCTGCCCTCGGCGACGCGCGAAGCGATGGCGGTGCTGACCCAGCGCCCGACGAGCAGCGACGAGGAATCGATGGTCGCACACGGCGTCCGCGCCGAAAAGGTGATCGGCAGTCCCGGTTACCCCGCTGACGAAGCCGAGCTGAGCGAGCGAGTCCGCGCCAGCTTCCGCCGGATGCACTATCCGCCCGGCATCGCGCGCCAGATGGCGGCGATCGTCGGCAGCGGCGATCGCCGCGAAGCGCTCCGCGGCATCACCGCGCCGACGATGGTGATCCACGGCGTCGACGACCCGCTCGTGCCGCTCGCCGGCGGCCGAGATACCGCCGAGACGATCCCGGGCGCGAAGATCGTCGAGATCCCCGGCATGGGGCACAACCTGCCTGAGCCGCTGATCCCCCAAGTCCTCGACGCGTTCGAGCAAGTCGCGCGCAAGGCCACGGCACCCGCCGCCTAGCCGAAATTCGCCCGGTTTCGCACGATCGCGCGGGCCAAAGGTCACACCAAGGTCACACTATCACGCTGCCCTGCGGCGGTGGTGATAGTGGGCGTTCGCCATCGGCTTCGATCGCAAATGGGCCATATTGAGCCTACCCGCATGGTTGCGCGTTTCGCACCCATGACCAGCGACATCGAAGCCATCCGCCTGCGCATGGAAGCCGCCGCCGCAGCCCTCGACTTCGAGCTGGCCAAGCGCCTGCGCGACCAGCTCAACCTGATGCGCGGCGGCGCCACGCTCGCCGAAGCCGAAGCGAGCGACACGTCGGGGATCGATCGCCAGCAGCCCGGCAAGATGGGCCTCGGCACCAGCCAGCAACGCATGACGCCGCCGAAGGGGTGGAAGCCGCCGCGAAAGCCCGATCTGATGACCGGCGGCCGCGGCAAACGGCGGCGCTAAACGGCGGATAGCGCGCAGATTAGCCGCTACAGTTCGTTGCTCTCGTCCTCCGACGGTGCGTCCGAAGCAGCGTTGTCAGCAGAATTGGAGGCGGCGCCAATTCCGTTAGCGATAGGCTCATCGACTGAGGGGATACGCCATCGCTGCTCAGGTGATTGAGCGGGCAGACCCAGCATCAGTTCGCACGACGGGACAATCTGGTTGAACGGCTGGGTCATCACGGCTGGTTCATCGCGAATGCCCGCCGTTTCGATGCAGCGCCTCAGGTCGATATCAGGCGCGAACAACGCCATACGATTGCCTATACGCCGCGCAGCTTCGCCAGCGTTCGCGTTCTTCACGATGTCCGAGAATTCCGTGCGGAGTTTGCCTGCATCAATCCGGCGTTCAAGCCCAGCACCACAAATCCGATCTGCTTCGGCACGCATCCCACCGGCCTGCTTAATGAGATAACGCCTTGCGCTCTCGGAATCGTAAAAACTGCAGCTGTCATTACTGGGCAGGGAGATGATTGTCATATCGGCATCGCGGTTAGTGCCGCTCAAGATGTCGGCGAAATCGTTGCAAGCGGATACGCGCGTATCCTGCGTCGTCATTCGTTCCGCAGAACGGCTACGAATTTGTCCAAGTCCGGTTGAACATCTGAGAACTTGCAATCTGCGACGGTCGTCGGCGCGCTTCGACGCTTGCCACTACACATCGTAACAAAAAGCAGTGCCCCCAACCCCAAGCCAGCCCATAATATAGTTGGACTATTGAATGGTGAGCGACCGTTCGACGGTGGAGTTGAGTCACTGTCGGTCATTTTTCGCCCCCCTTTACGCCCGCGCCGCCCCCGCCTTCCGCACATCCGCCAGCGTCGGCATCCCGTTCACCGCCATCATCAGGTCCGCCTCCGCCAGGATGCACTTGAGCACGTGCGCCGCGCCCGCCGCGCCATCGAGCGCGAGGCCGTAGACGAACGGGCGCCCGACGCCGACCGCGCTCGCACCGAGCGCCAGCGCCTTGATCACGTCGCTGCCCGATCGGATGCCGCTGTCGAACCACACCGGCGTGTTCCCTGCCGCCGCGACCACGCCCGGTAGCATGTCGATCGCCGCGATCCCGCCATTGGCCTGACGCCCGCCATGGTTCGAGCAGAACAAGGCATCGGCGCCGAGATCGACCGCCTTCTTCGCGTCGTCGGGGTGACAGATGCCCTTGAGCACGATCGGCATTTTCGTCACCGACTTGAGCCACGCCATGTCGTCCCAGGTCAGCGGCCGCGCGAATTGCGACGCCCATAGCATCGTCGCTTCGGCGGGCGCCGACGCCGGATCCTTGCCGAGCATCTTTTGGAACACAGGATCGGCAAAGTAATTGGTCAGCACGTGGCCACGAAGCTGCGGGAAATTGCCGGCGTTGAGGTCGCGCGGGCGCCAGCCGGTCACCCACGTGTCGAGCGTCACCACCAGCGCGCGATACCCCGCCGCCTCGGCGCGATGGATCAGGCTTTCGGCCAGATTTTTGTCGCGCGGGGTATAGAGTTGGAAGAAGCCGGGCACGTCACCGAGGCGCGTTGCCACATCCTCCATCGTGTCGTTGCCGAGCGTCGAGACCGTCATCGGCACCCCGGTCATCGCCGACGCCTGCGCCGCCGCGATATCGCCATGCTGGTCCTGCGAGCACATGCCGGTGACGCCGATCGGGCTCATGAAGATCGGGCTGTGATAGGTGTGGCCGAAAATCGTGTTCGACAGGTCGCGTTGCGTGGTGCCGACCATCATTCGCGGCACCATGCCCCAATGGCGGAACGCCGCGGCGTTGCTGTCCTGAGTCCATTCGTCGCCGCAGCCGCCCTGGACGTAGTTGAGCACGTGGCCGGGCATCGCCGCGGTCGCGCGCTCGACCAGCGTGGCGAAGTCCACCGGCAGCTTGGTCAGCACGCCGCGCAAGCCGGCGCCGTAGATCTCGTTCTGGTAATCACCGAAATGCCCCATCGCCGCGCCTCTCCTATCGGGTTTTGGAGCGGTTATGGCCGATCGCGAGGCCTGCGTCTCGCTTCGATCTCGCTAAAATGGGCGGACGAGGGTCAGCCCTTGTCGGGGCTCGACTCCGCGCGGTCCGCGGCGGGATAATCCCCGGGCTTCACTTGGCTGACATTGGGGCGATCCTCGACCTTCTCGGGATCGTTGCCGCCGGGCGTGCCCTCGAGCGCGCGGTCCGGGCCGCGATCGCCGGTCCGCTCGCCGCGCAGCCCGCCTTCGGCGAGTGGGCCCGGATTGTCGGGGTCGGGGGTGCCGTAAAGGTGGATGCCGTCGTCTTCGCCGGTCATGGTTCGCTCCATCGTCGCACCAAGCGCCAACGGATTGCGCTCGACTATGTTGCGTGAGGCCTGCTTTTCGCGCCGAATCCGCTCCGGCGGACCTCACCTTTAGGCGCGCTTTAAGCATCTTGTGCGCACAATGCGCGGATGCAGTCTCCGTCCGATCCGCTCGATTCCGAACCCGAGCCGCTGTTCGCGCAGGCGCGGCGTGCGGTAATCTGGCGGTCGGGCGCGCAGATCGTCGGCCAGATCATCACCTGGGCGGCGACGTTTTTGGTGATCCGCATCCTGAATCCGAACGATTACGGCCTGTTCGCAATGACTCAGGTCGTGCTGGCGATGCTCAACATGCTCAACGGCGCAGGCCTCGCGAGCGGGCTGATCCAAAAGCCCGACGCCGACGAGCGCACGGTGCGGCAGCTGTACGGCATGCTGATCGTGCTCAATTTTTCGCTCGGCGCGCTGCAATTCGCGATGGCGCCCGTCGTCGCCGCCTATTTTCGCCAGCCGATCGTCGCCGACCTGTTGCGCGTCCAGTCCTTCCTCTATTTCACGACGCCGTTCGTCGCGTTCCCGTATGCGCTGCTCGCCCGCGCGATCGACTTCAAGCACCAGGCGCGGGTTTACCTGCTGTCGTCGGTGACGGGCGCGCTGACCGCGCTGGCGGGGGCTTATACCGGGCTCGGCGTGTGGACGCTGATCGCGGCGCCCGCGGTGCTGTACGTCACGCGCGCAATCGGGATGACGGTCGCATCGGGGCACCATTACCGCCCATTGTTCGATTTCCGCGGATCTGGCGCGCTCGCGAAGTTCGGCGGGCTGATGGCGGCTGGGCAGTTGTTCTGGTTCCTGCAGAGCCAGGCCGACGTGTTCATCGCGGGGCGCGTCCTCGACCCGGCGACGCTCGGCCTCTACACGACCGGGCTGTTCCTGACCCAGATCCTGGTGTCGAAATTCGTTCCAGCGATCAACGATGTCGCGTTCTCGATCTATGCCCGGATGCAGGACAACCGCTCCGCAGTGGCCGAGGGATTCGCGCGGTCGGCGCGGATGGTGATGCTGGTGGCGATGCCGTTCTACATCGGGCTTGCGGTGACCGCGCAGCCGCTGGTCGCGACCGTGCTCGGGCCAAAATGGGTCGACGCGGCACCGCTGGTGCAATTGCTCGCGCTGGCGATGCCGATGATGACGCTACAAGTGCTGTTCAGCCCGGCGTGCAGCGCGATGGGCCGCCCAGGGATCACCGTCCATATCGGTGCGATCGGCGCGGTGTTGCTGCCAGCTTGTTTCCTGGTCGGGTTGCGCTGGGGTGTGACCGGGCTCGCCGCTTCCTGGTTTGTCGCCTACCCGATCTACCTCGCGATCACCGCGGTGCGGGTGCTGCCGGTGATCGGGCTCAGGGCGACCGCACTGGCCCGCGCGATCGCGCCGACGATCGGGGCGGCGCTCGCGATGGGGGCGCTGGTGATGCTTCTCGACGATGTACTGCCGCAGATGGCGGTGCAGCTGCGGCTGCTGGCATTGGTCGGGCTGGGCGCGGCGGTCTATGCCGGCTGGCTGATGCTGTTCACGCGCGATGTCGTGCTGGAAGCGATCTCGATGGCGCGCGGCAAGCCGTATCAGCCGGCGGTCGCACCCTCGGGCAAGCGAGTCACCAGCGCTGCCTGAAAACCGGGCGCGGGTTCGAACGACACGAGCGACCACCCTGCCGCGCCGGTGACGAAACGCGCGGCCTTATCGACCGAAACCTCGAACGCATCGAGCGGATAGGACAGTCCGAGGCCGATCGCCTTCACGAACGCTTCCTTGCGCGTCCAGCAATTGTAGAACCCCGCGACCCATTGCTCGGCGGGAAGCGCGTCGAGCGCGGCGACCTCGGCGGGCGCGAACAGCCGCGCGGCGACGCTGCGGCAGGCGAGCTCGGGATTGCGCCATTCGAGGTCACACCCGATTGCCTCGCAGCCGAACGCAAACAATGCGCGGCCATGCGAGTGCGAGAGGCTGAAGTGGAGCTTGGGACGGTCAACGAGGAACGGCTTGCCGTACGCGTCTGCCGCGATGCGCAGCGCGGCGGTTCGCTCGCCGGTCCTTTCGGCGAGCAACGCTCGCAGTTGTCCCCGCCGCGCGATGTAGCGGTCGCGGTCGCGCGCGAAGCGGAACCGGCTCGCGCACTCACGCTCGCCGGAATCGAGCGTCGCGTGGAAATTCGCGAGCGCAGCAGGCGCCACTTCGAGCTCGACCAGCACGACCTCGTTGGTCTGCGACAGGTCGATCGTCAGAGTCACGCTGCCGCCGCGCTCTGTCCGGGCTTCAAGGCGCGCTCGATCGAGTCGCGCAGCCGGGCCGCGAAGACGTCGGCATTGGGCGGCTCGGTCATCGTGCCGTGGCTGCCGGGAATGTCGTGCGCTTGGAGCGGGCCCGTAACGATGGTCGCCCAACCCGGCCGCGTGTCGAGCACGTCGAGGCGTTCGGTCGGCTGGAACAACGCGACCGCGCCGTCATAGACGCCGGGCGTGTAGCCGTACGCCGCCTGCTCCATCACCGCCGCGAAAGGCCGATAGCGGCCGTCCGGGCGGTCGGCGTCGGCCATGCCGACTTCCTCCAGCATCCCGCGCGCGCGCTCGAGGGCATAGCCGAGGCGCCGGTTGAACGGCAGGCTGTTCCACACGCCGAGATGGTAGCGCGCCTTGCTCATCCGCATCTGCGCGGTGGTGATCTCCTGGAACGCGACCGGATTCATCGTGTGGCCGAGTGCCAGCAGCGGAACGTCGTCGCCGTCGGCGCGAAGCTGGCGCGCGATCTCGAACGCCAGGATGCCGTTGGTGCACCAGCCGCCGATTAGATACGGTCCGCGCGGGCGGCGCTGGCGGATCACCGCAACCACGGCGGCGGCGATATCCTCGAACCGCATGCCGGGCTTGAGGTCGCGCTCGAGGATCGGGCCGAGCGCGAGGCCGAGGAACGGCCGATCAGTGCCCATCGCGTTGGCAAGCGCCAGGAAGGTCGGGCCGCCATCGATCCACAATAGCGGCAGTTCGTCGCCGAGCGGCTGGAGCGGGACGAGCGCGCCCACCTCGACGCCGGCGTCACCGTCGATCAGTGTGGCGAGCTTGGAGAGCACCGGCGCGCCGAAGAATTCTGCCATGCCGATGCGGCGGCCCCAATGCTGCTCGATCCGCACGAGCAGCCGCGCGACGAGCAACGAATGACCGCCGAGCTCGAAGAAACTGTCGTCGCGGCCGACCGCGGGGATGCGCAAGATGTCGCACCAGATCGCGGCCAGCGCTTGCTCGGTTTCGCCCTGTGGCGGCTCGATCGCGGCGGCGGCGTTCCCGCCCGGCTTGGGCAGCGCCTTGCGGTCGATCTTGCCGTTGGGCGTCATCGGCAGCGCGGGCAACAGCTCGATGGTCGAGGGGATCATGTATTGGGGCAGCGTCTGCGCGAGGTGCTCGCGCATCTCCGCGCGGCTCGGCTCGGCGCCACCGTGCGCGACGACATAGGCGGCGAGCGCGCGTTCACCCGACGCGTCCGGCCAGCTGCGGACGGCGGCGGCGGCAACCTCAGGATGCGTTGCGAGCGCACCCTCGATCTCCTCGACTGACACGCGATAGCCGCGAATCTTCTCGTCATTGTCGACACGGCCGAGGCACAGGATTGTCCCGTCCGGACGCCAGCGCGCGAGGTCGCCGGTGCGGTAGAGCCGCTCGCCGCGCACCTCGACGAAGCGCTCCGCGGTAAGATCGGGACGGTTGCGATAGCCCTTCGCGAGACCCGCGCCGCCGATGAACAATTCGCCGGTCACGCCGATCGGCGCGGTGTTGCCGTAGCGGTCGAGGATGTGGATGCTCGTGTTGGCGATCGGGCGGCCGATCGGGACCGGGCCGGTGCTGCCGGTCACGCGCGCGACGGTCGACCAGATCGTGGTCTCGGTGGGGCCATAGACGTTCCACACCTCGCCCGCACGCATCAGCAACGCTTCGGCCAGGTCGCGCGGGAAGGCTTCGCCGCCGCACAGAACCCGCAAGCTCGGTGAGCCTTGCCAACCGGCCTCGACCAGCGCGCGCCACGTCGCTGGGGTCACCTGCATGACGCTCGGGTTGGCAGTATGGATCAGGTCGATCAGCGCGCGCGGATCGACTGCGCTGTTGCGCGGCGCGACGATCAACTCGCCGCCGGCGATCAGCGGCAGGAACAGTTCGAGCATCGCGATGTCGAACGACAGGGTGGTGACTGCGAGCAACGAATCGCCCGCGCCGAACCCAGGCTGCTCGCGCATCGACGCGAGCAGGTTGATCAGCGCGCCGTGACTGATCTCGACGCCCTTGGGGCGGCCGGTCGAGCCCGAGGTGTAGAGGACATAGGCAAGGTCGCCGGCGGCGATTTCCGCAGCGGGCACGTCGGTCGCCGAAGCGCCGATATCGTCCACCAGGACGCGCGGCAGCGCGCATCCGGGCAGCACGGCATCCAGCTTGCGTTCGGATAGCAACGCCTTGGCGCCGGCCTCCCCGACGATGTAATCGAGCCGCGCCGGCGGGAAGTCGGGATCGAGCGGAAGGTACGCCGCGCCGATCCGCAACACGCCAAGCAACCCTGCAACCATGTCGGTCGAGCGATCGAGACAGACGCCGACGAGGTCGCTCTTGCCCAACCCTGCCGCGCGCAACGCCGCGGCGATGGCTTGCGCCCGGGCATCGAGCGCGGCGTAGCTTATCGACTGGTCGCCGAACCGCACCGCCACCGCATCGGGCCGCGCCTTCGCCTGCGCCGAGACCGCCTCGACCAGCAATTTCGCCTTGTGCCGCCGCGCGGTGTTGTTCCAGTCGACCAGCAACTGCGACTCCACCGAATCGAGCAACGGCAAGTCGCGGATCGGGCACCCCATGTCCTCGGCCACCGCGCGCAATATCGTGAGCCAATGCCCGATCATCCGGCGGATCGTCGATGGATCGTAAAGCTCGGTCGAATAGAGGAACCGCCCGATCATCCCGTCGGGCCGCTCGTCGAGTTCGAGGTAGAGGTCGAACTTCGCGCCCCCGACCACCACGTCCATCTGGGTCAAGTCCCAGCCGTCGGCGAACGGCTCGACCGGCGGCTCGATCGAGAACAGGCAGTTGAACAAAGGATGCGTGCCGGGCTCGCGCCGCACGTCGAGCGCGCGCACCACCTCGTCGAACGGCGCCTCGCTCGCGCCGAGCGCGCCGAGCACGGTCTCGCGCACGTGGCGCACGAAATCGCGAAATGCGAGGTCGCCCTTCGGCTTGGCGCGCAATGCGATGGTGTTGAGGAAATAGCCGACCACCTGGTCGAGCTCGGGCCGGCGGCGAAGATCGGTGACCCCGCCGACGATAATGTCCTCCTCGCCCGAATAACGATGCAGCAGCGCGTGATAGGCCGCGAGCAAGGTCATGTAGAGCGTCACGCCTTCGCGCCGGCTCGCCTCCTTCAACGCCTCGGTCAGATCGTGCGGGATCTGGAACACTTCCATCGACCCGGCGTGCGTCGGCCGCGCCGCCTTGATGCGGTCACCGGGGATTTCGAGCTTGGCCGGCGCGTCGGCCAACGTCGTGCGCCAATAATCGATCTGCTTCTGGATCGGCGCGCTCTTGAGATGCTCCCGCTGCCAGATCGCATAGTCGCCATATTGCAATGCCGGCATCGGCAGCGGCGACGGCTCGCCGCGCGCGAACGCTTCATAGATCGCCGCCAGTTCGGGCACGATCACGCGATAGATCGCGACGCCATCGAAGATGATGTGGTGGAGCGTGAAATAGAGCCGGTGATTGTCGTCGGACAGCTTGACGATCCGCGCGCGGAACAATGGGGCGTCGGACAGGTCGATCGCGCGGCGGGCGTCATCGCTGCCGATCTTGAGCGCGGCGGCATCGCGCTGGTCTTCCGGCAAGTGGCTGACATCGTCGAACGGCAGCTCGATGTCGCGGTGCGGACGGACGTGCTGGACGAGCTCGCCCGCTTCTTCGACGAACGCCGTCCGCCACGCTTCGTGACGGCGCAATATCTCGTTGACGCTGCGCGCCATCGCGTCGCGATCGAAGCTGCCGAAGCGATGGATCGTGATCGATTCGTTATACAGCGGCACGTCCGGCGCCATGATGGCGTGGAGCCACACCTGGCGCTGGTCGGCCGATAGCGGGATCGCCGCGCCCGGCCGGCGCGGCTGGATCGGTGCGGGCTTGTCGGCGGGCGCGATGCCGCCGCGCATCATCTTTTCGAGCAACTGTCGTTTCGAATCCGACAGCGCGGCGTGGGCGTTCACGCGGCCCGCTCCCCCGCGCGGAACGCGATCGGCAACGCGGTGAGCCCGCGCAGTCCGGAATTGGTCCGCCATTCGAGGATATCGCTCGTCACGCTGAGGTTCTGGAGCCGGCCGACAAGCGCGGGAAACGCGATCCGGGCCTCCATCCGCGCCAAGGCCGCGCCGAAGCAGAAATGCGCCGCCCAGCCGAACGCCAGATGGCGGTTGTCGGTGCGCGTCAGATCGAGCGTGTCGGGATCGGCAAAGCGTTCCGGATCGCGATTGCCCGCCGCCATCACCGCCATCACCGCCTCGCCCTTGCGGATCAATTGGCCGCCCATCATCGTATCGGCGGGGCAGATCCGTGCGGTGTGCTGGCTTGGGGTCTCGAAGCGCAGCAATTCCTCGACGGCGCTGGCGATGATCTCCGGATTGTCGCGCAACTGCGCGAGCTTGTCGGGCTGGCGGATCAGCGTCAGCAGGCCGTTGCCCATCAGGTTGGTCGTGGTCTCCTGCCCGCCGACCATCGTCACGATGGTGTTGGCGATGACCTCGTCCTCGCTAAGCCGCTGGCCGTCGACTTCGGCGTCCATCAGCGAGCGGATCAGCCCGTCGTGCGGGTTTCGCTCCTGCTCGCGAACCGCGTCACGGAAATAGCCGGTCATATCGGCGACGCACTTGAGCACGTCGCGGATGCGATCGGGGTTATGCTGGAAATTGCCGAGCATCTCCGCGAAGGTCGCCGACCACGCCTTGAGCTGGCGATGATCGTCGAGCGGCACGCCGAGCAGACCGGCGGTGACGATCGCCGGAAACGGCTCGGCAAAATCGGCGATCAGTTCCATCTGACCATTGCCGATATGGTCGTCGATCAGCTGGTGCGCGATTTCGTGGATCTTGCCTTCCATCGCCTCGACCCGGCGCGGGGTGAACGCGCTCATGCAGAGCTTGCGCAGCCGCGTGTGCGCGGGCGCGTCGAGGAACAGCATCTGCTTGGCCATCACATCGGCGACCGGGCCGAGCGACGGCAGGCCGAGCGCCTCCATCTTGGCGACGTCGGGCGTGCGATCCGCGCTGAATTCCTTCAGCACGAAATGGACGTCCTCGTACCGAGTGACGACCCAGGTGTGCATGAACGGGTCCCACGCCACCGGCGCTTCCTCGCGCAGGCGCTTGTAGAACGGGAACGGGTCGGCGTGGATCGCCGGCTCGAGCAGCTGGAACAGGCTCAGGCTCGGGTCGAGCGCGGCGGCCGCCTTGATCGGTGCTTGGTCGGTCATGGATGCGTCCTATTCGGCGGCGCGCGCTTGCGCTTCGTCGTCGCTCATTTCATCGATCATGCGCAGGAAGATTTCCTCGATCCGCGCCGCGAGCTGACGGATCGTCGGCGCCTGGAACAGGTCGCGCAGCGTCAGGTCGATGCCGAACGCTTCGCCGGCGCGCAGCACGACTTGGGTGCCGAGCAGCGAATGCCCGCCGAGCAGGAAGAAATTGTCGTCGATCCCGACATTGCCGCGGCCGAGCACCGCGGTCAGGATCTCGACCAGCCGTTCCTCCGCCGCGGTCTGCGCGGTGGCGAACCCGGCCGACGCCAGCGCATTGTCGTCCGACGGTTCGGGCAGCGCCTTCTTGTCGAGCTTTCCGTTGGCGGTGAGCGGCAGCGCGTCGATCCGCACGAATGCGGATGGGATCATATATTCGGGAAGCGTATTGGCGAGGTGATCGCGCAGATCCTCGGCGGTGACGGTGTCGCTGGCGACGACATAGCCGACCAGCATGTCGCTGCCATCGGCGGCCGGCGCCGCGATCACCGCGGCGGCGCGGACCGCGGGATGCTCGCGCAGCACATGCGCGGTTTCCTCGGGCTCGACGCGATGGCCGCGCACCTTGGCCTGGTCATCGACCCGGCCATGGAACGCGATCTGCCCGTCCGGTCGCCACGATCCGCGGTCGCCGGTGCGATAGCAGCGCTCCCCGGCGATCGTCACGAACTTCTCGGCGGTCATCGCCGGCAGGTGGCGGTAACCACGCGCGACCGACGGCCCGCCGATGAAGATTTCGCCCTGCTCGCCGGTTGCGACCGGCTGGCCTTCGGCGCCGAGGATGTGGATCGTCGTCGCGCCGATCGGGCGGCCGATTGCCGGGATACCCTTCTCTACCGCTTCGGGCGGCACGACTTCGGACGCCGCGACCACGGTGCATTCGGTCGGACCGTAATTGTTGACCAGCGCGAACGGCAACCCCGCGCGGGGACGCCCGAGCAGACGGTCGGCGCCGGTCAGCAGGTAGCGCAACTTGGCGCCGCTCGCCCAATCGTCGCGGATCAGCTCCTGCGCCAGCGCGGTGGGAACGAACGCGACGGTGACGCCCTGAACGATCAGCCAGGCGCGCAGCTTGGTGTCGGAGGTGCGGACCTCATCGGGCGCGAGCACGACCGAGGCACCGGCGCAGAGATACGGCCAGACTTCCCAGATCGAGGCGTCGAACCCGAGCCCGGCAAGGTGACTGCCGCGATCGTCGGCGGTCACGCCGAACGCGTGGTTATGCCACGCGATCAGATGCGCGAGGTTGCCGTGGCTCACCTCGACGCCCTTGGGCTTGCCGGTCGTGCCCGAGGTGTAAATCACATAGGCCAAGCCCTCCGCATCGACCGGCGTCGCGGACGCTTCCTCGGCGGCGGGCAAGGTGTTCCAGTCGAGCGCGACGACCGGGGTATCGACCCCCGCCAGCCGCTCGACCACCTCATTGCGGCCGACCACGACCGCGCACGCGGCATCCTCGACGATCATCCGCAAGCGGCCGTCGGGCCAGGATGGATCGAGCGGCAGATAGGCGCCGCCCGCTTTCCATATGCCCAGCGCGACCGTCAGCTGGTCAAACGACCGCTCCATGCAAATACCGACCAGGCTTTCCGCGCCGACGCCCTTGGTTCGCAGCCACGCCGCAACGCGGTCCGCGCGGTCGAGCAACTCGCCATAGCTGAGCGTCCCGCAGGGCGCTATCAATGCGGTCCGGTCGGGATGCGCGCGCGCCACGCGCGTGATCGCATCGGCGGGAACACCCGCTGCACTGGGAACAAAGGCGAACGCTTCGGACGACGCCCGAGCTTGGGAAGATTGGCTGGTCATGAGCGCCATCAAACAACATATTCGTTTGATTTCGCTTAAAACGGAGCGCGATCGCGCAAAAAGGTAGCTGGGGCCGCAGGCGGACTCGTCAATGTCGACCAGCGATCGCGAGCTAATTTTTCCGCCGGGGAGCCCCTGAAGGATCGCGTAGCCGGTGCAAGCGTTCGCAAATGACAGCCGCCGGCGCTAAGCTTGGACGGCTGGCGACGAGGCGAAGGAATTGCGATGACCGACGAAGACGAGACGGTCCACTATAACGGTGCCGAAGGTGGCTGGGGCTCGCTGCGCGGTATCGCCGAGACGGCGTTGCGCGAGCGGCCGACGCTCGGCGCACTCAACACGCTGCGCCGGCAGAACAAGGTCAAGGGGTTCATGTGCGTGTCGTGCGCCTGGACCAAGCCGGCGCACCCGCATGCGTTCGAATTTTGCGAGAACGGCGCCAAGGCGACCTTGTGGGAGCTGACGACGCGGCGCTGCACCCCCGAATTCTTCGCCGAGCACACCGTCACCGAGCTCAAGACGTGGAAGGACCACGACCTCGAACAGCAGGGACGGCTGACGCACCCGATGCGGGTCGACCATGCCAGCGACACCTACGTCCCCTGTCCGTGGGAGGAAGCGTTCGAGGGCATAGGCCGCGAGTTGAAGGCGATCGATCCGGGGGCGGCGGTATTCTACGCCTCGGGCCGCGCCAGCCTCGAGACGAGTTACCTCTACGCGCTGTTCGCTCGGCTCTATGGCCACAACAACCTGCCCGACAGCTCGAACATGTGCCACGAGACGACCTCGGTCGCGCTCAAGAAGGTGATCGGCTCTCCGGTCGGCACTTGCGTGCTGAGCGACTTTCATCTGTGCGACGCGATGTTCTTCTTCGGGCAAAATCCCGGCACCAACAGCCCGCGGCTGCTTCATCCGCTGCAGGAAGCGGTGCGGCGCGGGGTCAAGATCGTCACCTTTAACCCGATCCGCGAAAAGGGTCTCGAGGTCTTCAAGAACCCGCAAAGCCCGACCGAAATGCTGACGCCGAAAGAGACTCAAATCTCGACGCTCTATCTTCAGGTCAAATCGGGCGGCGACATCGCGGCGATCATGGGGATGATCAAATACGTTCTCGCCGCCGAGGAGAAGAAGTGGGCGGAAGAGAAGCTCCACGTCCTAGACGTGGACTTCATCAAGCAACACACGGTCGGGTTCGAAGAGATCAAGGCCAAGGCGGACGCGGCGAGCTGGGACGAGATCGAGCGCGAGAGCGGCCTCGCCCGCGCGGACATCGAGGCTGCAGCACAAATCTATGTCGAATCGCACCGCGCGATCTGCCTGTACGGTATGGGGCTGACCCAGCACGTCCACGGCTTCGACAATCTCGCGATGCTGACCAATTTGTGGCTGCTCAAGGGAAATATCGGCCGCGACGGTGCCGGCATCTCGCCGGTGCGCGGCCATTCGAACGTGCAGGGCCAGCGCACCGTCGGCATCTCCGAAAAGCCGGAGCTCGTCCCGCTCGACAAGATCGCCGAGCAATTCGGGTTCGAGCCGCCGCGCGAAGAGGGAATGAACACCGTCAAGGCGTGCGAGAACATCCTGTCGGGCGCGGTCAAGGCGTTCATCGGGCTGGGCGGCAATTTCGTCCGCGCGATCCCCGAGCGCGAGAAGATGGAAGCGGCGTGGACGAAATTGCGGCTGACCGTCCAGATCGCGACCAAGCTCAACCGCAGCCATTTGATCAACGGCGAGGTCGCCTACCTCCTCCCCTGCCTCGGCCGCTCGGAGCACGATGTCCAGGCGAGCGGCGAGCAAGCGGTCACGATGGAGGATTCGCTGTCGTGCATTCACGGCTCGCTCGGCAAGAATAAGCCGGCGTCGAAGGATCTGAAGTCGGAAGTCGCGATCGTCGCGGGCATGGCCAAGGCGACGTTGCCGCCCAACCCCAAGGTCGATTGGGACGGCTGGACCGGCGACTATGCCAGGATCCGCGACTTGATCGAGGAAACCTACCCCGATCAGTTCCACGACTTCAATGCGCGCGTGTTTACCCCCGGTGGCTTCTATCGCGGCAATCCGGCGCGCGAGCGCGTGTGGAAGACCAAGAGCGGCAAGGCGCAGTTCACCGTGCCCAAATCGATGCGCTCGATCGGATTTTCGGACAAGGAAGGCCGCTATCGCCTCATTACGCTTCGGTCGAACGACCAGTTCAACACGACAATCTACGGCTATTCGGACCGCTTGCGCGGGATCGAGGGAACACGCGAGGTGGTGCTGATGAACCCCGAGGACATCGCCGCGGCGGGGCTGACCAAGGGCCAGGTCGTCGCGCTGGCGAGCGATGCGGACGACGGGGTCGATCGACAGGTCGGTGGCTTGGCCGTCACGCCGTTCCTGCTCCCGCGCGGCTGCATCGGCGGGTACTTTCCCGAGCTGAATCCGCTGGTTCCGCTCTGGTACCACGACGAGGAATCGAAAACGCCGGCCGCCAAGGGCGTGCCGGTGCGGATCGTCGCCTAGACGCGCGGGAGGCTAGGCTGCGGGGGCGTCATCAGCCGAGCTTTTGGCGAACAAGGCCGCGACCCGCCGTCCGATCAAAAGGGGGAACCGCAAGGCCGGGTACAGGAAGTGAAGCGGTCGCGGGAGCGGAACCCTGACGACGTCAATCACCGAGACGCTCCACCGCCAGAGCTCGGACAGCAGATAGCCGTGTGCCGCGGCGAGCAGCATGTGCAGCATGAATGTGCGACGCGCACCCGGCATCGACCGCGGCCGATCGAGATTGGAAAGGCTCAAGGATCGCAGCCTTCGCAACGTCCAGTTGCCACTTACGCGAGCGAGTATTTCGGCCGGGACCGGGCGCCCGAACAGCTGGGCATAGAGCGATAGTGCAAGCGCCGTTGCCGGACCGACGCCCAAGCTTTCGGAATGACGATAAAGCCTTACAAGATCGTCCTCCCCTGCGGGGTTGAGGAGCGCGTCGATGTCCGTCAGCCATTTCAGGCGATACCAGCCGCTTCGCGCCCCGTGCATGCAGAGATACGCGAACGAGTCGTCGGGATGGAACGTCCTGATCGCGACGTCGCCGATCCGGGTCCATTCCTTGCTCGCCGACCGGGCCAGCGTTGCGAGCGGTAGGAGCCGCCTGTTGTCGCTAAGCTGCCAGTGCGGTTCGATCTGAATGTGCCGGTCGCGATGGATCATGACGATCTCCATCGCGAACTGCAGCAGCCCGCGCCACTGCCGCGGGCTGAGCGGCGACGGCAGATCGAACAGCGCGTAACCGTCTTGCTCGAGCAGCGCGACGCATCGTTCGACGTCGCCCGGCGAAACGACGAAATCCACGTCCTTGCCGTGCCGGATCGCGAAAGTACCGTAGACCTGCTGCGCCAGCGTCGCGCCCTTGAAGAAGATCGCGTCCACACCGGCTTCGTCGAACAGCCGCTGAAGCCGCACCGTCTCCAGCGCCATCGCCATGTTCTCGCGCGCGATCGTCGCGGCAGCGCCCGCGATCGACTGACGCGGGG
Organism: Sphingomonas sp.; assembly: GCF_036269755.1. Taxonomy (GTDB): domain Bacteria; phylum Pseudomonadota; class Alphaproteobacteria; order Sphingomonadales; family Sphingomonadaceae; genus Sphingomonas. Next base: position 12,597 of record NZ_DATBDV010000006.1, on the reverse strand, counting down.
TAACAGGGACGACGATCTGCGGTTGGCGTTTGAGCCCGGCATGCACCAGCCCGGCCACCCGATGGCGCGCCACCAGGTGCTCGAACGCGTTCCAGTCGGCGATGCGCCTCGCGAGCGCGGCGGCGTCCGCCGAGCCATCGGGCGTTGCTTGCGAACAGAGAAGGCACAGAAAGCGCATTGCCGCGTTCCTGTCCGTCGCCTTTCCCCGCAAGCCAGGCGCGCCGGGCATCGTCATTCCGCACAAATCGCTTGCGCAGGAAACGTCGCGACCAGCTTGAAATCCGCTTTATTGACGTATCCGACGACGTCGGTGCCCGCCGCGCTCAGCCAGACATGCGCGTGAACTTTGCCCTCGGTCTTGGCAACACCGTAATGCAGCATCGTCGGAACCCCGCGCCGATGCAGCATTGCCCTTGCCGCCAGCGCTTGCGGAAAACAGACGAACCGTATCGGGCTGTGCCGGCCCGCCGCTGCGACCGCCCAGCCGACGCGCCGGGGAATGGCGGCGGAAACCGAGCGGCGTTTGACAAGCGGCGCCGACAGACGTTTCGCCAGCACCGGGAACGGCACGACCAGCAGCGTCAGCCGCGCGACCGCGAGCGACGCGAATGCTTCGGCGGCCAACGCCCAATCCGTGATCCCGTGTCGCCCCACCCGCCCCGTTTGTCGCAGCCGGACGAGTCCCGCAACGGGTTTCCTGCCGCCATGCGCCCGGCCGAACTTGAACGTCGCACCCCGTTATGCTGGAAGCGCGCGATGGATTGGAGCGATACGAGCAACATTCTGGTGCGGCGAGGCGCCGGGCTGATCGAGGCCGAAATGGATGGCGAGATCGTCGGCCTGCATATCGGCAACGGCATGTGCTACGGGTTCAACGCGACCGCGACGCGGACTTGGCAGTTGATCGAGCAGCCCCGGTCGTTCGCGGAGATTTGCGCGGCGTTGGCCGAAGAGTTCGAGGTCGATCCCGCGACGTGCGAGGCGGATGTCCGCGACCTGCTGCAAGACCTGTCGAGCGACGGCATCGTGATTATTTCGGAAAGTGGCGATCCTCGCTGACACGCGCAACTTGCGCGGTGACCAGGCGGACGGTCTCGTCGATCCGATCGGCGCGCCAGGGACGACGAAGCAGGAAAATCGGAACGTCGCGGACTAGCGCTTGGCATTGCGCGAAATGGTCCGCCGGACTGCCGACAAGGGGCACGTACGCGCCGCGGTAGGTGTTGACGGCGAGTGCGCGGATTGCCGCGGCGCCCGTGATCGGCGCGATTTCGGGGGGAGCATCGCCTTCATCCGGCTCGGCGAGCACGTAGATCGCGGCGAGCGGCAGCGGCGTATCGGCGTAGGTCTCGCCGATCTGCAGGACATATTTCTCCACCCCGGCATAAGCAACATCCAGGCCAGCGGCGTCTCGACCGCTGCGTTCGACCGCATCGCGCCATAACCGCACGCGCGGGATTCCGGGTTGGGCGCACTGGCCGCCGTCGGGGCCCTCGGTCACGACACAGATATCGTCCGACAGGAGCGCGCAGCCGTGGTCGTGGAACGCGGCGGCGAGCGTCGACTTGCCCGCCCCCGACCGGCCGATAAAGGCGATCGCCCTGCCCCCGACGTCGATCGCATTGGCGTGGAGCGGCAGCATCCCCCGCTGGTGCAACAACGCTCCCATCGCAGAGCCAAGCAGGAACAGTCGGATATTCGCGGCCGGTGCGCCGGGCTCGGGATCGATTTGGATCGATGTGCCGCCGCGCACGCGATAGCGACCCGCACCAACGACCGGCAGGACGGCAGCGTCGTCGACGAGGTTGAGCCCGACCTCCGACAATTGCGCCGGCATCGGCACCTCACCGATCGTAATCGTTACGTCCGGGCGCGACTCCGTCACTTCGCGCAAGTCGGGTAATTCGATCGCCGACGCCAGCGTCAGGCCGAACAATCGATAATGGCGGACCTCGCTCGGCATCCGCCGTCCCTAGCCATCGTGGATCGAATCGAAAAGCGGCTTGCATGGCGCGGCGCGCGATGCGACTTCGAAGCCTTCCGCCGAGTTGGGCGTTTGGGGGACGGACAGGCAATGACCGCCTTGGCGGCGATCTGGAACATCGACGGCCGGCCCGACGCGCTTGCCGATTGCGGCCGCATCATGGCCGCACAACGCATGTACGGGCCACACGGCAACGTCGATTGGGACGATGGCGCGATCGCGCTGGGCTGCTGCCGCTATCAATTGCTCGCGGAGGACCGGTACGACCGCCAGCCGCTGGTCGGCGGTGGCGGACGCTTCGTCCTCGTCGCGGACGTGCGTCTCGACAATCGCGACGACCTGGCGAGCGCGCTGGCGATCGATCCGCAAGACTCCGTGATGCTGCCCGATTCCGCGTTCCTGCTCCGCGCCTGGGAGCGCTGGGGCAGCGCATTGTTCGAGCATATCGCGGGCGATTATGCGTTCGTGTTATGGGACTCGGCCGAGCAGCAGTTGGTGCTCGCCCGCGACCATATCGGCGGCCGAGCGCTCCATTATCACTTGGCGGACGGGTTCGTGGCGGTTGCGTCGATGCCCAAGGGACTGCACGCGCTCGAGCGGGTTCCGCGCGCGCCGGACGCGGTGCGCAATGCGGAATTCCTCGCGCTGCTGCCGGAATACGGCCCGCGCAGCTTTTACGAAGGCGTCAGTCGGGTCGAGGCGGGGCAGATCGTCACGGTCTCGCGCTCCGGCGTGGCAACGACGCGCCATTGGGAGCCTTCGCCCGGACTGTTGAAGCTCGGCAGGCCGACGGATTATGCCGAAGCGCTCCGCGAACAGCTCGACCGCGCGATTGCGGCGCGTCTGCGCGGGACTAACGGCCTTGTCGCCACGCATTTGAGCGGCGGGCTCGATAGCGGGGCGACGACCGCGACGGCGGCGCGGCTCATGGCGCAAAGCGGGGGTCGGGTGCTCGCGTTCACTTCGGCACCGCGGGCGGGCTATGACGGCTTCGTTCCCGCCAATCGCATCGGCGACGAAAGCGCGCTCGCCGCGGCGACCGCCGGGCTCTATCCCAATGTCGAGCATGTCACGGTCAGGACCGGTGCGCGGACGATGCTCGACGATCTCGACCGCGACTTCTACCTGTTCGACCGACCGCTGTTGAACAGCGACATTCAGCATTGGTGGAACGCGATCAACGGCGCGGCGCAGAAGCGCGGCGCGGGGGTCGTGCTCTCGGCAACGATGGGCAACGCGACCTTCAGCTATGCGGGGCTGGAGCTGTTCGCCGAGCAGGCCGCCAAGCTGCACTGGCTTCGCTTGTGGCAAACCGCGCGGGCGACGATGCGCGAGACGGGCATGCGCGCGGGGGGCGCCTTAGTCCAGGCGTTCGGGCCTTGGCTTCCCGATGCCATGTGGCGCGCGCTCAATCGGGCCAAGAACCACCCCGTCCCGGACGTGTCGGTCTACACCGCGAGCAACATGCGCCGCTTCAACGAACTGGGGATCGAGCGACGCGCGCGCGAGCATGCGCTCGACCTGTCGTATCGGCCGCGGCGGAACGGGTTCGAGACGCGTCTGTGGATCCTGCGGCGAGTTGATTTCGGCAATAACCAGAAGGGCGCACTCGCCGGCTGGGGGACCGACATTCGCGACGTCAGCACCGATCGGCGGCTGATCGAGTTCTGCCTTTCGGTGCCGATGGAGATGTTCCTGCGCGACGGGCGGCCACGCGCACTCGCGCTCGATGCGCTGGCCGATCGCTTGCCGCCAGCCGTGTTGTCGGAACGAAGACGCGGAGCACAATCCATCGATTGGCACGAAGGCCTGACCGCGGCGCGCGAACACTTGCGCGACGAGGTATCCCGATTGGCGGACGTGCCCGCCGCGGCGACCGCGCTGGACGTCGAGCGTATGTTGCGCCTGATCGAGCAGTGGCCGGACGGCGGATGGAACCGGCCCGACATCGACATGCCGTATCGTCAGGCGCTCGCGCGCGGCGTCACCAGCGGCCATTTCATGCGCAAGGCTTCAGGCAGCAACGCGTGAGCTGCGTCCGCGAATGTGCGGCTCGTCCGGAAGCGGATGCGCAATTAATCCTTGGCAGCACGGCAGATCGAATGTTATGTCCGTTTCGAGTTCGAATTTAACAGGGGACGAACGCATGACCAATGAGCCTAAGCGGGACGTAAGCACTCGCAATCCTGCACCGCGTCCCACCTGGGAACGTCCGGCGGTGGATCGTTTCCTGGCTGGAAGCGCGGAAACGTCAGGCGGTTTCACCAACGAAGCCAGCCTTTCGTAGTCACGATCGGTCAGGGCGGTATCGCCCTTACGAGAAAGCCCGGCGACTGGCTTGGTCGCCGGGCTTTTCTTTTGTCCGGCACGCTGCGACGTCGCAGGGCCGCGGACCGGTAGGGCGCCGGGCTGGGGAGCCCGGCGCCCGGTCGATCACTGCTTCGGGAGCGTCGAACTGAACGTGCCGTCGGTGGTATTGCCGAACAGCAGGTTGTCCCCGTAGCTAAGCAAGAAACCGCCCGCCGCAGACTGAACGCCGGTGCCGTTGATGTTTATCACGTCGTCCGACAACCGGTTCTGCGCGCTCGAGCCGTTGCTGAGGACGCCGTACAGCGTATTCTGCGAGGACGTGCTATGCACGGTCGTCACCATGACGCTGCGCGTCGATGGTGGCGAGATCGCACCCACCCCGGCGTTGTTATTCGAAATCTCACTGCCGCGAATTTCGGTGTAGAGCGCCGTACCGGCGGTCAGCCCGACAGCGCTCGTCAAAACGCCAGTTCCGCCATTGTTGAAAATGCGGCTGTTGGTAATCGTTGCCTTCGAACTGCCGCTGCCGGTCGGCTGGATGACGATACCGCCGCCCGCAGTGCCGTTGCCGTTGCCCGTGACCGAGACGTTATCAACCAACAGCTTCGCCGTCGTGCTCGGCGTGAAGGCGATGCCGGTGCCGTTGGTGGCGTCGCGAAAGTTGCGGATGGTGCTGTTGCGCACAACCAGCGACGCACCCGAGATGAACCATACCCCGCGAATCCCTGACCCTGAGGTCGTGAACCCGAGTCCTTCCAGATCCAGCCCGCTGAGCGTCACCTGAGCCGTGCCAGCGCCGCCATCGTTGATGACGATGCCGTTGGTGCCCGAGACAAGCACGCCGGCCTCAGTCTCGTCGCACAGGATCGTGATCGACTTGTTGATCGTCACCGCACCGAAACCACCCGCGTCGATGCAGTTGATCTCGCCGCCCGCGGCGGTCTTCGAGATCGAACCGGCAAAGGTCTTGCACGGCGCGGTACGGCTGCAGGGATTGGCGTCGTCGCCAGTCCCGGAAACCCATGTCCGAGTCGCTTGCGCCGAAGCGGGCGACGCGAACGCAACGGTGCCCGCCAGCGCGAAGCCAGCGGTGTAAAGCAGCTTGATCGAACTTTTCATGATACCCCCTGATGGTAAACCGGTGCGACACCATAAGCCGTTTGTGGCCGGAGTGGAAGCACTCCCGGAGGCGATTTCGTTCGAGGTCGCGAATTGTAGCTTGCTTTTAAGCGTCTGAATTTGCGTCAAAGTTTAATACTTGCTGTCCGTGCGGAAAAAATTTGGGACAGGCTTGGCGGGAATCGCGTGCGACGCGACTCGCAGTGTAATCAACGGGGTGGCGGAATCGCGCTCGCCGGCTGTCTCGAGACTTGCCATGCGGAGCCAAGTAATTGCCAAACTTCGCTTAACCGGCGTGACGTCGGCAACCTCTCTATAGCGAGAGCTCAGGACTCCTCCGCTAGGCGCAGAATCTCCGCGCTGACGATCCGGTGCGCCTGGTCGCTTTCCAGCTGCTGCTCGCCGCGCAGCCGCTGCCAGACCTCGAAGCTGAGCATCAGGTCGATCAGCTCGAAACGCGTCGGATCCTCGACGATCGACCGCGGCAGGAACGAGTGCAGGCGCTGCCGCATGATTCCCAGCACGCGCGCATATTGATTCTGCATCGACGGCGACATGTGACGGTGCGCGTCGCCGGCGCACTTGAACGGCAGCAGGCGTTCGTAAGTCGCGGTGCGGCGCTCGATCACTTCGATCAACTGCTCGCGCCAGTGGCTTGATTCGAACGGGATCAGCCACATCTCATATTGCTCGGCGAGCGTGTGCGTCAGCGCCGCGTAGAGGCTTTCCATGTCGGCGAAGTGGCGGAACACGGTGCGCAGGCCCACCTTGGCGCGCGCCGCGACCTCTTCGGCGCTCGGGGTGATCCGCCCTTCGGCAACGAGCTCAAGCATCGCCGCGACGATCTTGTCACGGCTGGTTTGCGATCGCCGCCGGCGGCCGTCCTGCTGGGCGTCGGATTGGCGCATCAATTGGACCAGTAGATGTAGGTTTCGCCGGGCCGCGGCTTGGTGCCGAGCGGACGGTCGATCGCGATCGGCGAGCGAATCAGCGAGGGCCAGGCCGGCTTTACGCTCTCACGATCGTGCTGCGCGATCAGACCCTTGAGCCGCGCCACCACATCCGGATGGAGCGCGGCAACGTCGCGCCGTTCGGTCGGATCGGCCTTCATATCGTAGAGCAAAGCGACGTGCGGCAGGTCGAGCAATTGCAGCTTCCAGTCGCCATCGCGCACCACCCGGTACGGCCCGCTGCGCCAGAACAAGGTGTTGTGCGGCGTTCCAGTCTTTGCGCCCGTGATGAACGGCAGCAAGTCGACGCCGTCGATCGGCCGGTCGGTTGGCTGCTTTGCCCCCGCCACGTCGCTGGCGGTCGAGAAGATGTCGAAGTGGCTGACCGGTCCGTCGAACCGGCTGCCCGGCTTGATCCGCGCCGGCCAGCGCATGAAGAACGGCACCTTCACGCCGCCTTCGAAGAATGTCGCCTTCCAGCCGCGATATGGCCGATTGATGTCGGGCAGCCCGATATAATGCGCCCCGCCATTGTCGCTGGTGAAGATGACGAGCGTGTTCTGGTCTAGCCGCCGCGCCTTCAGTTCGGCCATTACCTGGCCGATGCCGCGGTCGAGCGCGCGGATCATCGCCGCATAGACTCGCGTGCGGTGGTCGGCGATCTGCGGCAGCGCATCGTAATCCGCCTTCGACGCCTGGAGCGGCGTGTGCGGCGCGTTATAGGCGAGGTAGAGGAAGAACGGCCGGTTGCGGTTGGCGTCGATCGTCGCGACCGCCTGGTCGGTCAGATAGTCGGTCATGTACTTGCTCGGCCGAAATCGGTCGCCGCCATTATATTGCACGCTGAACGGCAAATTGGCCCAGAGAAACTTGTCGATCGGATCGAAATCCTGTTTCGAATTCTCCACGTCGGGGCTGTTTTCGGGCAGATACATCTGGCCGCCGATCATGAAGCCCAAGCTCTCGTCGAAGCCTTGGTCCTCGGGCCGCATGCCCTTGGCATCGCCCAGATGCCACTTGCCGAGATGGACGGTGTGATAGCCGCGGCCGCGCAGCAATTCGGCGATGGTGATCTCGCTCGCCGGCACGCCCTTGTCGGCGGTCGTCGCCGGCTGGCGCGCGGCATCTTCGTCGAAGATCGTCTTGTGTTCCCAATCGGTCTGGAAGCTCGCGATGTTGCGCGCGAAGGTTACATCGGTGCGGATCAGGCTGGAGGGGAACCATGCCGGCGGGTGCGTTTCGGCGGGGGTGAATTCGTAGCCGAAGCGCGTCGGGTAGCGTCCGGTCATCAACGCGGCGCGGCTCGGCGCGCAAGTCGCGTTTCCGGCATAACCGTCTGAAAACGTGACACCATCGCGGCCGATCGCGTCGATGTTCGGAGTCTTGAGCAGCCCGCCGGCGACACCGCCCCCGTTGAAGCTGATATCGTTATAGCCGAGGTCGTCGGCGACGATCAGGACGATATTGGGCGGGCGCTCGTCGACCGGCACCGCGGCGGTCGCCGGGCCCTTCTGCCAATTTACCGGGCGATTGTCATAGACGCGCGGCGCGAGCCAGCCGGGCAGGTGAAGGAACACATAATCCTTCGACAGATATCCTGCGACGCCGAGCGTTGCCACGGCGCCGAGCGTGATCTTGACCCAGCGCTTCATCGCGCCGCCTCGTCTTCAAAATAGCGCCAGCCGAACGCCAGGATGACGATCATCACCGCTTCGGCGATCATCGGCATGAACGCCTTTCCCGGCGCGCCGTCCGCGATCAGGCTGATCACACGCCCGCCGATCGCGACGCCGAGCAGCATCAGCGGCACCAGCAGCGGCGCTCGCCGCGCGCGCCAGGCGGCGATCAACGCGAACGTCCCGCCGGTCACGAAAAAAGCAGTGAAGTCGGCGCGCATCGTCGCCAGCCCCTGCGTGCCGAGCGATGCCAGGAAGAAACGCAGCCCCGCCTGCGCCGGGTCGATCAGGAAGCCAAGCCCGAGCATCAGGTTGAACACCCCGACCAAGGCCACCACGGCGCGTACCCCGCTTCGCATCCTCGTCCCCCCTTAAGTTGGCGCCAGTCTATCACCATTCGCGCCGGGTGCAATGTTTCGGCATTGCTAATGCCACAATATGGCTGCATCGGTGGCGCAAGGGGGCAGAGGAATGCGGGCAAAGTTATTCGGGGCGATTGCCGCAATGGTCGCATTGATCGCGGCCATCGCAGCGTTCCAGCGCCCGATCGGCGCGAAGATCCTCGGCGCGGTGTTTGCCGATCGCGCCGGTCTCGACCGGACACAGGGCTTGCCTGACGGATTGCACGTTGCGCTGTGCGGCACCGGCTCACCGCTTCCCGATCCCAGCCGTGCGGCCGCGTGCACCGTGATCATTGCTGGCAAGCACATCTTCGTCGTCGATGCGGGCGAAGGCGGCGCGCGCAACATCTCGCTGATGGGCATTCCCAACGGTGCGATCGAGGGCGTGTTCTTGACGCACTTCCATTCGGACCATATCGACGGGCTCGGGCCGATGATGCTGCTGCGCTGGACCGGCAACGGCGCCACCAGCCCGCTGCCGATCCATGGGCCGCCTGGCGTCGATCGAGTCGTGGCGGGATACGACGCGGCCTATGCGCTCGATTCGGGCTATCGCACGGCGCATCACGGGCCGGTGATCGCGCCGCCATCGGGCGCTGGCGGCGTTGCCCTGCCCTTCGCCATCCCGCCGCGCGGATCGAACGACCGAGTATTGGTCTACGCCAAGGACGGTCTGCGCGTGACCGCATTTCGCGTCGATCATGGTCCGGTCGATCCGGCGGTCGGCTATCGCTTCGATTATAAGGGTCGATCGGTGGTGATGAGCGGCGACACGACCGCGAGTCCCGCGTTGGTCGCGGCGGCGCGGGGCGTCGACCTGCTGATCCACGAAGGGCTGCAGCCCAAGCTGGTCAAGCTGATGACCGTCGCGCTGACCAGGCGCGGGATCACCGGCACCGCGCAGATCACCCGCGACATATTGAGCTACCACGCGTCGCCCGAAATGGTCGCGCGCGAAGCGCAGACGGCGGGCGTGCGCTATCTGGTGTTCAGCCACATCATCCCACAATTGCCGTCGCGGATGATGTACCCGGCATTCCTCGGCGACGCGCGCAAGCTCTATGATGGGCCGATCATCGTCGGCGAGGACGGGATGATGTTCAGCCTGCCTGCCGGCTCGCGCACGATCGATTTCGACCGGCTGCCCGTCGGCTGATCAGCCGCCGATCGGCTTGGTGCGGATGTTGAGCTGCCCCGCCAGCCCGGCGACGCGGTGCTTCTCGATCGCCTGATATTCCGGCGATTGCACCATCGCCATCATCGCCGCGCGCGATGGATATTGCGCGAGCGCGACCATGTCCCACAGGTCTTCGACCTCGCCGAGCAACAGGTCGGTCACCGCCCCGGCATAAAGCGACTTGCCGCCGACCGCCGCGAGGCACGCCTGCACCGCGGCACCATAGCGGGCATAGGCTTCGCGGCCCGACAGGCTGGGTTCGCTGCCGTCGGGATATTCGGCGCGGTCCTTGAACTTGAGCAGATTGACCATCACGAACGCACCATCTTCGCCGCCGCCGAAGAAGGCTGCCGTCTGCTCGGGTCCGGGGAAGATGGCGTTCGCGTAGTTCACGCCAGCGCTCCCGCGTCGGCGCGAATCAGATCGTCGATCAGTCCGCACAACTCCTCCGGCGCGTCTTCCTGGATGAAGTGCCCGCCGCCGGCGATGATCCGATGCGGCTGCCCGCGCGCGCCTGGAATCCGCTCCATGAACGCCTTCTCGCCCCCGCTGGTGATGGCGTCCTTGTCGCCGAACGCGGTGAGCACCGGCCGCTCGAACGTCTCGAGCACGGCCCATGCGGCGCGGTTCTCGGCGACCGAGGGATGCTTGGGTGTTATCGGCACCAGCTTGGGGAATTGCCGCGCGCCTTCCTTGTGGCGTTCATCGCGGAACGGCGCGTCATAGGCCGCGATCTCGGCCGCGCTCAGCTCGCGCGTGGCGCCGCCATTGACGATCGCGCCGGTCGGGAACAGCGGGACGTTCTGGCTGAACGCCAGCCACGCGTCGAACCCGGCCGACGATCCGGTGCCGACCGGCAGCCCGGTATTCGACACGACCAGCCGCGCGAAGCGATCGGGGAACGCCGCGACCAGCCGCAAGCCGATCAGCCCGCCCCAGTCCTGACAGAACAAGGTGATGTCGTAGAGGTCGAGCGCGGTCAGCCAATCGCTCATCCAGGTGACATGCCGCTCATAGGTGTAATCGTCGCGTGCGGCGGGCTTGTCCGACTTGCCGAACCCGATCAGATCGGGTGCCACCACACGATGGCCGCGCCCGACGAGATTCGGCACGAACCTGCGGTAGAGATACGACCAGCTCGGCTCACCGTGCATCAGCAGGATCGGCGAAGCGTCGCGCGGCCCCTCATCGATATAGTGGATTCGCAGATCGGTCCCGTCGGCATCGGTGACGGTAAGATAATGTGGGGCAAAGGGATAATCAGCGAGATCGGCGAAGCGCTCGTCCGGCGTCCTCAACACATGCATTGCCGCTCTCCCCTCAACGACATTTTTATTGGCACTCATCGTGCCATAATATGGACAGGCCGTCAACGCGGCGCCACGGGCCAATCACTGACGAAGCGCACGCCGATATGGTCGGTGCCCAGCCCGCGCTCCTCGAACTGGCGGGCGGCGGGGCGATAGCGCGCGCAGTAATTCGCCGCACACAGGAACGAGCCCCCCTTGATGAGGCCGGTGTCGCGCCGCCCGCCGGCGTCGCTGGTCCATTCCCACACATTGCCGATCATGTCGTAGAGCCCGTAAGCGTTAGGCTTGAAGCAACCGACCGGCGCGCGGCCGCGAAACCCGTCGAGGCCCAAGTCGCGGATCGGGAACACGCCCTGATAATAGTTTGCCTGCGGCGTCCCGCGCGCATCGACCGGCTCGGGCAGCGCCTTGCCACCGGCCAGCGCGGCATATTCCCACTCCGCCTCGGTCGGAAGCCGCTTGCCCGCCCAGCGGGCATAAGCCGCAGCGTCCGCATAGGCGATCTGCACCACCGGCTCGCTGCCGCGTCCGGCAATTTCGGTCCCTGGCCCCGACGGATGCCGCCATTGCGCCCCGACCGCCCAGCGCCACCAGCGGGGATCGCCTCCGTCCGGCGTCGAGAACACCGCCGATCCGGGTAAGCGCATTTCAGGCGGCGCCCCCGGCGTCGCCGGCGGGTCGCGCTCGGCAATGGTGCGATAGCCGGTCGCCTTCACGAACCGCGCGAACTCGGCGTTGGTCAGTTCGTGCGTGTCGATCCAGAAATTCTTGACCGAAACACGCCGCGGCGGCCCCTCCTCTGGATAGCGCGGGTCGTCGCCCATCGTGAAGCTGCCGCCGGGGATCTCGGCCATCGGCGCGCGAGCAAGGTTCGCACAAGCTCGCAAGGCCTCGTCCGACGCTTCGCTCCGCCCATCGCCCGCGAGCTTCGAACATGCGCCCAGCGGCATGCCCACAGCTAAAAGCAGCGAAGCTAAATGAACGCGCTTGATAAGCCCCCTCGCTTTGCAGCCGCGCGGCGCTTGGCGGGCGCAGCGTCCGCTCGCTTGTCGGGCAGAACCTTGTCGAAAGCCAGCGTCACGAAATGGCTGGTCGTGCGGCCACGCTCGCGAACTCAGCTCCGGTCGAAGCGGCCGCCCTGCCCCCCTTCAGCTTCCGAACGCGAGAGGGCCTTCTGGGATGACGGGTGTGGGTCCGGCTTGGGCGTCGCCGGCACGGATGGCGTGGATGACCGGCGGGGTCCAGGGCTGGCGAGTGTCGGGGGTCGGCGCGGGTGCCGGCGCGGGGTCGGTGGGCATGAGAGCGGTCCCTTATTGTCTGTCGATCACACGATGTGGTCGTAACCGGGTTGCGAGACGTGGTCGAGCATCAGGTGGTGCAGCCCGAACGTGTCGGTATCGTTGCTGGCCGGCGCCGGTTGGCCCGACGACAGCACGTCCATGCTGACCACCAGCATGTCGTTGCTCGTCACGCTGTCGATCGGCAGCACCAGCGCGTTCGGAGCGGGGGCGAGGTGGAAGTCGGCAGCACTCCACGCATAGCTCGATGCCTGGTCGACCTGGATCGAGAGGTCGGCGACCCCGTCGCCGTCGCTGTCGCCCTGGATCAGCCAGGTGCTCCCGGTATAGGTCGCGATGACCTCGCCCGCGCTATGCGTGAACCCGCCGCTG
>NZ_DATBDV010000005.1:0-80922 GCF_036269755.1 Sphingomonas sp. | reverse complement strand
GATACCGAGGGCCGCGCCGATGCCCAGGAAAATCACGATCGGCAGGTACTGCAGCAGGAATGCGTTCATGAGCCTCGGCCAGTGGAGTCGCGCGGGACTTCTAGCCGAAGGCGCCGGCCCGTTCAAACCTCGCGGGGGTGCGAAATTGCCGCCGGTTCCGCTCTGCCTCCGCCATTGACGGGGCGCCCCCCCACGCCTATCAGACGCGCCTCTTTCGCGGGCCCTTCGATCCGGGCCCGTCGGAACGCGGGTGTAGCTCAGTCTGGTTAGAGCGCCGGCCTGTCACGCCGGAGGTCGCGGGTTCGAGCCCCGTCACTCGCGCCATTGCGCAGCGCGCATGGCAGCAGCGAAGCTGGTTCCAAGACGCGCAAGCTCGGCCGGCGGAGCATCGCTCCGGCCGACGACGCGGCTTTGCCGCGGCGGAAAATCAACGCCGCCACCGCCCGGTCTCCATCCAGCTCAGCATCCGCCGCATCGGCAGCAGCCACAGCCACGCGACGCCGGCGGCGACGTAGAACAGCAATTGCACGATTTCCGGCCATTGCCCGATCCAGCGCGACAGGCTGGCGATGGCGACGCACCACAGGACGATCATCGCGACGATCGCGAGCATCCCGACTGGCTTTTGCCAGCGTGGGCGGGGTGGCGGGCTCATCGGGTGATCCATCCTTGTTCGGTGACGACTGCGTGGAGGCGCATATCCCACGGCTCGACCGGCAGGTCATCCACCTGCTGCACGCTCCACGCCACGCCGACACGCCACGCGTCTGGGAAGCGTTCGAACGCGCGGTCGTAATAGCCCGCGCCTTGGCCGAGCCGGTCGAGCTCGGCGTCGAACGCGACGAGCGGAGTCAGGATGATATCCGGGCGCAACTCGATTGCGTCGGTGGCGGGCTGGCTGAGCCCGAACGGTCCCGCGACCAGCGCCGCTTCGGTTTCCCAGGCGAGGAAGCGCATCGGTTCGCTGCGGGTGGTGATGTGGGGGAGGGCGAGCACGCAGCCTGCCTCGGTTGCGGCGCGCGCGAGCGGTGAGGGGTCGGCTTCGCTGCCCATCGGGACGTAGGAGGTGACGGTGAGGCCGTGCCCGAAGCGTTCGCGAAGTTGGTCTGGCACGGCGATCGCTGGAGGGTTGCCGGCCACGAACGCATCGCGTGCGGCGCGGATACGTGTTCGCAATGCGACCTTATCAATCATCACGAAAGCGCGCCGCGGCAAAGCCGCGTCGTGACGTCGGACGGGAGCGCTTCGCGTCCCGCCGGCCGCGCTCGGCGATCTCGCGGGCTGCTTCGCTGCCCGCGTGTCGTCTTCGCGGTGGCGGGACCGCCGTGGCCGTTGGCCGGGTTATCCTCTGACGCACGGTACGTCAGGTGGGGACCATATACGTCGGACCAGGATCCGGGCAGGGACAGCCCCCATGGATGATGAATAGCCTCAGGGATAATAAAGGCTCGTACCGGGCAGTGCCCGCCGCGGAGCAATCTAGGCGTCCGCGACCGGTTTCTCAAGGGCGCTGGCAATCCCTTCGAGCCGCTCGGCAATCCGCGTCAGAAAGACCGGGCTCGGCCCGCCATCGCTGGCCGGGCGATTCTCGGCATTGTCGAGGCTGTCGGCGAGCATCAGCGCGACGAGCAGCATCGTGCGTTCGGCGTTGAGTCCGCCCGACGCGCGGTTGGCGGCCGACCAGCGCTGGTCGAGCATGTCGCCCAGGCGGCGCAATTGCGCTTCCTCGCCGTCGCGGCAGGTCACATTGTGGCGGCGGTCGCCGATCGTCAGCGTGACTTCAGCCATTCCGCGCCCCCAGTGCATCGAGCGCGGCGATCGCTTCGCCGACCTTTGCCCGGAGCGCGTCGTGGCGCTGCTTGAGCTCGGCGGCGGAGCGATCCCGCGCCTGGACCGCGCGTTCGATCCGGGAAAGCGCGGCGTCGATGCGGTCGGTCGGTGATGCGTCTGCCATGGTTAAGCGGAATAGCACGGGGACCGGGTGCGGCAAGTCGATTCGCCGCCCGTAACGGTTGACGCGTCGCGCGCGCGTCCCCAAAGGCTCCCGCGACAGGCCGGCCCCTTTTCCAGCGTGCGCCGGCGAGCTTCAAGGAGCATCACATGGCGGTTAAGGTTGCGATCAACGGGTTCGGGCGGATCGGGCGGCTGGTGGCGCGGGCGATCCTGACGCAGCAGAATCCCGAGCTCGACCTGGTGGCTATCAACGACCTCGGCGACGCCAAGTCCAACGCGTTCCTGTTCAAGCGCGATTCGGTCCACGGCAAGTGGGACGGCGACGTCCATCACGAGGGCCAGGATCTGGTCGTCGACGGCAAGCATATCCGCGTCACTGCCGAGCGTGACCCGGCCAAGTTGCCGCACAAGGAATTGGGCGTCGACCTCGTGCTCGAATGCACCGGCTTCTTCACCGATCGCGAGAGCGCGCAGAAGCATATCGATGCCGGCGCGAAGAAGGTGCTAATCTCGGCCCCGGCCAAGGGCGTCGACTTGACCGTGGTGTACGGCGTCAATCACGACAAGCTCGAGGCCGGGCACCACATAGTGTCGAACGCGTCGTGCACCACCAACTGCCTCGCGCCGGTCGCCAAGGTGCTGCACGAAGCGTTCGGCATCGAGCGCGGGCTGATGACGACGATCCACGCCTACACCAACGATCAGAAGATCCTCGACCAGATCCACAGCGACCTGCGTCGCGCGCGTGCCGCGGGGATGTCGATGATCCCGACCACGACCGGCGCGGCGCGCGCGGTCGCCGAAGTGCTGCCGGAACTCAAGGGCAAGTTGGACGGCTCGGCAATCCGCGTGCCGACCCCCGACGTGTCGTTGATCGACCTGACCTTCACGCCGTCGCGCGACGTGACTCGCGACGAGGTCAATGCGGTGTTGAAGGCGGCCGCCGATGGGCCGCTCAAGGGCGTGCTCGCCTATACCGACGAGCCACTCGTCTCGATCGACCTGCAGGGTGATCCGGCGTCGTCGACGGTCGACAGCCTCGAGACCGCCGTGCTCGAGGGCAAGCTCGTCCGCGTCGTCAGCTGGTACGATAACGAATGGGGCTTCTCGAACCGCATGGTTGACACCGCGCGGGCGATGGCGGCGCTGATCTGATGACGACGGGCGTGCTGGCCGGGATCGCGCGGCACGTCCGGTCCAAGGCGCCGATGGAAGTGATCGAGCGCGCGACGATTACCCTGGCTGGCGGGGTCGAGGGTGACTTTCGCGGCGCGATGAAGGGCCAACCGCACAAGCGACAGGTGACATTGATCGAAGCAGGCGATTGGGCGACGGCGCAAGCCTTGGTCGGGCACAATCAGCCTTGGCAGGAGCGGCGGGCGAACCTTCTGGTCGAAGGGCTGGACCTCCCACAACGGCCGGGCGCGCGGCTTCGCGTCGGGACCGCGTTGCTCGAAGTGACAATCGAAACCGCGCCGTGCGACCGGATGGAGGCACTCGCCGATGGACTGCGCGCCGCGCTGACGCCCGATTGGCGCGGCGGGGTGTGCACCAAGGTGATCGAGGAAGGCGCGATCGCGGTGGGCGACGCAATCGGGATCGAAGCATGACACGGCCATTCAAGACGCTCGACGACATGGGCGATATCGCCGGCCGGTGCGTACTGGTGCGCGAGGATCTCAACGTACCGATGGCCGAAGGCGCGGTGACCGACGATACCCGACTGCGCGCTGCGGTGCCGACCGTCGCCGAACTCGCCGACAAGGGCGCGAGGGTGGTGCTGCTCGCGCATTTCGGGCGGCCCAAAGGGCAGCGCAATCCCGAAATGAGCCTCGCGCTCGTCACCAAGCCATTCGAGCAAGTGCTCGGTCGCCCGGTCCGCTTCATCGACAGCGACGGCGCGGCGGAGGCGATCGCGACGCTCAAGCATGGTGATGTCGCGATCCTGGAGAATATGCGGTTCGACCCGGGTGAGGAAAAGAACGATCCCGCGACGGTGGAGCGCCTCGCCGCCCTCGGCGATCTCTACGTCAACGACGCTTTTTCCGCCGCGCACCGCGCGCACGCCTCGACCGAAGGCCTCGCGCATCGCCTACCCGCCTTCGCCGGTCGCCAGATGGAAGCCGAGCTCGACGCGCTCGACAAGGCGCTCGGCGCACCCGAACACCCGGTCGCGGCGGTGGTCGGCGGTGCCAAGGTGTCGTCGAAGCTCGACGTGCTCAAGCATCTGGTCGGCAAGGTCGATCATTTGATCATCGGCGGCGGGATGGCCAACACCTTCCTTGCCGCGCGCGGGGTCGAGGTCGGCAAGAGCCTGGCCGAGCACGATCTGACTGGCACGGCGGAGGAGATTTTCGATGCCGCCGACCGCGCCGGCTGCACGATCCATCTGCCCTATGACGTGGTGGTGGCGAAGGAGTTCAAACCGAATCCCGCGACGCGCACGATAAACGTCCACGAAGTCGCCGCCGACGAGATGATCCTCGATATCGGCCCCGCCGCGACCGAGGCGCTCGGCGATGTGCTCAAGACGTGCCGCACGCTGGTTTGGAATGGTCCGCTCGGCGCGTTTGAAACCCCGCCTTTCGACGCCGCGACGATGGCGCTGGCCAGGACCGCGGCGGCGCTGACCCGCGACGGCTCGCTGGTGTCGGTCGCCGGCGGCGGCGACACCGTGGCGGCGCTCAATCAGGCTGGCGTGGCGGATGAGATGACATTCGTCTCGACCGCCGGCGGCGCCTTCCTCGAATGGATGGAGGGGAGGGACTTGCCGGGGGTGAAGGCACTCGCCGCCGACTGATCAACTTGCCGGCGCGGGCTCGCGCAACAGTGGGATCAGGATTGAATTGAGCGCATCGAGGTCGAATGCACCGGCCTTGGCATAGCGGACGACGCCGTCGCGACCGATCACGATATTGGTCGGCACCGCACCCATCGCGTCATACGGTCCTTTAATCTTGCGCACCGGCTGGATGTGCATGACCGCGAACAGCTTCTTGAGCTGATAGGGCTGCAGCGAATCCTCGGTAGTGACGGCGAAAACGCGAAGGCCGTGCGATTTCTGTACCTCGTAATACCGGTCGAGCAGCGGCAACTCGGTTTTGCAGGGTACGCACCACGTCGCCCAGAAGTTGAGCACCACCACCTGCCCCTTGAGCTCCGCCAGCGTCACCTTGCTGCCGTCGATCAGGGTGAGCTGGAGATCGGGCGCCTGTTCGCCGACCTTGGGCTGCTTGGCGCTGACGGGCGCCGCCATCAGCACGCCAAAGAGAAGCAGCGCGCGCAGAAATTTCATCACGATTTCATCCCCCTACAGCATCGCATCGTGCGCCGCTCCATCGTGTCGGTCAATGGCATTGCCGCCGGGCGCGCGGCTGGCTAACAGCGCGCCACATACGAATGCGCGATGGAGCCCCCGGATGAACACTGCCGAGATGACCGCCAAGATCGCCGCCGGCCACGGCTTCATCGCCGCACTCGACCAGTCGGGCGGGTCGACGCCAAAGGCGCTCAAGGGCTACGGGATCGATAATGGCGCCTGGTCGAGCGACGCCGAGATGTTCGACCTGATCCATCAAATGCGCGTGCGGATCATCACCTCGCCCGCCTTTACCGGCGATAAGGTGGTCGGCGCGATCCTGTTCGAGCGGACGATGGACGGGGAAGCCAATGGCAAACCGGTTCCGCAGGAGCTGCACGATCGCGGCGTCGTGCCGTTCATCAAGATCGACAAGGGATTGGAGGACGAGGCGGAAGGCGTTCAGCTGATGAAGGCGATGCCGGGGCTCGCCGATCTGCTTGCGCGTGCGGCCAAGCGCGGCATGTTCGGCACCAAGGAGCGGTCGGTGATCAACACCGCCAATCGCGACGGGATCGCAGCGATCGTCAAGCAGCAGTTCGAAGTGGCGCAGCAAGTGCTGAGCCATGGCCTGGTCCCGATCATCGAGCCGGAGGTCAACATCAAGAGCGCCGACCGCGGCGACAGCGATGCGATCCTGACCGACGAGTTGCGGAAGGCACTCGACGCAATGCCGGGCGACGCCAAGGTGATGCTCAAGCTCTCGCTACCGGACCAGCCGGGGCAATATGCATCGCTGGTCGATCATCCGCGCGTGCTCCGCGTCGTCGCGCTGTCGGGCGGGTTCCACCGCGCCGAAGCGTGCGCCGAGCTGGCGAAAAACCCCGGCATGATCGCGAGCTTTAGCCGCGCCCTGCTCGAGGGTCTGCGCTACCGGATGAGCGATGCCGAATTCGACGCTGCGCTGGGCGCGGCGATCGACCAGATCTATGCGGCTTCCACCGAAAAGACTCCGGTTGCGGCTTGATGGTCGAGCGTACCCAGCCGCAGGACGAGCGCTGGGCGGCGGTCGATCGCTATATTGGCGATCATCTGCTCGGCGAGGATGTCGCGCTTGCGAAGGCGCTGGCGGCGAACGCGGCGGGCGGGTTGCCCGATATCGACGTATCGCCGGCGCAAGGGCGGATGCTCCATCTGCTCGCGCGGATGGCGGGCGCACGCCGGATTCTCGAGATCGGCACCCTCGGCGGCTATTCGACGATCGAGCTGGCGCGGGCGCTGCCTGGTGATGGCAGGCTGGTGACGCTGGAGATCGATCCGCACCGCGCCGATATCGCGCGCGCGAACATCGCGGCAGCCGGGCTGGCCGATCGCTGCGAAGTGATCACCGGTCCCGCGCTCGACAGTCTCGCGACACTCAAAGGTCCGTTCGCTTTCGTGTTCATCGACGCCGACAAGGAGAGCAACGCGGCTTATGTCGAGCACGCGATCCGCCTGTCGCGGCCTGGAACGGCGATCGTCGTCGACAACGTGATCCGCGAGGGGAACGTGCTCGATGCCGACAGCCCCGACGTGCGTATCCAGGGCACGCGCCGGCTGTTCGAAGCGGTCGCCGCCAACCCGCGCCTGACCGCGACCGCCGTCCAGACGGTGGGCGCCAAGAAGTGGGACGGCTTCCTGCTCGCGCTGGTGACGGGCTAGCGCTCGGCCTGCCGCAGCATCGCCTTCAGCGTCAGCGCGTCGTGGATGGCGTGCGCTTCCATATCGTTGTTGAAATAGCCCCACACCGTGCGGCCAGACCGCGCTTGCTCGGTCATCCAATCGGCCCATCCGAGCAGCGCTTCGTCGCTGTAGCGGCCCCAATATTTCCCTACGCCGCCGTGGAATCGCACATAAGCGGCCCGCCCGCTCGCCCAGCGTGGGCTCGCCAGGCCTGGCATGTCGTGGACGCAGAACGCCGCGCCGTAGCGGTCGAGCAGCGCCAGCGTGTCCTCGGTGTACCAGCTCGGCTCGCGGAATTCGAAGACGTTGGTGACGTCGTTGGGCGCGAGCCGCAGGAAGGATTCGAGCCGGTCGAGGTTGATCCGAAACCGCGGCGGTAGCTGGTAGAGGATTGGGCCCAATGCGCCGCCGAGATGCCGCACCGGGGTCATCATCCGCGCCAGTGGTTCTTCGCAGTCCTTGAGCTTCTTCGCCTGCGTCAGGAACCGGTTCGCCTTGACCGTATAGCAAAATCCCGGCGCCGCCTGCTCGCGCCAGGCATCGAACGTCCCCGCCTTGGGCAAGCGATAGAAGCTGTTGTTGATCTCGACCGTGTCGAAATGCTCGGCATAGAAGGCGAACCAGCGCTTGACCGGCAAGTCCTGCGGGTAGAAGGCGCCGCGCCAGTGCTGATACACCCAGCCCGAGCAGCCGATGCGGATCGCGGCGGGCGATGAGGACGACAATGGCAATCTCCGATCAGGATGACGAAGACGAAACGGCGATCGGCGTCGAAGGGTTCGCCGAACAGTTCGTGCGCGACGATCGCCGTCCGCCATGCCAGCTCTATCTGGTCTCCCCGCTCGATGTCGGCGGCGCGTTTCCCGACCGGCTGGCGCGTGCGCTCGATGCCGGGCCGGTGGCGGCGTTCCAGTTTCGCGTGAAGGATATCGACCAGCACGAAGCCGCCCGGCTCGCCGAGCCGCTCCAGCGCATCTGCGCCGATCATGACGTGGCGTTCATCGTCAACGACAGCGTGAGCCTTGCCAAGCGTCTCGGCGCCGACGGCGTCCATCTCGGCCAAGGCGATGGCGATCCGCGCGAGGCGCGCACGGTGCTCGGCCCCGATGTGCAGATCGGCGTGACCTGCCACGACAGCCGCCACCTCGCGATGGAAGCGGGCGATGCTGGCGCCGATTATGTCGCGTTCGGCGCGTTCTACACTACGAGCACCAAGGCGACGACGCACCGTCCCGATCTGTCGATCCTCAGCTGGTGGACGACCTTATTCGAGCTGCCCAGCGTCGCGATCGGCGGGATCACCCCCGCCAACGCTCCGCCGCTGGTCGCGGCGGGGGCTGACTTCCTCGCCATCTGCAACGCGGTGTGGGGCGGCGGCGAAGCGAAGGCGGTCGAGGCGTTCGCCGCTGTGCTTGCCGGAAACGGCAGCGCTGGCTAAAGGCCGCGCTTCCAACTTTCCCGTCAGGTACATTGCATGAAGATCAACGCGGTCGAGATTCGTCCCGGCAACATCCTCGAATATGAGGGCGGAATCTGGAAGACCGTCAAGATCCAGCACACCCAGCCGGGCAAGGGCGGGGCGTACATGCAGGTCGAGATGAAGAACCTGATCGACGGGCGCAAGAACAACGTCCGCTTCCGCTCGGCCGAGAGCATCGAGCGCGTCCGCCTCGACACCACCGACTTCCAGTTCCTGTTCCGCGACGGCGACACGCTGACCTTCATGGACAAGCAGAATTACGAGCAGATCACGCTCGACGCCGGCATTCTGGGCGACGCCGCGGCGTTCCTGCAGGACGGCATGGATGTCGTGATGGAATTGTGGGAGGAGCGCCCGATCTCGGTCCAGCTCCCCGACCAGATCGAGGCGACGATCGTCGAGGCCGACGCGGTGGTGAAGGGCCAGACCGCGTCGTCGAGCTACAAGCCCGCGATCCTCGACAACGGCGTGCGCATCATGGTCCCGCCG
Source organism: Sphingomonas sp. (assembly GCF_036269755.1). Taxonomy (GTDB): domain Bacteria; phylum Pseudomonadota; class Alphaproteobacteria; order Sphingomonadales; family Sphingomonadaceae; genus Sphingomonas. Next base: position 71,980 of record NZ_DATBDV010000005.1, on the reverse strand, counting down.
CACATTGCCGCGGGCACGCGGATCGTTGTCGACGTTTATGAGCAAACGTACGTAAGGCGCGCGGACTAAACCAAAATGCCCAGCCACTCAGGCATCTTCACCGTCATCGAGCGTGCCGCGCGCAAGGCGGCGCCGCGTCTCCGGCGTGACTTCAACGAGGTCCAGCACCTCCAGGTCAGCCGCAAGGGGCCGGCCGATTTCGTGTCGATGGCCGACAAGCGCGCCGAGCAGACGCTGGTCGACGAACTGCGCCATGCGCGGCCCGATTGGGCGATCCTGGCCGAAGAGGGCGGCGAACTGGCGGGTGATCCCAGCAAGCCGCGCTTCATCATCGATCCGCTCGACGGCACCTCGAACTTCCTCCACGGGCTGCCGCACTTCGCGATGTCGATCGCGGTCGAGGAGCCGGTGGCGTCGGGCAAGCGCGAAGTGACCACCGCGCTCGTCTATCAGCCGCTGACCGACGAGAGCTTCTGGGCGGAAAAGGGCAAGGGCGCGTGGCTCCAGGACCAGCGGCTGCGCGTATCGTCGCGGCGCGACCTGTCCGAAGCGCTGATCGCGACCGGCATCCCGTTCCTCGGCCATGGCGATTTCGCGCAGTGGAGCCGGATCTTCGGTGCGGTCGCTCCCGAGGTCGCCGGCATCCGCCGCTTCGGCGCGGCGTCGCTCGACTTGGCCTGGGTCGCTGCCGGGCGCTTCGACGGTTATTGGGAATCGTCGCTCCAGCCCTGGGATGTCGCGGCGGGGATGCTGCTGGTCCGCGAGGCGGGCGGGTTCGTCACCGATTTCCGCGGCGGCGACAAGATGATCGACCGCAGCGAATTCCTCGCCGCGAACGACGCCTTGCAGTCCAAGCTGCACAAACTGGTCGCAGGCGCGCTGCGTTGATGCGTCGGCTGGCGGCGCTCCTGTTCGCCGCCGCCGCAGCCCCACCGTCGGTCGATTTCACCGTTCCCGTCACCCACCGGCTCATCGAGGGTATCGCCAGCGACGGGCGGACCGTGTGGGTGTCGAGCGTGATCGACCGCACCATCATCGCGCGGCGCGACGGCAGGCAGGTCGAGTCGACCTTGCCGGACGATGTCGTGCAGCCGCTCGGCATGGCATGGGACGCCAAGGCGAAGTTACTGTGGATCGCGACCGATTGTCTCGATCTCGCCGGCCTCCGCAAGTGCGACCAGGGCGCGCTGATCGCGTTGGACCGCACCGGAATGGTGCGGCGGCGCCTCAGCGCGCCGACGCCGTTCCATATCGGCGACGTCTCGGCGACCGACGGGCAGGTGTTCGTCTCGGATTCCCGCAACGGCGCGGTGTATCGCGTCGCCGGCGACCGGCTGGTGCCGCTGGTCGCGCCGGGTATTGGCAAGAGCGCGCAAGGGTCGGCGCTGACCGCCGATGGCAAGTCGCTGATCGTCGCCGATTATTCGCAAGGCGTCATAATGATCGACCTCGCGACCGGCGCGCGGACGCCGGTGTTGCTCGACGGCAAGCCGCTTCGCGGTGTCGACGGGTTGGCGCGGGCCGGCGGGTGGTATGTCGGCGTGCAGAATGGCGGCGCGGTGGGGCGATTGCTCGCGTTCCGGATCGCGAGCGGCGCGCTCGAGGTGCAAGTGTTGGGCGAGGGTGGCGTGCTCGCCAATCCGACCCAATTGCTCGTTACCCGTGATTCGATCCTGGTGGTCGCGGATTCGGGCTGGGCGACGGTCGAAAAGCCGGGGCCGCGCGCGGCGCCTGCGACGATCGCGCGGTTCGCGGTGCCGCACTGACTCAAACAGCCATAACGCCGCCTTAACGATGCCGCGACTATGCGCGCAGGATGGCGTGGCTCAGCCCCCCTTCGGTCGAGACCGATTCCTTCCTCAAGGTCAGGATCGACGCCGTCTATTCGATCGCGTTCGCGATGATCGGCATGGACGCGCTCGGCTCGGCGATGATCGCCGGGCTGTTCTGGCAACTCGGCAGCCATGCCTGGCTGGCGGTCTGGGTCGTGCTCAGCGTCCTCGTCGTCACCGGGCGCGCGATTTTCACGCATGCCTATCGGTCGCGGGGCTGGCCGACCGTGTCGCCCCGCGTCTGGGCGATCGCGCTGGTCGGCTTCGCCGCGATGTCGGGACTGTTGTGGGGCGCCGCGTTGCTGCGATTGGTCGCGACCGGCAACGACAATCAAATCATGTTCGTGGTGTGCATCGCGCTGAGCGGCTTGACGCTGTCAATCGCCAACATCGCCTATTGGCCGGTCTATGTCGCGTTCGAGCTGCCGGTGATGCTGGCGGCCGCGGGCGGTTTCGCGCTGAGCGGCAAGCCCGGACACTGGATGCTCGCCGGCGCGGCTTCGATCATGGCGGTGGCGCTGCTCGGCACAAGCCGGCGGCTGTCGCGCTACGTGCTCGAGGCGCATCATCTCGCCGCCGCCAACCAGGCGCTGATCGACTCGCTCGGCGAGCGCGGGCGCGAGCTGGAAATGGCGTGCGATGCGCTCGAACGCGTCAGCAATACCGATCCGTTGACCGGGCTCGCCAATCGGCGCGCGCGCGACTTGCGACTGGCCGACGAATGGGCGCGCTCGCTGCGCAACGGCGGCTCGCTCGCGGTGATCGCGATCGACGTCGACCGCTTCAAGCGGTTCAACGACACGCACGGCCATGGCGAGGGCGATCGCGCGCTCAAGGCGGTCGCCGACATGCTGCAAGCCGGCGTGCGCGGGCCGATCGACCTGGCGGCGCGGCACGGCGGCGAGGAATTCATGCTGATCCTGCCGGGCGTTGGGCTGGCCGGCGCTGCATCGATCGCCGAGCGAGTCCGCGTGCTGGTCGCGCAATGCCATTGCGACCCGGCGTGTCCCTTGCCCGAAAAGGTGACGATCAGCCTAGGGGTCGCGGCGATCGAACCCGCGCCGGGGCGGTCGGTGCACGAATTGACGATCGCGGCCGACGCCGCCTTGTACCAGGCGAAGCTCGCCGGCCGGAACCGCTACGAGATCGGCATGACGAGTCCGGCCGCCGACGCCGCCTGATCGGCGACCCCAAAAGCCTCTAGTTGCGAGTCATTCTCACGCGCCGCACCCTTGCCCGACTCCGGGTGCGGGCCTAGAGACGCGCCAGCACTTTGCTGCCGTAAGAGAATGCAATTGGTCGACTTGTCGCAATATCTTCCGATCCTGCTGTTTCTAGGGGTCGCACTCGCCCTGAGTAGCGCGTTCGTGTTCCTGCCGATGATCGCCGCGCGCTTCACGGGCGCGCACAAGCCGAATCCGGAAAAGCTCAGCGAATATGAATGCGGCTTCCCCGCGTTCGAGGATCCGCGGAGCCAGTTCGACGTGCGCTTCTATCTCATCGCGATCCTGTTCATCGTGTTCGATCTCGAAGCCGCGTTCATCTATCCCTGGGCGGTCAGCGTGTTCCAGCTCGGCTGGGTAGCGTGGGGATCGATGATGATCTTCATCGTCGAGCTCGCGCTCGGCCTCGTCTATGCCTGGAAGAAGGGAGCGTTGGATTGGGAATGACGCCTCACGCCGGCCCGGTTGAGCTGCCGATGAGCACTGGAGCGGGCGCGATCCAGCCCGACCAGACGTTCTTCGACGGCCTCAACGGTGAGCTGACCGACAAGGGCTTCCTCATCACCTCGACTGAGGATCTGTTCCAGTGGGCACGCACCGGCTCGCTGTGGTGGATGACCTTCGGCCTCGCGTGCTGCGCGGTCGAGATGATCCACGTCAACATGCCGCGCTACGACCTCGAGCGGTTCGGCGCGGCGCCGCGCGCGAGCCCGCGCCAGTCCGACGTGATGATCGTCGCCGGAACGCTCTGCAACAAGATGGCCCCGGCGCTGCGCAAGGTCTACGACCAGATGTCGGAGCCCAAATACGTCATTTCGATGGGCAGCTGCGCCAATGGCGGCGGCTATTACCATTACAGCTATTCGGTAGTGCGCGGCTGTGACCGCATCGTCCCGGTCGACATCTACGTTCCGGGCTGCCCGCCGACTGCGGAGGCGTTGCTCTACGGCATTATGCAGCTGCAGCGGAAAATCCGCCGTTCGGGGACGATCGAGCGGTGAGCGACAAGCCGAACAAATGGTATCTGCTCGCGCTGATGCCGGCGTTCCTGACGCCGGCGATGGTGGCCTTGATGCGAGTCCACCGCTCCGACGTGGTGGCGGCATGGCCGCTGTGGCGCGCGATGATCGAGCAATTCACGTTGTTTGCGGCGGGCGTCTGTCTGCTCGCGGCGATCATGGCGGGCGTGTTGACGTGGCGTCGCGAGCGCAAGCGCCATGCGTAGCCGGGACAATCGAGCCATGAAGCGTGGGCTAATTGTCGCGATGGCGTGCGCTGCATGGCTGGGCACCACGGGGGCGGCAGCAGTGAGCGACAATGCGTGGACGCTTGCCGCTGCTCCGAACGGCGCTTTCGTGGTCGAGACGCCCTGCGCCCAAGCCGATATCATATCGTTGCGGCGCGTTCCGGACAGCGCGATCGCGAATGTCACCTTTGCACCGGACTCGCGCGTGATCTGCCGGCGCGGGAAGATCATGTTACTGGCGGGCGAGGTTGATCTGCCGGCCGTTCCCGCCGCTGGTCGATCGTTTTTCGATCAGTTCGTTGAGTCGATTAAGGGCGACGAGACCGCAGAGGGTACGCCTGCCGCAACGACAATCAATGGCCACCGTGCCTTCACGAACCGACAGGTTGCAAATGGTGTCGTGGCGCAGACAGGCTTCGTCGAGTTGAGTCGCTCGAAGATTATCATGCTGTTGGCTGGTGCCGAGGAGAATAGCGGCATGAGCGTGGCGGAACAGGGCATGATCGTTGATCGCTTCTACGCCTCGGTCAAGGTGGTCCGCAAATGAGAGCGCCGGCGCATACGTATGCCCCCAACGATGGCGTGATAGAGACGGCCAAGCGCGCGCTCGGCCAGCGCGTGCTATCGAGCCGCGAGGCGGTCAGCGAAGTGTCGTTCACCGTCGACCGCCAGAGCCTGGTCGAGACGATGACGCTGCTGCGCGACACGCCGGGGCTCGAATACCAACAGCTGATGGAAATTGCCGGGGTCGATTATCCCGACCGCCCCGACCGCTTCGAGCTCGTCTATTGCCTGCTCTCGCTGACCCGCAACCACCGCATCCGGGTTCATGTCCAGACCGATGAGGTCAAGCCGGTGCCGTCGGTGACGTGCCTGTGGCCGGTCGCCGGGTGGCTCGAGCGCGAAGTGTACGACATGTTCGGCGTGCTGTTCGACGGCAATCCGGACCTGCGCCGGATCCTGACCGACTACGGCTTTGTCGGCCATCCGTTCCGCAAGGACTTCCCGCTGACCGGCTATGTCGAGATGCGCTATTCGGAAGAGGCCAAGCGAGTCGTGTACGAGCCGGTCCAGCTCGCGCAGGATTTCCGCAGTTTCGACTTCATGAGCCCGTGGGAAGGCGCCGAATACGTTCTGCCGGGCGACGAGAAGTCGACCGGCCCGGGGCCGGCGGAAACCCCGCAAGCCAAGGCTGCGCCGCCACCGCCGCCGCCCCCAGCCGCGCCGGCCGTGCCCGAGGCGAAGGGCGCGCCGACACCGGTAAGCGCCGACGAACTGCAGAACGCCGACGCCACGCCGAAACGGTCGAGCCCCCGCGCCAAGACCACCAAGACCGTCGACAGCACCGCGCAGACCGGCGCGGGTGAGGCCTCGCCGGGCAACCGCCGCAAGTCGAAGCCGAAGGACCCCGACGTGGTCCCGACCAAGGGCAAGGGGCAGAACCAATGAGCGAGCCCGCTATGGCCGACCCGATGTTCCACCTCGCCGAGGATGCGCGCGTGGATATCCTGCATGAAGCGGGCGCGGATTCGCCGCTGCCGGGCGATGTGCAGATCCAGAACTACACGATCAATTTCGGCCCGCAGCATCCGGCTGCGCACGGTGTGCTCCGCCTGGTGATGGAACTTGACGGCGAGATCGTCGAGCGAGTCGATCCGCATGTCGGGCTGCTCCATCGCGGCACCGAAAAGCTGATCGAGTACAAGACCTATCAGCAGGCGATCCCGTATTTCGACCGCCTCGATTACTGCTCGCCGATGTGCATGGAGCACACCTTCGTGCTCGCGATCGAGAAATTGCTCGACCTCGAAGTGCCGTTGCGCGCGCAATATATCCGCGTGCTATGCGCCGAGCTCACGCGCATCAAGAACCACCTCCTCAACCTCGGCAGCCACGTCATGGACGTCGGCGCGATGACGCCGAACCTGTGGCTGTTCGAGCTGCGCGAAGACTGCATGAATTTCTACGAACGGATCTCGGGTGCGCGGATGCACGCCAATTATTTCCGCGTCGGCGGCGTGCACGAGGATCTGCCGCTCAAGCTGCTCGCCGACATCGCCGACTGGCTCGACACGCGCGTGCCCCGGCTATTCGAGGACGCGATCAGCCTGGTCGCCGACAACCGCATCTTCAAGCAGCGCAACGTCGATATCGCGATCGTCAGCCGCGAAGATGCCGTTCGCTGGGGCTTTTCCGGGCCGATGATCCGTGGATCGGGCATCCCGTGGGATTTGCGCAAGTCGCAGCCGTACGACGTCTACAGCCGCATGGACTTCGACGTGCCGGTCGGCACGCGCGGCGATTGCTACGACCGCTTCATGGTGCGGGTCGAGGAAGTCCGCCAATCGGCGCGGATCATGAAACAGTGCCTCAACGATATGCCGTCCGGCCCTGTCATAACCGACGACCGCAAGGTCGCGCCACCCAAGCGCGCCGAGATGAAGCAGTCGATGGAAGCGCTGATCCATCATTTCAAGCTGTTCACCGAAGGCTATCACGTGCCGGCGGGCAGCGTGTACGTCGCGACCGAGAGCCCCAAGGGTGAGTTCGGCGTCTATCTGGTGTCCGACGGCACCAACAAGCCGTACCGCTGCAAGATCCGCCCGACCGCGTTCAGCCACCTCCAGGCGATGGACTTCATGTCGAAGGGGCACATGCTGGCGGATACGACAGCGATCCTGGGCGCGCTCGATATCGTGTTTGGGGAGTGCGACCGGTGAAGCGTAACGCCACCTTCTGGATCGCGCTGTTCGCGGCTTTGCTCGCTGCCGTGGCGATCGTGCTGCGGCTGATGCGGCACGGCGCGGGCGACACGTTCGAGATCATCGGACCGGCTGCGATCATCCTGCTGATGGTCGTGATCATGTCGCGCAACAAACCGGGGAGCGCGCGGTGACGCTTTCGCGCAAGAAAATGGTGCTGATCGCCGTTGCCCTCGTCGCATTGGTGGCGGGCGGCTTGGTCGCGTTCCTCGTCCCATCGAACCAGTCAGGTCCGTCGAGCGGATCGCATTCGACGTTCGGCGTGCTGATCGTGCTCTACGCGTCGCTGATCCCGGTCTACGCCGCGGCTGCGCGCCGTCGCAGGGACAAGAACAACGATGGCTGAAGCTCCCCACATTCCCGACGAAGCCGAAGTCCGCGCGCGCTGGCCCGACTTCGCGTGGACCGAGGCGAATGCCGCCAAGGCCAAGGAGATCATCGGCCGCTATCCGCCGGGGCGCGCGCAATCGGCGTCGCTGCCGCTGCTCGACCTGGCGCAGCGCCAGGTGGGGGCGGAGACGGACACGCAGGGCTGGCTGCCGGTGCCGGTGATCGAGTTCGTCGCGAAGCAGATCGGCGTCGCGTACATGCGCGTCTACGAGGTCGCGACCTTCTATACGATGTTCAACATGGCGCCGGTCGGCCGCTATCATGTTCAGGTATGCGGCACGACGCCGTGCATGCTCGCCGGCTCGGACGACGTGCTCGCGGCGTGCCGGAACCACGGCCTTGCCAAGGGGCGGACGACCCCCGACGGGCTGTTCACGCTGACCGAGGTCGAATGTCTGGGCGCGTGCGCCAACGCGCCGATGGTCCAGATCAACGACGACAATTATGAGGATCTGGATTACGACCGCACGATCGCGGTGCTCGAGGCGCTGGCGCGGGGCGAGACGCCGAAGCCGGGCTCGACGATTGGGCGGCAGTCGAGCTGCCCCGAAGGCGGGCCGACCAGTCTCAAGGCGATGGTCGATGCCAATCACGATTACCGCGGGGAATGGTGATGCGCATGAATCCAATCATCGCGGTTTTTGCGATCATCGGCGCGCTGGTGATCCTCGGAATCATCCTCAAGGTCGCATTCGCGTTGATTGGCCTCGCGGTCGCGGTCGGGATCGTGCTGGTGCTGTTCTATTTCGTGCGCAACGCGATGGGCGGGCGGCGCTGATATGCTCGCCGACAAGGATCGCATCTTCACCAACGTCTACGGCTTTCAGCCTTGGGGGCTGAAGGCGGCGCAGGCGCGTGGCGATTGGGACAATACCAAGGCTTTGCTCGAGATCGGGCAGGACGCGATCATCGACCGGATCAAGGCGTCGGGCCTACGCGGGCGCGGTGGGGCAGGATTCCCGACCGGGACCAAATGGGGCTTCATGCCCAAGGAACCGCGGCCCGACCGCCCCAACTTCCTGGTGATCAACGCCGACGAATCCGAGCCGGGATCATGCAAGGACCGCGAGATCATCCGCCACGATCCGCACAAGCTGATCGAGGGCGCGCTGATCGCGGGCTACGCAATGCGCGCGCGTGCCGCGTACATCTACATTCGCGGCGAATATATCCCGGAGGCGGAGGTGTTGTTCGCCGCAGTCGCCGAGGCATATGACGCCGGCCTGATCGGCAAGAACGCCTGCGGGTCGGGCTACGATTTCGACGTGTTCGTGCATCGCGGTGCGGGCGCGTACATTTGCGGCGAAGAGACCGCGATGCTCGAAAGCCTGGAGGGCAAGAAGGGCCAGCCGAGATTGAAGCCGCCGTTCCCGGCGGGCGCCGGGCTCTATGGCTGCCCGACCACGGTCAACAACGTCGAATCGATTGCTGTCGTCCCGACCATCCTGCACCGCGGCCCCGAATGGTTCGCGAGCTTCGGCGCGGAGAATAATCGCGGCACCAAGCTGTTCCAGATCAGCGGGCACGTGAACAAACCGTGCGTGGTCGAGGAAGCGATGTCGATCCCGTTCCGCCAGCTGATCGACGAACATTGCGGCGGCATCCGCGGCGGGTGGGACAACCTCCTCGCCGTCATCCCCGGCGGATCGTCGGTGCCGCTGGTCCCGGCGGCGGAGATCATGGAGTGCCCGATGGACTTTGACGGGCTCAAGGCGCTCGGTTCGGGCCTCGGCACCGCGGCGGTGATCGTGATGGACAAGTCGACCGACATCGTCCGCGCGATCAGCCGGATCAGCTATTTCTACAAGCACGAAAGCTGCGGCCAGTGCACGCCGTGCCGCGAGGGCACCGGCTGGATGTGGCGCGTGATGGAGCGGCTGCGCACCGGCGACGCCGACGTGTCGGAAATCGACACGCTCTACAACGTTACCAAGCAAGTCGAAGGCCACACGATCTGCGCGCTCGGCGACGCCGCGGCATGGCCGATCCAGGGCCTGATCAGGCACTTCCGGCCTGAGATGGAACGCCGCATCGCCGAACGCCAAGTTGGAGACTTGTCTCCGATGCAGGAGGCGGCAGAGTGAAGATCGTGTTAGGCCTCTTCGCGGCTCTCGTGATTGCGACACCGGCGCAAGCGCAGCTCAAGCCCGAGATACAGACAGGATCGATGATTCCGGTGAAGCCGCAACCGCTGGATGAGAAGCGCGCCGGCGATGTCCGAAAGCACTTCGCGCAGTGCGTCTACCGCAGCGCCACGCCCAAGGTGCTCACCATGCTCGACCACAGCGATCCGGCGTGGATCGACCTCAAGGCGGCTGGCATCAAGGACGTCAACACAGAGCTTGGCATGAGTCGTTGCCTCGGCATGCAAGTCGGGGTCGATCAGTTGGCGCTGAGCCTGAAGTTTTCGCCGGTCGTATTGCGCGACTTGATGGCCGAGGAAGTCTATCTGGCGCGCAATCCTGCCGCGCCCAGTCTTGCCGCCGATGCTGCTGCGATCGTGCCATTTGTCATTCCGTCGGACACCCAGCCTGCCACGGCGGCGGCGCTGACCGAATTCACCGATTGTGCGGTACGCGTTGACCCGGCCGGCGCCGACGCGCTGCTGCGGACGATGCCGGGCAGTGATCGCGAACACGATGCTGCTGCGGCACTTGCGCCCGCGCTCGGGCAATGCTTGCGGACGGGGCAGAAAGTGAATTTGAAACCGGGCGGAATTCGAGCGCTGATCGCCTATGCGATGTGGAGCCGGTTCGTGCGAACGCCGGCAGTCAAGTGATGGTGACGCCAACATTCAGCGGCGTCGATCGGGGCGTGGTCGTTGGTGCAGGGAGGTAGGCACATGAAATATCCGATTGTGATCGCAGCATTGCTGGGCGCGTTTGCGGCGCTGCCGGCGCATGCCGCCACCGATGAATACGATGTCGCGCAATGCGTCGTCGACAACGACGCGCACGACGCGAAGATGCTGCTGTCGACTTTGCCCGGTTCGGACGGCGAACGTCGCGTCGGCGCCAAGCTGATGGACCTGTACGGCGGGTGCAACGACAACCGCCTGGCGACTGGTCAGATCGCGTGGCGCGAGCGCGCGGAGATCGCCAACGCGGCGCTGCTGACCTGGCTGGACGGCGGCCGGTTCGACGTTGCATCGCCGCCGCCGCGGGCGCGCTGGGCGCTGTCAGTGGCAGACGGCGGGTCGAATTATGACCGCCACCTGGTGTCGATCCGTCAGTTCGGTGATTGTGTCGTGGCATTGAACCCGGCCGGCGCGTTGAACCTCGCGCGCTCGGCGCGCGGCAGCGCCGATGAGCGCGCGGCGATCGGCGCATTGGCGCCGGCGCTCAACGATTGCCTGGCCCCAGGCAAGAATTTCAGGGTGAAGCGCGACGACCTTCGGTTGATCGTTGCCGAACCGCTTTATCACATGGTGTCGAGATAGAAGTTTGCGATGACCACGCACCACCTGCCCACGACCGGCGCGCGCCGCCTGCTGCCCGAGGCCGCGATATGATCCGCGGGCTAATCCTGCTTGCCGCGATCGGTGGTATCGCTGCCGCCGCGCGAGGCCAGATGACGGGCAGCATCCGGCGCGACACGGCGCCGATCGACGTGCCCGACGGGCGGTCGACGGGCGATGCGGCGCGGGCCATTTCGGACAATTTCGCGCTGTGCATCGTCAAGCGGCATTATCCGCAGGTGCTGAAGACGCTGGCCGGCCCGCAGGACGCGATGCACGATTACAAATTCCTGCCCAAGCTGATGGACGCCGAATGCTTCACCGGCAGTGCCTCTGTCGGGCGGAGCTACGGCACGAGCGACGTCGAGTTGAACACCAACCCGGTGTCGTTTCGCGGGGCGTTGTACAAAGCGCTCGTCCGCAAGGATTTCTCGCGGCGCCCGGGGACGATGGGGGCCGCGCCGCTGGAGATCACCGGTGACAACGCGCCGATTCACCGGTTCGCCGATTGTGTGGTGCGCGCCGACCCTGCGGACACGCTCAAGCTGGTACTGGCGACGGCGGGCACGGATGCCGAACCAGCGGCGATCGGCGCGCTACGGCCGCATCTCGAGCAGTGCACGCCGACGGGCGAGCAAATGGCGTTTTCGAAGGGCAATCTGATCGGCTACCTCGCCGAAGCCTATTTCCGTGAAGCGGATGCTTCAAAATCGACGGGCGCCAACTGATGCCTAGGCTGAAGGTAGACGGGATCGAGGTCGAAGTCCCGCAGGGCGCCACCGTCCTGCAGGCATGCGAGATCGCGGGGAAGGAGATCCCGCGCTTCTGTTATCACGAACGGCTGTCGATTGCGGGCAATTGCCGGATGTGCCTTGTCGAGGTGAAGCCCGGGCCGCCCAAGCCGCAAGCGTCGTGTGCGCTGCCGGCCGCGGACAATCAGGAGGTCATCACCAATTCGCCGATGGTCAAGAATGCGCGCGAAGGCGTGATGGAATTCCTGCTAATCAACCATCCACTCGACTGCCCGATCTGCGATCAGGGCGGCGAGTGCGACTTGCAGGACCAGAGCCTCGCCTATGGCCGCGGGCACTCGCGTTACGACGAGAACAAGCGCGCGGTGACCGAGAAATATATGGGTCCGATCGTCAAGACGGTGATGACTCGCTGCATCCAGTGCACCCGCTGCATCCGTTTTGCCGAGGAAGTCGCCGGGGTCGAGGAAATCGGTGCGATCTATCGCGGCGAGGACATGCAGATCACCTCGTATCTCGAACAGGCGGTGACGAGCGAATTGTCGGGCAATGTCGTCGACTTGTGCCCGGTCGGCGCCTTGACGTCGAAGCCGTACGCGTTCGAGGCGCGGCCGTGGGAATTGTCGAAGACGCTCAGCATCGACGTGATGGACGCGGTCGGCACCAACATCCGGCTCGACAGCCGCGGCCGTCAGGTGCTGCGCGCGCTGCCGCGGATCAACGAGGACGTCAACGAGGAGTGGGCGAACGACAAGACTCGGCATCACGTCGACGGGCTGGTGCGGCGGCGGCTCGACCGGCCGTACATCCGAAAGCGGGGCAAGCTGATCGAGGCAAGCTGGGATGACGCGTTCGCGGCGATCGCGGCGGTGAAGGCTGGCAGCAGCGTCGCGGCGATCGCCGGCGACCTGGTCGATTGCGAGACGTTGTTCGCGGCCAAGGCGCTGGTCAAGGCGATGGGCGGCTCGCTGCTCGAGGGCCGCCAGACCGGCATGGCCTATGACGTGACGAGCCTCGCGGCGGTCAATTTCAACACGACGATCGCCGGGACCGAGCGCGCCGACGCGATCCTGATCGTCGGGTCGAACGTCCGTTGGGAAGCGCCCTTGGTCAACACGCGGATCAGGAAGGCGATCAAGAAAGGCGCGAAGGTCTTTGCGATCGGGCCGAAAACCGACCTGACGTACGAGGTCGAGTGGGTCGGCGACGATCTCTCGCTGCTCGGCGATTTGCCCAGCGCGGCGGCAGAAGCCTTCGCCGCGGCCAAGCGCCCGATGGTGATCGTCGGCGGCGCTGCGTTGAAGAACGGGCAAGCGGCGAGCCTTGCGCTTGCCAAGTCGCTCAACCTGGTGCGCACGCTCGACGACGGCAGCGCCTGGAACGGCTATAACGTCCTCCACTTCTCGGCGTCGCGGATGGGTGGGCTGATGCTCGGCTTCGCGCAGCCCGGCGGGATCGCCGACGTGGTCGCTGCGGCGCCCAAATTGGTGTTCCTAATGGGCGCCGACGAGGTCGATTTCTCCCAGCTGTCGAAGAGCTTCAAGGTCTATGTCGGCCATCACGGCGACAAGGGCGCCGCGGCGGCCGACGTCGTGCTGCCCGGCGCGAGCTATGCCGAGAAGTCGGGCACCTATGTCAACCTGGAGGGTCGCGTGCAGCGTGGCGACCGCGCGGTATTCCCGCCCGGCGACGCTCGCGAGGATTGGACGATCCTCCGCGCGCTGAGCGAGAAATTGAAAGCGACCTTGCCGTTCGACAGTTTCGAGGAACTCCGCGCGGCAATGGCGCTCGACACGCCGGCGCTCGGTCAGCTCGGGCTCGCGAGTTTCGAGTGGAGCCCGCCCAAGCTCGACGGCAAGGCGGCTGGCAAGATTGCCTATCCGATCAAGGACTTCTACCTAACCAACGCGATCTGCCGCGCCAGCCCGACGATGCAGCAATGCTCGGCGGAACTGGTGCACGGCCAAGCCTTTGCGGAGGCGGCGGAGTGATGGCGATCGCTGTGAATAATCGCGCTTCCCCGGCGAAGGCCGGGGTCCAGCATCGGGCCGCTCGCAACTGGGGCCCGGCCTTCGCCGGGGAGGCGTATATCGTTGAGCGCGGAGGTGCCTCGGCATGACCTCCTGGTTCACCGGCTTCCTGCCCTACGGTTGGGCGTGGTTCGTCGCCACAATCATCGACATCCTCTTGATCGCGCTGCCGCTGATGCTCGCGGTCGCGATGATCATCTATGCCGACCGCAAGATCTGGGCGGCGATGGCGTTGCGCCGCGGCCCCAACGTGGTCGGCCCGCTCGGACTGATGCAGTCGTTCGCCGACGGGCTCAAAGTCTTCCTTCAGGAAACGATCATCCCGTCGGCCGCGAACAAGGGCCTGTTCCTGATCGCGCCGATCATCACCTTCACGGTGGCGCTGATCGTTTGGGCGGTGGTGCCGTTCCAGACGGGCGTGGTGCTGGCCAACATCAACGTCGGGCTGCTCTACGTGCTCGCGGCGTCGAGCCTCGGCGTCTACGGCATCATCATCGCGGGCTGGGCATCGAACTCGAAATATCCCTTCTATTCCGCTCTCCGCGCGGCGGCGCAGATGGTCAGCTACGAAGTGTCGATCGGGTTCGTGCTGATCTCGGTCGTGCTGTGGGCGGGAAGCTTCAACCTGTCGATGATCGTCGATGCGCAGCGCGGCTATTACGGGCTGCTCAACGGCAATTGCTTCAACCCGTTGCTGTTCCCGATGGCGGTGGTGTTCTTCATCTCCAGTCTGGCCGAGACGCAAAGGGCGCCGTTCGACCTCACCGAGGCGGAAAGCGAGCTCGTCGCGGGCTATCAGACCGAATATTCGTCGATGAGCTTCGCGCTCTACTGGCTCGGCGAATATGCCAACGTCATCCTGATGTGCGCGCTCAATGCGATCCTGTTCTGGGGCGGGTATCTGCCCCCGGTGAACTGGGCGCCGCTCTACGCCGTGCCGGGGATCATCTGGCTGTTCGTCAAGATCCTGGCGTTCTTCTTCCTGTTCAGCTGGGTCAAGGCGACCGTGCCGCGCTATCGCTACGACCAGCTGATGCGGCTCGGCTGGAAGGTGTTCCTGCCGCTGTCGCTGTTCTGGGTGTTTCTGGTGAGCGGTTTCCTGATGTGGATACGCGTGGGGGTGGGGTCGTGATCTCCGCCAGCCTCATGATGCTCGCCGCGGCCGCCGGTACCGTGCATTACGATTGCACGATCACCGACGTATCGGCCGCAAGCGCAACGGATACGGGTTGGAAACGAACGCAGCCCAATTTTCCAGGACTGGAGAGGGACAGTTGGCGTTTCGCGATTGACGTATCTGGAGGCACGGATCGGACAGCGACGGTTATTTGGGATAAGGACCTCGCCAATATCGCCGGTTCTGCGAAGGTCCTCCCATTGGCTGAAGGTGTGTTCGCATTCATCATTGCAAAGCCCGGCGGCTGCCTGTTCGGAGAGCATGTCTGCCTTGCCACGGTGCAGGTCGGCGATGTCGGAAAGGACAAGGCACACGTCGCGGTGACTCCTGCTGGTATCATCTCGGCAGGTGCCGACCGGCCAATGGACCTCTTACAGGTGTCGCTGCTTGGTAGCTGCTCGAGAACGGAAGACGCGCGCTGATATGAGTCCCGCCCAAATCATCAAATCCTTCACGTTGTGGGAGATCGTCAAGGCGCACATGCTGACGTTGCGCTACTTCTTCAAGAAGAAGGCGACGATCAACTATCCGTACGAGAAGAACCCGGTCTCGCCCCGTTTCCGCGGCGAGCACGCGCTGCGCCGCTATCCCAATGGCGAGGAGCGATGCATCGCGTGCAAGCTGTGCGAGGCGGTGTGCCCGGCGCTGGCGATCACGATCGAGGCCGAGCCGCGCGACGACGGCAGCCGGCGCACGACTCGCTACGATATCGACATGACCAAGTGCATCTATTGCGGGCTGTGCCAGGAAGCGTGCCCGGTCGATGCCATCGTCGAGGGGCCGAACTTCGAATTCTCGACCGAGACTCGCGAGGAATTGATCTACGACAAGGCGAAACTGCTCGATAATGGCGACCGCTGGGAACGCGCGATCGCCGCGAACCTTGCCGCCGATGCGCCGTATCGATAGGCGGCGCGAAACAGTGGGACGCTCAGTGATTCACCTCTCAATCGTCATCCCGGCGCAGGCCGGGATCGCTGGCGGCAAGGACGCGCCATGCAGCTTGGCGGCCCCGGCCTCCGCCGCGGCGACGGTGGCCGCATGATCCAGACCATCGCCTTCTACCTGTTCGCCGCGATGGTGATCCTGTCGGGCGCGCTGACGATCACGTCGCGCAACCCGGTCCACAGCGTGCTGTGGCTGATCATGGCGTTCTTCAACGCCGCGGGGCTGATGCTGCTGGTCGGCGCCGAGTTCATCGCGATGCTGCTGGTGATCGTGTACGTGGGTGCGGTCGCGGTGCTGTTCCTGTTCGTCGTGATGATGCTCGACATCGACTTCGCCGAGCTTCGCGCGGGGTTCGCGCGGTACGCGATGATCGGGCTCGCCTTCGCGATCGCGCTGGCGTGCGAGATTTTCATCGCGATCGGCGCGTGGAGCGCGGGCGGGCTCAAGCTCGACCAGCGGATCTCGCCGACGCCCGATACGATCCCCAACATCCAGGCGATCGGCAACTTGCTCTATTCGCGCTACCTCTACGTGTTCGAAGGCGCTGGGCTCGTGCTCTTGGTGGCGATGATCGGCGCGATCGTGCTGACGCATCGCACTCGCGGCGGCGTGCGCGGCCAGAATATCAGCCGCCAGGTCGCCCGCCGGCCGCAGGATTCGACGCGCAACACGCAGCCGCCGGTCGGGCAGGGGGTGGAGCTGTGAGCCGCAATCGTCATCCCGGCGAAGGCCGGGACCGCTGCACGACCAAGCGCGCCGGGCATCAACTCGCCGGCCCCGGCCTTCGCCGGGGTGACGAGGTGCGCGCATGATCGGCCTCACGCACTATCTCGTCGTCGCCGCCATCCTGTTCGGAATGGGGGTGATGGGGCTCATCGCCAATCGCAAGAATTTGATCATCATGCTGATGGCTATCGAGCTGATCCTGCTCGCGGTGAACCTCAACCTCGTCGCTTTCTCTGCCTACCTCCACGATCTCGTGGGTCAGGTGTTCGCGATGTTCGTGCTGACCGTCGCGGCGGGCGAGGCGGCGATCGGGCTGGCCATCCTGGTCATCTATTTCCGCGGGCGTGGGACGATCTCGGTCGACGATCCCAGCCGGATGCGGGGGTGATGATGAAAATTTCCGTCATCCCGGCGAAGGCCGGGATCGCTGAGTTTAGGGCACGTCCAATGACGATAACGGCCCCGGCCTTCGCCGGGGTGACGGGTTCCCCGTCATGATTCAGCTCATCGTCTTCCTGCCGCTGCTCGCGGCGATCGTCGCTGGCCTCGGTAATCGCGCGATCGGCAACGTGCCAGCCAAGGTGATCACGACCGGCGCGCTGTTCGTGTCGTGCATCCTCAGCTGGCCGATCTTCCTCCACTATCTCGGCGGCGCCGAGGCCACCGTCGCACCGGTGTTCGAATGGATGAAGTCGGGCGACCTCGACGTCGCCTGGGCCTTGCGCGTCGACAGCCTGACCGCGGTGATGCTGGTGGTGGTCACCACCGTCTCGGCGCTGGTCCACCTCTATTCGTGGGGGTATATGGACGAGGACCCCGACCAGCCGCGGTTCTTCGCCTATCTGTCGCTGTTCACCTTCGCGATGCTGATGCTGGTGACCGCGAACAATTTGGTCCAGATGTTCTTCGGCTGGGAAGGCGTCGGGCTCGCCAGCTATCTGCTGATCGGGTTCTGGTACAAGAAGCCGAGCGCGAACGCTGCGGCGATCAAGGCATTCGTCGTCAACCGGGTCGGCGACCTCGGCTTCATGCTCGGCATTTTCGGCACCTTCCTAGTGTTCGGCACCGTCTCGATCCCCGACATCCTGGCGGCGGCGCCGCACATGGTCGGATCGACGATCGGCTTCCTCGGCTACCGCTTCGACACGATGACGGTTTTGTGCCTGTGCCTGTTCCTCGGCGCGATGGGGAAGTCGGCGCAGATCGGGCTCCACACTTGGTTGCCCGACGCAATGGAAGGCCCGACCCCCGTGTCGGCCCTGATCCACGCCGCGACGATGGTGACCGCGGGCGTGTTCATGGTGTGCCGCCTGTCGCCGATGTTCGAGACGAGCGAGGTCGCGCTCAATTTCGTCGTCACGATCGGCGCCGCGACCTGCATCTTCGCCGCGACGATCGGCTGCACGCAAACCGACATCAAGCGCGTCATCGCCTATTCGACCTGCTCGCAGCTCGGCTACATGTTCTTTGCGGCAGGCAGCGGCGCATACGGCGCGGCGATGTTCCACCTGTTCACCCACGCTTTCTTCAAGGCTTTGCTGTTCCTCGGCGCGGGTAGCGTGATCCACGCGATGCACCACGAACAGGACATGCGGTTCTACGGCGGTCTGAGGAAGCAGATTCCGGTCACTTTCTGGGTGATGCTGGCGGGTACGCTGGCGATCACCGGCGTCGGCATCCCCGGCATCTTCGGCCTGCCGCAGATCGGCTTTGCCGGGTTCCATTCGAAGGACGGCATCCTCGAGCTGGCTTACGCCTCGGGCCGCGGCACCGGCGCGTTCTGGGTCGGCGTGCTGGCCGCGCTGCTGACCAGCTTCTATTCGTGGCGCGTGATGTTCCTGACCTTTTGGGGCAAGCCGCGCTGGGCGCATTCGGAGCATATCCAGCACGCCATTCACGACGCGCACCATCAGGGCGACAGCGCGCACGGCCATCATCAGGGTGCCGACGCCGCGCACGAATATCATGGCGAAGCAGCCGAGGAAGGGCAGGGATCGGTCCCGCACGTCGACGAGCCCGGCCAGCATGACCTGTCGCTCGGCACCGGCGGCTATCACCCGCACGAAAGCCCGCTCACGATGCTCATTCCGATCGTCGCGCTCGCCATCGGCGCGGTCGCGGCGGGGTTCGCGTTCCAGCATGTCTTCATCGATCCGACATCGGGCGAGGCCTATTGGCGCGGCGCGATCGCGTTCGACGAGCATCTCTATCACGCCGCGCACCAGGTGCCGGTGCCGATCAAGCTGTCGGCGACGATCGTCATGCTGCTCGGGCTGTGGGGCGCTTGGCTCGCTTATATTCGCCGGCCCGACATACCCGCGCGCTTCACCGACACGTTCCGCGTGATCTACGGCTTCGTGCTTCACAAATGGTATTTCGACGAGCTGTATCATTTGCTGTTCGTCCGCCCCGCCTTCGCGATCGGGCGGCTGTTCTGGAAGGGGGGCGACGAGGGCATTATCGACCGCTTCGGTCCCAACGGATCGGCGTGGGTCGTCGGGCTGAGCAGCCGCGTCGCCGGTCGCCTGCAATCGGGATATCTCTACACCTATGCCTTCGTCATGCTGATCGGCCTGACCGCCGCCGTTACCTGGGCGATCAGCCGATGAGCGGGCTTCCCGCTATCGTCGTCCCGGCGCAGGCCGGGACCGCTGGAAAGCTTGGTGAGCGGATCGTGACAAACGCGGCGGCTCCGGCCTTCGCCGGAGCGACGGCACTATGAGTGGGTTCCCGATCCTCTCCGTCATGCTCGCGGTGCCCGCGATCGCCGCGGTCGCGTGTCTGTTCCTCAACGCCAGCAACGCGCGCTGGCTGGCGCTAGCGGCGACGTTGGTCGATCTTGCGCTCGGCGTGGTGCTGTGGAGCCAGTTCCACATCGGCGGTCCGCAATGGCAGTTCGTCGAGAATGTGCCGATCGCGGGAAGCTTCGGCTGGTCGCTCGGCATCGATGGCTTCGCGTTGCTGCTGATCATGCTCAGCGTGTTCCTGATGCCGATCTGCATCGGCGCGAGCTGGAGCGCGATCCAGAAGCGCGTGCCCGAATATATGGCGGCGTTCCTGCTGACCGAATTGCTGATGATCGGCACGTTCGCGGCGCAGGATTTGTTCCTGTTCTACGTGTTCTTCGAAGGCGGGCTGATCCCGATGTTCCTGATCATCGGCGTATGGGGCGGCGCCAACCGGATCTACGCGAGCTATAAATTCTTCCTCTACACCTTGCTCGGCTCGGTGCTGATGTTAGTGGCGATGCTGTGGATGGCGAACGAGGCGGGGACGACGTACATCCCGACCTTGCTCAACCACGACTTCCCGGTGTGGGCGCAGACCTGGTTGTGGCTCGCCTTCTTCGCGTCGTTCGCGGTCAAGATGCCGATGTGGCCAGTGCACACCTGGCTGCCCGACGCGCACGTCCAGGCGCCGACCGCCGGGTCGGTGATCCTGGCGGGCGTGCTGTTGAAGCTGGGCGGGTACGGCTTCCTGCGCTTTTCGCTGCCGATGTTCCCCGAAGCGTCGAGCCAGCTCGTCTGGCTGATCTTCGCATTGTCGGCGGTGGCGGTGATCTACACCTCGTTGGTCGCACTGGTGCAGTCGGACATGAAGAAGCTGATCGCCTATTCGTCGGTCGCGCACATGGCGATCGTGACGATCGGCCTGTTCGCGTTCAACCGCCAGGGGATCGAGGGCGGGATGATGGTGATGCTCGGCCACGGCCTGGTGTCGGGCGCATTGTTCCTGTGCGTCGGCGTGATCTACGACCGGCTGCACACGCGTGAGATCGCGCGGTACGGCGGGCTCGCCAACAACATGCCGCGCTACGCGATCCTGTTCATGCTGTTCACGATGGCCTCGGTCGGCTTGCCCGGCACGAGCAATTTCGTCGGCGAGTTCCTCAGTTTGGCGGGGACGTACAAGGTGTCGACGACGATTACCTTGCTGTGCACCACCGGCATCATCCTTGGCGCGGCCTACATGCTCTACCTCTACCGCCGAGTAGTGTTCGGTGAGATCAAGTCGGACGATGTCGCGGCGATGCCCGACCTCAATGCGCGCGAGCTGTGGCTGCTCGTCCCGATCGCGGCGGCGGTCTTGTGGATGGGCGTCTATCCAGAAAGCTTCCTCGCGCCGATGCGCAGCGACGTGAAAATTCTGCTCGACCGAGTCGACCGCGCGCAGCCCAAGGGCGATGCGGCGCCGACGCCCGGGAAACCGGTGGCGGCTGCCGCTGCGGAGACCAAGTGATGGATTGGGTGCTCGCACTCCAGGCGACGATGCCCGAGCTCGTGCTGTCGGTCGGCGCGCTGGCGCTGATGCTGGTCGCAGCGTGGGGCGGGCAACGCTCGACCGCGATGGTCAGCTGGACCGCGATCGCGGTGCTGATCGGCGCCGGGATTTCGCTCGCGGGACCGGCGTCGTACGCCGGGCCGGTGTTCGGCGGGCTGTATCGTGCCGACGCCTTCGCGGCGTTCGCCAAGGTGCTGATCTATTTCGCCGCCGCCGTCTCGATCGTGATCGCGCCGCGCTTCTTCAATCGTGGCGACGATGACGGGCTTCACCCTGAATATCCCGTGCTGATCCTGCTCTCGGCGGTGGGCATGGGGATGATGGTGTCGGCGGGCGACATGCTGACGCTCTATGTCGGGCTCGAGTTGCAGAGCCTCGCGGCTTACGTGCTGGCGAGCTTTATGCGGCGCGACCAGCGCTCGGCCGAGGCTGGCCTCAAATATTTCGTCCTCGGCGCGCTCGCCTCGGGCATCCTTCTCTACGGCATCTCGCTGGTCTACGGGTTCAGCGGCACGACCCTCTTCACCGGGATCGCGGCGGCTTATGCCGGAGGGCACTCGCTCGGGTTGATCTTCGGGCTGGTATTCGTGTTCGCCGGATTAGCGTTCAAGATGTCGGCGGTGCCGTTCCACATGTGGACCCCCGATGTCTACGAAGGTGCGCCGACCCCCGTCACGACCTTCTTCGCCTCGGCGCCCAAGGTCGCGGCGATCGCGCTCGGCGTGCGAGTCGCGATCTCGGCGATGGGCCCGGCGATCGCCGATTGGCGCCAGATCCTGATCTTCGCCAGCCTCGCCTCGATCATCTTCGGCGCCGTCGCCGCAATCGGGCAGCGCAACATCAAACGGCTGCTGGCCTATTCGTCGATCAACAATGTCGGGTTCCTGCTCGTCGGGCTGGCCGCGGGGACTCCCGCGGGCGTTGCGTCGGTGTTGCTGTACTTGACGATCTACCTCGCGATGACGCTCGGCAGCTTCCTGGTCGTGCTCCAGATGCGCGATAGCGAGGGTCGGGCGATCGAGAGTATCGAGAGCATGGCCGGAATGTCGGAGACGCGCCCCGGGCTCGCGGCGGCGATGGCGGTGTTCATGTTCAGTCTGGCGGGTATTCCGCCTTTGCTCGGGTTCTTCGCCAAGCTGGAGGTGTTCCGCGCGGCTGTCGCCGCCGGACTGTACCCGCTCGCGGTAGTCGGTTTCGTGGGATCGGTGATCGCCGCCTATTATTATCTGCGCGTGATCAAGGTGATGTATTTCGACGCGCCTGCACCGGCCTTCCAGCGCAGCCGCGACGCCGCGGTCGAATACGCCATCCTGACCGTGCTCGCCTTGTTCATCTCGCCGGTCGGCTGGTTTGCGTTGAAGCCGATCGGGCTGTGGTCGATGGCCGCCGCGAAGGCGCTGTTCTGACTACGCAAATCCGTTCGGTCGCGGAGACCGGATCGACCAACGCCGACATGATCGCGCTCGCGGCGACGGGGCTGGAAGAGGGCGTCTGGCTGCGCGCCGACCGCCAGACCAGCGGACGCGGGCGGCAGGGGCGAGCGTGGGTGTCGCCGCCCGGCAATTTCTATGCGAGCACCCTGGTGCGATTGCGCCCGAGCGATCCGCCCGCCGCGACGCTGGCGCTGGTCGCGGCGGTTGCACTGGAGGAGGTTGTGGCCGCTTACCTACAACGCCTCCCCGGCGAAGGCCGGGGTCCAGTATCGGACCGATCGCAACTGGGGCCCGGCCTTCGCTGGGGAGGCGTTCAGGCATTACAGCTCAAATGGCCCAACGACCTGCTGATCGACGGTGCCAAGCTGTCGGGTGTGCTGCTCGAGCGCGCGGGCGAGGCGGTCGTGATCGGCTTCGGAGTAAACCTTGCCCACTATCCGACCGACACCGACCGCGTCGCCACTAGCCTGGCGGCGCACGGTGCGGCGGTCGCGCCCGAGGACTTCGCCGAAACGCTCGCCGATGCGTTCGCGCGCTGGGTCGAACGCTGGCGCGGCGAGGGGATTCAGGTCGTCCGCCGACGCTGGGTCGACCGCGCGCATCCGACTGGCGCTCCGCTCACCGCACGCCTGCCCGACGGATCGGCGATCGACGGCTTGTTCGACGGGCTCGATGCCGAAGGTGCGCTCATCCTTCGCTTGGCGGACGGCACGCGGCGTGTCATTCACGCCGGCGACGTGTTCCTGCTGTGACTCCTTCTCCGTTCGTTTCGAGCGAAGTCGAGAAACGGCCAAAGGCGCGAACCTCATCGTGTCTCGACTTCGCTCGACACGAACGGATGGGAGCTTGAAGTCGATGCTGCTCGCGATCGATGCCGGCAACACCAATGTCGTTTTCGCGCTACTCGACGGGCGCACGGTCAAGGGCCGCTGGCGGATCGCAACCGATCCGCGACGCACCGCCGACGAATATGCGGTGTGGCTGGTTCAGTTGCTGAGCCTCGAAGGCTATGAGCGCAGCGACGTTGGCGGCGTGATCGTCTCCACCGTGGTGCCGCGCGCGACGCATAACCTTCAGGTGCTCGCCGAAAAATATTTCAAGACGACCGCCTTGATCGCGGGCCAGCCTCCGGTCGAATACGGCATGGCGATCGACGTGCCGGAGCCGCAGAGCCTGGGTGCCGACCGCGCGGTCAACACGATCGCGGCGCACGCGCTCCACGAGGGCGACCTGATCGTGATCGATTTCGGCACCGCCACGACGGTCGACTGGGTCGATTTCCGCGGCGCGTACAAGGGCGGGATTATCGCGCCCGGCATCAACCTGTCGCTCGACGCCCTGGTCGCCGCCGCCGCCAAGCTACCGAGGATCGGGATCGAGGCGCCCGCCGACCCGACCGTGATTGGCCGCGACACCGTCAGCCAGATGCAGATCGGCATCTATTGGGGCTATATCGCGATGATCGAAGGGCTGGTCGCGCGGATGAAGGCCGAGGTCGGCCGCCCGGTAACCGTGGTCGCCACCGGGGGATTGGCGGTTCTTTTCGAGAAGAACACCCCCATATTCGATTGCATAGAGCCCGACCTGACGATTCAGGGGCTGGCGATGATGTGGGAGCGGGCCCAGAAATGAGCGTCGCCCCGGCGTAGGCCGGGGGCCGCTGGCGGCTTGAGCTTCGCTACCCGACTCAGCGATCCCGACCTTCGCCGGGATGACGAAATTGGAAGATAGATTTTGATACCGAAGAACGAACTGCTTTTCCTCGCGCTCGGCGGATCGGGCGAGATCGGGATGAACGTCAACCTGTACGGCTGCCAGGGTAAATGGCTGATGGTCGATATGGGGGTAACCTTCGCCGATCCGGCCTATCCGGGGATCGACCTGATCCTGCCCGATCTGCAATTCATCGAGGAGCAGCGCGAGAATCTCGTCGGGATCGTGCTGACGCATGGGCACGAGGACCATATCGGCGCGCTGCCGTACCTCGCCGACGATCTCGGTGTACCGCTCTATGCGACCAGATTCACCGCCGGCCTGATCCGCGGCAAGCTGGAAGAGGAAGGCATCGCCAAGCGCGTCAAGCTCAACATCGTGAAGCCAGGCGAGGCGGTGCAGGTCGGGCCGTTCGGCGTGACCTTCGTCCCGCTCGCGCACTCGATCCCCGAGGCGAGCGCGCTGCTGATCGATACGCCGCTGGGCAAGGTGTTCCACACCGGCGACTGGAAGCTCGACGACAGCGATGCGGTGCTCGGCAAGCCGTCGACCCCCGAGCAACTCGCGGCGATCGGCGACCAGGGCGTGCTCGCTCTGGTGTGCGATTCGACCAACGTGTTCAATTCGGCACCGTCGGGCACCGAATCGAGCGTCCGCGAAGGGCTCATCTCCGCGGTCAAGAAGGCCAAAGGTCGAGTCGTCGTCACCACCTTCGCGTCGAACGCCGCTCGGCTGCAGACGCTCGGCGAAGTGGCGAAGGCGACCAAGCGGCGCATCTGCGTCACGGGGCGCTCGCTCGACCGCATCCTGACCGTCGGGCGCGCGACGGGCTATCTCAAGAATTTTCCCGAGCCGATCGATTCCGACGCGGCGATGATGCTGCCAGGCCGCGAGGTGCTGGTGGTCGCGACCGGCGGGCAGGGGGAGCCCCGCGCCGCGCTCGGCCGCATCGCCGAGGGCACGCATCCGATCAAGCTCACCGCCGGCGACACGGTGATCTTCTCGTCGAAGCAAATCCCCGGCAACGAGCTGGCTATCGGGCGCATCCAGAACCAGCTCGCCGCCAAGGGGGTCGAGATGGTCACCGAGCGGCAGGAGCATGTCCACGTCTCGGGCCATCCCGGCCGCCCCGAGCTTGAGGCGATGTACGGCTGGATCCGACCGCAGACACTCATCCCCGTCCACGGCGAGATGCGCCACATGATGGAGCAGGCGCGATTCGGGCTCGCCAACGGCATTCCGCGCGCGTTGGTCCAGAGCGACGGCGAGATCGTGCGGCTCGCGCCGGGCGACCCGGAGAAGGTCGGGCATGCGGCGGTCGGGCGGCTGATGCTCGATGGCGACGTCATCCTTCCCGCCGACGGTGCGACGATGAATGAGCGCCGCCGACTTGCGAGCTTCGGCCAGATGTCGGTCGCCGTGGCGATCGACGGCAATTACCGGCTGGTCGGCACGCCCGAGGTTCGCCTGCAGGGCGTGCCGGTCGAGGAGGACAAGGAAGATTTGCTCGACGAGGCGTGCGACGCCGCGGCGGACGCGGTGCGCAAGCACAAGGGTGACCTCGCGGCGTTACGCGAATCGCTGCGTCTCGCGGTGCGCCGAGTGGCGACTAAGTGGACCGGCAAGAAGCCCGTCGTCGACGTGTTGGTCATCGAGGTCTAGGGACCCGGGGATGCGCTGGACATCGTTGCTCGCCATCTATTTCCTGTGCTGGGCGTTCTCGGTCTTCCTCGTCCTGCCGTTCGGCGTGCGCACCACGCATGAGGCCGGGGGCGAGTACGTGCCGGGCCAGGCAGAAAGCGCGCCGCACGAATTCCGCTTCGGCCGCACCGCGTTGCGCGTGACGATCGTCGCGACGATCCTGTGGCTGCTGTTCGTGCTCAACTACCAGTTCGGCTGGATCACGCCGCAAATGTTCGACTTCTTCGATCCGAGCAACAGCGCGTTCGCGCCGAGCTGACGCTAGGTCCGCAACCGTTCGATTGCCTGGGCAAGCGCGACGTAGAGCTTGCCCATGTCCGACGAAAGCAGGGTGACGCCGATCGGCGCACTATCGCGTTGCGCCAGCACCGCGCGCAGCATCGCCTCGAAATCGTGGATGTAGCGGTTGATCCGCTCGCGGGCGACGTCGTCGCTCTCATATGCCTCGACGATCGCGCGCATATCGCCGGCGTCGAGCAGCTTGACCGCACGCCGCGTGAATGCGCCGCGATCGCCCTTGAGATAGGCGGCCCATGACGAATCGGGCGCTTCGGTCGCGTAGATACCGGCAAGGTCGATCGCCGCCGAATTGAGCGATTCGATCAGCAGCGACACACGCCGCGCAAAGCCGTCGGCGTCTCGCGTGTCGGCCAGCCGGTCGTCGATCGCCCCCGAAGCCTCGGCGATGGCGAGCATTTGCCGGTTGAGCTTTTCGGATGCTTCGGTCGCCGACGCGGCGGCGTTGCCCTGCGCCTCGGCGATCGCTGCCAGGCTCTTTTCGAGCGCGTGCTTGCCCGCCGCCTCGATCGCCGCGCCGGCATCGGGCACGATGCGCTCGATCGCCTCACGCGCATGGTCAGCGGCGGCGTTGGCGGTGTCGCGGATCCGCATCAGGCCTTC
Source organism: Sphingomonas sp. (assembly GCF_036269755.1). Lineage (GTDB taxonomy): Bacteria > Pseudomonadota > Alphaproteobacteria > Sphingomonadales > Sphingomonadaceae > Sphingomonas. Next base: position 45,409 of record NZ_DATBDV010000005.1, on the reverse strand, counting down.
GAGCAATTGCGGCGCCGATTCGCCGACGAAACGTTGCGCGGCTTCGCTCGAATCGTCGATCGACCGCGCGATCGCATCGACTTGCGCCTGTCCGGTCGTCAGCACCTCGGCGACGTGGTTCACCACGCTTTCGATCGCCGCGATCCGCTCGGCGAGCGCGGTGGCGCTGTCGGTCGCGGTGCGGTCGAGCGTCGCCTGGTTGGCCGACAGCATCGCCAGCATCGCATCGCCCTGCGTGGTGATGCCCTTGCGCGCTTCGTCGACCGCGCTGGCGGTGCGGTCGAGCAGGCCGTCGACCGCTTCGGACATCGACGCGGTTACGCTTTCGAGGCGTGCACCGGCGGTCTCGCTGGTCGCTTCCATCCGCGCGATATTGGCCGCCAAGCGCTCGGCGGCGCCGCTGGTCAGCGAATCGGCTTCCTTGCCGCGTTCGCCGAGCGCGACGATCTGCGCATCGAGCGCGGCGGCGCGTTCGCTGGCGGTCAGGCCAGTCTGCTCGATCTTGGCCGCCAGCGCCTCGGTCTCGGCATGCGCCTTGGGCAGCGTCGCGAGCAGGACGTTGAGCTTGTTTTCCGCGGTATGTGCTGCCGCGTCGAGTCCCGCGGCTTGCGTCTCGGCGTGCGCAATTTGCTCGGCCATGCCGCTCGCCGCCGCCATCATCGACGTAATCTGGTCGCCGAGCGCGAGGCGGTTGGTCTCGATCGTCCGCGCCATCGCTGCGATCACGGCCTGGAGATGGTCCGCCTCGGCGCGCATCGATCGGGCGGTCGCGTTGAAGCGTTGCGCCTCGGCCTTGCTCGATCGCCGCGCGATCAGCCACAGCACGCCGATCCACGCCGGCGGCGCGGCAAGCGCGGCGGCGAATTGCGCGAGCGCCATCGGTTGCGGGTTGGCGAGCAAGGCGGGGCCGGCATACCAGCCGATGAACCCGATCCAGCCAATCGCGAGCAGCACCGCGACGATCGAAAACACCTTTGCCCAGACGCTGGTCGGCGCATGATAATCGTCGAGTTCGAGCATCGGCTCGGCATCGTCGTTCGGCTCGGTGCCGGAATAATCGGCCGGGCCGGTGGCCGCCGGCGTAGCGAAATCGACATCGCTCACGCGCAAATCGACGATTTTCGAACCCCCGTTCATGATCCGCTGTTTACCATGAAATGGCGCGGATCAAAGCGATTACGCAACGATCCGTTAAAGCCCGCGCGGTTATGACGAGCCGATGGCCTATGATCCCGGAGCAATCGACGCGACCCTGGCGGCGGCGGTGGGCGACGAACCCGTGCTGATCGCCGAGCTGCGTATCGCCTTTATCGACAGCGCCGAACGCGCATTGGCGGCGATCGAGAACGCGACGGACGACGCCGGCTGGGCGGTCAATGCGGCACGGCTCAAGGGGCTGGCGGCCAGCTTTGGTGCGGTGCGGCTGATGGCGCTCGCCGCCGACGCCGCGAAGGCGCCCGGCGACCGAGAGCATATCCGCAAGCTGCGCCGGGCGATCGAGCGCCTCTAATCTTTGCCTTACGCCTGAAAGCTTCGTAACAGCCCCGGATGATTGCGGGGCTGCTGTTCGCGACTGCCGAAGCGTCCGATCGCCACGACACGCTCGCGGCGACGCTGCCGGTCGGCGGGGTGACTCTGGTCGAGTTCCAAGCGCGGTTGCTGATCGCGGCGGGGGCGTCGCAGATCGTCATCGTCGTCTCGCGGCTGAGCCCGGAATTGCTCGGCGCGATCAATCGGCTCGGGCGGCGCGGGGTCGCGGTCGATGCGGTGCGCACCCCTGCCGAGGCGATCGCCAAGCTCCATCCGCTGGCACGCGTGATTTGGCTCGCCGACGGGCTGGTGACGACCAGCGGCGTGGTCGAGGCGATGCGCGACCGCGACCACGATACCCTGTTGGTCACGGGTGAGGGCGGCGAACTCGAGCGAATCGGGCCCGGCGTCCTGTGGGCCGGTGTCGCGACGCTCGATCCGCAGCGCATCGCCGAAGTCGCCAAGCTGCCCAACGATTACGATTTCACCTCGTCGCTGCTCCGCGTAACGGCACAGCGCGGCGCCGAGCAAGTGGCGCTGCCCGACGCGGCGGTCCGCGACGGGCACGGCGTACAGCGCGATTCGCGCGCGCTCGCAGTGAAGGGTCGCGCGGCGTTGGTCGCGGCGCTCGGCGCGCGGTCGAACTGGGTGGATCGCTTCCTGATCGCACCATTGGCGCGCATCGCGCTGCCCCCGCTCGTCGCGCGTGGCGTGCCGGCACTGATGCTGATGGCCGGGGGCGTGGTCGCCGCGGTCGGCGGGCTGGCGGGGTTGCTGCTGGGATGGTCAGTGACGGGGCTGGTCGCGGTGATCGCCGCGCTGGCGCTGTTTGCGCTGGCCGATGTGCTGGCGTGGCTGCGCGACGAGCGAGCGTTGATCGCGGCCGGCAAGTGGCTGATGCCGGGCAGCGCGGCGCTTGCGACGATCCTGTTCGCCCAGCATGCGGCGCTGGACGCCGGAACCGCCGCCGCGCTGCTGCTCGCCTTGGGCACGGTGGTGGCGGGCGGCCTCGCCGAGCGCGCGGCGAGCACGGTCCAGCGGCGGCTGTGGTGGGCAGTGCCGCCGGCCTATCCGCTGATCCTGCTTCCCGCTGCGATTGCCGGGCAGCCGGTGATCGGTCTCGGGCTGGGCGCGGCTTATGCCGTCGCAACGCTGGCGCATGCCATCGAGCGCCTGCGAGCAAAAGCGTCTGGCTAACCGCAATTTAACGACGCGGGTCTAGACTGCACGGCATGTCGATCGACCAAGGCGACATCGACGACGGCGCCCACGGCGGCGCCAGTCAGCTGCTCGCGCGCGCGGCGGCATCGCTGGGTCGCGCCGATCGCGGACTGGCCGCGGCGATCGACGATTTCTTCGTATCGGACGACGACCGGCTCGACGACCGGACTCGCGCGACGCTTGCGGCGGCGTTGCTGGGCGTGGTGGCGGCGACCGAGGATGATTTGCGACGCGAGGCCGCGCGGTTGCTCAAGGTGGCCGGCGACGAGGTGTCGGCAAACAGGGTGAATGAGGGCGGTTCGGTCTTCGATCAGCTCGCCGATGCCGGGGTGCTGCGCGATCCGCGGCTGATGCGCGAATTGATCGGGCGGACTCGGCAGGACGTGCTCGCCGACGGATTGTCGACGATGGCGCCCGACGAGGGCGGCGGATCGAGCTTGCTCGCGCGGTTGAGCGCGAGCGCGGACACGCAAGTCGCGAGCGCCGCGCTCGACCTGATGGCGATGGCGGCGCGGCGGCGCGAGTTCCTCGACACGGGCCGGCTGGGCCAGAGCGAATTGCCCGCCGAGTTGCACCACCTCCTGGTCTGGCCGGTTGCCGCGGCGATCAGCGAGCGAGCGGGAACGGCCGCCAACCGTGCGCTCGGCGACGCGGCGTTGCGCGCATTGAGCACGCATGACGAAGCCGATTGCCTCGAGGGCGCGGCAATGCGCCTCGCCGCCGCGATCGACCCGCAGCCGAGCGAGCTGCCGGTGCTACTCACGCACGCCTTGGGCGACCGCAACGTGGCGTTCTTCGCGGCGTTGCTGGCGCGCGCGTTGCGGATCGATTTCGCGACCGCGCGCGATCTTGTGGTCGGCGGCAACGATCCGCTATGGCTCGCCTTGCGCGCGATCGACCTCGACCGTGCGACGATCGCCCGGATCGCGCTTGCGTTGAGCAAAGACGTCGAATCGTTCGCCGATCAACTCGATGAGATCATGACCGTTACAGCAGACGAGGCACGCGCGGCGCTCGCCCCGCTTTCGCTCCATCCAGATTTTCGCGCGGCGATCCAGGCGCTGGGGTCGCGATGAGCGGTCCCGTCGCACATGGCCTGGTCGACCGCGATGGCCGATTGGTCGAGGCGGAGCGTCCGCTCGACGAGCTCAACACGCGTGCCGGCGGCGCATTGGGGCAGCCGTTCGCGGTGCCGCAAGTCGCGGTGCTCGCACGGTTGGCACAGCGGCTCGGGATTCCGGTGTCGCGCCACGTCGTCGCCGCGGATGGCCCCGACGAGATCGAATTGTGGGTGCGCGCCGATCCGGTCGAGCAGGGGGTTCGGCTGGCTATCAGCGGCTGGCGCGTGCGCGCGCCGTGGACCCCGCCGGCCGACACCGCCCGGCGCGACCGCGATCTGCTGGTCCTGGATGCCGACTGGAGCTGGGAAACCGACGCGACGCTTCGCCTGACCGCGATCGGTGAGGGCGCGGTGCGGTTCGGCATCGACGCCAAAAAGCTACTTGGCAAGCCGCTCGACGCGCTGATGACGCCCAAGCCCGACGACAATGGCGCGATGCCGATGTTCGCGGTGCTGCTCGCGCATGGGCCGTTCGACGATCAACCCGCCACCGTGCGCGCGAGCGGCGCGACGATGATGCTGTCGGCACGGCCGCGGCTCGACACGGCGGGCAATTTCGCGGGCTATGTCGGCGCGGCGCGCGCGGTATCGGCGCCGGCTGCGCCTATCGGTGGCGACGATGCGCTGACCGAGGCGTTCGGCGCCCGGCTCGACCGCGCGTTGCGCGCGCCGCTCGGCCGGATCATCGCGAATGCCGACAGCATCAATGCCCAGACCGACGGCCCGATCCGCCAGGACTACGCCGATTACGCCGCCGATATCGCGAGCGCGGGCCGCCACTTGATGACGCTGGTCGACGATCTGGTCGACTTGCAGGCGATCGAGCGGCCCGATTTCGTCGTCGCCGCCGAGCCGGTCGACCTGGCCGATGTCGGCCGCCGCGCCGCCGGTCTGCTCAACGTGCGCGCCGCCGAGCGCGGCGTCCGGATCGACAAGCCGCAAGACATCGATACCGCCCCCGCGATCGGCGAGTTCAAGCGCGTGCTCCAGATTCTGGTCAACCTGATCGGCAATGCCGTACGCTATTCGCCCGACGGCGGGATGGTGTGGGTCCGCACGCACCGCGACCGCGACACCGCGGTGATCATCGTCGCCGACCAGGGCAAGGGCATCGCCAAGCAGGAACATTCTCGCATTTTCGAGAAGTTCGAGCGAGTCGACCCGACCGAGCCGGGCGGTAGCGGGCTGGGTCTGTATATCGCTCGCCGGCTGGCGCGAGCGATGGGCGGCGACCTGACCGTCGATTCGGCGCCGGGCGAGGGCGCGCGGTTCATGCTGACCCTTCCTGCGCAGATTGCCTGAAAAAGAGGCAAAGCTGACACCAGGGTCACACTATCGAAGTGTTTCTCTGCCGCCCGAGTGCACCCGACGGGGCGGCGTCGATGACGACGCCGGCGAGCTATCGGGATGACGATGCGCATGACGGGCGTGTCATGCGAAATCCTGCATTGGTAGCGTTATTTATCGCCGCCGCGCCCAGCCGATCAGGATCGCGCCGAACGCCGCGAGCAATCCGCCCCACAGCATCCAGATCCGTACGTCGAGCATCGTGCTGTACGAGGGCCAGTGGACGATGCCGGCGCCTTGCAGGAAAAAAAGCGCTCCGAACGCGATTGCAATCGCACCGACGATCTGGAGAAGCAGCTTCATCAGCGCTGTCCCACCGGCATGTAATCGCGCTGCGTCGGGCCAGTGTACAACTGCCGCGGCCGGCCGATCTTCTGCGCCGGGTCCGAAATCATCTCGTTCCACTGCGCGACCCAGCCGACGGTGCGCGCCAGCGCGAACAGCGCGGTGAACATCGTCGTCGGGAAGCCGATCGCCGACAGGATCACGCCGGAATAGAAATCGACGTTGGGGAACAGCTTCTTTTCAATGAAATATGGGTCGTTTAGCGCCATATGTTCAAGTTGGAGCGCAACTTCGAACACCGGATCGTTGACCTTGAGCGCGTCGAACACCTCCCGCACCGTCTGCTGCATCACCGTCGCGCGCGGATCGTAATTCTTGTACACGCGGTGGCCGAAGCCCATCAGGCGGAACGGGTCGTTCTTGTCCTTGGCGCGCGCGATGAATTCGGGGATTCGGTCGGGTGTCCCAATCTCGCGCAGCATGTTGAGCGCGGCTTCGTTGGCACCGCCATGCGCGGGCCCCCACAGGCACGCGATCCCCGCCGCTATGCACGCAAACGGATTGGCACCCGACGATCCGGCGAGGCGGACGGTCGAGGTCGACGCGTTCTGCTCATGATCGGCATGGAGGATGAAGATGCGATCGAGCGCTTTTTCGACTACCGGGTTCACCTCGAACGGCTCGGCCGGAACGCCGAACGTCATGCGCAGGAAATTGCCGGTGTAGGACAGGGAGTTGTCGGGATAGAGGAACGGCTGGCCGATCGAATATTTGTACGCCATCGCCGCGATCGTCGGCATCTTCGCGATCAGCCGGTGCGACGCGATCATGCGCTGGCGCGGATCGTGGATCTCGGTTGAATCGTGATAGAAGGCGCTGAGCGCGCCGACCACGCCGCACATGATCGCCATCGGGTGCGCATCGCGGCGGAACGCGCGGTAAAAGGTCGCGAGCTGCTCGTGGACCATCGTGTGGCGGCTGATCGTGTACCAGAAATGGTCGAGCTCCGCCTTCGACGGCAACTCGCCGTTGAGCAGCAGGTAGCTGACTTCCATGAAGCTCGATTCCTCGGCGAGCTGCCCGATTGGGTAGCCGCGGTGGAGCAGCACGCCTTCGTCGCCGTCAATATAGGTCAGCGCCGATTCGCAGCTCGCGGTCGAGGTGAAGCCGGGGTCGTAGGTGAACATCCCGGTGTCGGCATACAGCTTGCGGATGTCGATCACGTCGGGGCCGACGCTGCCCGACATGACGGCATAATCGTGGTTGCCGAGCTTGATGGTGGGGGTGTCGGTCATCGTACTTCCCTTCGAAACTTGTTCAGGCTGCCATTTGGTCGGCGATGCGGCCCAGGCTCTCTTCGCGGCCGAGCAATGCCAGCACGTCGAAGATGCCGGGCGAGGTGCGCTTGCCGGTCAGCGCCGCGCGTAAGGGCTGCGCGACTTGGCCGAGCTTGACCCCGGAATCCTCGGCGACCTGCCGAACCGCTGGTTCGAGCGCCTCCGTATCCCAGCCGGCGACGGCGTCAAGCGTGGCGTGGACGCGCGCCAGAATTGCAGGCGCGTCGCCTTGCAACAACGGCTCGGCGTCCGCGTCAACCGGCAGCGGCCGCGTGCGAAACAGGAACATCGCACCGTCCGCGAGATCGTTGAGATTGGCAGCGCGCGGCTTGAGCACCGGCATCGTTCGTTGCAGCAGATCGCGATGCGTCGCCGTGAGCTCGAGGGGCAGGCGCGCCGCGACCAGATCGGCCAGCCGAGCGTCGTCGGCCTCGCGAATATAATGGCCGTTGAGATTCTCGAGCTTCTTGATGTCGAACCGGCTCGGCGACTTGCCGACCCCGTCGAGGTCGAACCACTCGATCGCCTGCTCGCGGCTGATGATCTCGGCGTCGCCATGCCCCCAGCCGAGCCGGAGCAGATAATTGTCGACCGCTTCGGGCAGCAGCCCCATTTCGTCGCGATACGCGTCGACGCCGAGCGCGCCGTGGCGCTTCGACAGCTTGGCGCCGTCCGATCCGTGGATCAGCGGGATGTGCGCGTAGGTCGGCTCGGGCCATCCCATCGCGCGGTAGATCGGCAGCTGGCGGAACGCGTTGTTGAGGTGATCGTCGCCGCGGATGACGTGGGTGACGCCCATGTCGTGATCGTCGACCACCACCGCGAGCATATAGGTCGGGTTCCCGTCCGACCGCAGCAGGACGAGATCGTCGATCTCGCTGTTCTGGACCGTCACTTCGCCCTGCACTCGGTCGTCAATCGTGGTCGCGCCCTCGGTCGGCGCCTTGAGGCGGATGACGTAGGGCGCGTCCGCGTCGTTGTTCGCTCGGTCGCGCCACGGCGAGCGGATGCGCAGCGGCTTTTTCGCGGCTTCGGCCTCGGCGCGCATTTGCGCAAGCTCGTCCTGCGTCAGGTAGCAGCGATACGCCGCGCCCTTCTCGACCATGTCGCGCGCCACTGCGGCGTGGCGGTCGGCGCGGGCGAACTGGTAATATTCGTCGCCGTCCCAGTTCAAATCGAGCCAGCGCATGCCGTCGAGAATCGCGTCGATCGCGGGCTGGGTCGACCGCGCGCGATCGGTGTCCTCGATCCTGAGCAGGAACTTGCCGCCATGATGCCGCGCGAACAGCAGGTTGAACAACGCGGTGCGCGCGCCGCCGATGTGCAGGAAGCCGGTGGGCGAGGGCGCGAACCGGGTTACGACCGTGTTGGCGGGCGCGCCGACGGGCGACCCGGGATCAGAACTTGCGCTCAACCGCGCGTGCTCCCAAGCTGAACTGTATGGCGACGATCGCCGAGGGGGCCTCTAGCACGCACGTTCCGTGGCTTCAAACGCAGGCCGCGAGGGGTCTGCGTGCGCGCCATGCACTCGAAAACTGGCTGGAAGCGGAGCGCGATCAGCTACCGTTGTGGCTGCCGGTCGCGTTGGGCGCGGGGATCGCCGCGTGGTTCGTCCTGCCCGATCCGGCGGAATGGCGCGCGATGATCGTGGCGCTGACCGCCGTGGCGCTGGCGGCGGTCGCGGTCGGACGGCACGGGCGCGCTGGGCGAGCGATCGCGATCGGCGCGGCGGTGATGGCGTTGGGGATAGCGCTGGCGTGGTGGCGCGCGGAAAGAGTCGCGGCGCCGGTGCTGGCGCGGCCGGCGATCGTTACGATGACCGCGCGGGTCGAGAGCGTCGAACCGCTGCCGGCGCGCGAGGTCGTGCGATTGCGGCTGGCGCCGATTGCGGCGGAGAGGGCTGTGCAAAACACCTCGACGCCACCCTCTTTCGCGCCTCCCCGGCGCAGGCCGGGGCCCAGTTGGGGGAACGGATGTAACGACGCGCAACGCTCTCCAATTGGCCGTTCCCAACCGGGCCCCGGCTTTCGCCGGGGAAGCGTTGGGTGTGAGAGCGTCGGAGACGAGCCCCAAGCCGTGACCTTACCCCCGCATATCCGCATCAATCTCGCACAAGCCGATATGCCTGCCGACCTCTCCTCCGGCGCGGTGATCAAGCTCCAGGCGCGGCTGATGCCGCCCAACGAAGCCACCGTCCCCGGCGCGTACGATTTCCGCCGCGTGGCGTGGTTCGATGGCCTCGGTGCGACGGGGAAGGGCATTGCCCCCGTCGCCCTCGTCACCCGCGGCGCCCCGTCGAACGGGCTGCGTGCCGCGCTCGCCGCACATATCGAGGCCGAGTTGCCGGGTAGCGCCGGCGGAATCGCCGCGGCGCTCGCGGCGGGCGACGAGGGCGCGATCACGCAGGAGGATTCGACCGCGATGCGCCGATCGGGGCTTGCGCACCTGCTGTCGGTCAGCGGGCTGCACATCACCGCGGCGGTGGCCTTCACGATCTGGATCGTCACTCGGTTGCTCGCGCTGTGGCCGTGGCTCGCGCTCCGCGCGCGGATTCCGGTGATCGCGGCGGGGGCGGGGGCGCTGGCGGCGATCGGGTACACGATGCTGACGGGCGATCAGGTGCCGACGATGCGATCGTGTATCGCCGCGTTGCTGGTGCTCGCCGCGCTGGCGATGGGGCGCGAGGCGATTACGCTGCGGCTCGTCGCGGCCGGCGCGTTCCTGGTCATGCTGGTATGGCCCGAAGCGCTGATGGGTCCCAGCTTCCAGCTGTCGTTCGCGGCGGTCGGATCGATCGTCGCGCTACACGAGCAGCCGACGGTGAAGGGCTGGTTCATGAAGCGCGACGAATCGCGGTGGCGCAAGGTCAGGCGCGAGATCGCTTCGCTGCTGTTGACGGGGACCGTGGTCGAGATCGCGCTGTCGCCGATCGCGCTGTACCACTTTCACAAGGAGGGGCTGTACGGCGCACTCGCCAACATCTTCGCGATCCCGCTGACGACCTTCGTGATCATGCCGGCCGAGGCGCTGGCGCTGGTGTTCGATTCGATCGGGCTCGGCGCGCCGTTCTGGTGGCTGGCGGGCAAGGCGCTCGCGTTGCTGCTGTGGATCGCGCATTTGGCCGCGGGCGCGCCGGGGTCGCTCGCGATGCTTCCGGCAATGCCGCTCGGCGCCTACGGGCTGATGATCGTCGGCGGGTTGTGGATCACGCTGTGGCGGACGCGGGCGCGAATGGCAGGCGTCCTCCCGTTCCTTGCAGGGGCGGCGTGGGCGCTCGCGACGCCGGCGCCGGACCTGCTGATCTCGGGCGACGGCGAGCATCTCGCGGTGCGCACCCCCGACGGCGGCATCGCGATGCTGCGCGACAGATCGGGGGACTATGCCAGGCAAACGATGGCGGAGAATGCCGGGGTCGATGGCGATGCCATGCTCTTGTCCGAACAACCCTTTGCCAGTTGCTCGCCCGATGCCTGCCTGGCGGTGATCGCGTCCGGGGGGCGGTCGTTCCGAATCCTCGCGACTCGCAGCCTCTATCAGCTGCCGATGGACCAGCTTTCGACCGCGTGCCGCACCGCCGACATCGTCGTCAGCGACCGCCGCTTGCCACGTAGCTGTACGCCGCACTGGCTCAAGCTCGACAGCACCGCCTTGCGCAACACCGGCGGCATCGCGATCGCGCTGTCGAGCGGGCGGATCGTCACCGTCCGCCAGCCCGGCGACACGCATCCCTGGGCGGTCGCGGGCGCGCTCAGTCGTAGCGCCGCAACAGTCCCGCGAGCCGGCCTTGCACGCGCACCTGGGCGGGCGAATAACGCTGCGGGTCGTATGCCCGGTTGGCCGGGTCGAGCCGGACCATAGCGCCCTCGCGGCGGAAATATTTGAGCGTCGCTTCCTCTTCCTCGATCAGCGCCACGACGATCTCGCCATCGCGCGCGACGTCGGTGCGGCGGATCAGCGCATAGTCGCCGTCGAGGATGCCGGCCTCGACCATCGAGTCGCCCGCGACTTCGAGCGCGTAATGCTCGCCACTGCCGAGCAGTGCAGCAGGCACCGCGAGCATCGCCGACCCTTCGAACGCCTCGATCGGAACGCCGGCGGCGATGCGGCCGTGCAACGGGATCTCGACCACGTCGTTGGCGGGCTCGGGCATCGGGCGGAAATTGTTGCCCTTGGGCAAAGCCGTGCCGCCGCGCTTCTCCGCGCGCTCGGGCATCTTGAGCACTTCGAGGGCGCGGGCGCGATTGGGCAGGCGGCGGAGGAACTGACGCTCCTCGAGCGCCGAGATCAGCCGGTGCACGCCCGATTTCGACTTGAGGTCGAGTGCCTCCTTCATCTCCTCGAATGAGGGCGATACGCCGGTTTCGTTCAGGCGATCGTTGATGAAGCAGATCAGCTCATGCTGCTTCCTGGTGAGCATCCCGTGTTCCTCCGTCCAGAACAGACGTGGAACTAATATGGAACATCGCGGACCAAGTCAAGCGAGCGTAATGATCTGCACCGTATCGCCGATTTGCGCGGCCGGAGCATGCGCTTCGCGAATGATCAGGCAGTCGGCGCGCGCCAGCGTCGCGAGCATCGAACTGTCCTGGACGGCGGTGTGGGCGCGGCCGTCGACCATCGTCGCGCGCAGATAATCCTCGCGATGATCGTTGGCGGGGAGCGGCTCGCCGAGCGTCGCGGTAAGGCGCCGCGGGAGCGGATCGGCGGCGCCCGCCATCGCGGCGATCAGCGGGCGGAGGAACAGCGTCGCGGTGACGAACGCCGATACGGGGTTGCCCGGCAGACCGAGCACCACCGCCTCGCCGAGCCGCCCGGCGAGCATCGGCTTGCCCGGGCGGAGCGCGATCCGCCAGAAATCGATCCTGCCGCCGGCGGCTTCGAGTGCGGGTCGCACGAGGTCGTGGTCGCCCACCGACGCGCCGCCGGTGGTGACGATGATGTGGGCCTGCGCCTCGGCGAACGCGGCGGTGAGCGCGCCGAGGCGGTCGGGTACGATTTCGGGCAGTGTGACGTTTACCGGGAGGTCGGCAATCATCGCGGCGATCATCGCGCTATTGCCTTCGGGCAGCGCGAGCGGATCGCTGCTTTCGGTGCCCGGCGCGACCAGTTCATCGCCGGTTGCCATGATCGTGACGCGAAGCCGCCGGTTGACCGCCAGCGTTCCGTGCCCGCCGGTCGCCGCCAGCGCGATCCGCGCCGGAGTCAGCCGAGCGCCGGCCTCGATCAACGTGTCGCCCTGCGAAAAATCGAGTCCCTTGCGGCGGATGTTACGGCCGAGCCACGGCGGCCCTTCGCCGGTCAGCGTCAGGGTGTCGCCCTCCCGCGCCGCCTCTTCCTGCACCAACACGGTATCGGCACCGTCGGGCACGCCCGCCCCGGTAAAGATCCGCGCCGCCTCGCCGGGGCCGACCGGCCCCGCAAAACTCCGGCCCGCCGCGCTTTCGCCGACGACTCGCCACGGGCCGGGCAGGTCGGCGAAGCGGATCGCATAGCCGTCCATCGCCGACACGTCCGCGCCGGGCTGCGACCGCGACGCGATAACCGGCGCCGCCGCCCACCGACCCGCTGCTTGGCCGAGCGGCACGGTTTCGCTGGCGACTTGCGGCGCCATCGCGAACAGCCGCGCGCGCGCTTCATCGACCGAGATCAGCGAGTTGGAAGTCATCGACTCGCCATGCCACAGCCACGGCCTCGTGCGACAGCCTTTACGGAGCAGAACATGGCGATCGAACGTTAGCCGCCACGATCGGAGAACTCCCATGCGTATCACCCGCAACGGATCGCAGCCCTCGGCGCCGGGGCCGGCAGACTATTTCACCGGCACCGTCCGGCTCGATTCGCCGTTCAAGGGCGAAGAGCCCGCGCGTATCGGCGGGGCAATCGTGACGTTCGAGCCCGGCGCTCGGACGGCGTGGCATACCCACCCGCTGGGGCAGACTTTGATCGTCACCGGCGGGCTCGGCTGGGCGCAGCGCGAGGGTGGCGCGAAGGAGGAAATCCGGCCCGGCGACATCGTCTGGTTCGCGCCGCACGAAAAGCACTGGCACGGCGCGACCGCGACCACCGCAATGACTCACGTCGCGATCGCCGAGGCGCTCGACGGCAAGGTGGTCGATTGGATGGAGAAGGTCAGCGACGAACAATATGCGTGATCGGCACGCTGGAAAGGCGTAGGCGAGGCGCATCGGCCGGGCAGGGGGAGTGCGCCGGATGCTCAAATCGCTGATCCTGCTGGGACTCGTCGCCGCGGCGCCCGCGACCGCGCCCGGCTCTCATCCCGCCAAGCTGGTGGGCGATTACAACGGCAGCCAGATGGAGATGGCGGCGGGGATCTCGCTGAAGGCGAACGGCCGCTTCGAATACGGGCTTTCGTACGGCGCGCTCGACGAGGAGGCGGTGGGGCAATGGACCGCCGATGATCGCCAGGTGCTGCTGACCAGCGACAAGGTGACTCCGCCGCGATTCAGCCTCGTCGGTCAGAAGCCGGCCGCACCCGGGACATTGCGAGTCGCGCTCGACCTGCCCGGAGAGATCAACCAGCAGTTGTTCGACGTGCACATCCTGCTCAAGGACGGCCGCCAGATCGACCAGCAACTGGGCGAGGATGACACTTCTGTCCCGATCGAGACGGCCAACCCGCCGACCAGGATCGCGCTGTCGTTCGACATGTTCGAACTGCGGAGCGACGTTGTGACGATCGATCCGGCCAAGGGATATCAATTCGACTTCCGCTTCGAGCCCAACGATATCGGCAAGGTCGATTTCCGTGGCGTCCCGCTCCGCCGTGCGGGCGCCGATCTGTTGCTCGACCGCTACGGCCGCTCGATCCGATTCCGCAAGGTGGTGAAGCGCTAGCGGTTGGCGCGCCACTCGCCCGATTTGCCGCCGCTCTTTTCGAGCAGCCGCACCCCGCCCATCGTCATGCCTTTGTCGATCGCCTTGGCCATGTCGTAGATCGTCAGCAGCGCGACCGACACGGCGGTCATTGCTTCCATCTCGACCCCGGTCTTGCCCGTGGTGGTGATCGTTGCGGTGGCGGTGACGCCGCTGTCGTCGAGCGCGAAGTGGATGTTCGCGCTAGTGATCGGCAACGGGTGACAGAGCGGGATCAAATCGCCGGTGCGCTTGGCCGCCATGATGCCGGCGATCCGCGCGGCGGCGATCACGTCGCCCTTCGGCACCGCTCCATCGCGGATCGCGGCGGCGGCCTCGGTCGACATCGCGATGCGCCCGGTGGCGACGGCGCGGCGTTGCGTGTCGGGCTTGCCCGATACGTCGACCATCCGCGCCGCGCCGGTGTCGTCGAGATGGGTCAAATTCCCCTCCCGCTTGCGGGAGGGGTCGGGGGAGGGACTGCCAACGAAGGACATTGTGAAGACATGCCCTCCCCCAGCCCCTCCCGCAAGCGGGAGGGGAGTTTAGGGTGCGCCAAGCAATTCCCGCGTCGCCGCCGCGATGTCATCCGCACGCATCAAACTCTCGCCGACCAGGAAACACTTAACCCCGTGTTCGCGCATCGCGGCGAGGTCGGTGTGGCTCGTCAGCCCGCTTTCCGCGACGAAGGTGCAATCCTTGGGCGCCTTGCCGACGAGCTCGTAGGTGCGGTCGAAGCTGACGGTGAAATCGCGCAAGTCGCGGTTGTTGACTCCAATCAGGCGCGACTTGAGCCGCAGCGCGCGGTCGAGCTCGCGCTGGCCATGGACCTCGACCAGCACGTCGAGCCGGCAATCGATCGCTGCCGCCTCGATCTCCGCCATCCGCGAATCGTCCAACGCGGCGACGATGATCAATATCGCGTCGGCCCCCAGAGCGCGGCTCTCATGCGCTTGCCATGGGTCGATCATGAAGTCCTTGCGCAGCAGCGGCAGCGGCACCGCGTCGTGGACCTGGCTCAAATAGCTATCGTCGCCCTGGAAATAGGTTTCGTCGGTCAGCACCGACAGGCACGTCGCGCCGCCCTTCTGATACGCGCGGGCATGCGCCGGGGGGTCGAATTCGGCGCGGATCACGCCCTTCGACGGGCTAGCTTTCTTGATCTCGGCGATCAGCGCGGGGCCCGACTTGGCCTTCTTGTCGAGCGCGCGCTTGAACCCGCGCGGGCTGTCGCGGCGCGCCATCATCGCCTCTAGACTGGCGAGCGACATGGTCGCCTTCTTGGCGGCGACCTCGGCGCGCTTGGTCTCGAGGATGCGGTCGAGGATCGTGCTCATCGATACGCGATCCAGCAGTCGAGCAAGGCGTTGGCCAAGCCCTTGTCGATCGTTTCGGCGGCTTCCTCGGCGCCTTCGCGCAAATCCTCGACCTTGCCCGCCACGAGCAACGCCGCGGCGGCGTTGAGCAGCACCGCGTCGCGATACGCGCCGGGCTCGCCCTCGAGCAGCCGGCGCAGCGCGGCGGCGTTATAGGCCGGGTCGCCGCCATGGATCGCGGCGATCGGATGGCGGGGGAGGCCGGCGTCTTCGGGCGCGATGCGGGGGGCGACGCAAAGCTGGCCGACCGCGATGGCGATCGTCGGCCCGGCGCCCGACACTTCGTCGAGCCCTTCCTCGCCCGCCACGATCAGCCCGGCTTCGGTGCCGAGCGCGCCGAGTGCCTCGGCATAGGTTTCGGCATAATCGGGGCGCGCGATCCCGATCAGCTGGCGAGTCACGCGCGCCGGGTTGGCGAGTGGGCCCATCAGGTTAAAGATCGTGCGCTTGCCGATGCGGCGGCGGATCGGGGTGATCCGCTTCATCGCGGGGTGGTGGTTGGCGGCGAACAGGAAGCAGATGCCGAGATCGTCGAGGGTCGCCTGCGCGAGATTGCCCGCGCGCTCCATGTCGAGCCCGAGTGCCTCGAGCGTGTCGGCGGCGCCCGCCTTGGACGAGGCGGCGCGGTTGCCGTGCTTGGCGACCGGCACGCCCGAGGCCGCGACGACAAGGCTGACCGCGGTCGAGACGTTGAGCGTGTGGTGCCCGTCGCCGCCGGTGCCGCACACGTCGATCGCATTGGGTGGCGCGTCGATCGGGATCAGCCGGTCGCGCAGCGCGCGCGCGGCCTCGGCGATCTCGATGCTCGTTTCGCCGCGATCCGACAGCGCGATCAGGAAGTCGGCGACCGCGTCCTCGCTGGTCTTCGCGTCGAGGATATCGGCGAACGCCTGCCGCGCGGATTCGTGGCTCAGCGGTGTCGAGGGGTCGGGGAGGGGAGTGAAGGTGGTCACGCCAGCGCCTTCGGCTTCAGGCCGGCAATCTCGAGGAAATTCGCGAGCATTACATGGCCATGCTCAGTCGCGATGCTTTCGGGGTGGAACTGCACCCCGTGGATCGGCAGTTCGGCGTGGCGGAATCCCATCGTGAAGCCGTCGTCCGCCGTCGCGTTGACGATCAGCTCGCTCGGCACATCTTCGACCACCAGCGAATGGTAGCGAGTCGCGCGAAACGGCGAGGGCAGGCCAGCGAATATTCCGCTGCCGTCATGCGTAATCGCCGAGGTCTTGCCGTGCATCAGCCCGCCGCGCACGACGCGCCCGCCGAAATGCTGGCCGATCGCCTGGTGTCCCAGGCACACGCCGAGCAACGGCCATCGCGCGTCGGCGCACGCGGCGACGAGATCGAGGCTGATCCCGGCTTCGTTGGGGGTGCACGGCCCCGGCGAGATCAGGAACGCATCCGCACCGCTCGCCATCGCCTCCGGCACGGTGAGCGCGTCGTTGCGCACGACCTTCACCTGCTGGCCCAGCTCCATCAGATAATGGACGAGGTTCCAGGTGAAGCTGTCGTAATTGTCGAGGACGAGGATCATGCGAAGCGCGCGCTAGCCGGTATGGCCTGCGACGACAATCGGCCTCGCGCCCTTGTTTCGCCGCGATTTGGACGCCGGGGGGCTCGAATGATACGGGATCGATCCCAAATCGGGGGCGTTGATGACGCACAAGAAAGGTCGCAAGCCATGATCCGCACCGCGTTCGCCGCTTTGACGTTGCTCGCGCTCCCCGCGACCGCAATCGCGCAGGACAAGTCCGCCGATTCGAGCCAGCCGCCCAAGCGGATCCGGTCGGTCACGCTGACGACTCCCGACGAGAAATGCCCGCCCTCGACCGGTGACGAGATCGTTGTCTGCACCACGGTCGACGAGCCCTATCGGATCCCCAAGGCGCTGCGTGGTGCCGGGCCGATCCCGCCCAACCGCCAGGCGTGGACCAACCGAGTCGCCGCCGACGAGCAAACCGGGCGTGAGGCGGCTGGGCTGCCCGATACGTGTTCCCCGGTGGGTACGGGCGGCCAGACCGGCTGTGCGCGAGCCGCGGCGCGCGCGTTCGCCGCCGAGCGGCGCGCCAAGGCGAACGGGCAGGATCCGAACGAGTCGAACGGGGAGTGATCGCCCGAAACGTCATGCCAGCGAAGGCCGGTATCTTTTTGTAACGAAGAGACGCCGGCTTTTGCTGGGGTGACGTAAACTATTGCCCGAACCGCGTGTCTTGCGCCCGCGCCACCGCTTCGCGCGCGGCGGCGAACAGCGCGCCGGCTTTGGCCTCGCACTCGCGCTGTTCGTATTCCGGAGTCGAGTCGGCGACGATCCCGGCGCCGGCCTGGACGTGCATGACGCCGTCCTTCACCACCGCGGTCCTGAGCACGATGCACGAATCCATCGATCCGTCGGGCGAGAAATAGCCGACGCCGCCGGCGTACGCCCCGCGCGCTTCGGGCTCGAGTTCGGCGATGATCTCGCACGCGCGCACCTTTGGCGCGCCGGACACGGTGCCCGCCGGAAAGCCGGCGAACAGCGCGTCGAGCGCGTCCTTGCCGGCATCGAGCCGCGCGGTGACGTTCGAGACGATGTGCATGACGTGGCTGTAGAATTCGACGGCATAGCTGTCGGTCACGGCCACGCTGCCCGGCGCGGCGACTCGGCCGGCGTCGTTGCGGCCAAGGTCGAGCAGCATCAGATGCTCGGCGCGCTCCTTGGGGTCGGCGAGCAATGAGGCGCGGTTGTCCTCGTCCTCGGTCGCCGACGTACCGCGCGGCCGCGTGCCCGCGATCGGGCGGATCGTCACTTCGCCGTCGCGCACGCGGACGAGGATTTCGGGGCTCGATCCCGACAAAGCGAAGCCGGGGAGATCGAGGAAATAGAGAAAGGGCGACGGATTGATCCGCCGCAACGCGCGATACAGCTCGAACGGCGGCAGCGCGAACGGCGCGGTGAAGCGCTGCGCGAGTACGACCTGGAACACGTCGCCCGCCGCAATATACGCCTTCGCCTTCAGCACCACCTCGCGATAGGCGCCGGCGGGCAACACCGGGGTCGGCACCGGTTCGGCGAGGTCGATCGTGCGGGCAGGCGCTACCGCGGCGCTGACAAGCTTCGCGGCGACCGCGTCGATCCGCTCTTCGGCCAGTGCCACTGCCTGTTCCGGCGAGAGGCCCGAATCCGGCCAGAGCGGCGCGACGAAGAACAGATGATCGGCAAGCCGGTCGAAGATCAGCACCATTGTCGGGCGCACGAACACCATGTCGGGCAAGCCGATCCCGCCGTCGCCGGCGCGCGGCAAATCCTCGACCAGCCCGATCGTCTCATAGCCGAAATAGCCGACCAGGCAGGCGAGCGCGCGCGGCAGCTCCGCGGGCACTGTGTCCATCCGGCACGCCGCGACGAGGTCGCGCAACGCATCGAGCGTCGGCCGTCCGGCCGGCGCGAACGCGGAGCGGTCGGTCAGCCAGTGGCGGTTGATCTGGGCGGTCCGACCGTGCGCGCGGAACAGCAGGTCGGGCGCGAGCCCCAAAAGGCTGTGCCGCCCGCGCACCGCGCCGCCCTCGACCGATTCGAGCAGGAAGTCGCCACGCCCCGGCTCGATCAGCTTCAACGCGGCGGCGACCGGGGTCTCGGTATCGGCGACCTGCCGCCGCCAGACCAGCGCCGGCCGGCCGTTCGCGAGCGCCGACCGCGCTGCCTCGGCGCCTTCCGGTTCGCTCATTGGCCGCCGGTCGCGTCGCCCTGGTTCTGCCCGAGCAGGCTGGCGCGCAACGTGCTGATCGCCGCTTCGTTGCGCTTGACGCCGACTTGGTTGCGGACCGCGCGGAGGAATTGCTGCGCGTATTCGTCGCCCGCGGTCGCGCCGAGGTCGCCGCGCATCTTTGCGACCAGATCGGGCTTGGAGCGCGCGTCGCCGCGCTCGATCGAATCTTCGACGATCACGAACCAGCCGCCCTTGTACGGCGCCTGGAGCATCTTGGCGGTGCCCTGGCTCATGCTGAATAGCAGGACGAGCGGGGGCGGCGGCTGGCGCGACGCCACCAATTGCCCGCGATTGGCTGCCATCGGCTTGGTCGCATCTAGCTTGAGCCCGGTCTCCGCCAGCGCCTTCGACAGCGGCACGCCCTTGTTCACCTTGTCGACCACGGCGACGGCCGCGGCGCGCGCCTGCTTGACCTGGCGGTCGACGAGGAAGTCCTTCTTGACCTGGTCCATCACCGCCGCGATCGGGCGCGGCGCGGCTGGCACCACCTTGTCGAGCTTGGCGAGCACGAAGCTGCCGTCGCGGCCGACCGGCGCGACTTGCGGATCGTCGCCGACCTCGGACTGAAAGCCGAGTTCGGAGAGCGAGGCGTTGAGCGGATCGGGCTGCGCCGGCGGGGTCTTGGCGTCGGGATCGACCCCTTGCGCGTCGAGCGGCGCCGAGCTTTGCAGCGTCAGCCCCAAGTTCTTCGCGATCTCGTCGAGCGTCGCGCTGTTCGAAATCGCGTCGCTGATCTGCGAGCGCATGTTGCTCGCCGCGATTTGCGTCTTTTGCTCGGTCAATTGCTTGACCAGATCGGGCTTGGCTTGGTCGAGCGTCTTGCCGGGGTTCTTGGTGATCTTTTCGACGTGCACCACCGCCCAGCCGAGCGGAGTCTTGACCGGGCCGATCGTCGCGCCCTGCGCCGCGGCGAACACCTGGTCGGCGATCGCGGGAGAGGTCTGGCCGGCATAGCCCGCCTTGGTCTGGTCCGCGAGCAAGCCCGCATCGAGCCCGACCGCCTTCGCCGCCGCCTCGATCGTGGTGCCGCCGCGCACCGTTGCCGCCAGCGCCTCCGCGCTCTTCTGGTCGAGCAACACGACCTGGCGCAAGGATCGGGTCTCGGACGGCGCGAACTGCGCGGCCTGCGCCTTGTACGCCGCGGCGACCTCCGCATCGGTCGGCGCCGACTTCGCCTTGAGCGCATCGAGCGTCACCGCCGCGTAGCGCATGATGCGCCGCTCGGGCACCGTGTAGCGCGCGATATTGCGCTTATAGTAATCGGCGGCTTCGGCATCGGTAACCGGCGCACCCGCGGGGATCTTGCGCGTGTCGATGAACGCGATCGTCCCGGTCCGCTTTTCGAGCAGCATCGACGCATAGGGGGTGGCGATCGTCACCGGTGCCAAGACCTTGCCGAGCGATGGCGGCACCATCGGGCCGACCAGAAGCCGCGCCATCACCTGGCGCGAAATCTCCTGATGAAGCTGGCTGTCGCTGATCCGCGACTGCGCGAGGAACGCCTTGTACGCCTCGCTGTCGAACTTGCCGTCGAGCCCCTTGAAGCGCGGATTGGTGGTCAGATCGCTGTCCGCCAGCGCGCGGCCGACGCGGATCCCCTGATCGTGGCCGAACTCCTCGAGCGCGAGCTGGTTGATCTTGTCGTCGAGCGGCTGGTCGAAGCCGCCCTTGGTGACGAACTCCTCCATCGTCAGCTGCGGATATTGCTGCCGATAGATGTCCATCGTCCGCTCGACATCGGCCTTGGTCTCGGCCGCGCTGATCGACTGGCTGCCGACCTTCGCCAGCGTGTCGCCGCCGGTGCTGCCCCCGCCGAGCGCGCTCGACCGCAATCCGGTCACGTCGCCCAGCCCGAACGCCAGCCCGATGACGACGACGATAATGAGCGCGATGACCTTGCCGGCGGTGGAACTCAGCATACCGCGAAGAAGAGTGAGCATGAAAGCCGATCAGAATAGTAAAATGATCGCTCGCTTTAGGGGGCGTCCGTCGCTGCATCAAGCGCGGACGCTTGCCTCGCGGCCCGTGCGCGCTATCGCATCGATAAAGCGCTGGAGGACCGATGACTCGTCGCAAGCTGATCGCGGGCAATTGGAAGATGAACGGGGACGCAGCGGCGTTGGCCGAGCTCGACGGCATCGCCGCGGCGGCCAAGGCCGCGCCTCGGGTCGATGTCGCGATCGCGGTGCCGGCGACCTTGATCGCGCCGGCGCATGCGCGCGTGCCGGGGCTGAGCATCGGCGCGGAGGACATCCATGCCGCGGACAAGGGGGCGCATACCGGCTGCGTCTCGGCGGCGATGGTGAAGGAGGCGGGCGCCAGCTTCACCATCGTCGGCCACAGCGAACGCCGCGCCGACCAGCACGAGACCGACGCCGACGTGAGGGGCAAGGCGGAGGCCGCGCGGCGCAACGGCATCGCCGCGATCCTGTGCGTCGGGGAGACGCTCGAGCAGCGCGATGCGGGGCACGCCGAAGCGGTGGTGACCGCGCAGATCGCGGGCTCGCTGCCCGAAGGCGCGGCGGCGGACTGGCTGTCGATCGCCTACGAGCCGGTCTGGGCGATCGGCACCGGCCGCACGCCGACGGTGGGCGACGTGGCGGCGATGCACGGCGCGATCCGCGCCAAGCTTCGCGCGCTGATCGGGGGCGAGGCGGACAAGATGCGCTTGCTCTATGGCGGTTCGGTGACGCCCGACAACGCGACCGAATTGTTGGGTGCGAGCGATGTCGACGGCGCGCTGGTCGGCGGCGCCAGCCTGACCGCCGCCAAGTTCGTGCCGATCATCGAGGCCGCGGCCAAGCTGTGAGCGAAGCGCTGCCGACGCCGCGCCGCGCGCTGACCGCGATCGACGATGACGGCCGGTCGTACATCGAGGAGGACGGCGCCAGCCCCGCCGAGTTCACGCTTCCCGGCACGACCTACCGCAGCACCAACATGTGGCGCACCGCCGCCGCTCCCAGTGCGATCAACGCGCCCGACGACATCACCGAACATCGCGGCGTGCTCCCGCCGCCCGGCGGCACCGTGCTGCGCGTGATCGACTTCCCGCCGATCGGCGATTCGACGCCGCAGGAACGCGCCGCCGCCGCCAAAGCGGTGTTCGCCGCGCTCTATCCGGACGCGACGCACCACGAGGGCAGCGCGCGCTCGGCGAGCATGCACACCACCGACACGATCGACTATGCGATCATACTGTCGGGCGAGATCGTCGCGGTGATGGACTTGGGCGAAGCCGTGCTCCGCGCGGGCGACATCCTGATCCAGCGCGGCACGGCGCACGGCTGGGAGAATCGCGGCAACGCGATTTGTCGCGTGGCGTTCGTGCTGATCGACGCGGCGCGCTGAACCGGGCACGAAATGCAAACGCTTCCCCGGTGAAGGCCGGGGCCCAGCATCGGGCCGGTAGTAAACTGGGCCCCGGCCTTCGCCGGGGAAGCGTATTGGTTAGGCTGCGTACCGCCCCTTCAACATCGCCCACGCGGCTCGCAGTCCGTACGCCTCACCGCCCTTCGGCCGCGCCGGTTTCGCATTCGGACGCCACGCGAACGTATCGAGGTGCGCCCAGGGCACACCCTCGGGCGCGAATCGGCGGAGGAAGAGGGCGGCGGTGACCGCGCCGGCATAGCCATTGTCGGGCGCGTTGATCAGGTCGGCGATGTCGGACTTGAGGTAGTCGTCATAGCCGTCCCACAGCGGCATCCGCCACAGCGGGTCGTACGCCGCCGTACCCGCCGCGAGCAGTTCGCTCGCCAGCGCCTCGTCGTTG
The DNA here is from genome assembly GCF_036269755.1 of Sphingomonas sp. Lineage (GTDB taxonomy): Bacteria > Pseudomonadota > Alphaproteobacteria > Sphingomonadales > Sphingomonadaceae > Sphingomonas. The sequence goes on along the minus strand of NZ_DATBDV010000005.1, from coordinate 22,805 downwards.
ACGAACGTCGCCGGCAGATCCGGGCCTAGCGCGACACGCGCGGCACCGGTCAGCGTGGCGTAATCGATCACCAACGCCGGCTTGTCCTCACCCGCCTTGGTCAGCGCATCGCCGAGCACCAACCGCCCTTCGGCGTCGGTATTGGTGTTCTCGACCGTCAGACCCTTGCGCGTCCGCAGCACATCGCCAGGACGAAATGCATCGGCGGAGATCGCGTTCTCGACCGCCGGGATCAGCAGATGCAGCCGCACCTTGAGCCGCGCGTCCATTACCAGGCTCGCCAATGCCAGCGCGTGCGCCGCGCCGCCCATATCCTTCTTCATCAGCCGCATGCCCGCCGCCGGCTTGATGTCTAGGCCCCCTGAGTCGAAGCACACGCCCTTGCCGACCACCGCGATACGCGGATGCTTGGGGTTGCCCCATTCGAGTTCGATCAGCCGGGGCGCGCGGTGCTTGGCGGCGGCGCGGCCGACCGCGTCGATCATCGGATAACCTTTGTGGAGTGCATCGCCGCGCGTGACGGTCAGAGTCGCGTCGTGCTTTCTGGCGAGCTTGTCCGCCTCGGCCTCGAGCTCGGCCGGGCCCATGTCGGACGAGCCAGTGTTGACGAGATCGCGGACCAAGGCGGTCGCTTGCGCCAGCCGGACCGTTTCGTCGATCGCGGCAGGGTCGCTGGTGAGCAGGACTCGCGAACCGGCATCCTTCTCGGCCTTGGCGTACCGCTCGAACCGATGCTGCGCGAGCAGCCAGCCGAGCCCCGCCGCGCCGATCTCGCCATGCTTCAGCCGATATGTCCCCTCGGGCAGGAAATCGGGTTGCGACGCGATCCGCCACGGCGACGCGACATCCTCGTCGCACACATGCAGCACCGACCAGTCGTCCGCTGCATCGCCCGGCAGGATCGCCTTGTTCCCCGCCTTGCCCGTCACCTGGTGCGCGCCGAGCGTCGCCCGCACGCGCGGCGGCTGCGCCTTCAGCCAATCGGCGAAGGCATCGGGGTAGACGACCTCGATGTCCCGCGCGAGTTGCCCGCGGTCGGGCTGGAGCAAAGCGGCGAAGTCGGTCACTGGCCGCTCGGGGTGACCAGGAACTGCTCGATCTTGCCAGTCGCGGGATCGAAGAAGGTGCTCAGCCGCAGCGTGCGGTCGGGATATTTGATCGTATAGCCGCGCAACACGAACCCGCCGCGCAGATTGGTGCGGCCGGTCTGGGCGAAACTCTGCGGGTCGCCGAGCAGGGCGAGGCTGGTGCGATAATCGGCGATCGCGGTGGGCGTGAAATAATAGTTGGCATCCTCCGTCAGCAGCGAGCGGTCGAGCGTGCCGCCGCGCAGCTCGTCGAACACTTGCCGCGCCTTGGCGGCGGCCTGCGCATCCTCGGTCGAGGCGGTTAGCGCCGAATTCGGGAGGAACGTCGTCGCGAGCTTCCCCGCGATCTGCGACGCGGCGCCCGCCGACCACGAATTGGTCAGCACCACGAACGCGGCCTTGTCGTCGGGATAGACCAGATTCTCGGAGATGAAGCCGACCGCTTCGCCGCTATGCTCGATGACTCGGTGGCCATTGGCGTTGCCGACGAACACGCCGAGCCCATAGCCGGTGTCCTTGCCGTCGGTCAGCTTGACCGTGGTTTCCTGCGCCTTCCAATCGTCGGGCGGGAGCACGCTGCGGTCGATCCGCGCAATGTCCCATTTGGCGAGGTCGCTCGCCGACATCGCCAGTTCGCCCGCCGCGTACAGCCAGCCGCGGCCGGCGGGCTTCTCCGGCCGCACCGGGCCGAGCGCGAAGCGGCCATAGCCTTGCGGGAAATCCTTGCCGACCGCGAGATCCTGATCGATCGCCTTGATCCCGAGCGGCTTGAAGATTCTCTCCTGGAGGAAAACGAGCAACGGCTTGCCCGACGCCTTTTCGACGATCATTCCTGCGACGACGTAGCCGGTGTTGGAATATTGCCATTGCGAGCCAGGCGCGAAATCGAGCGGCTTCTTCGCCCAGCGATCGACGATCCCCTGCGGCGTCGTCGGTGTCGCCATCAGCGCGAAGCTGTAATCCTGCGGCCAGTAATCCTGCAGCCCGGACGTATGGCTGAGCAATTCGCGGATCGTAATCTTGTCGCCGTCGGTGACGCCCGGCACCCATTTCGACACAGTGTCGTCGAGGCTCAACTTGCCCTCGTCCTCGAGCAGCAGGATCGCCGCGGCGGTGAATTGCTTCGAGATCGAAGCGATCTGGTAGGGGCGGTCGGCGCTGGCGGTGGCGAGCGTTTCGGACTGCTTGCCATAGGCTCTGGCGAACACGATCTTTCCGTCGCGCACGATCGCGATCGACGCCGAGGGAACGCCGGTCTTGGCCAACGTGTCGGTGACGATGGCGTCGGCCTTGGCGGCATCGGCCGCGCTCAAATCCTGCGCGAGGGCAGGCGCGGCGATCAGGGCGAAGGGAAGGGCGAGTGCGCGGAAACGGAGCATCGGCGGTCCTGTGACTGGCAGAGAGGCGTGCACCATAGCCGCTCGATTGGCGGGTGCTAGAGCGCATTCAGTTCATAAACGCTTCCCCGGCGAAGGCCGGGGCCCAATTGCGAGCGGCCCGATGCTGGGCCCCGGCCTTCGCCGGGAAAGCGTGTGTCGTCGCTAGCGCCCTTTCTTGTGCTTGCCCCGCCGTTGGCGCTCAGGCACCCGCAGCGCGATCCCTTCGATCGGCGCGCACCGCGCCATCGCCGTGCCGATCATCGCCAGCAACCGGCTGCGCGAATCGCCAAGTCCTTCGGACAAAACCCCGCGATCCTGAGTCTCGAAATTGACGTAGGGCAGCCCGCGGAACAGCGCGTAGTTGGACAGCGACCCGTCGGAGGTCACGACATGCTCGAACATGATGTTCATGTCGGCATCGGCGAGCGGCCGCGCGCAGAATCCGCTCATCGGCGCGCGGTCGCCGAGGTACGAAACGATCGCGACGCTGTCGGTGTCGTCGAACGGCCAGCGCCCGCTGACCGAGCGGCGCGGCGTATAGAGGTCGCTGCACAGCAGCACCGAAATCTCGCCCCTGCCGGTATAGGCCGGCGGCGGCGGGCCGCAGGTCGATTCCTTCGAATCGTACCCAGCCTCGTTGGTGTGGAGCGCGACGATCATCCGCGCAGGGCTGCCGAGATCGGCGAGCACCGCATCGGCATAAGCAGGCGTGTCGTCGCGGAAATTGCGGTTGGGATCGATCGAGCGGCCGTAGGCGACATCGCCGTTCATCCGGCTGTCGGGGCCTGAGACCGAGCGCGCTTCCTCCACCGCGACCACTTCGCCCCCGTACGAGCGAACCGCGTAGACCGCCGCCTCGAACGCCGCATTCTCGTTATCGTGCGGGACGAACCACAGCGGGCCGGTGGGCTTGCGCAGGTTGACGATCCGATACAGCCGCCAGAACGCGCGGTCGTCGCGGAACTCGATGCGCGTGACCTTCAGGTCGGTCCATAAGGCGGGATCGGCGAGCCGGATGAAATCGTCAGTCCCCATCTGGAGCGGATCGACGCCGGAGACGATTTCGCGCGGCGGCGCCGCGGTTTGCGCCGATACCGCGGGCACCGCGTGCAACGCTGCGAGCAGCCCGAACAGGGTGGTCCACGCCCGATTCATGCCGCGACCCTAGTTCAGCTGTTGCCGGAAGGGCAAATCGGCGGCGTCCGGAAACGGGACGAAGAGCGTGGCAAATAAAAGGTCCAACATGCGCGACCAACTGAATGTTGTAGCGCTGTTGATGGTGAGACCAGCCGAGACCGGCCTCAATAGTTTCCTGATTGGCAAAAATACTGTAGATGCTCAGCCGGGGCGGGAAAAACGGAATGTCCTGTCCGATCAGAGAAGGGGAGGTCTCCTATGTTATACGCATTCGCCGCCATGATGGGTTGGTGCGGGACGAAATGGCCGGGCTGGTGGCGCGGCCCGCATCCTGTTCCCGATCCGGAGCCGTGGTGGGACCTCGCTTACGGCATACTCGGCGCGATCGGCGGAATCGTCGCGATCAGCGTGTTCGCGCCGGAACTCCGTGACGGCGGGTTCATGGCCACCGCGACCGCCGCGTTCTTCGGCGGCACGTTCGTCGCGACCGCGATAGCGTCGCTGATGGCGATGGGCGGCAAGCGCTAGCCGCTCCGGCGCTCAGGCCGGAACACCGTAGAGATCGTGCTCGTCGGCATCCTCGATGGCGACGAGCACGATATCGCCGACCTTTAGGTGCCCGGCGTCGCGCAGGAACACCTCGCCGTCGATCTCGGGAGCGTCGGCCTGCGAACGACCCGTCGCGCCACCGTCTTCATCGACCGCGTCGATGATCACCGGCAGCGTTCGCCCGACCTTGGCCGCGAGCTTCGCCGCGCTGATCGCCGCGGTCTTCTCCATGATCCGGGCATAGCGCTCTTCCTTGACCGCTTCGGGCACCGGATCGGGCAGCGCGTTGGCGGCCGCCCCCTCGACCGGTTCGAACCGGAACGCGCCGACTCGGTCGAGTTGCGCTTCGTCGAGCCAGTCGAGCAAATACTGGAAATCCTCCTCGGTCTCGCCGGGAAAGCCGACGACGAAGGTCGATCGGATCGCGATGTCGGGACAGATTTCGCGCCACTTGTGGACGCGCTCGAGCACCTTGGCCTCATTGGCCGGACGGCGCATTAGCTTGAGGACGTTGCGGCTGGCGTGCTGGAACGGGATGTCGAGGTACGGAAGGATCAGCCCCTCGGCCATCAGCGGGATGACCTGGTCGACGTGCGGGTAGGGGTAGACGTAGTGGAGGCGTACCCAGGGGGCTATTTTTCCAAGCTCGCGCGCTAGATCGGTCATGTGCGCGCGAACCTCGCTGCCATGCCACATGCGCGGGTGATGCCGGATATCGACGCCGTACGCCGAGGTATCCTGGCTGATCACCAGCAATTCCTTCGTGCCCGCCTCGACCAGCTTCTCCGCCTCGCGCAGGATCGCGTCGGGGCGGCGCGACACCAGGTCGCCGCGCAGCGACGGAATGATGCAGAACGCGCAGCGGTGGTTGCAGCCCTCCGAAATCTTGAGATAGCTGTAATGCCGCGGCGTAAGCTTGAGCCCGCCTTCGGGCACGAGGTTGAGGAACGCGTTGGGCGGCATCGGCGCCGCGTCGTGCACCGCGCCGACGACTTGCTCGTATTCGTGCGCGCCGGTGATCGCGAGCACGTCGGGGAAGCGGGTGCGGATGACCTCGGCTTCCTTGCCCATGCAGCCCGTGACGATGACTCGGCCATTCTCCGCGATCGCCTCGCCGATCGCTTCGAGGCTCTCCTCCTTGGCGGAATCGAGAAAGCCGCAGGTGTTGACCAAGACGACGTCGGCGCCCGCATAATCGGGCGACATCTGATAGCCGTCGGAGCGCAGCTTGGTCAGGATACGCTCGCTGTCGACCAGATTCTTGGGACAGCCGAGCGAGACCATGCCCACACGGGGCGGGGGGGGGAGAATTGTTGCCATGGGGAGGCGCGGCACATAGCGATTGTCGGGGGAATTTTCCAGCGCCACAATCTACGCCTCCCCGGCGAAGGCCGGGGGCCAGCTGCGGAGCGTTGGTTATGGAAACGCCGTCCTACGTCTACATCATGGCCAGCAGGCGAAACGGCACGATCTATCTCGGTTCAACCGACGACCTGATCCGCCGCGCCTGGGAACACCGCGAAGGCTTGGTCGAAGGCTTCACCAAACGGCATGGCTGCAAGTTGCTGGTCTGGTACGAACAACATGGCGACCTGGCCTCGGCCCGCTTGCGCGAACGCAGAATGAGGGAATGGAACCGTGCGTGGAAATTGCGCGAGATCGAAGGGATGAATCCCGAATGGGAGGATTTGTACGAGAGGATCGCGCGGCCTTGAACGTCGCTCAACCTCCATACGTTTCCCCGGCGAAGGCCGCGGTCCAGCTGCGAGCGGCCCGATGCTGGCCCCCGGCCTTCGCCGGGGAGGCGTAACGGTGCAATTGTCTCTTACGCGGCATCCCGATTTCGCAAGTTCAGCGGTATCCGCAATCCGTGCATCGCTCGAACGCGCCGGCACGACGCTCGCGATACTCTATTCGGTGGAGGGCGAACTCGATCGGGTGCAGTGGCCCGGCCCCGTCGGCCCCGCACGCGCCGACGAATTATGGAAACACACCTGCTTCGAAGCTTTCGTGCAGCCTGCGGCATCGCCAGCCTATACAGAATTGAACTTCTCTCCGTCTGGCGAGTGGGCGGCCTATTCGTTCGATGCCTGCCGACAAGGAATGCGGCACGCGCCATTCGCACCCGTTTTTTCTTGGCGGTCACCCGTGCTGAGGGCGTCGGTCGATCTCGTCGACACGCTGGCGGATTGGCGCCTCAACCTCGCCGCCGTGATCGAAGCCAAGGACGGCACCAAATCGTACTGGGCGCTCGCGCATGCCCCCGGCCCACCCGATTTCCACAACCCGGATTGCTTTATCGCGACGCTCCCGGCCCCTGAACGCTCTTGACCCCTCACGCTTCCCCGGCGAAGGCCGGGGCCCAGCATCGGGCGGGTCGCGGCTGGGCCCCGGCCTTTCGCCGGGGAAGCGTAGAGAAGGTTGTACGGCGCGCCATGAAATTCGGTATCGACCGCCTGCTCGCCGACCCAGACCTCCGCAAGCCGCTCGAGGGCAAGCGCGTCGCGCTCCTCGCCCACCCGGCGTCGGTCACTGCCGGCCTGACGCATTCGCTCGACGCGCTCGTCGCGGCCGGCGTCAACGTCTCGGCGATGTTCGGACCGCAGCATGGCGTGCGCGGCGACCTTCAGGACAATATGATGGAGTCGCCCGACTTCACCGACGCGACCTACAACATTCCGGTGTTCAGCCTGTACGGCGAGGTGCGGCGTCCCTGCGGCCAGTCGATGGGCACGTTCGACACGATCCTGATCGACCTGCAGGATGTCGGGTGCCGGATCTACACCTTCGTCACGACCCTGCTGTACGTGCTCCAAGCCGCCGCCGAGCACGGCAAGTCGGTGTGGGTGCTCGATCGCCCTAACCCCGCGGGGCGCCCTGTCGAGGGACTTACATTGCTGCCGGGCTGGGAAAGCTTCGTCGGCGCCGGGCCGATGCCGATGCGGCACGGCATGACGCTGGGCGAGCTCGGCCATTGGTTCGTCGATCACTTCAAGCTCGACCTCGATTACCGCGTGATCACGATGGAGGGGTGGGCGCCCGACACCGCGCCTGGCTTCGGCTGGCCGCCGGAGCGCGTTTGGATCAACCCGAGCCCCAATGCCGCCAACGTCAACATGGCGCGCGCCTATGCGGGCACGGTGATGCTCGAAGGCACCAATTTGAGCGAAGGGCGCGGCACCACGCGTCCGCTCGAACTGTTCGGCGCGCCCGACGTGGATGCCAAGGCGGTGATCGCCGAGATGCGCCGGATCGCCCCGCACTGGCTGAACGGCTGCACGTTGCGCGACATCTGGTTCCAGCCGACCTTCCACAAGCATGCCGGCCAATTGTGCAACGGCGTGTTCATCCATGCCGAAGGCGCCGCGTACGACCACGAAGCGTTCCAGCCGTGGCGGCTTCAGGCGCTCGGCTTCAAGGCGATCCGCGCACTCTATCCCGATTACGATCTGTGGCGCGATTTCCCGTACGAATACGAGTTCGACAAGCTCGCGATCGACGTCATCAACGCCGGACCGGGCTTGCGCTCCTGGGTCGACGATGCCGCGGCCGAACCGGGCGACCTCAATGCCGCGACCGCCCCTGACGAAATCGCCTGGGCGGACGTTCGCCGGCCGCATTTGCTGTATTGAGCCGATGATGGTCGTGCGTTTCCTGCTTTCTACCCTGCTGGCGATCGGCCCCGGCATGGCGCTCGCGCAAGCTGCCGCGGGGCGGCAGGACGAAATCGTCATCCGCGGCCGCTCTCTGCCCGACCGCAAGGCCGCCCAGACCTATGTCGCCAATATTTCGGTGCGCAGCGACGGCCAGCTCGCGCGGTTCCACCAGCCGGTCTGCCCCAGCGTGATCGGCCTGCCGCGCGACTATACGGCGATCGTCGAAAGCCGCATCCGCGAGGACGCCGTGGCGGTGAAGGCGCCGGTTGCGAAAAACGCCAAATGCTCGGCCAATTTGATCGTCATCGTGGCGAGCGACGGCGCGGCGCTGGTCCGCGACATGCGTGTCAACCGTCCGGGCTGGCTGACTGGCCTGAGCAGCGCGGATGTCGACGCGTTGGCCGCTCCGGGCCCGGCGCGGGCGTGGAGCATCACGTCGTTGCGCAACGAAGACGGCGAAGGCGTCGGCGCGCCGCGCGGCGCGACGACCCGCGACCCGCTGGGCGCCGCGCCCGCGTTTCGCGTCCGCTCGGCGTCGATCGTCCGACAGCCCAACCGGCAGGACGTCGAGGGATCGTTCGTCGTCATCGATCAGGCCGCGACGGTGGGGCTGAGCCTGCGCCAGATCGCCGATTATGCCGCGATGCGCGGGCTCGCGGTCACGCGCACGCCCGCGCCGGGCGGGGCGACCGAAACGATCCTGTCGCTGCTCGACGGCACCGCGACTCACCCGCGCGGATTGACCGCTACCGACACGGCGTATCTCCGCGCGCTCTATGCGAGCGACGGTCTCGACGGCGCGGTGAGCGAGCGCAACGCCATTGCGCGGCGTATCGCCAAGGGAAAGTGACCGAAATCCGAGTCATTCCAACGCTCTGGCGCGAGTCGCTGTCGCTTAGTCCCAAAGCAGGTGCATTCGCTTCGATACCTGACATGGATCAAGCTCAGGGAATCGCGGGGCGGGGACCAGCCCAATGGAATCGGACATTCGTTTTTACGCGCGCCGCCTGGCGCAGGAGCAAGTCGCCGCACGCACCGCGCTGACGGTCGAAGCGCGCGCCCGCCGGCTCGCGCTGGCGGCGAAATTCGAGGCGAAACTGGCGTCGCTCTGCGGCTGACCCTCACCGTTTCCGCGTCAACTCGCGCATCGCATCATCCAGCCCAGCCAGCGTCAGCGGGTACATGCGGTCGTTGACCAGTTCCCGCATGATCTTGATCGACTGCGAATAGCCCCATTGCTCTTCCTTGATCGGGTTGAGCCACACCGCGGCGGGATAGGTATTGGTCAGCCGGTGCATCCACACCGCGCCCGATTCCTCGTTGAAATGCTCGACCGACCCGCCCGGATGGGTGATCTCGTACGGGCTCATCGACGCGTCGCCGACGAGCACCAGCTTGTAGTCGTGGCCGAACTTGTGGAGCACGTCCCACATCGGCGTGCGCTCGGCAAACCGGCGGCGATTGTCCTTCCACACGCCTTCATACGGGCAATTGTGGAAATAGAAGAACTCCATGTTCTTGAACTCCGAGGTCGCGGCCGAGAACAATTCCTCGCAAAGCTTGACCCACGGGTCCATCGATCCGCCGACGTCGAGGAACAGCAGCAGCTTGACCGCATTGTGCCGCTCGGGCCGCATATGGATGTCGAGCCAGCCCTGCCGCGCGGTGCCCTCGATCGTCGCGTCCATGTCGAGCTCGTCGGCCGATCCTTCGCGCGCGAAACGGCGCAGGCGGCGCAGCGCGATCTTGATGTTGCGCGTGCCGAGCTCGCGGGTGTTGTCGAGGTTCCTGAACTCGCGCTGATCCCACACCTTGAGCGCCTTGCCGTGCTTCGACTCGCCGCCGATCCGCACGCCTTCGGGGTTGTAGCCGCCATTGCCGTAGGGCGAGGTCCCGCCGGTGCCGATCCACTTGTTGCCGCCTTGGTGGCGCTTTTCCTGTTCCTCGAGCCGCTGCTTGAGCGTCTCCATGATCTCGTCCCACGAACCGAGCGACTGAATCGCCGCCATTTCCTCGGGCGTCAGGTACTTTTCGGCGATGGCCTTGAGCCAATCGGCTGGGATTTCCGCGGCTTGCGCGCCATAGCTCGTCGCGATTCCCTTGAAGACCTTGGCGAACACCTGATCGAAGCGATCGAGCAGCCCCTCGTCCTTCACGTACACCGCGCGGCTGAGGTAATAGAAATCCTCGGGCGTGCGGCCGATCACGTCCTTGTCGAGCGCCTCGAGCAGGATGAGGTGCTCCTTCAGGCTCGCCGGAATGCCGGCGGCGCGAAGCTCGTCTAGGAAGTTGAAGAACATCGCTGGCTTTCGTTCCCCTCCCGCTTGCGGGAGGGGTTAGGGGTGGGCCTGTATAACTTGTCTGCTTGAGACATGCCCACCCCCGGCCCCTCCCGCAAGCGGGAGAGGAGAATTCAGCGATACGCGTCGATCAGCGCACCGACATAGTCGGGTTGCCTGCTGGTCAGTTCCGGCGCCGATTTTACCCGCGATCCGTCGGTCGTCGCCGGATAGATGAACCCGTAAAGCGGGAAGGTGGTCGAGCCGAGCCCTTCGGCGTCGCGGTACCAGACGCGGACTTCGCTCCAGTCATTGTCGGGGCTGACGTCGGTCAGCGTCACGTCCTGCTCGGCATGCCCACGCTCGCCGTTCTGGCGCGACCAATTGGCGTGGGTCACCATCACGACGCGGCTGTCGATCACGCGGCTGATCACCGCGACATGGCCGAGCGGCAGCCGGCTGGTCTTGCGGAACACCGCGACGGCACCGACCCGGGGCGCATCGCCGCGCTTGTAACGGCCCTCCGCCTGGTCCCACCACGTCCAGGCGTCGCCATAGATCTGGATGCCCGAAGCCGCGCGCGCGAACGGGACGCACTGGCCGACATAATCGAGCAGCGAGCTGGCTTGCGCGGGGAGCGTCGCGATCCCAGCAAGGATCGCCGTCGTCACACAGAAAAGGATGGTCCCGCCCCTCATGCCGCGACCCGGATAAGGCGGCATGGTTGACGATAGCGTTGGCGGATATCCCTAACGCGGCGTTGACCGGGTTTCGCGGGCGGCGAGGGCTGCCGATGGATCGGCAATGGATGATGAGGTAAAATCCAAGCTTGACCAAATAGAGTTTGCGCGCTTATCTTTTCTGATCATCGTCGTGATGCTGTGCCTCTAAGTCGTGACGAAGTACGACTGTGAAGACAGGGAGGCAGATCATGGGCAGGTTCAGCAAATATCTGGTCGCGTCGATGCTGGTTTCGGGATCGTTCGTTGCCTGGCACGCGACGTATTCGCAGACCGCGAGCAAGTCGCTGGGCGCCGCCGCCAATGTGCGGATGGCGGCGCTGCGCGGTGCCACGCCGTTCCAGAACAGCGACGGCAGCGTGCCGCCGCCGGGGATGACCACCTTCACGCTGAGCCACGACTGGCCGACGGCGCCGCTGCCGCCGATCACCAATGCGCCATGGCGGACGGCGATCGGCAACGGGCTGATCACCACCAAGAACGCGCCGGCTTATGCCGAAGCGCTCAAGGCCGCCGTCGCCACCAACGCGCGCGCGCTGATCGCCCAGGGCAGCGGCTTCGATGCCGCCGCCGCGGGCTGGTATAACGAGCCATGGGTCGGCAGCCTGCGCGATCCGTTGCAAGGCACCTATTGCGCGGGCGCGTTCGGCCCCAGCTTCTTTCCCAATACCGGGTTGCGCGCGTCGTTCGATACGCGCGTGCTGACCTATTACGACAAGCGCGCGGCGGCATCCTTGTACAGCGTGTGGGGCAAAACCGCGATGCGGCCCAACGTCCAGACCGCCAATTTCCAGTTCGCCGAGGGCGCGATCGTCGTCAAGGCGGCGCTGTTCCAGTCGATCGACCCGAACCAACCGACCGGCTGGTGGGACGCGATGACCGGCGCGCAGCAATGGAACATGTTCATTCCGATCGACTGCAACGCCGACGTCCCTGCCGCCCCGACCGTCGTTCCAGGCTATATCGCGCAGTTCGACATCGTCGTGAAGGACAGCCAGTCGGCGCCGAAGACCGGCTGGGTGTTCATGACCCTGGTCTACGATTCGACGCGTCCGGGCGATATCTGGGACAAGATGGTGCCGCTCGGCGCGCAATGGGGCAACGATCCGCAGGCGACCTCGTCGACCGCGACGCTGACCGAGAACTGGATCAACCCCGCCGCGCCGCTTTACGCGACTCAAACCCTGGGGTTCGGCGGTCGGCTGTCGGGCCCGAACGACGGCGCGACCAACGCCATCGCGGTCAACGGGAAGGTCTTGCCCAACGCGCCCGATTCGGGCTGCATGAGCTGCCACAGCACGTCGCAATGGAACGCCGCTAACCATGCGTTCCCGACCTTCCTGCTGCCGTCTTTCCCGCCGCCCAAGGGACAGTCGAACCCGCCGTTCCTCGCCTGCGGGAATGACGGCAAGCCGGTCAAGGGCGGCGCCCCCAATATCTGTTCGCCGGCGCCGGGATCGGCGCTGTGGATGAAGTGGTTCCAGAACCGGCTCGGGACGCAAGCGATGGACGCCGGCGCTACGGCGACCGATTTCGACGAGGTGTTCGCGTTCAAGTCGCTGCCTTTGTGGTGGAGTGCGGTCGGGCCGAAGAACCAGCCGATGCCGATGCTGACTCGAATCCAGTTCACCGGCCGGCGTACCAACCAATATTCGGGCGCGCCCGCGCGCGAGTAAGCGCGCGGCGAGCCGCTTGGGGGGAATAGGGATCCGGCGCGGCGGTTGCGGCGCCGCCCGACCTTAGGGCCGCACTCCGCCGCCCTGCTGGCGCTTGGCCATGAACGCCAGCCGCTCGAACAGCATCACGTCCTGCTCGTTCTTGAGCAGCGCGCCGTGCAAGGGGGGGATCGCCTTGGTCGGGTCGCGGTTCTGGAGCACGTCGAGCGGCATGTCCTCGTGGAGCAGCAGCTTGAGCCAGTCGAGCAATTCGCTGGTCGACGGCTTCTTCTTGAGCCCCGGCACGTCGCGAACGTCGTAGAAAATGTCCATCGCCTTCGACACCAGGATCTTCTGGATGCCCGGGAAATGCACGTCGACGATCGCCTGCATCGTCTCGCGGTCGGGGAACTTGATATAGTGGAAGAAACAGCGGCGCAGGAACGCGTCGGGCAGTTCCTTTTCGTTGTTCGAGGTGATCACGACGATCGGGCGTTCCACGGCACGCACCGTCTGCTTGGTCTCGTAGACATGGAATTCCATGCGATCGAGTTCCTGGAGCAGATCGTTGGGGAACTCGATGTCGGCCTTGTCGATCTCGTCGATCAGCAGGACGGGGACCTCCGGCGCGGTGAACGCCTCCCACAATTTGCCGCGGCGGATATAGTTCGAAATGTCGTGCACGCGCTCGTCGCCGAGCTGGCCGTCGCGCAACCGCGCCACCGCGTCATATTCGTACAGGCCCTGCTGCGCCTTGGTGGTCGACTTGACGTTCCACTCGATCAGCGGCGCGCCGACCGCCTTGGCGATCTCGTAGGCGAGCACGGTCTTGCCCGTCCCAGGCTCGCCCTTGACCAGCAGCGGCCGGCGCAGCGTCACCGCGGCGTTGACCGCGACCTTGAGGTCCTCGGTCGCGACGTAACTTTCGGTGCCTGCAAAGCGAATCATGGACGGTCCCGGCTTTTTCGAATGTCGGGTTTGGTTAGGCAGGGGGTCGAGCGCGCGCAAGCCCTAGCCGTGTGCGCCGATTCGCGACGCCGAGCGTCGAGCGCGATTGCCTCGCACCGGGATATCGGCGATCCTCCATGGCAAAGAGGGGAGTTCGCAATGAGCGAAAACCAGATACGGTTCGACGACGGCGCGGCGTACGAGCGCATGATGGGGGTGTGGAGCCGCCTCGTCGGCGAGCAATTCCTCGCCTGGCTGGCGCCGCCGGCGGGCCAAAGCTGGATCGACGTCGGGTGCGGCAACGGCGCGTTCACCGAGCTGCTGGTCGAACGCTGCGCCCCCGCCAGGGTGGTCGGCGTCGACCCTTCCGAAGGCCAGCTCGACTTCGCGCGCTCGCGGCACACGGCGGGCGTGGCCGAGTTCCGGTGCGGCGGGGCCACCGCTTTGCCGTTCGACGACGACAGTTTCGACGCCGCGGTCATGGCGCTGGTGCTGTTCTTCGTCCCCGATCCCGCGCAGGGCGTCGCCGAAATGCGGCGCGTGGTGAAGCCCGGCGGGACGATCTCGGCCTATGTCTGGGATCTGCTCGAGCCCGAAGGCTTCCCGATGGCGCCGCTCCAGGACGAGCTGCGCGCGCTCGGCGTTTCGCCGATGCTGCCGCCGAGCGCGGAGGTTTCGCGGATGGACGCGTTGCGTGCCTGCTGGGTCGCAGCGGGGCTGAGCGATGTCGCCACGCGCGAGATCACCGTGTCGCGCAGCTTCGCGGATTTCGACGATTTCTGGGCGTCGGTCCAGATCGCGCTCGGCATGATCTCGGCAGGCAGCCCGTTGGGCGCGGACGATCGCGCCGCGATCCAGCGGCATCTGCGCGCCCGCATGCCCGCCGACGCGTCGGGCCAGGTCACCTACGCATCGCGCGCCAACGCCGTGACCGGCCGCGTGCTCTCGCTTACCTGAAGGCGGCGCTCAGTGGCGGTCGCGCGCGCTCTTCCTGGCGTCGGCCAAGTCCCACAGCGCGCGGTGCTGCGCGAGCAATTGCTGCGCGCCGAAACTCATCGCGCGCTCGACTGCGGGATCGGCCGCGAGCGCAGCGGCGAGAGTCTCGGTCTCGGCGTCGAGCGGCAGCGTCGACGGCAGCGCGCCGAACCCCGCACGCTCGGCTGCCGCGTCGAGCAAGCGCCGGACCGCGCGCCAATCGAGCGCCAGCGCGATCGTCGCGCCCATCGCGCAGCCGGTGCGGTCGGATTGCGCGAGCATGTCCAGCGCGCGGCATTGCGCGGTGACCGCGGCTTCGGATTCGGCCTGGCCGGGGGTGGAAGGGATCGGGCCGGCGGCGGCGGTCAGCCGCGCGAGCAACGCGCGCTCCTCGGCAAACGCCGACGCGGCTTCCTCGAGCCACGATTCGGCAACCGCGCCGGGGCCATGCGACAGGGCATGATCGATCACCCCAGGATGGCGGCCGTGCAACGCGCACAGCAAGTGGATCGCATCGGCGAGGTCGCGAGTCGTCGCCTTGGGCGCACACATCGCCTGGACGTACGGGTGATGCGCGCTGCCGTCGGCATCGGCGAGCGTGGCAAGCACGCTCCAGCTGCCAGGACGGCGATCGAACGGGACGGTTTCGACTGGCATGCTTCCCCATCTGCCCAACGGATTTCGGGCTTTGTGGGGCAAGGACTATACCGAAGCGCGTAAAGACCCGGTTTATGCGAGCTTAAGCATGTCGCAAGGGTCGTGGCTTCGGGTCGGCTCGTGGGCCGGTTGCGGTCTGACGGCTTTCGGTGGCCCGGCGTAGGAAGCGGACTAGGGCAAACAACCTGCTTTATAAGCCTAGCACGTGAAAAGCCCCGCTGGCATAGGCGAGCGGGGCTCCACCACTTATTTAAAGATGCTCAAGATAAGTACAACAACCACGGACACGAGAACGTCATGTCCGATTTTGAACGCAAAAGAGCTCAATTTGCTCATTTTTCGGCTCCGAATCCGGAGCGTTGAGCGGCTCGATGCTGGCGCATCTAATAAATGCACCGGCCACCCAACGATCCCATCGGGCGAGAGATTCAAGGCGCGTTGGCGATCGAGCTTGCATCCGCGCATTGCGGCATTTGGGGAGCTAATGAATCCAATGCAAGGTCCTAAGAGCATCGGCCTCACAGTGTCGTCGACGATGGTGTGAGGCGCGCCCGAAAGCTGCCACAATAGAAGCTCTTCGTAATTAGGCGGAATTCTGGGCCGCTTTCAGACAGGCGGCTTTCAGACGATTGATGTAATTGCTGCCGCTGCTGGCTGATGGTTCACACCGGGAGGTCCCGACCAACTCACGCCTTTCCGTTTGGGCTGTGGGAAGTCCGCTCCCACCAAAACCGGCCATTGCAAGGCTGATAGCGGCCGGGCAGCTACCCAACGCGCCGATATATCTCCGCGGGGCTAATGGCCGTGATCCAGGCATTTCGGGCGGGTAACCGCAATCGCTGCGTGAGGTCTATTGCTCAGGCGCAGGCTTGGGCGATGCGCTTTTTATTCTCGAGCTGGTGATAGACGACCTGCGGAGCCACGCTGAAGGTGCTGGCGATCGTATATTGGTCCTTGTCGTCCGCCCGCATCGACTGAATCTCGTCGATGGGCGCGAGGAATTCAGCGGCGAAAGCGCGACCGGCTGCCTGACGATAGGCATTCTGCAGGCTGTTGATCGGCGCGGCTTCCTCAGACGGAAAACAGGCAGCGTCGCCGACCGCCCGAGCCAGTGCAAAAAGGTGCATCGACGGTGCGAAATCGCGCTCGCCGTGGTTCCGGATATGGACATTGATTCCGTGCGCACCTTCCCGCCGCAGGGCATTAATCCCGTCGACCTTGGGTGCAAGCGTAAAGTTCTTCGACCCAAGCTTCTCGGCCAACTCGATGAAGCTAGCAAATGCCTGGGACGGTTTGAGGTGGAGCGCGCGGCGCATCGCGCGGGCGCGCCGATAGCCTATAGCCCAGGCCTGCCCGCTCGCGTGCGGCTGCGCGTTTCTGGCGAGCTGGTCGACGATCGGGCGAAGTTCGGCGAGCCGATATTGGTGCCCCTTGATCCGCATCATCCTCTCGACCCAGCCGATGAGCCGGGCCTGATCGACATTCGCGGCGTCGCTAACGAACTCGATAAGCGGCTCATCGTCGAAGACCAATTCCGCGCTTTCGATAAATCCGGCGAGCTTGTCGGCGATATTATAAGGATCGAGGCCGAGGCTCCCGGCCGCCTCGCAGAAGAACCGCTCCCGGGAGCGGCGCGAGGACTGGACCCGCTCCCACCGGATCGCCGCGCTGTTCGTTGGCAGGCCGCGATCCTTTAATCGCGCCAGCGTGTCGGTAATCAGTCCACCCAGCCAGGCTTCACCATCCGCCCGGCTGAGGACCTCCTGCGTCCCGCTCAGGAACCGGAGATCTGGATCGACATAGGCGCATTCATGCGCACTCACTTCAAAGGCGGCGCCGTCGAAATAGAAGCGGACATCGGGCAATAGGTAGCCAGTGCGATAGCGGCGCAGCGAAAACTCTCGGTCGCGCGATCCGAAGATCGTCCACCAGTCATGAGCCAAGCCGTTGACCAACCCGAACAGCGCGACCGTCACATGGTCATCAAGATCGCTGCCGCTGATATGGGTGGTGACATTCTGCCCGTTGAGCCAAAGACGCAGGTCTCCAACCGTCGCGCGCTCCTCGGGCACGGCGTTCTCCGCATCGTCCAGCCATTCAATCGAATGCTTCAAGTTTCTCAGCCTCAGTGATGGGCCAGCCCTTATATGTTCCTGCCGTCTGATTGACAGCGAATCCGAACCAGAACTGCCCTTCCTTGTCTCGATACCAGATATGTTTCGGAAAAGTACCATCGCCGTCGCAAAAGCGAAGCTGTCCCGCGCTCAGCGCTGCCTGCACCCAGCCGCTTGCTTCATCCCGCTCTTCCTCGGTCGTCCGGTGGCAAATATTGGTCTTCTGCTTTTTTGGCCGCTTTGCCTTGCCATCGGGACCGATCCACGCCTGCGGCAATCCGCCCCAGAAGCGCTTCACCTTATGCTCGGGGCTGCCGAGGTAGCTTGCTAGCTCGATCTGCTCCTTGGTGAGAGGGGCGCGTGGAGGCATTTGTTTCGGCCTGGGCATCGTCCCGAGGATAGCGATTAAAACGCCCACCCTGCAACAAGACGTCGGCCGAGAATATGGGATGTCTATGAGCGGCAGGGACTGGCGACCACGGTAACCCACCAAAAATTAGCTCCGGTGATGGCGTCGCATTCAATCGCCCGCGCTTGCCGTCACGTCTTGCTGGCGAAGAAGCGATCGAACTCCTGGAAGGTGTGGTCGAGAAGTCGAAGCCCCCCATGGGCAAGACCGACCACAAAAACGCCGGCAGCAAGCTGGTGCTTGTCGTGGTTGCGCACGAACGTAAGCGCGAAATCTACTTCGGCGGCCTCTTCCTCATAGAGAGCGGCAAAGCCCTCGGTGCCTTCCGCAACCTTCAGCCGTTGGAGTTGCTCGGCCGAGAAGAGAACTTCCAGCCTGACTTCGGCGTCACCCCATCCCTCGTCTCGGTAGGTCGCATGCTTGAACGTGTTGGCGATCGCCCTTGCCAACGCGAGGTCCGGTAACCAGGTCAGGACCTCTTTATCGAACAGCGCTATGTCAATTTGTCTTCCTTGACTGCGCGCCTCGGCGTGCGCGGCTTTCTCAAGCCATTCGACGAGTGATGCGGTCGAGATGCAGGCGTTCTGCAGAAGATAGACCATACCATCAACGTCGATCGGCTTTTCGGGATCGGCGCGCTTGAGCTCGAACTCGTTCGCCTCCCAGTTCAGCTTCGCAAGAATGTCGTAGGGGTTATCATGAATCACCAGCCTGCCCGGCTGGTTCGTCCACGGATGTTGCTCTCTTCCGCGCCTCGCCATTGTTGATCATTCTCCTTCGTCAACAATATTCTAAAAGGTGGTATGCAGCCTGCTTCCGACCACCATCAATCGATCAGAGAACGCTCCATTCTCCAGGATTCGGTTCGCTGCCGATCTTCGCTAGGACATAAGCAATCGGTGTTAGTTCAACGACCGCTTTCGGGATCGCTCAAGGCAGAGCTGTACGACCGGCATTGGGGCGCAAAGCAGACGTGGTTCGCATGACCCCGGTTGGGCGTCGGGTAAAGCGCTGCGACTAAGAGTCGTCCGCCTGAGCGCTGGCTACGATCAGCGCGACGACGCCTCGGATCCAGTCGCCGCGGCGGCGCGGGGCGAACGAAGCGGTGACTTGGCGCGGTTCGTCCTGCGTGAGCAACGGCGCCGAGACCGCTCGGGGGGTGCCGTCGGTGGCGACCGCGGCGATGACGGCGGCGACTTCGGCGCGCGCGGGAAGCGCGAACAGCGAGACCAGCCGCATCGACGACAGCATCGGGCCCGGGACGCCGGTCAGCGCCGACAGCGTGGTGTGCGGGCCGTCGAGGAAGCCGTGCTCGTCGATCCGCGCGACCGCGGCGCCGGAGGACATGGCAAAAGTCTGGTCGAACGAATCGCGATCCTCCACGGCATGCGCGGCGTCGCGTCCGAACAGCGCGACCCCGTCGGGATGCGGCGCGATCGCCAGCGTTACCGGGCGCGCCGGTTCGCCGGCGAGGGTCAGTTCGACCGTCTCCGCCAGCGCGAATTCGGCGACGCGGCCGATCGACTGGAGCAAGGCCGCCGCTGCATCGGCTGCGACCAGCGCTGCGACGGGGGCACCGGGCGCGGCATCGTCGCCGAACCGCGCGCGGACCGATCGGCTGGCAGCGACGATCGCGCCCGTTGGGTGGGCGATCACGATCATGTCGGGCGAACCGTCGAGCAGGGCGGTGAGTCGGCGGTCCTCGTCGCCTTCGGGCTGGTGCGTCCGGCACAGCCGTTCGATCAGCTCGACCGAAGCGAGCACCAGCCGCGGCTTGCCGCGGTGGAGGACGTAGACGGGCGATACGAGCGCGCGCTCGCGCCACCATCCGAACCGGCGGACGAGTTCGGACGCGGTGACGACGTCACCGGGGGCAGGGGACTGGGGCACATCCATGCCGCCGTCATCGGCACAAGCGCGCGGGCGCGACAAGGCGATGCGACCGAAGCGGAGACGATTGTTGTGCGCCGCCGCGTGCGCCCCTAGCGTGCGCCGAAAATAGAGGAGCGGGCGGATGCGGAACTGGTGGGCGTTGCTGGCGGCGATCGTCGGCGCGGTGATCCTGGCGGTGGTGGCGACGACGCCGCCGGGGCCGGCCGGGACGGATGCGCCCGCGACCGACTTCTCCGCTGCACGCGCGATGACCGACGACCGCGTGATCGGCCGAGCGCCGCACCCGACCGGCAGCGCCGAGGACGCCGCGGTGCGCGCCTACCTGATCCAGCGTCTGCGCGGCATGGGGATGGAGGTTGCCGAGGCGACCGGCACGATGGACGACGAAGGCGCCAAGCGGCTGGCGAACTGGAGCAAGTCCGACGCCACGCCGCCGCTGACCAACATCGTTGCGGTCCTGCCCGGACGCGACCGCTCGGCGCCGGCGGTGCTGCTGATGGCGCATCACGACAGCGTGTGGGGATCGCCGGGCGCTGCGGACGACGCCGCGGGTGTGGTGTCGCTGCTCGAGACGGTGCGTGCGATCCGCGCCGGCGGGCATCAGCCGGCGCGCGACTTGATGGTGCTGCTGACCGACGGCGAGGAACTGGGGCTGGAGGGGGTGAAGGCGTTCTTCGCGAGCGACCCGCGCCGCGGGCATGTCGGGGTGATCGTCAACCTCGAGACTCGCGGCGGCGGCGGCCGCGCGCAGATGTTCGAGACCGGCGCGGACAATGGCGCGATGATCGACCTGATGCGGCGCAGCGTCGCGCGGCCGGTCGCGACCTCGCTCAGCGTGTTCATCTACAAGAAGCTGCCCAATTCGACCGATTACACGGTGGCGAAGCGGCTCGGTGTGCCGGGGTTCAACTACGCGTTCATCGGCCGCCCGTCGCAATATCATTCGCCGACCGCGACTCCGGATGCGCTCGACCACGGCGCGTTGCAGGACATGGGGCGGCAAGTGCTCGATCTGACTCGCGGGCTGCTCGCGGCGCCGGCGCTGCCGGGTGCGGCGCCCGATCGCGTGTTCTTCGACGCATTCGGGCTGGTGTTCGTGAGCTATGCGGCATGGGTCGGCTGGCTGATCCTGCTGGTCGGCGTCGCGGGCTATGCGGGCGCGGCGTGGCGGCGCGGGACGCTGGGCGAGGTCGCGACCGGCGCGGGGGCGATGCTCGCGCTGATCCTCGGCGCGGGGCTGCTGCTGTGGCTGGTCAACCTCGTCTCGGGCGCGGGCGGTGCGGTCAATTATTACGACCGGCTCGCGGCGATCCCGCGGCTCGAGGCGCAGGCGCTGCTCGTCTGCCTCGCGGCGTTGGTGGTGGCGCGCGGGCGGTGGCTGCGGCCGAACGCGGGAAGCATTGCGGGGGCGGCCTTACCGCTCGTGCTGCTCGCGATCCTCGCCCAGGCGACCGCGCCGACCGCGGCGTACCCGCTCGCGGTGCCGCTGATGCTCGGCGGGCTGGCGGCGGCGAGCTGGCGCTGGTTCGGCACGACCACCGGCGTGATCGCCAGCGCCGTCGCGGCGATGCTCGGGGTCGGCTACATGCTCGGCTTCGGCTTCTTCCTGCTCGAGGCGGTCGGGCCCAAGACGCCGATGATCGCGGCGCTCCCGCTCGGCGTCAGCGCGCTGCTCCTGCTCCCGCTGACCCCGCCGGTGGCACGCCGCCGCAGCGACCTCGCCGCAGCACTCCTGCTCGCCGCAGCGCTCGGCATCGCGCTCTGGGTGCTGCTCGATCCGGTCGCGCCGAGCATCGCGGTGTACAGCAGCGATCACTGAGCCGCGCCCCGCCCCCAAGCGCACGCCCACGCCCACGCCCACGCCCCACGGAATCCTTGCAATGTAGGATTTCGCGTGAAACAAAAGGAGAACACATAACCGCCTGACGGGAGAATGCAATGGGCTCGGCGAGCGACGGACGCAGCGGCAGCACGCGAGTCAAACACGGCAAGGACGGGCCGCAGGTCGTCACCATCACCGGCCACCGCTGGACCGACGAGGCCGAGGCGAAATTCCTCGATCACCTCGCCGCCAGCTGCAACGTCACCGCCGCCGCCGCCGCCTGCGGGTTCAGCAAGGAAGCGATCTACCGCCGCCGCAGCGCCGACCCGGTGTTCGCCGAACGCTGGCAGGCCGCGCTCGCGCAAGGCTATGCCCGCATCGAAATGGCGCTGGTCGGCCGCGCCGCCGACGCGATGGAGGGCCTCGTGCCCGATCCCGACACGCCGATCCCCGAAATGACCGTGCGCGACGCCATCGCGGTGCTCGGGCTGCACCGCGCCAGCGTCAAGGGCGAAGGGCGCCGCCCCGGCTGGCGCGCGCGCCCGCGCAGCCTCGACCAGGTCCGCGAATCGATCCTCACCAAGCTCGAAGCGATCGAGGCGGCGCGCCGCGCGCTCCCCGCACCGGTGCCCGATGAAGCCTGAGCGCCTGCTCCCGCCCGACCTCGACATCGCCGCGTATCTCGGCTCGCTCCCGCCGCATCTGCGCGAGCAGGCGGTGCGGATGCTCGGCGAGCAGGAGGGCGATTCGCTCGACCGCGACTGGACGAGCTGGGCGCATCACGGCCAGCACCCGCCCGAAGGCCTTCCCGACGGCACCCCCTGGTCGACCTGGGTGCTCAAGGCCGGGCGCGGGTTCGGCAAGACGCTGACTGGTGCGCATTGGGTGACCCGGCTGATCGCGCTCGGCCCCGCCGACCTGCGCATCGCGTTGATCGGCGCGACGCTGGAGGATGCGCGCCGCGTGATGGTCGAGGGGCGCAGCGGGCTGCTCACCGTCGCCGATGCCTGGCTGACCGAATGGCACCCGAGCCTTCGCCGCCTCAAGTTCCGCACCGGCGCGGAGGCGATCCTGTTCTCCGGCGCGTCGCCCGAAATGCTGCGCGGCCCGGAGCATCACGCCGCGTGGTGCGACGAACTCGCCAAGTGGGAAAAGCCGCAGGACAGCTGGGACATGCTCCAGCTCGGCCTGCGCCTCGGCCTCGCTCCGCAAACGCTCGTCACCACCACCCCGCGCCCCGGCCCGGTGCTGAGCGCGATCATGGCCGAGAAGAGCTCGGTCGTCACCGGCGGCCCGACCCGCGCCAACCCGCACATCTCGGCCGCGTACAAGCAGCGCGTGACCGAGCTCTACGAAGGCTCGCGGCTCGGGCGTCAGGAGCTCGATGGCGAGCTGCTGCCGGATGCGGCCGGCGCGTTGTGGAGCGTGGAACTGATCGCGAGATGCCGCCTAAATCCTCCCCGGGACGGGGAGGGGGACCGCGAAGCGGTGGTGGGGGCGCCCC